>NZ_CABHMZ010000022.1 GCF_902167705.1 Streptococcus constellatus | reverse complement strand
TACAACTTTTTCCCGTCACTCCCAGGAATTGCTATCTTTCAATTTACGTCAACTTACATCACTGGTGGACTTGATGGCAATGTAGACTTGACGGGAATCACAGATAATGGTTACGGTCGTAAGAATACACCTAAAACACAGACACCAGCTATCAAAGAGGGAGAAAAAGCTGACAATACACCAAAAAGTGATATTAAAGCTGGCGACACAGTCAAGGTTAATTTCTCGGCTACCAACTGGGCGACAGGAGAAGGAATCCCTGATTGGGTTAAAGGTCGGTCTTATCAAGTAGCAGAGGTGAGCGGTGACAAGGTGCTGTTAGCAGGTATTAACTCTTGGATTTACAAACAAAATGCAGAAATTATCTCTACTACTAATAGCCAACCTGCATCAGCTCCAACTGTTCAGCAGTTTGCCTCATACACGGTACAGCCGGGTGATACCCTTTCTGGAATTGCCGCTCAATATGGCACGACTTACCAACAGTTAGCAGCTCTGAACGGCATTAGCAATCCAAACTATATCTATGTAGGACAAGTTCTAAAACTGACAGGACAAGGACAATCAGCTCCTCAAAATGTGTCTTACCATACAGCACAATGGGGAGATACGCTCTCTGGCATGGCTGCTCAATACGGTACAACAGTGGAAAATATTCAAGCACTAAATGGATTGTCAAGCGACCTCATTTATGCAGGTGTAACTTATAGAGTAAAATAAATAGGACTGCACCCTTTTTTTAAATGGGACAAAGCAGACAGTTTAGCCCTCGGTTTATGCCGAGGGCCTTTTTTATTTTTTTCGAGCAAATAAAAAAGTTAGCAAATGCTAACTTAAATTTTTAAACTCTCGATTAGTTTTAGTCTTTGCGCATAATCTAATTGCTCGACCTCGCCTGCTAAGACATCTGCCCCTTGCATTTCCGTGTCTCTAATGCTATCTGGCAAGTATCGGATTTTGTTTCGGTCGATGAAGCCACCCAAGACAGCTTCACCCAAAATAACCTTTTCTCCGGCAGCCAGCTCTGGAACCTCAGTCAAAGCCATTAAGATTGCATAACGGTCTGCAATGTCAGCTACTCGTCCACTAAACGAGCGGTTGCGCTCTTTGTTACTGCACTCATCATAAATATTGATAAGCTCGCCTGCTAAATAAATTGATTTTTTAAATTTGTCTGCCATTATTTTACTCCTTTTATAAATACTTTTGGGGGATTTTGCCATCGTTTTTTTCGATAGCTTCTAATACTTCTTTTTTAAAATCCAGAGCTTCTTCAAAGGTACGAAAGGCTCTCCGGACTTTCGCACCAAAACGAACAATACTAAAGATATAGCGCCTTTTTTGGGGGCTATAGCTGATAAATCGCTCGCCTAACTTATTATCGATATTAGGCTCTCTCCTTTTCCTCTGTATATCCTTGCTATGTTTTTGAAAATCCTCCGTGGTCATTTCCTCGATCAAGACATGACCACAACTCATTGATATTCCCTTAAATAAACTCGGTGCGTACACCTGTCTTGTTTTCCCGCAACTACATTTACATTTCATATAAATTCTACCGTTCTTTGGGATATGTTCCAAAATCGTCCATTCTCCAACCTTCTTTCCGATTGGCAGCTCTTTTTTGTAATCTATATCAGCCCTCGGATCCAGTATTTTAGGTACTTCTCCGTGTTCAGCATAATATGCCTCCGCAGTTTTCTTTACCTCTAAAATAGCTTCTAAGTTTTTTCGTGACCACTCCCAGCGTTTGCCATTAAAGCGCTTTTGGTACACATAAGCACCTGTCGATTTTTTATAAAAAATATTTTTTGGTAAGTTTTCCATAACATTGTTACTTTCTATTCTATAAGCAAGAGGGTTGCCCCTCTTGCTTATTTGATTTTGCTAATCACTGTTGCATCTGCTAAAATAGCTTCATTTTCATCAGCTTCGTAAGCATTACGTGGATTTCTTCTGTTGCTCCCTACAAGATAAAGGTTAGGATAGCAATAGCATCGTTTTTGGATTTCTAAAGCTTTTTCGATCGCTTCAATGATTTCATCGTCTTCGTCCCAATCTTGGTCAAACTCGATTAATGTTGTACAAGTTCCTCCTACTTCATTTTCTGTAGGTTGGTCATATTCGTAATCCCATTCTACTGATTCTGGTAGCACTTGTCCGACTTTATAAGTATCGTTCCAGCCGCGGATGCCGTAGTATTCGTAATCTGTTTCTTTGATTGCATTTAAGATTTCTTCGACTTTCATTTTTTCCTCCTCGTCCCCTTTCGAGACTTGCGATTTTATTTGATAAGGTCTTATTACCCTCACCTTGATTATATTATAACACGAGGTGCTACCTTTGTCAATACTTTTTATCAACTTTTTTGATTATTTGGGTAAATTTAATTGGTTTTTGATTCTATGTCTTGTATATAAGCGTTTGCTAACAGAACTGTTTTGCACATCGTTTTAAACGAGTACATAACATTGCGATAATACTTATACATGTCAAGGGCTTTATTCAAATTTTTTTAAAAAAGTTTCAAAACACTTCACAAATTCAATCATATCAAGCGTTTAACTCATCTAATTATTTTTTTAGATGAGTTTTTTTTGTGTTTTCTTCTATAAAAAGCAAAAAAGAGTTGATGACCTGCAAGCGATCGAAAAATATAAATTAACAAAATATTTGCTTTACATAGCTTGTAAACCTAAAATAAAATAGGCATACGAAAGAGCAGGGGCGTGCGCTTAAAATTCGGAAAATACCCCACCAAATTTTGAACGGGGCTATGTTTGTTCGTGATTAAAGAACGCTGCCCTCTTCTGTGCAAAAAATTCCCTTTTTGAAATTTTTGAGCTGACAAGAAAGGGTTTACACCAATGATTTTATTGTTTTAAACAATAAAAAAAGACCTTGTCCAGATAGGTCGTAAGAATGGCGGGGACAATACCCTTAAAGTATTGATACTACAAGGTTTTTGTTTTACTTTATGTAAAATTTTAATTGAAAGTCGTGCCTTCAATAAACAAGAATTTATAGATATTATTGATAAACTACTTAAACTTTGTCAAAAAGAAGAAGCAAAAGAGGTCTATAGAGCAATAAATAATGAAAAGGTGAATTATATTGAGCCTCAACACGGCAAAGACCTAATAAGTGAAATCTGGGAACTTAGACAAACGATAACAGAACAACAAGTAATTCAGATTGATTATAAACGAGCGGATAATAAAGTAAAGCAGCACAAAGTTAAGCCCGTTGGTATTATTTTTTCTGAGTTTTATTTTTATCTTTTAGCTTTTCAAATGGATGAAAAAATTAAATATCCAACGATTTTTAGGATTGATCGTATTCAAAAAATTGATATTACCAACACAAGATTCTCTATTCCATATAGTCAGCGCTTTAGTGAAGCAGAGTTCAAAAAACGAATACAGTTTATGTATTCAGGAGAACTAAAAACGGTTCGCTTTGAGTTTACAGGTGTTCTGGAAGCCCTACTGGATAAACTCCCAACAGCTAAAATTGAAAAGGAAATAGAGGAAGGTGTCATTGTTAGAGCTGAAGCTTTTGGAAACGGGATTGATATGTGGCTGAGAAGCCAAGGGGATAGAGTAAAAATATTAGGAGAGGAAAGTTAGAGATGAAGATATTTTTAAGTGTATTAATTGTGTTATTTGTCTTGATGGTATGTTTGATTTTGTATAAAATGGGATTTTTTAATCTATCATCTGATAATATAAAAGTAAGTCAAAGATATAATTCTAAGGAAGGTCGCTTTGTGATTTCTGGTAAAAAGCAAAGGTTTGTGATTACCAAAAATGAGAATATTGAATTTCTAGTTGAAGATGGACAGATAGTAGCGTGTAAAGATAAAAGAGTTAGTGATGACTTTGTATACTATGGAGATAAATAAATGAGTTTAATTACAGATGTATTAGATTGGGCTTCTGATAAAGTTCAATCCATGACTGGCGAAAAGGAACGACGGGCACGAGTTGAAGAAATTAAAATTAAATATGATGATTTTAAAGTACAAGTGACTGTCAACGTAGGCAGCGTAAATAGATCTATCAAAGACCTTAATGGTTCAATAAAAAAATTGAATGATTTTAGGGCTACTAATATTTCTAATAACATAGAACTTCTAGGTAACTTTTTGGGGAATTTTGGTAATATTAAAATGATAGGGGAGTATGCGGCAGAAAAAAGCAAAAATTATATGGACGTTCCCGAACATCGTTTTATTTCTATTGAAGATTATATTCAGGACATTGATTGGAGCAAAGGAGATGTTTTCATTAATTCGTTTTTCTCTGGTCCAATAGGAATGAAGAAAAAAACTCAATCACAGAATTTATCAATGCAGGAACAACTAAATTACCTGAAATTAGAAGCAGAACAGACTATTTTAGAGTTAAAAGATTTGAAGTTTGGTGTTGAACAAGATAAAGAAATTGCAGAACTATATATTCTTTGTATTGAAAGAATTATTACCTTTATTGAACGGGTTATTATCCCAGAAATAGAAGTTATTGAAGCATTTTTCCAAGCGCTTGTTATAAAAAATAAACTTATTGCTGACAACAAATTAGAGAACATTGAGTTTAAAAATGATTTAGAACTTATTAGAAATACTCAATTTCAATCTCATTACTTATTTGTAAGAAATGCATTTATGTTTTATGTGATTGCGTGCAAGATTTACAACACACCAGTATTAACAAATTTATTTGAAGGAACAACCTCTAAAAATGACTTACAGGAAATGAATTATGAGAAAAAGGTTCTTGAGATGCAGATGAATAACGTAAACCAATTCCTTATTTTTAAAAGAAAAGAGGCATAATGAATGGAAAGAAATATTGATAATTTAATTGCTTCAAGAAATGTTTTATCTGCTAGACAGAGGGAGCTCTATATTTCAACTATTGAAAAGATTAATATGAGCAATAAAGAGTTGCTAACAAATGATTTTGGTGCGACTTTAGGAAAAAACATTGCTAGGGATTTAGCTGGTGAAGTTGTAAGACGATATTTTGATCTAGGAGATTTCTATATTACTGCAGATCAGCTCGTTGAAAGATTTTTGCACTTTAGTTATGATAATGATCAAGATTTTCTTATGAATAATGAAGAGGTAAGAAAGTCAATTTATAATGCGACTGATAGCCTAAATAGTCAAGCTATGAAAGATATTGTAAAGGATTGCCAAAGTTTTCAATCACAACTTTTTACCAATGATAGAGCAAATGATAAATTTGATATTAGGGGTAAGAAAGATTATCGAAATAGTCGTGTTGAAAATATTCACGAAGAAAATGGAAAACGGGTAGGAACATTACAAGATGAATTATTAGGTAGAGTTATTGAGACAACATCAAAATCACAAAATAAAAATGATTGGTACTCAAAAAATCTTCAGGCTGATCATAAAATGCCAAGGGAAGCTATCACACATAATTCAAGGTACATAAAGAGTAGTGATGAAATATTAGATAAGTATAGAGAATTTTATAATTCAGATGCAAATATGCAAATGATATTAGCTTCGGCTAATGGTTCTAAAAGCGATGTAAGGGTATGTAATGTTAATGGGGAAATAAAGTATATGACTCCAAGGCTTGGTAATAAACCTAACCCTGACTATAACCCCAAGAATGATATTACTATGACTGCAACACCAGAACAACTTACTCAAGCAGCAGTGTATCGCTGGGAAAATGCAGGGGAATCTGCAACAGAAGCTATGAAGAAAGAGGGGTATCTTGATAAGAATGGAAAGGTTAATCCTAAAGTAAAAGAAGCATACAAAAAACAAATGGAGGAATTTATTGCGGCACGTCAAAATCAGTTAGGTGACTTAGAAGATTTTAATTATGCTAATATCGCAGTAGATGCAGGTAAAACTACATCAAAAGCAGTCGGAAAAATTATTGCTGGACAACTGATTTACTATGTTATGCCACCTGTTATATTTGAAGCGCAACAGATTCTTCATAAAAAGGATATCACAATACAAAAATTTTTTAGTGAATTAAAGAAAACCCAAAAGCGTATCGTTGGTTATGTTAAGGATAAGATGTCTGAAATTATGATTAACATTGCTGGAAATTCTATACATAAGTTTGTAAAAGTGTTTTTTGATATGGTTATTGAAATGGCAAAAACAACTGTAAAGAAAATGCTTAAGTGGGTAAAAAATATTGTTCTTTCATTTGTTAATTGTTGTAAAACTGTTGTGAACCCTAAAATGTCTGCGGTGCAGAAAGCAGATTCAATTACCAAAGTAATGTTTACAACAATAAATTCAATAGTACTTGAAATTCTATTTGAATACTTAGAGAAACAATTTGCATTGCCTGATATATTAATGGAGCCATTGCAAATAATAGTTACGATTATTTCAACAAATTTGATAATGCTTGCACTAGATGAACTGGACTTATTTAATATGAGGTATGGAGTATTGACATCTAATATAGAAAAGCTGTTTATAGAAGAAAATGAAAAATTTATGGAAGATTCATTTGCTATGATATCTAAAGAATATGAAACTTCAAATGAAACATTGAAGTTAATTGAAAGTGATATAGCAGACATTACAGACTCAATCCAAATGTTAAACCTTATGCAAGATGATGCGTTAGATTCACTTGACAATATAAATAAGATTTTTTCTATGGGGATTGATTTTGAAGATGAGTGGCGATATTTTACTAGAAAAGGAGAGAAAGCGACAATATGATACTATTTGTTATATTATTACTAATTATTATTATTCGATGGATTTTTGCGTTTCTAAATTCTAGATAATATTATAGTAATTTATCCTATCTGTAATTATCGAAAAAATAGCTCTTATTCCTTTAGAAGAATTGTAATACCATGATGGCACCATAAAAGGAAATTTAACACTTGTTATAATGATAAGATATATCATTTGCGATAATTCAAATGATTCTAATCTCTTGAATCCTATTTCGAAGCCAGAAAGTCTAAACAAATCAGGCTCAATGTCAATTATAATGGGTTGACATTGAGCCTGATTGTTCCAGCCTTTTTGTTTATCTTGAACGTTGTTTCCCAGCGTTACGATTTTTCTTTTTATTTTGTTTTCTATTTTCAATAACGGCCTGTGCTTGAGGTGTCACATCTTTTTTACGACCAGAATTTTTAATGGCTTTAGGTGGATTATTTTTGTATTCTTCAGCTACGCGTTTTCTGAGCTGAGGACGGATGTAATGATTGATAATCAATTGTTGGATAATCATGATGAAGCCACCGACTACCCAATAAAGTGTTACACCTGCTGGAGCTGTGAACGAGAAGATGACAATCATGAGCGGGCTCATGTACATCATTTTCTTCATTTGCTCTTTTTGAACTTCGTCAATACCGACAAGGGTCAAAGCAGATTGAATAAAATACAAAACTCCGACGATAACAGTAAGGAGAATGCTGGCTTTTCCGAGTGGAATCCCTAGGAATACACTCTTAGCAACTCCTTCAGTGTATTGAGCAGAGAAATAAAGGGCAGAGAAAAATGGTAATTGAATCAGGAGAGGAAGACATCCGATACCTCCGAGCATATTGACACCATTTTCTTTTTGAGCAGCCATGAGTGCTTGCTGAGCAGCCAGTTTTTCTTCTTGTGTTTCAGCATTCTTCATGCGTTCTTGGATTGGCTCAAAAATAGGCTTCAAATAATTCATCTTTTCTGATTGGTAAGTTGATTTCCAAGATTGATAAAGTCCAAGCGGAAGGATAATCAAGCGGACAATCAAAGTAACAATGATGATGGCGACACCAAAGCCTAGCCCCATATTATTCGCAAAATACTGAATAGCCAGACTCATTGGTCTTCCAATAATATCCCAGACAAATCCAGCAGGCTTGCCGTCTTTGACTTGCACACATCCTGAGAGTAGCAGAAGCATAGACAGCCCCAACCCTGAGAATAAAATACGATTTAATTTTTTCACGTGTTTGTTTCCTTTTTCTAAAAAATAATACCTTTCTATTCTACTGTTTTTTTCCTAAATATACAATAGTTCTTAGGACCTAATTTGCAATTTTAAAGTCTGAATAGGATTCAAAATTAGCCATTGTGACATCTAAATAACTAACTTTTGAAAATGGCGTTGGTCCTTTGCGGATTTCTTGGATGAATTTTGCCATGAGTGCGGAATTTTCTGCCTGAGCCAAAATTTCTACGGTTCCGTCTTCATTATTCCAGACGCGCCCTGTGATACCACCGATTTCTTTGGCAAGTGTGTAAACACCCCAACGAAAGCCGACACCTTGCACACGACCTTGCGCACTCATTCTTACTTTTTGCATGTGAGCCTCCTTTTTGTGATATAATAGTTCTATGAATATTATAACCTCAAAAGCTAATAATGTGGTAAAAAATACTAAAAAATTACTTCAAAAAAAATATCGGAAAGACTCATACTTAATTGAGGGCTGGCATTTATTTGAAGAAGCAGTCAATGCACAAGCTAACATTCGGCACATCTTTGTTTTAGAAGAATTTGTCGATAGAGTGCAGGATTTTCCTCAAGTTCATGTAGTGACGGCAGAAATTTTGGCGGATTTGGCTGATTCCAAAACACCGCAGGGCATCGTAGCAGAAATTGCTTTTGAAAAACAGGCGCTTCCTTCCGTTCTCAAAGGGAAATATCTTTTTTTAGAAGATGTGCAGGATCCAGGGAATGTGGGAACGATTATCCGAACGGCTGATGCGGCTGGCTATGACGGGGTGTTTATTTCACAGCATTCAGCAGATATCTACAATCTTAAAACTCTGCGTTCCATGCAAGGCAGCCATTTTCATTTGCCTATTTATCGAGTGAAAACATCAGATTTTCTTGACCTTGCTAAACAAGTACAATTGCCGATATTGGCAACGACGCTTTTAAAAAATTCGATGGATTATCGGGAGTTAGCACCACTATCGGATTTTGCGCTTGTGTTGGGAAATGAAGGACAGGGGATTAGTTCTGAAATGGCAGAAGCAGCTGATTACCTCATTCATATTTCAATGAAAGGACGAGCTGAGAGTTTAAATGTCGCCGTGGCAGCAGGAATTCTCATCTTTGCTTTAAGCTAAAATTGAGAAATATATTTATAATTAGAAGCACATGGAGGTGGTTTTATGCTTTATAAAGAAGACAGAGAGTATATGGAGCATGTTGGACACTTGATTGCTCAACCACGCGTCCAGAAATTAAAAACCATAACACACCATATTTATTCCAACTGTTTGGAGCATTCGATTCATGTTAGTTATACGAGTTATAAAATTGCTAAAAAGTTAGGTTGGGATGCAAAAAGTACCGCGCGTGGAGGTCTTCTGCACGACATGTTTTACTATGATTGGCGGGAAACAAAATTTAATAAAAGCCATGCTTGGGTTCATCCGCGCTTAGCGGTAAGAAATGCACGCAAAGTGACCAGGCTGAATAAGGTTGAAGAAGATATTATTGTTAAGCACATGTGGGGAGCAACATTGGCACCACCGCGGTATAAAGAGGGCTATATTGTCACCATGGTGGATAAATACTGGGCAATCAAAGAAGCCATGGCACCAGTTCGGAAAAAAATTGCTAAAAGAAGACTTTTCCACAGAAAAATGTTAAAATCATAACAGATAACAATAAAGGAGAGAGCTTATGAACAATACAATTATTCAAGAAAATAGTGATATCAATAGTTTCTACGCAAAAGTTTATTCATTAGTCGGAATGGGGATTGGCATTTCTGCCCTTGTCTCAGCACTGATGTTGACCGTTTTTCAAAATGTGATTATATCTGTCATGACAGGTAATAGTTGGATTTTTTACTTAGCTATTTTTGCTGAGCTGGTTCTTGTCTGGGTGGCTTCAGGTATGTCTGCCAAAAACAATCCAGCTGCGTTACCAACTTTTCTAGTTTATTCGGCTTTAAATGGCTTTACGATTAGTTTGGTGTTGGCTCTTTATGCGCAAGCAACGGTTTTAGGAGCCTTCGTTACTTCTTCAGCGATGTTTTTTGCTATGGCATTGATTGGGAAATTTACCAAAAAAGATCTTTCTGGTCTAGGTAGAGCCTTTATTGCAGGTCTGATTGGAGTTATCATCGCTAGTTTGGTGAATATTTTCCTTAGAAGTTCTGGACTAGATTTCATCATTAGCATTATTAGTGTGATTATTTTCTCTGGCTTGATTGCTTGGGACAATCAAAGAATCCGCTATGTCTATGAGCAATCAGGCGGAAATGTGGCAGCTGGTTGGGCAATTTCACTTGCCTTGAATCTTTACCTTGACTTTATCAATCTTTTCCTCAGTGTTCTTCGTATTTTTGGAAGAGATAATTAAACGTAAGAATATTGGAAGTTGGACTTGTTTTCCAGCTTCTTTTTTGTTGGCGAATGGTTCTCTTTTTATGATATAATAAAGCAAACCAAGAGAAAGTATGAGACTAGCTATGAAAGAACTTTATATCAGTCGTGAAAAATTAGCTGAAATCACAGCTCAATTTCCAACACCATTTCATTTATATGATGAAAAGGGAATTCGGGCAACAGCTCGTGCGCTTCAGGAAGCCTTTTCTTGGAATCGGGGGTTTAAAGAATATTTTGCAGTGAAGGCAACTCCGAATCCGACTATTTTGAAAATCTTGAAAGAAGAAGGCTGTGGAGTAGATTGCGCCAGCTATGTAGAACTTTTGATGAGTCAAAAAGTAGGCTTTTCAGGAAATGACATGATGTTTTCGTCCAATGATACGCCCGCAGAAGAAATGAAATTTGCGCGTGAATTGGGAGCTACTATCAATCTTGATGCTTATGAAGATGTTGCATTTTTACAGGAAGTGGCAGGAATCCCAGAAATTATTTCTTGCCGCTATAACCCAGGCGGTGTATTTGAGTTGGGAACAGATATTATGGATTCTCCAGAAGAAGCCAAATTCGGGATGACCAAAGAACAACTCATCCAAGCATTTAAAGATTTAAAAAAATTAGGAGCTAAAAAATTTGGCATACATGCCTTGCTGGCTTCTAATACTGTTACGAATGATTATTATCCTGAATTAGCCCGTCAGCTATTTGAATTAGCCGTTGAGGTTGTGGCTGAGACCAATGTGGACTTGGATTTTATCAATCTTTCAGGCGGAGTAGGCGTTCCTTATCGTCCAGAAGAAAAAGCAAATGACATTTTAGCGATTGGACAAGGGGTTCGTCGAGTTTATGAGGAAATTTTAACACCTGCAGGCTTAGGAAAGGTTAAAATTTTTACGGAACTGGGACGTTTTATGCTGGCCCCTCATGGATTATTGGTGACGAAAGTATTGCATAAAAAGAAGACTTATCGCACTTACATTGGTGTAGATGCTTCAGCAGTGAACCTGCTGCGCCCAGCTATGTATGGAGCTTATCACCATATTACAAATATAGATCATCCAGACGGACAGACAGAAATAGTGGATGTGGTAGGCAGTCTTTGTGAAAACAATGATAAATTTGCCATTCAGCGCGAACTGCCGATTACCAATATTGGAGATACCTTGGTGATTCACGATACAGGAGCGCACGGTTTTTCAATGGGCTATCAGTACAATGCCAAACTTCGTTCAGCTGAAATTTTACTGGAAGAAGACGACGGTGTACGAATGATTCGGCGTGCTGAAATACCGGAGGATTACTTCGCAACTTTGTATGGCTTTGATTTTGAAAAATAGACAATTTTTGATATAATAAGAAGATGTAAAAAGGGAAAAGAGGATTACATATTTATGAATTTACTATTAGCTATTTTGTTGATTATTCTTGCTTTTTTTGGTGGCATGTTCGCTGGCATGTACCTTGTCCGCAAACAAATTGAAAAAGAATTTGCAGACAATCCACGTTTGAATATCGATGCTGTTCGTACGATGCTATCTGCAAATGGACAAAAACCAAATGAAGCAAAGGTACAACAAGTGTATCGTCAAATTAAAAATCAACAAAAAGCAGCACTTGAAAATGCTAAAAAGAAAAAATAATCTTTGTCATATACGATAAAATTGATTTTTAAAGAGATAAATGAATGGGGATTTGGGACTTGCACCCAGTCCCTTCTTTAGAAAGAAGAACTTATGGATAATCGACCAATTGGTTTTTTAGACTCAGGAGTGGGCGGTTTGACAGTTGTTCGCGAATTGATGCGGCAGCTTCCACATGAGGAAGTAATTTATATTGGTGATTCTGCACGTGCGCCTTATGGCCCTCGACCTGCTGAGCAGATTCGCGAATACACATGGCAACTAGTGCGATTTCTTTTAACAAAAAATGTCAAAATGATTGTTCTTGCCTGCAATACAGCTACTGCTGTGGTTTGGGAAGAAATCAAAGAAAAATTGGATATTCCAGTTTTAGGAGTGATTTTACCAGGAGCTAGTGCGGCAATCAAAGCATCTCAACATGGAACGATTGGCATTATTGGAACGCCCATGACGATTCAATCAGATATTTATCGTCAGAAAATTGAGCGTCTCTTACCGGAAGTGGAGGTGACAAGTCTTTCTTGTCCCAAGTTTGTACCACTGGTAGAGTCTAACGAGCTGTCGTCTAGCATTACGAAAAAAGTGGTCTATGAAAGCTTGATGCCTTTAAAAGGCAAGGTAGATACTTTAGTGCTAGGCTGTACGCATTATCCTTTGCTAAAACCAATCATTCAAAATGTAATGGGACCGACTGTGAAATTGATTGACAGTGGAGCAGAATGTGTGCGGGATATTTCTGTCTTACTAAACTACTTTGAAATCAATCACAGCAGAGAAGAAAAACATCTTCAGCACCGCTTTTTTACAACAGCAAATGCGAAAAGTTTTGCTGAAATTGCAGAAACGTGGTTAAACAAAGAAATAAATGTGGAGCATGTAACATTATGAGCAATAAAATTTATGAGTATAAAGATGCTCAAGATTGGTACGTTGGAGAATGGTCTTCCTATGGCGGTGGATTCTATTTTAAAGACGTCGTTTCAGAGGAATTGAGTCGCATGGAAGAAGAGCTCCGTCAATTAGTAGTTGAAGAGCAGTCTTTTTCTGTTGCAGTGATTCAATATAACTCCATGATGTCTTTTGTTCAATTTGTCCTGCAAATAATCAATGAGAATCAAGATTCACAGTTTCAGGCACAATTTCACAAGGGCGCTATTCTGATTACGGAAAAGGGACGGTTAGCTTTAGTGCATTTGCCCGAAAAAGGAGTTCAGTTGAATAATTTCTTTTCTCAGCAAGATTTGTCAAATTTGACAGTCGGAGATACGATTTTAATTGCCACTCGTAATGAGGGGAAAACTGCTGAGTTCCGCAAGATCTTTGAAAAATTAGGCTACAAAATTGAAAACCTGAATGACTATCCTGATTTACCAGAGGTCGCAGAAACTGGAATGACTTTTGAAGAGAATGCTCGTTTGAAAGCGGAGACTATTTCAAAACTGACTGGGAAAATGGTCTTGGCGGATGATTCAGGCTTAAAAGTGGATGCACTAGGCGGTTTGCCTGGAGTTTGGTCTGCTCGCTTTGCAGGAAGTGATGCAACAGACTTAGAGAATAATGCAAAATTGCTGCATGAATTGGCAATGGTTTTTGAGTTGAAAGACCGCTCAGCTCAGTTTCATACAACTCTTGTGGTGGCAAGTCCTGACAAAGAAAGTCTAGTCGTGGAGGCTGACTGGCCAGGCTATATCAATTTTGAGCCAAAAGGTGAAAATGGATTTGGCTATGACCCGCTATTTTTAGTAGGGGAGACAGGCAAAACATCTGCTGAATTAACAATGGAAGAAAAGAATGCTCAATCACATCGAGCTCAAGCAGTTCAAAAATTAGTGGAGGTATTTCCAGCATGGCAAAACAAACAATCATCGTAATGAGTGATTCTCATGGCGATCGAGCTATTGTAGAAGAGATAAAGGCACGTTATCTTGGAAAAGTCGATGCTATTTTTCATAATGGCGATTCTGAGTTGCCTAGTGATGATGAAGTGTGGCAAGGGATTTACGTTGTAGCTGGGAACATGGATTTCTATGATGGTTATCCAGATCGCTTAGTGACAGACTTAAACGGCACCATTATTGCGCAAACTCACGGACATCTTCAACAGATCAATTTTGGTTTTCAAAAATTGGACCTCTGGGCACAAGAGGTAAATGCAGATATTTGTTTGTATGGGCATTTACATATTCCAGATGCGTGGATGGAAGGAAAAACACTCTTTTTAAATCCAGGCTCTATCAGCCAACCGCGCGGTGTTATCAATGAGCGACTTTATGCTAAGGTAGAGATTAGTGATGATGCATTTCAAGTGGACTATTATACGCGCCAACACGAACTGTATTCTCGCCTATCAAAGGAGTTTACTCGATGATTGCCAAAGAATTTGAAGACTTTCTTTTACAGCAAGAAGATACTTTTTTAACACCGGCAGAAAACTTGGCTGTTTTGATCGATACTCACAATGCTGATCATGCTATTTTGTTGTTAAGTCAGATGACCTACTCACGAGTACCCGTGGTGACAGATCAGAAAAAGTTTGTTGGCACCATTTCGCTAACAGATATCTTGTCTTATCAGATGCAGCACGAAATTCCTGATGAGGAATTTATGACAACCGATATTGTGCACATGGCAAAAAAAGATGATTTGACAGTTGGTCCAGATTTTACATTGACAGAAGTGCTGCATAAGTTAGTAGATGAGTCATTCTTGCCAGTTGTTGATCGGGACAATACATTTCAAGGAATTATTACACGCAAATCTATCCTAAAAGCAGTTAATGCTCTTTTGCATAGCTTTGCGAATGAATACGAGATTCATCCAAAATGAAAGAAGAAATAACAACCTTTTTAGAAGGAAAAAATTTATCTGACAATTCAAAAACAGCTTATTTTTATGATTTGGAGCAGTTCGTAGATGTGACCCATGCAAAAATTACAGAGACCAATCTGCGAATTTATCAGGCTTCTATTGCTGACTTTAAACCTTCTGTTCAGAAACGAAAATTATCTGCTATCAATCAATTTTTGCATTATTTATACAAGCAACGATTGATTTCAGATTTTTATCGTTTGGAGTTGCCAAAAGTTGGTATTCCGAAAGAACATGATGCGGAAATTTTGGATTTGTCTGATTTTTATGCAGATACAAATCAATACAACGGTCGCTTGATTGCGCTTCTCATTTTAGAAATGGGGCTTTTACCAAGCGAAATTTTGCAGTTGAAAGTAGCAGATGTCAATCTGGATTTTCAGATTATTCGCATTGAGAAAGCAGGTCAAAAGCGCATTGTGTCCATTCCAGACCAATTGATTGGAGAATTGGAAACAACTCTAGAAGGAACTTACTTGTTAGAAAAGAATGGAAAAACCTATTCGCGCCAATGGGGCTTTCGTCAATTAGAAGCTTTTTTGATTGAAAAAAATCAAGCTGCTTTATCAGCTCAGAGTTTGCGGGAGCAATATATTTTACGCCAGCGAGAAAAAGGCGTAGAAATATATGAAATTGCGCGCAATTTAGGCTTGAAAACAATGATGACATTGGAAAAATACAGATAATGGACATAAAAATTAAAGATTTTGAAGGCCCATTGGACTTATTGCTTCATTTGGTGTCAAGATACCAAATGGATATCTATGATGTGCCGATTACAGAGGTCATTGAGCAATATCTGGCTTATGTAGCGACGCTTCAGGCTATGAAGTTAGAAGTGATGGGAGAATACATGGTAATGGCGAGTCAGCTCATGTTGATTAAAAGCCGAAAACTCTTGCCAAAAGTAGCTGATAGCTTAGAAACTGAAGAGGATTTGGAGCAAGATTTGCTCTCTCAAATTGAAGAATATCGGAAATTCAAATTGTTAGGTGAGAAAATGGCTGAACAACATGAAGAACGAGCTCTTTACTATTCCAAACCTAAAATTGAATTGGTGTATGAAGATGCAACATTGCTCCATGATAAGACAACGATTGATTTATTTTTGGCCTTTTCAAAATTGATGACGCAAAAAAGAGAAGAATTTGCTCAAAGTCATACAACGATTGTCAAAGATGAATATAAAATCGAAGATATGATGGATGTGATACGTGAACGTTGTCATGCTCAGGAAAAAATTGCTTTGCAAGCTATTTTTTTAGAAACAAAAGATATGAACGAAGTCATTACCTTATTTTTAGCGACATTGGAATTAGTAAAAGTTCAGGAAATTCAAGTGATACAAGAAGAAAATTTTGGGAATATTTATCTAATAGGAAAAAGAAATGAGTAAGTTAGCAGAGATTGAAGCCCTGCTCTTTGTAGCGGGCGAAGACGGCTTGCGTGTCCGTCAAATAGCAGAGCTCCTCTCTATACCTCCGACAGGTGTGATACAGAGTTTGGAGAAATTGGCAGAAAAGTATCAAAAAGATGAAGATTCGAGTCTTGCCTTGTTAGAGACATCGAATACTTATAAAATTGTTACCAAGCAAGATTTTGCTGAACTTTTGCGAGAATATTCAAAGGCACCAATCAATCAAAGTTTATCAAGGGCTGCCTTGGAAACCCTATCCATTATTGCTTATAAGCAGCCCATTACGAGGATTGAAGTAGATGAGATTCGTGGGGTCAATTCTAGTGGTGCGATTTCTAAGTTACAGATTTTTGATTTGATTCGTGAAAATGGGAAAAAAGAAGTGCTTGGTCGACCAAATCTTTATGTGACGACCGATTATTTTTTGGACTATATGGGAATCAATAGCCTAGATGAATTGCCAGTAGTGGAAGAAACAGAGCTAATAGCTGAGGAAAGTCAATTGTTTGCTGAAAGGATAGAAGATGAGAATCAATAAATACATTGCCCATGCTGGGATTGCGAGCCGAAGAAAAGCGGAAGAATTGATAAAACAAGGTCTTGTTACTGTGAATGGACAAGTTGTTCGTGAGTTGGCAACGACAATTAAGTCGGGTGATCGTGTTGAGGTAAGTGGTCAGCCCATTTACAATGAGGAAAAAGTGTACTATCTCTTAAATAAGCCACGCGGTGTCATTTCCAGTGTGACAGATGACAAAGGCCGTCCAACGGTAGTGGATTTGTTGCCAAATGTCACAGAGCGGATATATCCAGTTGGTAGGCTTGATTGGGATACATCTGGGGTGTTGATTTTAACCAACGATGGTGATTTTACAGATGAGATGATTCATCCGCGAAATGAAATTGATAAGGTCTATGTGGCTCGTGTCAAGGGGGTGGCTGATAAAGAAGTCCTTCGACCTTTAACAAAGGGTGTAGAAATTGATGGTAAAAAAACCAAACCAGCTGTTTACGAAATTCTGAAAGTAGATCCAGTTAAGAATCGTTCGGTTGTCCAGTTGACTATCCATGAAGGGCGAAATCACCAAGTGAAAAAGATGTTTGAAGCTGTTGGCCTGCAAGTAGATAAACTTTCTCGTACGCAATTCGGTCATCTGAATTTAACTGGACTTCGTCCGGGTGAAGCTCGCCGTCTTAATAAAAAAGAGGTCAGCCAGTTGCATAACCTAGCTGTTACGAAGAAAAAATAATGAAAAAAATCCTTATCGGACTGATTCGTTTTTATCAAAAATTTATCTCACCGGCTTTTCCACCTTCTTGTCGCTATCAACCGACTTGCTCAAACTATATGATTCAAGCGATTGAAAAGCATGGTGCCAAGGGATTGTTGATAGGAATTGCACGTATTTTACGTTGTCATCCTTGGGCAGAAGGAGGAGATGATCCTGTACCAGATGTTTTTAGCCTGAAACGCAATCATTCAGAAAACAAAGAAACTCACTAGACTGTTGACTAGCGAGTTTTTATTTGACCTATTTATCGTTTGGACCACGTCTGTGGCATAAAAAGCAGAATCATTGGGTAAATTTCTAAACGCCCTGCAATCATGGCAAGAGAGAGTATGAGTTTGGAGATGGGACCAAAGATTGCAAAGCTGTCTGTTGTTCCTAGCATTGGACCAATGTTGTTGAAACAGCTAAGAACAGCACTGACGACTGTCATCAAGTTATTATTATCTAAACTGACGATAAAGATGAGGCAGATAATAATCATCGTATAAAGCACGAGGTATTTTAAGATTTTATGTTGTGTATCTTTGTCAATCACACTATGGTTGACATGTAGGGTCAGTACACGCTTTGGTGAGAGGGTGGACAATACTTGATTTTTAGCAATGCGAACCAGCATTAAGCAACGAACAACTTTTAAACCTCCAGCCGTAGAGCCAGCAGAACCTCCTATACACATGAGAATGAGGAGAATAAACTGAGAAAAGAGCGGCCAAGAGGTAATATCACCAAAACCAAAACCAGTGGTGGTGATAATGTTAGATACTTGAAAAAGAGAGATTTCCAAGGTCTGAGAAAGGTTTTGATAAATATGAAAAACATTGAGACAGATGAAAATCGTTGCAGATGCGACAATAATGAGATAGGTCCGCAGTTCTTCATCACCAAAAAAGGTTTTGAATTTTCTTAGCAGTAGAAAATAGTAAAGATTAAAATTCACACCAAAGATGAGAACGCCAAAGCTCACTAAATAAGTAATCAATGAACTGTGATAATGCGCAATTCCGTCATTGTAGACACTAAATCCTCCTGTGCCAGCTGTTCCCATGGCAATGATAAAGCTATCAAATAAAGGCATGCCTGCGAGGTAGTAGATGATTACAAAAATAGCGAAGAGTGCTAAATACAGCAAATAGAGAATTTGTGCAGTGTCCTTTAACTTAGAAACAACTTTACCAAAGACAGGACCAGGGACTTCTGCTCGCATCACTTCCAAATGGCTATTTTTATTATTTTCCATGATAGCAAGAGCAAAGACGAGCACTCCCATACCTCCGATTAAGTGGGTAAAACTACGCCAAAAGAGCAGAGAATGTGATAAGACAGAGACATCCGGTAAAATGGAAGCGCCAGTTGTTGTAAAGCCTGAGCTGACCTCAAAGAAAGCATCGATGAGATGAGGAATTTGTCTTGAAAAAACAAAAGGAAGTGCCCCAAAGAAGGACCAAAGTATCCAGCATAAGGCGACAATCAAAACTCCTTCTTTGGCATAAATGTGATGATTTTGGGGCTTAAAAGAACTGCCTAAAAGTCCGACTACCAAGAGAATTCCAATTGTGGCGCTAATGGAGAGCAAATTTTGATGAGGCTCGTGATAGATGAAAGCCACAATGAGCGGAATCAGAAGCAGTCCAGCTTCAATGATTAACAGCTTTGAGAGGAGGAAACGAATCATACTTCTATTCATGGCTTACCTCTCTAATAAATCATAGATTTGTGTGATATTTTGGATCAAGGTTGTGACGACGATTTGGTCACCGATTTGAATATGATCCTCACCCGTTGGGAAAATAGGTTTTCCATTTCGGATAATGGCTGCAATCAAGACACCTTTTTTTAGTTTCAGACTAGAAAGTGGTCTTCCAGTCATTTTATTTTCTTCCTTGATTTGAAATTGCAGAGTTTCAAGTTGTCCATTAGCTAAGTGGTGCATAGCTTGTAAATCAGAATATTGGGCATTCACACGTCCGCGGACAAAGTGCATAATCGTATCTACTGCAATTCTCTTTGGCGTTACAATACTTGAAAATTCCTGACTGTCAATGATTTCAAGTAAGCTAGTCCGATTGACTTTCGTGATATTTTTTTGAACGCCCATGCTTTCAAGGAACATAGAAGAAATGATATTTTCTTCGTCTACACCAGTCAGGGTAGCGACTGCATCATAGTGTTGAGCGCTTTCTTCTAGTAGAATGTCTTTTGCAGTACCGTCACCTTGAACAATGTGCAAATGCGGAAATTCTTGACTAAACCATTCAGCGTGTTTTGAATTGATTTCAATCACTTTCAGTTTGATTTTGCTATTTTTTAGGATATTGAGCAGGTAGTAAGCAATCTTTCCTGCTCCAATGAGCATCAAACTTTTTATAACTTTTGGTCGGACGAAATTATGGAAAAGAATAACATCAACTCGATTTCCAGTGACATAGATAATATCATTCTGCAAAATGATGATTTCACCGTCTGGGATGAGTAATTGATTGTCACGTTCAATAGCACAAATCAAGACATTTCCAAATTTCTTTCGAAATTGAGATAAAGTCATCTGACACAGATTGCTATTTTGTTTGACCTTGAATGCCATTAAACTGACACGTCCATTAGCAAAATGCTCCACAGAAAGTGCGTTAGGAAATTCGATGATATTTGCAATGTAGCGTGCTGCTAGTAGCTCAGGATTGACAATGAGTGAAAAACCAAGAATGTTTTTTTCTTTAAAATAAGAATTTGAATATTCTGGATTACGAGCGCGAACAATCGTTTCTTTCGCCCCCATTTTTTTAGCCAGCACAGCCGACACCATATTGACTTCGTCATGTTCTGTCATGGCAATGAAAATATCACACTGCTCTACATCAGCCTGCTCTAAGATTTTAAAATTAGCACCGTTACCGACAATGCCCATAATATCATAGCGTTTTGTGATCCGATTGAGTACAGACTCGTTTTGCTCAATGAGAATCACATCATGTTTTTCAGCCACAAGTGAACGACAGAGAGCAGCTCCGACTTTACCGCCACCAACGACAATAATTTTCATTTTATACCTCCCAAGTATACCCCTCTATCATACCCTTTTTTTGCGAAAATTTCATCATTTTGAAGAAAGAAAAATGTATATTTTGTCCTAAAAGGGCATTCCAATGAAAACGCCAAGAGAAATTTTGAAAAAATGGACAAAAAATTGAGAAAATATGAAAATTTTAAGCTTTTTTTGTTGACATGTGCAAAGAAAGTGATATACTAAGAAAGTACATTCATTGATTTACCTCAAACCTGTTGTGATGTAAGTTAATGATGCCTTAACCACGCTGTTTGCTGAGCTTGACTCCGAGCAGTGTGGCTATTTTTTTGTAGTAGTAATGAAATCAGGAATGAAAAATTATGACATGTAAAAACCATATTGTTCTTTTTGAACCGCAAATCCCACAGAATACTGGCAATATTGCTCGGACTTGTGCGGCGACGAATTCACCGCTGCATATCATCTTACCAATGGGATTTCCGATTGATGACCGCAAGATGAAACGAGCTGGCTTGGATTACTGGGACAAGCTGGATATTACTTATTATGATAATTTAGAAGAGTTCATGAGTAAAATGGATGGGCATCTCTATTTGATTTCTAAGTTTGCGGAGAAGGTTTATGCAACAGAAAATTTTGCAACCGCTGGAAATCATTATTTCATGTTTGGACGTGAGGATAAGGGATTGCCAGAGGATTTTATGCGTACTCATTCTGAAAAAGCCTTGCGGATTCCGATGAATGATGAACACGTCAGAAGTCTGAATTTGTCAAATACGGTTTGTATGATGGTGTATGAAGCACTGCGGCAGCAAAATTTTATAGGATTAGATCTGGTACACGAATATGAACATGACAAATTAAAATAATGATGTCAAAATGATTTTAGTAGATCAGATAAAAAGCTTGCTCTTGCAGGCTTTTTTTGTTATGATTAAAGGGTCTTCAGGGCAGGGTGAAATTCCCGACCGGCGGTGATTTGCAGCCGATGACAATCTTTTACTTTTATATAGTTGTGTGGCTTCTTGATGTATCTTTGAAGCGCAACATTATCTAAAAATAAAATCTTTGTCAACTAGGTAAGCTGCTTTAAGTCCGCGAGCGCAAGCTGATGTGGTGCAATTCCACAACCGACAGTACAGTCTGGATGGGAGAAGACGAAAGGCAGGGAGAAGTCCCAAAACTGTGGCTTTTAATGTTATTTAAGGAAACTTCCTTATACTATCATAAAGGTTTCACTGACTGGGATAAGTCATTCTTTAGCAAGCCTTTCCAGCTTCTCTAATTTTAATAAAATTGGAGGAACCTGTTATGACACATACACGCAAAATGGCTATTATTGCCATTCTTTCAGCTATCTCATTTTTGCTGATGTTCTTTGATTTCCCGATTTTGCCGGGAGCAAGCTTTTTGAAGCTGGATTTTAGCATTTTACCAATTCTATTGGGATTAGTGGTGCTAAATCTAAGAGGAGCTTTAAGCATTTTATTGATTCGCTCAGTACTCAAATTGCTGCTGAACAACCAAGGTGTCAATACCTATATTGGTCTGCCGATGAATATCATTGCAGTTGCTGTTTTCGTAATCGCTTTTGCGCTTATTTGGAAAAAGGAGCAGACAACCATTCGTTTTCTAGTCGCTTCTGTAGTGGGAACGCTCGGATTGACTATGGCAATGTTTCTCTTGAATTATATCTATGCCATTCCGCTCTATGCCATGTTTGCTAATTTTGATATTTCAAAGATTCTGGGCGTGGCAAATTACCTGTTTGCGATGGTCATTCCATTTAATCTATTAGAAGGTGTGGTTTTTGCAATTGCCTTTTGGCTCATTCACTTGCTTTTAAAACCGATTTTAAGTAAATATGAAAAATAAACAAACTTTTTTAACCAAGGGCTCTTTTGCCCTTTTACTTTTTGTGATTCTAGGCTATGTTGTCAAATTTCATCCTAATTATTTAAAAGGCTTTGATAATCCAATCCAGACAACTTTGCGTGGAGATTTGCCACATGCTTTGACACTTTTCTTTTCTAACGTAACGAGTCTAATCAATACCCCCGTTATTGTGAGCTGGATCGCAATTTTGGTTGGTTTTTTCCTTTATAAAAAATGGCGGAGTGAAGCTATTCTTTTGGCTGGGAATCTTGCTCTGACAGGGATTTTAGTGACTTTTTTGAAAAATGTTTATCAACGTCCGCGCCCTGCTATTCAACACTTGGTGGAAGAAGGTGGCTTTTCTTTTCCGAGTGGGCATGCGCTGGCTTCTACGCTAATCTTTGGTTCGCTGTTGATTATCGTCAGTCAACGAATAAAATCGGTGCAGACGAAGCGTATCTTGCAAAGTCTGCTGATTGTGATGATTTTTATCATTATGACGTCACGTGTGTATCTGGGAGTACATTATCCGACAGATGTTTTGGGAAGCCTTCTCTTAGGTTTAGGAATTTTGCATATTGAATTTCCTTATTATGATAAGTTGCGCTTTCAATGGCGTTTTAAAGGGAAACAAAGATAGCATTGCCACAAGGAAAAAGATAATGCGAAAAGTGTTAAATGAAAAATTAGTCCATCAAATTTTATCAGTTGTGTCCTGTATTCCTGTAGGGAATGTAGCGACATATGGGCAAATTGCGCGTTTGATTGGTCGAGAAAGAAATGCTCGCTTAGTAGGTCGTGTCTTGTCTCAGGCTGGACTTTATGGGAAATATCCTTATCATCGCGTGGTCAATGCCGCAGGACGCTTAGCGCCAGCATGGGAAGACCAGCGACATCTCCTTTGGGCTGAAGGAGTGACTTTTAAAATGAATGGCTGTGTGGATTTGAAAAAGCACCAATGGAAGCCAATTGACATGAGTAAAGTGTAAATGGAACTCCGAGCGCGAGTTCTGTTTTATTTTGTGGTACAATGGAAGTTATGAAACCTTATAATTCTTTGAATGCTTATTATCGGAAACTATTTGGAGAGAAGACCTTTAAAGTCCCCATTGATGCGGGGTTTGATTGCCCTAATCGAGACGGAACGGTTGCTCATGGTGGCTGTACTTTTTGTACGGTATCTGGGTCGGGTGACGCTATTGTAGCACCCGAAGCACCGATTCGTGAACAATTTTATAAAGAAATTGATTTCATGCACCGCAAGTGGCCTGAAGTCAAGAAATATCTAGTTTATTTTCAAAATTTCACCAATACCCACGATAAGGTAGAGGTCATTCGTGAGCGTTATGAACAGGCTATCAATGAGCCAGGGGTTGTCGGCATCAATATCGGGACCAGACCAGATTGCTTGCCTGATGAGACGATTGCTTATCTAGCGGAATTAGCTGAACGTATGCATGTGACGGTAGAGCTTGGTTTGCAGACGACTTATGAAGCTACTTCGCAATTGATTAACCGCGCGCATTCCTATGAATTATATGTTGAAACGGTTCAACGCTTGCGGAAATTTCCAAAAATCGAGATAGTTTCCCACTTAATCAATGGCTTGCCTGGTGAAAGCCATGAGATGATGATAGAGAATGTTCGCCGCTGTGTGACAGACAATGACATTCAAGGGATTAAATTACATCTTTTGCATTTAATGACCAACACACGGATGCAACGAGATTATCATGAAGGACGCTTGCAGCTACTTAGCCAAGATGAATATGTTTCTATTGTTTGTGATCAATTAGAAATAATCCCTGAGCATATCGTCATTCATCGGATTACAGGTGATGCGCCACGGGACATGCTAATTGGACCCATGTGGAGCCTCAATAAATGGGAAGTGCTTAATGCAATTGAGCAAGAAATGAACCGCCGCGGCAGCGTTCAAGGGTGTAAGGCAAAGGAGCAACGATTTATATGTTAAGACCATTACAAATGGCACATGTTTTTTTATCAGAAATCGTCACCAAAGAAGATATAGTCGTAGATGCGACTATGGGCAATGGGCACGACACGCTTTTCTTGGCACAATTGGCTAAGAAAGTCTATGCTTTTGATATTCAAAAGCAAGCCATTGAGCAAACTACCAAGCGCTTGGCAGAAGCTAAATTAGACAATGTTGAATTGCTTTTAACAGGTCACGAAAATGTGGATCAATACGTTGAAAGTATTAAAGCAGCTATTTTTAATCTAGGCTATCTTCCGTCGGCAGATAAGTCGGTGATTACACAACCACATACAACGATACAGGCCTTAGAAAAATTATGTCAGCGTTTAGTAGCTGGCGGTCGGATTGCAATTATGATTTACTATGGGCATGCAGGTGGCGATGTGGAGCGAGATGCAGTTTTAGACTTTGTCAGTCAACTATCGCAGCAGGAATTTACCGTCGCTCTTTATAAAACAATCAACCAAATCAATCAGCCGCCCTTTTTGGTGATGATTGAGAAATTAAAAACGACTTAATTGGAGAAAATATGGATAAACACTATTTACAAGAGAAATTAAACGGTTTGCGTAGTCAATATCTTGAGTCAACCAATGGAGAAACATTGACCAAGCAAGTAAATGATGCGCAGATGAGCAAAAAAATGATTCGGATTAAGAAAAAATTAGTCAATCTTGAAATGGAGCGCTGCCAAAAAATGATTGAGCATCGTGATTTATCGAAAATTGAGCAGAAAATTTCAGAGCAAAAAACTTTGTTTGAAAAATGTTGTAAACAAAAATAAAGGAGGGAAATGTGAACTTACTCCTTTACATTATTATCTTTTTATCTGTTCTGATTGTTTCAAATGCCACCAACAAGCTGTTTCTTAGCCTGCCGACACCACTTGTACAAATTCTTTTGGGGATTGGCTTGGGATTTTTCATGCCAGTAGGAAGGTTTCATTTGGAAACGGAGCTTTTTCTGGCTCTCGTCATTGGGCCCTTGCTGTTTCGTGAAGCAGAAGAAAGTGACATTACCAGCATTCTTAAGCACTGGAAGATAGTTGTTTATCTGATTTTTCCAGTGATATTTCTCTCTACCTTGAGTCTTGGCTTTTTGTCACATTGGCTTTGGGTATCTCTTCCTCTTGCGGCTTGTATAGCGGTTGGAGCCGCCTTGGGTCCGACTGATTTGGTGGCCTTTGCGTCCCTATCTGAACGCTTTACCTTTCCAAAACGTGTAGAAAATATTTTGAAAGGGGAGGGCTTGTTAAATGATGCGAGCGGTTTGGTTGCTTTTCAATTTGCTCTGACAGCTTGGATGACAGGAACGTTTTCTATTAAAGAAGCCAGTATTTCTCTTCTTCTTTCCATTATTGGTGGTTTTATCGTGGGAGGCTTTTCAGCTTTTTTAAATCGTCAGCTGCAAAAGCTGTTGCATACGGTACGAGCTTCAGATATTGCAGGAGAATTATTGCTGGAATTAAGCTTGCCTTTACTAACTTTCTTTTTAGCAGAAGAACTCCATGTATCAGGAATTATTGCAGTAGTCGTAGCAGGGATTTTTAAGGCTAGCCGTTTTAAAAGGATTACTTTATTAGAGGCTCAGGTCGACACTGTGACAGATACGATTTGGCAAACCGTTACGTTTATGCTGAACGGATCGGTCTTTGTCATTTTAGGAATTGAGTTAGAAACGATAGTTGAGCCTATTTTGAAAAGTCCTGTTTATGATAATCTCCGACTCCTTCTGACAATTCTTTTACTGACGATTGTGCTATTTGCCATTCGTTTTGTCATGATTTATGGCTTTTATTTCTGGAGAAGTCTGCGTTTGAAAAAGAGAATGTCGAAATATTGGAGAGATATTGCTCTGTTAACTTTTTCAGGCGTGAAAGGAACGGTGTCTATTGCGACCATTCTCTTGATTCCAACAGCGTTAGAACAAAAGTATCCTCTCTTGCTTTTCTTGGTGGCTGGGGTTACGTTGCTTAGTTTTTTGACAGGGCTTGTAATATTACCTCGTTTATCAGAAAACAAAGAAGAGTCATCCGACTACCTCATGCACATTGCTATTTTAAATGACGTTGTCCAAGAATTAGAAGAAGATTTGAAACATACCAAAGTCAAGGCTCCGCTTTACGCGGCTATTGATAATTATCATGGACGAATCGAAAATCTTATCTTGGAGCAAGAAGGAAGATCTGTTCAAAAAGATTTGACAGATTTACAATTGCTGATGCTGAGTATCGAAAGTGACGGTTTGGAACAGGCCTACGAAGAAAGAAAAATGAGCAACCGTGCCTATTCCATTTACCAACGTTATTTATGGAATATGGAGCAAAGAATCAATCGCAACCTTGCTTCGCGCCTAAACTATTTTTTAATCGTTTCTTTTCGGATTGCTCGTTTGTTACTTCATGAAACCATTACGCTAGGCTCTACTTTCCGTAATTGGCTCAATCAGGATAGAGCAAAGCCTAGTAAGGCTGAAAAAGAGGAAATTGCCGAACTGTATCTAGCCAATACAGAAGTGATTATCGGCAGCTTAGAAAATTTGAAGGGCGTTTATAATACTGCGCTCATCAATTTCTTACAAGATTCGCGCATTCGTGAGACAGCGATTATCGAAAGTGGGGCTTTTATTGAGCGGGTTATCACACGTACCAAACCGAATAATATCAACGAAATGCTGAGAGGTTATTATTTGGAGCGGAAGATTATTTTTGAATACGAACACGAAAAGCTGATTTCAGCTAGTTATGCAAAATTTCTCCGTCAAAATGTCAATAATTTAGAAAATTATTCTCTAAAAGAAACCGCCAATACATTGCCATACGACATGATGAACTATGTCAGACAAAAATAAAGCAGGAGTGGATTGAGCATTAGTTGCGAATTCACTCCTTTTTTAGACAAAAAAATAAGCCTTGTAAGGCTTATTTAGTTGGAATGGATATTTCAATGAGGTTTGTTGAATAAAGTGTCTTAATTCGAGAGGCATCAATTGATTTTGTATCAATTTTTCGTTTCAGGAAAAATTCTCGAATTTTTTCAACTTCTTGTTCGCGAATAGCGCGGTGTTTATTCGAAATCAGAATTTCATAATGAAGAGGGGCTTGCGTAAAGACGACGTCTGTATTTCCAGCGGAAAAAGTCTCAACTAGTGTAGCATCTGTACTTTCTAATTGACTTTTTACAAGGCGTGCATGGCTGTTTGTCGTGTTAATAAGCTTCATCTGACTTCCTCCTATGTTCTATTCCTATTATAGCACTTTTTCATAAGAAATGTGAACAATTTCTCATACTTTATGATTCTTTTTCCACATTTCAATTCCCCATTTATGACTGCCGCGTTTTAGTTTGGAAATAGCTTCTTCGATTGGAAACCAAGCAAGCTGATTAAAATCCTCTAAAGGTGCTTGCGATTGCTCATAATGACTTACTTCGTAAATGTAGGCAGGATTGTAAAAATAAGTGTCGCGATGACGAGAATAAAAATATTCATCTGCTTGCCCGTAATATTGACCGATTTGGGCGGTAAAACCAAGTTCTTCGATCAGTTCACGTTTTAAGGCAGTCAAGTGATCCTCATTTTGCTCAATCTCGCCTCCTGGCAAGAACCAAGCACCGTTGGGGGCTTGAACCAGAATCATCTTTTCTTTCTTTTCATCTGGAATAACTGCGTAAACACCATAGCGATTCACATATTGAACGTCTTCTTGCTTTTCTCCAAAAGTTGCAACTGTCATATCGTTTCCACTCTTTCTTATATGCTACTAATATCATAATGCAGAAATCAAGTACTGTCAAGGCTTTCAAGCATTTTAAGACTCAAATTTAAAAATATCTGCTATATATAAATTGAGCACTTTTTCAAAGAGGAGACGGAAAAGGATTGCAACGACTGTTGGGATGACAAGCCAAGCTAAGATAGCTAGTCCCATTGAAAGTCCGCCTGTAACAGAAGCGAAGAGCCCCGTCAGACCAACTAGTCCAAAACCTGCTGATGCAGGAGTCCCGGTAATGGTGAAGAGCGGAACCAACAGACCAGTAACAGCAGAGGTTGCGACAATAGGAACATAAGAGATTGGGTGCTCAAAGACATTTGTCATCATCATTTTCATTGAACCAAGGGCGACAGCAACAGTTACACCAGGTTTATTGACAAAGAATGAATGAACAACGAGTACGATACAGGTTGTCCCAACTCCCATAGCAGAAGCACCGGCAGCTAGCCCATTTAGCCCAATGGCAAGACCGATTGCAACGGTTGAGATTGGTGCCACGATTAAAATGGCAAAAGTAACACAGATGAGAACACTCATCAAGTAAGGTTGAAGCTCCGTAAAGTAGATGATTCCTTGCCCGATTAAGCTAGAGATCATTTTGACATAAGGAAGCGTGAATAGCCCCACCGTCGCAAGAAGTGATCCGACAATAGGAAGAAGAACAAAATTAAAAGATTCAAATTTTCCTTCTAGCCAAAGTAATACAAGAACGCTGAGGGCACAAATCAGCATGACATTGATAATGTCCCCTGTACCAGTTGTGTAAAAACCAGCAACCATTCTGTTTGCAGTTGCCTTTCAGCAGGAGCTTTTTGCTTTTGGACATATGTTAATAACTCCGTTGCTCCAGCTAGTTTGCTAGAAGCACCAGAACTAACAAAAGCAATGGCTGTTAGAAGCGCTGCTTTCATTCCTTTGAAATTAAATTCCAAAGCAACTAACGTTCCAATCACAGCAGATAAAGTCGCTTGGAAAAGAACATTGGCTACATTCCAAGTAGCAAAGAAGGCATTATTTTTGAAAAAGTCCAAAGAGAAAATAATGGCAAAGATACAGTTAGGCAGCAAAGCTACAATAACACCGATTGCGGTTCCGTTTAAAACTTTATGCAAAAATGATTTAGGGGTGAGTGATGCGGTTGTGTTTTCTTTTGTCATAAAAAACTCCTTTATTTTTGAAAAATAAAATCCGCCCTATCCCAAATGAGAATAAGGCGGAGTCATGTAAAAATGAAGATGATTATCCCATTTTAAAACGGTAGCTACGCCTAGATAAGATACTATAAATAATAATGATAATAATAGCCATCATCAACATAACGTAACTCCTTTTATTTTTCTTGTTGTCTATTATAACATCTTATTTCAAAAAAACAATAGAAAAATTGAAATTTTCTGATTATTTTGAAAAAACAAGATAAAAATAACCATTTTACAAAAATATAAAAGTCGACATCAGGTGACAAGTTTCCTCTGTTATACTTAGGATAGAAAAATAAAAGGGACGAACTAATGAAATATGAATGGAGAAAACTTTGTATAATGTGAAGACAATGTTGAGATACAGGGTTCAGTAACGAAGAAACACTCCCTAGAGAAACCTCTAAGGAGTGTGTTTCATATCTAATCAGCATTGTCATCTGCAGTTGTTTTGATTTCTTTGTCAGTTTCGTTTTCAGATTTTTTAGCTGAAGCTGATTTGATGACAATCTTGCTGTTGCTTGTCATGATAGCTTTGAGTTCTTTTTCATTTGGGTGTTCAAGATAGTAGTCTGTAATGGCATCTTCGATATGATCTTGGATTGTCCGACGCAGAGGTCGAGCTCCCATTTTCGGATCGTAACCCAAGTCAACTAATTTTTCCTTAACTTTGTCTGTCACATCCAGGTGAATATCATTTACAGCTAAGCGATTATTTACATCTTCAAGCATCAAATCTACAATTTGTAAGAGATTTTCTTTGCTTAGAGATTGGAATTCAATGATGCCATCGAAACGGTTCATAAATTCTGGGCTGAAGAAGTTGCCCAATTCACCGAGAACGGAATTGGTTCGTCCTTCGCGCGCTGCTCCAAAGCCGACATTTGCTTCGACTTTGCCAGTACCAGCGTTTGAAGTCATAATGATAATCGTATCCTTGAAACTAACAGTCCGTCCTTGTCCGTCTGTCAGACGTCCATCATCAAGTACTTGCAGGAACATATGCATGACATCTGGGTGAGCTTTTTCTACTTCGTCAAGCAGAATAAGAGAGTAAGGATTACGGCGTACACGTTCTGTTAATTGCCCGGCTTCTTCGTAGCCAACATAGCCTGGAGGTGCTCCGACGAGTTTGGCTACACTGTGTTTTTCCATATATTCGCTCATATCAAAGCGAATCATGCTGTCAGCTGAACCAAAGAGCTCAATCGCTAATTGTTTAGAAAGTTCTGTTTTACCGACACCGGTTGGTCCAACGAAAAGGAAAGAGCCGATTGGTCGATTTGGTGTGCCAAGTCCGACACGATTGCGGCGAATGGCCTTTGCAATTTTATCAACGGCATCATCTTGACCGATGACGTGTGCCTTCAAATCATCAGCCAGACTAATCAGTTGCGATTGTTCCTTTTCTTTTAAGTCGCCAACTGGGATATTTGTCTTTTGCTCAATGATATGCTCAATGGTTTTTTCACTGATGATAGGCGTATCTTGGTCTGCCATTTTATTTTGCTGCATTTCTTTGTATTTGGCAATTTGGTCACGGAAATAGGCAGCTTTTTCAAAATCTTCATCACGAGTAGCTTGTGCCTTGAGATTTTCAGCTTCTATCAAGCGTTGATCAATAACTTTGGGATCGACAAAATTAAGTGTCAAATTCATCTTAGAACCTGCTTCGTCCAGCAAGTCAATAGCCTTATCTGGCAAGAAACGATCTTGGATATAGCGATTGGATAAGACAGCTGCCGCTTCAATGGCATCATCTGTATATTTAACGTGGTGATAGTCTTCGTACTTCTTTTGAATGCCTTTTAGAATAGTAATCGTTTCTTCAACCGTTGGTTCATCCACTTTTACAGGCTGCATACGGCGTTCCAGCGCAGCATCTTTTTCAATAATCCGATACTCATTGAGAGTTGTGGCGCCGACTAATTGGAGCTCACCACGAGCAAGAGCAGGTTTTAAGATATTTCCAGCATCCATATTTCCGTCGCCAGCAGAACCCGCTCCAACAATTTCGTGAATTTCATCAATGAATAAAATCACATCCTGACGAGAGCGGATCTCGTCCATGAGTTTTTGCATGCGTTCTTCAAATTGACCACGGATACCAGTCCCTTGCACCAAACTAACGACATCTAGGCGGATGACTTCTTTGCCTTGGAGTTTATGTGGAACATCACCGTCTACAATTTTCTGTGCCAAGCCCTCTACAACAGCTGTTTTCCCAACACCTGGTTCTCCTATGAGGACTGGATTGTTCTTTGTTCTGCGGTTGAGGATTTCGATGACACGAACGATCTCTTCGTCACGACCAATCACAGGGTCGATTTCGCCGCGCCGAGCAAATTCGGTTACATTGATACCAAATTCTTCTAGGAGACCTTTAGGTTGTTGTGGTGCTTGTTGGCGCGTGCTGCCGCCTTGATTGGAACCATAGCCTCCATTACCATACCCTCCACCTGATTGAGTAGGAGGGGTTTGGGGTTCTTGATGATTTTGAAAATTCCCTAGATTTCTAAAGAAGTCATCAAATGGGTCTAAATTATTTTGATTGTTCATGCCACGAAGCAAGGCATTGTTTGGGTCTGTTTTCATGATTTGATAACAATTTTGACAGAGGTCAACTTGGTGTTGTTTTCCATTCACATTTGTGTAAAGGTGAATAGTAGATTCATTTATTTTACAATTTTGACAAAGCATGTGCTACCTCTTTCTTTTAAAATTTGCTTGACTGAGACCAATTGGTCAATAATAGTCAAACTTCTTAGTTTCATTATATCAGTATTCTAAAACATTGCAAGAATAAAGTGTTAAAAGACAGAATTTTATATTTGAGCATTTCATTTTGTGTTAAATTTAACAAAAATAGGTCTTTTACTGGTATTTCATCTTTCATTTGTGGTAAAATAGTAACGTATAAATGAATAGGAGAAGGAAAATGGAATCACATTTAGTAAGAATTATCAATCGTTTAGATGCTATGACAAAAGATGGCGGCAATTTGAAACGCAATTTTGAACGTGACGGAGTTGTTGTAGCAGAAGTAGCTTATAGCTATGACGAAGAAAATGGCTCAGTATTCACTTTGCGAGATGTTGCAGCGCGTGAAACATATACTTTTGATAGCATTGATTTGATTGCAATGGAAATTTATGAATTGTTGTATTAAACTTGTTAGTCTCTAATAAATATATCCTCTAGGCATTTGTTTAGGGGATATTTATTTTGCGATAATTTTTGCCTATTTATCTTAGAATTGTCAGAAATTCTTAGGAAAAAGTGGTATACTAATAGTGATAGTAAGCATATTTCTTGACAAAGTGAAAAGGAGAGAGTATGGATTTATCTCAAATGAAATTAGTAACAGAATATGAAATTGTCGGAATCGATCTAGAGGAAGCGAGCGTCCGTCATTTAGCTGATTTAGGGATTAAGATAGGAAGTTTTATTCAAATCATTTCAAAAACAAATGATACAGCGATTCTCTTAGTTCGAGCTGCGAGGATTGCTTTGGACAATTCTATTTTGGAAAAGCTGGATGTTGTGCCAAAAGACAGTAGCAAATCTTCTCTTCCTTTATCTGAGTTAGCTGTTGGAGACGTGGCATACATCGAAGCAATTCATGCGGATGGTGCTTTAAAACGGCGGCTGATGGACATGGGTTTGACCAAAAACACAAAAGTTCAATTGCAAAAAGTTGCGCCCTTGGGTGACCCGCTTGAGATTAAGTTGAGGGGCTATGACTTGACGTTAAGAAAGTCGGAGGCTAGCTTGATTAGTGTGGTGAAAAGTGAAAAGGAAACAAAAGAATGAAAGAATTAGCGCTTGCGGGAAATCCGAATAGTGGAAAGACCAGTTTATTTAACATTCTAACCGGTAGTAGCCAACATGTGGGAAATTGGCCTGGAGTTACTGTCGAAAAGAAAAGTGGTCTGTTTCGCAAAAATAAAGAAATCGTTATTCAAGACCTACCAGGAATTTACTCATTGTCTCCTTATACTTCTGAGGAAATGGTCAGTAGAAACTATCTGTTAAGTGGCAATGCGGATGCTATTTTGGATGTGGTTGACGCGACCAACTTGGAACGGAATCTGTACTTGAGCTTGCAGTTGATTGAGACGGGGATTCCGGTTGTGTTGGCTTTAAATATGAGCGATGTCGTTGAAAAACAAGGTAAATGGATTGATACGACTAAATTAAGCTATCAGCTAGGGGTGCCAGTCGTTGCGACCAGTGCTTTGAAAAAGACTGGGATTGACCAAGTCATGCAACAGGTCTTGCGAGAAATGGAGCGCACGGATGAAACGCTCTACCCTGTTTACGACAGCCATTTTGAAGCGGCTTTGTCAGAAATTATCCGCATTTTGGGAAATGCAGTGCCTCAAAAACAAGCCCGTTTTTATGCCATTAAGCTTTTTGAACGCGATAAAGAATTATCTGAACAGTTGGCATTGTCTGATTTCCAAAAAGCGGAGATTGAAGATGCGATTCGGATTACGGAGGAAATCTACACAGAGGACGCAGAAAGTATTGTTGTCAATGCGCGTTATGAGTTTATTGAATCAGCAGTTAAAATGGCTCTGCAAGCCGATGTTAATCAATTAAGTTTGTCGGATAAGATTGACCGTATTGTGACCAATCGTTATTTAGCGTTGCCAATTTTTGCAGTTGTTATGTGGCTGGTCTATTTCTTCTCCATTCAGACGATTGGGCAAATGGCAACGGATTGGGCAAATGATGTTCTGTTTGGGGAGTGGATTCCAAATGGAATCAAGTCTTTATTGGAGCAGTTAGCAGTAGCCGATTGGCTTCAATCCTTGATTATCGACGGGATTATTGCCGGCTGCGGAGCTGTCTTAGGCTTTGTTCCTCAGATTTTCGTCTTATTTATCTGCTTGGGTATCTTGGAAGACATCGGCTATATGAGTCGGATTGCCTTTGTGATGGATCGAATCTTTCGGCGGTTTGGTTTATCTGGGAAATCTTTTATCCCTATGTTGATTTCTACAGGGTGTGGTGTTCCTGGAGTCATGGCGAGTAGGACCATTGAAAATGAACGTGACCGCAGAATCACTATTATGACAACGACCTTTATGCCTTGTTCTGCCAAGTTGCCGATTATTTCCTTGATTGCTGGGGCATTCTTTCCTAGCAATCCTTGGATTGCACCAAGCGCTTATTTCGTCGGAATGGGAGCCATTGTCTTATCGGGAATTGCTCTGAAAAAGACAGCAATCCTCGGTGGTGCTGTTGCACCCTTTATCATGGAGCTGCCTAGCTATCATTTGCCACAAGTCAAAACGGTTTTGCGCTATGCAGGGCAGAAGGCTTTGAGTTTCATCAAACGGGCTGGAACGATTATCTTTGTGACCAATATTTTCATCTGGTTTGCTAGCTCCTACAACTTTAGTTTGCAGGCGGTTGAAACAGAAGATAGTATCCTAGCGGCATTAGGAAAAGGACTAGCTTGGATCTTTAGCCCTCTTGGCTTTGGCAATTGGCGAGCAACGGTTGCGGCTATTACCGGCTTATTGGCTAAGGAAACGGTGATTTCCACTTTTGGGATTTTGTATAAAGTGACAGATGCGACAGAGACCACCAAAGAGTTGTGGACCAATCTTCAACAGCATTATACAGCACTTTCCGCCTACTCATTCCTTGTCTTTAACCTGCTCTGCGCTCCTTGTTTTGCAGCGATTGGTGCTATTCATCGGGAAATGGGCAATGCCAAGTGGACGTGGATTGCTATTTCATTTCAAACCCTACTGGCTTATAATGTCAGTCTTGTGATTTACCAATTTGGTCAAGTTTTGCTGTACGGAAAAGGAATATCTCCTGTGACTGTCTTTGCCCTGCTCGTTGTAGCAGCGGGTCTCTATTTCATCTTTAGAAAACCGCGCAAAGAAAAAGTAGAGGTTATCACTTTAGATAGTCTGGCACATCAAACAGTATAGGAGAAACCATGTCAACGATTATTGTATTTATCATCATTTTAGTTTTAGCAGGTGCAGCGATGCACCATATCATTAAGGGAAAAGGAAACTGTGGCGATTGCGACTGCCAATGTGAAATCAAAGAAAAAATGAGACAAAAATAAAGAGAGAACTAAAAACATGACAGAGGTTGTCAGGTCATTGTTGTATGATTTATTAAAAAGAAGGAGAACATAACATGGTAAGACCTACTAGCAAGACTGAGTTGATCAGTGCAGCGACGCAGCAATATGCAAAGCTGCAGTCATTGATTTCCCAATTAACAGAAGAAGAGTTAAAGACTCCATTTGATTTTTCAAAAGATGAAAAAAAGAAAGAGGCGCATTGGAAGAGGGATAAAAACCTCAGAGGTGTTCTCATTCATCTTTATGAGTGGCAGCAATTGCTTTTGGATTGGGTGCCTTCCAATCAAAATGGTGTCGAAAAATCGTTTTTGCCAGCAGCTTATAATTGGAGAAGCTATGGTGAGATGAATGTGGCATTTTGGCAAAAACATCAACAAACATCGCTAGAAGAAGCAACCAAGTTGCTTCATCAATCACAGGAAAAAGTGCTAGCCCTAGCTGAAATCTTTACAAACGAAGAACTGTTTTCAAAGGGCGTCTATAAATGGGTTGGTGGGAGTACCCTTGGCTCCTACTTTGTCAGTTGCACATCGAGTCACTACGACTGGGCTATGAAGAAGCTGAAAGCACATCAAAAGAACTGTAAAAAAGTATAACTGGCAGCAAAAAAGCAACAATGGTCAAGTGAGCCACATCCAACGTGCTTCACCTCGTCCGCCGGGCTGACGGAGCAAATCAAAAGTGCTTCATCTCGTCCGCCGGGCTGACGGAATAAACCAAAATAGTTTCACCTCGTCCGCCGGGCTGACGGAGCAAATCAAAATAGTTTCACCTCGTCCGCCGGGCTGACAGAGTAAACCAAAAGAGTTTCATCTCGTCCGTCGGGCTGATAGAGTAACTCCAAAGAGTTTCATCTTTTCGACCGAGTCGACGAAGCCAATCAAAAGTGTTTCATCTTTTCGACCGAGTCGACGGAGCAAACCAAAAGAGTTTCATCTTTTCGACCGGGTCGACGGAGCAAATCAAAAGAGTTTCATCTTTTCGACCGAGTCGACGGAGCCAACCAAAAATGCTTCATCTTTTCGACCGGGTCGACGGAGCCAATTAAAAGTTATTCCGTCCGAAGTCAACAGAAACAATCTACCAAGCAAAACAGAAGCTGAGACAAAAGTACTCAGCTTCTATCAGATTTAGTAATAAACGAATAACGCAGTAGGTGATTGGGCTCTTCATTCGCTTTTCAAGCTCAGAAGAGCACCTAATCACCCTTGCGGAGGTGGGACGATGAAATCAAGTTTCTACGAAACTACTGATTTCTGTCCCACTCTCTTTTTTATTTGCTATTATCTCCCATTAGCAAGTCTTTTGGTTGCTTGCTAAGGAGCGTGATTGAAGCGATAAGGACAGAAACGATAATAATCCCAAGTCCAAAGATGACCACTTTGGTCATATCATCAGGAGACACATGCACATTGAGACTGGTGAGGGTCTTATTAAAGCCGTCAATTTCAGCCCCGCCTCCAAGATTGGCGCTTCTACCTTCTTTAGCAAGCTGTTCAGCAATACCACTTGTAACTTGTTTTAAGATGCTATTTCCCATAGCTTTGCTGACAATGCTACCAGCAAAATAGGCACCGATAAAGCTAAAGACGCTGACAAACAAGACTTCTGTCATAAATTGGAAGAAGATTTTGACTTTGCTGATACCGAGTGACAAGAGGATTCCCATTTCTTTTCTTCGGCCGTTGATCCATAGAAAGAGGACAAGGGTCAATACAATAGCACCGAAAATCAAGGTTCCAATGAGAAGACTGTTGGTGACGCTGTAAATGCCGTTGATAGAAGATTGCAGAGCTGGGAAGTTGCTGGTGCTCTTCACAAGCATGTAAGACTCCCAGTCAATAGATGATTCTCCTTTGACCTTTTCGATAACCTTATCAATGTCTTGATTTCCTTTGACAAAGAAAGTAGCATCTTGGTAAATGGCATTTTTATCTGTATAACCATACAAGGTTTTCGTCGTGTCCAAATCAGTCACAAACGTATTTTCGTACAGTTCTTGCGGAATGGTTACACCAGTTTTATTTTTCCCTTCAAATAAACCAACGATTTTCACTTGAACGGTTTTATTTGCCTTGTGAACATTGTCATGGTCAAAGGTATTGGATTTCAAGGTAATGGTATCGCCAACCTTGAGGTTATTTTTCTGTGCAAAATCCTTGTGAACTAAGGTCGCATTTTTATCATCTTTGGTGATGTGTCGCCCTTCGATGAGCTTAAAAGTTCCCGCAGTAAATTTATCATCCTTCGAGGAGTCATTGATTCCTGTCGCCATAATGGCACGACCGAATTTTTGCTTGCGGTCTTCACTTAATTGTTGATCGCCGTCTGGCATTTCAACGAGTTGATGATCTACCAGATCCGCTACAATGTTCATACGTTTGACATAGCCAGAAATACCGGCGACTTTGCTAATCGTATCAATGTCTTCGCCTTTGAGATTTCCAGCACCGCGTGGTGTTCCTGGATTGACCTCACGATTGATCTGCATGGAAAAACTGCTGGTAATATTTTTAAATGTTTCTTTTGAAGCAGCGTCAGTCGCATTTTTGACAGCGATGCTGCCTAAGGTTAAGGTAGAGATGGCTAGCAAGATGAAAAAGATAATCAAACTTTTGATTTTCTTGCGCCAGACATAAGCCAAAGCATTTTTTATTGGTAACATATCATTTCTTCTCCTTGGAGGTATCATTTCGATTTCTTAGTGACTTCCACTAAGTTTTTATTTTTTAATTCGAGGACAACATCTGCTTGATCAGCCAACTCTTTGCTGTGTGTCACCACAATGACGCATTTATTTTTTTCTTTGGCAGAGGTGATAAGAATGTCAATAATGTCCATAGCAGTAGCAGCGTCTAGATTCCCTGTTGGTTCATCGGCTAAGATAATCGGGGCTTCTGATGCCAAAGCACGTGCAATAGCCACACGTTGCTGTTGACCGCCAGAGAGGCGCATGACATTGCGGTGAATCTCTTTCTCGCTCAAGCCTAACCGTAATAAGATTTCTTTATCTGCATGTGGATTGACCAAGCGGACATTTTCAAGAGGAGTGAGATAGTCAATTAGATTATAATTTTGAAAGACCAAAGAGATTTGTTTGCTTCTGTGATGATTGTAGCCTTTCTCAGCAATGTCTTGATTTTCAAAGAGGATTTTCCCTTTTGTGGGAGTGTCAAGCCCCGCTAAAAGAGAAAGCAAGGTGGATTTTCCAGCACCAGATTTCCCGATGATGGAGTAAAATTTTCCTTTTTCAAATGAAGTCGTGATTTGTTGCAATACATTTTCTTGTAAAGTGTTGTACTGATAACTAACAGTATCTATTTTTAAAATCGTCATTTTTTGTCTCCTTAACTAATATCTGTTAAAATTTCCTTCGGTTTTTTATGTAAAATAATAGAGGATGAGCCCACTACGGCAAATAAGATAATGATGAGCAAAATGCCATAGGTCACACCAATTGTTGCAAAATCTAGGTGTGGCACCACATTTTCAAAGAGTGCCGCTGAATCAGCTCCGCCCTGTCCTTCTTTGACAAAGCCTTGAAAGACCAGAGCAGCGAGATAGGAGCCGCTGATTGTAGATAGAACCATGCTAAACACGGAGATAAGAATCAACTCCAGCACAAATTGAGACATAATCATCGTTTTTGAAATTCCTAGTGACAGGAGCACCCCGATTTCATAGACTCGCTCTCGCAGCCAGAACATGAGAATCAGCGCCAGAATGATGATACTTCCGATGATGATACTGAAGGTTAGCACGCGAACAATTTGTTTAAAGTTGGTAATAGACGAAGAAACTGCCTCAAATGCTTTCGTATTTTTTACAAGGTCTAATTTGCTCCAGTCAATTGGCACTTTTTTAACAGCTTTCACCACTTGATTGATGTTTTTGGGATTTGCAATATAATAAACTACTGATGTCACTTGGTAGTCCGTTGACTTGTAGCCAGCTAATTGCTGACTGGTCTTGTAATCCAAATAGAAGGTATTTTCCGTTGCATCAGAACTCAACCCAGTTTGCTTTTCTTCTTTTTTACCGGAAAAAATTCCTGCAATTTCTAGCTCTAATTCATTGCCTGTTTTAGCATCGCCGTCTTGAAGAGACACACCTCGTAGTTTGAGTTTGTCCCCCACTTTAAGATGATTTTGCGCTGCCAATTTTTCATGAATCAATACCTTTGAATGGTCGCTTTTTTGAAGATGTTTGCCTTTTTCTAACTTAAAGACGCCACTTGCAAATGTCGTTTCCAACTGAGAATCTCTTGTTCCCAATGCTGCAACGAGATTGTTGAGAGTGGGATTTTGATTGTCTCGTATGACACCTTGCTTTTTCTTGACAATTGTTTGATTTGTCAAAGTCGCTAAAGTGTCATACTTTAAGTTGTAGTTTGAAATTTCTTTATTCTCAAGTAATTTTTCTGCTGTTTTTAGTGAAATTGAATTTTCAATTGTTTTGCTTGAGATTGTAAAACCAGTATTGGAAGCGACATAAATCCTCTTTTCGATATTGTCCGTTGTTTTCATAATCGAAAGGCTACTGGATAGAGCAGTAGAAATCAAGGTCAATATCAGAAAGATAAGAATGGTTTTGACTTTTTTTCGACTGATGTAATGCAAAACTCGCGTCACTACTTGCATTGTATTCTTCCCTTCTTTATATTTTTAAACTATTGGTACCGACTTCTATGCTATAAAAGTTACCTTAAACTAGCTTTAAGGTTTAAGATTACTTTAAGTTTTTTGGCTGATTTTTCTCTATTTTTTATGTAAATTTTCATAAAATGGTAAAAAATACAAAGAAAAAGGGAATTTTACGATGTTTTGGCTTATAACTTTTTATAAAAAAAGTCTATAAGGCAAGTCGCTATTTTTTTGTTATAATAGAATGAAGAAATTAGAAATGAGATGGATATGGCAAAGATAATTGATGGCAAGGCTTTGGCGGAAAAGTTACAAACACAGTTAGCAGAAAAAGTCAAAAAGTTAAAAGAAAAGACCGGCTTGGTACCGGGGCTTGTAGTGATTTTAGTGGGCAATAACCCAGCTAGTCAGGTCTATGTGCGAAATAAAGAGCGTTCTGCCTTGGCTGCGGGACTTCGGAGTGAAGTGGTGCGCCTGCCAGAAACAACAACTCAAGAAGAGCTGCTGATTTTGATTGAAAAGTACAATCAAGATCCAGATTGGCATGGTATTTTAGTACAGTTGCCTCTTCCCAAACACATTGATGAAGAAGCGGTGCTGCTAGCAATTGATCCGGATAAGGATGTGGATGGTTTCCACCCAATGAATATGGGACGTCTTTGGAGCGGTCATCCTGTCATGATTCCCTCAACACCTGCTGGTATTATGGAAATGTTTCATGAGTACGGTGTGGAATTAGAAGGGAAACGTGCGGTGGTCATTGGCCGAAGTAACATTGTAGGAAAGCCCATGGCACAACTTTTACTTGCTAAAAATGCTACAGTGACTCTGACGCATTCACGAACACACCATTTATCAGAAATAACAAAAAAGGCTGATATTTTAGTTGTAGCTATTGGGCGCGGGCATTTTGTGACCAAAGATTTTGTCAAAGAAGGCGCGGTCGTGATTGATGTCGGTATGAATCGTGACGAGAAAGGTAAATTGATTGGCGACGTGAAATTTGACGAAGTATCGGAAATCGCTAGTCTCATCACTCCTGTACCGAGAGGGGTTGGTCCGATGACCATTACCATGCTCATGGAGCAAACTTATCGAGCGTGCAAACGGAGTTTGAAGAAATAGAAATGGGATATGTCGTCAATTTTTGGGGGCATGTCTTTTTTATGGTAAAATAAAGATAAATAAGGGGCTATATCATATAAAAGGAGAAAACAATGAAAGTGGTCGATCGTACGGTATTGGAAAAGGTTATTCAGCCACGTTCTCTCAATAGTCACAAAGGGGACTACGGTCGCTTGTTGCTGATTGGCGGCACTTATCCTTTTGGTGGAGCAATTATCATGGCGGCGTTGGCGGCAGTTCACAGCGGAGCTGGTCTTGTGACAGTTGCGACGGATAGGGAAAATATCGCAGCTCTCCATGCTCATTTACCAGAGGCGATGGCGTTTGACATTCAGGATGAGAAATTGTTGAAAGAACAGATTCAAAAAGCAGAGGTGTTATTGATCGGCCCAGGTTTAGCTGAAAATTCTCTTGAAAAAGAGGTTTTACAGTTGATAGTAGATCTTGTTAGTGAACATCAAATCTTAATCATGGATGGTGGAGCTATTTCTCTTTACAGCAAAGGAACTCTGCCGTTTCCAAAAGCGCAAACGATTTTTACTCCGCATCAAAAAGAATGGGAGCGATTGAGTGGACTAAAGATAGCTGATCAGACAGTTGAAAAAAGCCAAGAAGCTGTTAATTCCTTGCCTGCTGGAACTATCGTTGTTCAGAAAAAGCATGGAACGACTATTTTTCAAAGTGGAAATGGAAATCATTTTCAACTGAGCATTGGTGGTCCTTATCAAGCCACAGGCGGTATGGGAGATACTCTTGCAGGCATGATTGCGGGCTTTGCAGGACAGTTTAAAATGACCCCTCTACTAGAACGTGTAACTGCGGCTGTCTATCTTCATTCAGCCATTGCAGAGGAGTTAAGCAAAGAAAACTATGTAGTCTTGCCAACGGAAATCAGCAAAGAAATCCCTAAGTGGATGAAGAAACTAGCTAAAAAAGAAAATATGTTATAATGAAAAAGCCTGCAAAAGCATTTAAAAAATTGAACAGTTTAACTTTTATTATCTGTTTATAAAAGTAATATTTAGTTCATGAGGCTTAGTTACAAGTTGAAAGGGAGAATGAACTTTTTCAATATCCACTATCTTATGAAAATTCATTGCATCTAATGAGGTTGAGATTTTTTATCTTGACCTTATTTTTTCTGTCTTACAAAAATGTCACTTTACTTTCTGAAAATATAAGTTTATGTAATGGAAAGAGCGGGAAATTTTCGGTAAGATTATTCTTGTTGAAAAAATGAAATGGAGAATTTATGATGTTACAATCTTTAAAGAAAATATCAAATGCAACAAACTTGAAAATTTTAGCTATTTTACTTATGTTTTTAGATCATATCTACGAAATGTTTGGTGCTTTTGGCGCCCCGATGTGGCTAACAATGATCGGACGCGTAGTTTTTCCTCTTTTTATGTTTCTAGCAGCTGATAGTTTTTATTATACCCATAATCGAAAAGCTTATTTAAAACGGTTGCTATTTATGACATGGTTTATGATTATTGGAAATATAATTGTCAGTCACTTTTTTACCAATGGTCAAGTTGGGCTGGCGAATAATGCTTTTGGCGCCTTTTTCCTAGCAGGCATATCTATCTGTGCTTGGGATTTGATGGTTGAGGGTGTGAAAGAAAAGAAACTTCATTCATTCTGGAAAGGATTGGGCCTTTTTCTTTTACCGATTCTTCTGGCTCTGCCGGCTTTGTTTCTATCAGGTTATCTAGCTAGTGAAAATATATCGCCTCTTATGGTTCAAATTATTGCCTTTTTTATCATGGCTATTCCGAACATTCTCGTGGTTGAAGGAGGGTATGTCATGGTTTACCTTGGCCTTCTCTTTTATATCTTCCGCAGACACCGCATAGCACAAATGGTGATATTAGCACTAGTCTCTTTATTTGTGTATCTGACAGATCCAACGTCTGTGCAATGGATGATGGTTTTTGCGATTATTCCAATGTATTTTTACAATGGTGAAAAGGGTCGTGGTATGAAGTTATTTTTCTACATTTTCTATCCTGCGCATATCTATCTTTTGTATATTTTGGCAAGTTTGTTGGGCTAGGTTCTGCTTAAGATATGGGAAACTAGTCTTTCCTTTTTCGTTGAGGGCTGGAAATGATTTTTTATAGATTGTTTGGTATAATAAAAATTATGAATAAAGAAGCATTACAGGAAATGAAAGGAGAGGAATGACTGAGTATTTATCCGTGTCAACCTTGACCAAATACTTAAAATTAAAATTTGATAAAGATCCTTATTTAGAGCGAGTTTATCTGACGGGGCAAGTTTCTAATTTTCGTAGGCGACCTAATCACCAATATTTCTCTCTCAAAGATGAAAAGGCTGTTATTCAAGCGACAATCTGGGGCGGTGTCTATAAAAAACTAGGCTTTGATCTGGAAGAAGGTATGAAAATCAATGTCGTCGGTCGTATTCAACTCTATGAACCGAGTGGGTCTTATTCTATTATCATTGAAAAAGCGGAGCCAGACGGTATTGGAGCTTTGGCGATTCAGTTTGAGCAACTCAAAAAAAAGCTAGGCGAAGAAGGGCTTTTTGAGGAGCGTTTTAAGCAAGCCTTGCCGCAATTCCCCAAGAAAATTGGAGTAGTGACCAGTCCTAGTGGTGCAGTGGTTCGTGATATTATCACAACTGTCAGTCGTCGTTTTTCGGGAGTTGAGATAATTCTTTATCCGACAAAGGTGCAAGGCGAGGGAGCGTCTGCTGAAGTAGCAGAAAATATTCGTCGTGCTAATGAGCGAAATGATTTAGATGTGCTCATTATCGGTCGAGGTGGCGGCTCGATTGAAGACCTCTGGGCGTTTAACGAGGAAGTGGTTGTCCGTGCAATTTTTGAATCCCACATTCCGATTATTTCTAGTGTAGGGCATGAAACGGATACGACCTTGGCAGATTTTGTTGCAGATAGGCGGGCTGCAACACCGACTGCAGCTGCAGAATTAGCAACACCTGTAACAAAGTTGGATCTCCTAGCACACTTGCAGCAACAACAGAATCGTTTGGCAACTGCTACATCTAATCGGCTTACTTATAATCGTGAGCGCTTGGCGAAGTTGAGCCAGTCTGTCATTTTTCGCCAACCAGAGCGGCTATACGATAGCTACCTGCAAAAATTAGATCAATTAAATTTGCGGCTCAAGCAAAAAATTCGCGAATATTATAGTGAAGGAATGCAACAAACAAGGCTTTTGCAATATCGTTTGGAGGCTTTGGCTCCCTTAAGGCAGGTTCAGACTTATCAAGAGCGTGCAGCTCAGTTGGAACGACTTTTGCGTAGCAATATGGCAGTGATTTATGATTACAAGGTTGCAGAAGCTAAGCGGCTGTCCGATGCCTTGCTCATGTTAGATACCAGCCGGATTGTGGCGCGTGGTTATGCCATTGTTCAAAAAGGCGACAAGATAGTAGCTAGCACTAAGGATATAGAAAAGGGCGACAAGGTCAGTGTGGTCATGCGAGATGGTCAGATAGAAGTTGAGGTAAAAAATGTCGAAAGAAAAGAAATTTGAAGAAAATTTAGCAGACTTAGAAGTCATTGTACAAAAGTTAGAAAACGGAGATGTTCCTTTGGAAGAAGCGATTTCTGAGTTCCAAAAGGGCATGCAGCTTTCAAAAGAACTTCAAACAACCTTGGATAAAGCAGAAAAAACACTCGTCAAGGTTATGCAGGCTGACGGCACAGAAACGGAAATGGAATGAAACAAGACGAAAAATTAGCTAGAATTGGGCAGGCTATTGAGACTTTTTATGCTCAAAAAGTGGTGTCCGCTGATTTGATAGAAGCGATTCTTTACTCAGTCAATGCAGGTGGCAAGCGTATTCGCCCTCTTTTGCTTTTGGAATTGTTAGAGGGTATGGGGTTAGAGCTGACAGAAACTCATTTTCAGGTGGCGGCAGCGCTTGAAATGATTCACACTGGCAGCTTGATTCATGATGATTTGCCGGCTATGGACGATGATGATTATCGTCGCGGTCGCTTAACTAGCCACAAGAAATTTGGAGAGGATATGGCTATTCTAGCAGGTGATTCCCTCTTCTTGGACTCTTATGTCTTGGTGGCAAAAGCAGCGTTGCCTAGTCAAATTAAGGCAAACTTAATTGCAGAATTATCATTAGCTGCAGGGACTTTTGGCATGGTCGGAGGTCAGGTGCTTGACATGCAGGGCGAAGGTCGAGACATTAGTCTGGCAGAGCTACAGATTATTCATGCCAACAAAACTGGCAAACTTCTGACCTATCCTTTTATTGCTGCGGGTTTGATTGCTGAAATAGGAGAACCACAGCAAGAAAAATTACGAAAAATTGGTCAATTACTTGGTCTAGCTTTTCAGGTACGAGATGATATTTTAGATATTACAGCGAACTTTGAAGACATAGGCAAGACACCGCAGAAAGATGTGGCAGCAGAGAAAGCCACTTATCCAGCCATTTTAGGCTTGAGCGGTGCCAAGGATTTCTTTAAAGAACAGTTGAGTGCAGCCGAGGATTTATTGACAGAAGTAGAAACAGAAATAGATTTTTCGGCGTCTGCTATCAGAAAAATAATAGAAAGTTTAAGGCTTAATGACGAAAGAAAGAGTAGATGTTCTAGCTTATAAGCAAGGTCTCTTTGATACTAGAGAGCAGGCCAAACGTGGTGTAATGGCGGGCTTAGTCGTTGCCGTTATCAATGGTGAGCGTTTTGATAAACCTGGCGAAAAAATTGATGAAGGCATTGAGTTGAAACTCAAAGGAGAAAAGCTCAAATATGTTAGTCGTGGTGGTTTAAAATTAGAAAAGGCTTTGCAGATTTTTGAAATTTCAGTTGAAAATCAGGTCACGTTGGACATTGGGGCATCAACGGGCGGTTTTACGGACGTCATGCTACAAAACGGGGCACGACAGGTCTATGCGGTCGATGTCGGCACCAATCAATTGGCTTGGAAATTGCGCCAAGATGAACGCGTCATCAGCATGGAGCAATTCAATTTTCGCTATGCAGAGGTAGCTGATTTTGAGGAGACACCTCGCTTTGCCTCCATTGATGTCAGCTTTATCTCGCTGCGACTCATTTTGCCAGCTCTGCATAAGATTTTGGCTGAAAATGGGAAAGTGGTGGCACTCATCAAACCTCAGTTTGAAGCAGGTAGAGAGCAGATTGGCAAAAATGGGATTGTAAAAGATAAAAAAGTACATCAAGCAGTTTTAGAAAACGTAACGGACGTTATGGCGGAGGCAGGATTCTCTGTCAAAGGTCTAGATTTCTCCCCTATTCAAGGTGGGCATGGGAATGTGGAATTTTTAGCCTATTTAGAAAAAAGTTCTCACCCAGAAAATCTAGTAAAAACAATCATTACAACTGTCGTCGAGGCAGCACATAAGGAATTTAAGGATGAATAAAAAGGAAAGATTAGAAAAAATTAGACGTTTTGTATCGGAATATGAGGTCGGCACCCAAGAAGCTATTGTAGAATATCTGAAGCAATCAGGAATTACAGCTACTCAAGCAACTGTTTCGCGTGATATTAAAGAGTTGGGGATTGTCAAAATTCCGCTGAAAGACAACACCTATATCTATGAACTACCCAAATCAGCTACTACAAGCTTAAAATTAGCGGATAACAATGTTTTAGGTTCTGAGTTGTTAGGGAATATGATCAACCTTCACCTTGTTCCTGGAAGTACAGCTTTTGTGAAGCGACACATTGTAGAAGACTTCTCTCATGACATTTTTAGCATTTTAGCGGATGATGACACGATTCTCCTTATTTTCCGTAGCGAAGAAATGGCTCATAAGGTATTGGAAGAGATAAAAAATTGGTAGGTAGCCTATGTTACTTGAAATTTCCATTAAAAATTTTGCGATTATTGAAGAGGTTTCCCTCAATTTTGAACAGGGAATGACTGTTTTGACGGGGGAAACAGGCGCTGGAAAATCTATTATTATTGATGCCATGAATATGATGTTGGGGAGTCGCGCGACAACAGATGTGATTCGTCATGGCGCTCCTAAAGCTGAGATTGAAGGGCTTTTTGCGATTGAGCAGAGCAAGGCTTTGACTGAAATTTTTGAGCAGCAAGGTCTTGAGATGACGGATGAGTTGATTATTCGGCGGGAAATTTTTCAAAATGGACGCAGCGTTAGCCGTATCAATGGTCAAATGGTCAATTTGTCTGTTTTGCGGGCAGTTGGACAGCATTTGGTGGACATTCACGGTCAGCATGACCAGGAAGAACTCATGCGACCGCAGCTGCATATTGCCATGTTGGATGAGTTTGGAGATGACGCGTTTTTTAAACTCAAAGCGGATTATCAACAAACCTTTGACCAGTATCGCCAGTTGCGCAAGCAGGTTGTAACGATTCAGAAGAATCAAGAAGAAAATAAAGCACGGATTGACATGCTGGAATACCAGATTGCAGAGATTGAGGCGGCTAATTTAAAAGCTGGCGAAGATTTAGCTTTAAACCAAGAACGTGATAAATTGCTCAACCATAAGCAGATTGCGGATACTTTGACAAATGCCTATGCCATGCTGGATGATGAAGAATTTTCTAGTTTAGCGAATGTTCGCTCTGCCATGAATGATATGGAAGCTATCGAAGAATATGATGCTACTTACAAAGAAATTGCAGCTAATCTCTCAGAATCTTACTATGTGCTGGAAGATGTAACAAAGCGTTTGGAAGATATTCTAGAAGGCTTGGATTTTGATGGTGGACGTCTTTTAGAAGTAGAAAGTCGCCTTGATCTAATATACGCCATTACTCGCAAATATGGTGGACAAGTAGATGATGTTTTAGCTTATTTTGAGCAGATTTCTAAAGAATACGCTCTTCTTACTGGGAAAAATCTTTCATCAGAGGATTTGGACAAAGAGCTGAAAAAGCTAGAAAAAGATTTGGTTTCTCTAGCAGGCCATCTCAGTCAAGCTAGACATGAATTAGCACAGCAGTTAGAAGCCGAGATTCAGCAAGAGTTAAAAGACCTCTATATGGAAAAGGCAAATTTTCAGGTTCAATTTACCAAAGGTAAGTTCAGCCGTGAGGGAAATGAGCATGTTGAATTTTACATTTCGACCAATCCGGGTGAAGATTTCAAGCCTCTCGTTAAGGTCGCTTCTGGTGGTGAATTGTCTCGTTTGATGCTGGCAATCAAGTCTGCTTTTTCTCGTAAGGAAGGCAAGACCAGCATTGTCTTTGATGAGGTGGATACGGGCGTATCGGGACGTGTTGCGCAAGCTATCGCCCAAAAGATTCATAGGATTGGCTCAAACGGACAAGTCCTTGCCATCTCGCACTTACCTCAAGTGATTGCCATCGCAGATTATCAATTTTTCATTGAAAAAATATCAGATGAGCATTCGACCGTTTCAACTGTTCGCCTGTTATCAGATGATGAACGGATTGAAGAAATTGCTAAAATGTTGGCTGGTGAAAATGTAACAGAATCTGCCTTTACGCAGGCTAGAGAACTATTGAAAAAATAAAATAGAAGTGAGACAAAAATAAAAATTCTTAGTTTCTAGTCTCCTAGACTGTTGAGGTGGTGAATGAAGGAAACGAAGAATCTTCTTCCGAGTTTGAAAAGCGAACGAAGAGTGACTTGCTCCGCAAGATCTGTTTGCAACCTCAAAGCAGTGCTTTGAGCAATTAGCCACTGCGTTAGTTGTTTATTACTCAATATGCTTTGAAGCTGAAGACTTTCGTTTCAATCTCTTCTTTTATCAGGAGAAAAATCATGACAAATTATTTTGTAATTGGCGATGTGCACGGAAAAGCAGATATGCTAGAAACATTACTCAAAAAATGGGATGGGAAAAGTCAGCTCATTTTTTTGGGAGATTTGATTGACCGCGGTGAGGACAGCCGAGCAGTTTTAGAGTGTGTGAAAAGTCTTGTCGAAAAGCAAGAAGCAATTTGCATTTCTGGGAATCACGAATACATGTTTCTAACCTGGTTGGATAATCCCAAGAGAGGCTATGATCACTATCGTCGCAATGGTGGAGATACGACAATCAATTCCATTTTAAAACGGCCTTTAAATACTCCTGTTGATGGAGTTGAAGACGCGAAGCGCGTGTTGGAAGAGGCGTCAGACCTCGTGGCTTTTATTCGCCAGATGCCTTTCTTTATTGAAACAGAACATTATATTTTTGTACACGCTGGTATTGATTTAACTTTGAAAGATTGGCATCAAACAAGTGATTACCAAAAAGTTTGGATACGTGAGCCTTTTCATCAAGCTCTTAATCAAACAGGAAAGATAATCGTATTTGGTCATACTCCGACTTTTTACCTCTTCTCTGAAATGCCTGGGACAAGTCGTCTTTGGCAAACGCAGGATCAAAAAATTGGTATGGATGGTGGAGCTGTCTATGGCGGGGTTCTCCATGGAGTTTTATTTGGCGATGAAGGTATCTTAAAACATTATTTCGTTAAAAATAATAATTTGGTGGATGAAGATGACTGAGTTAGCGCTGATTTTTGTACAATAAAAGAGTTGAAAGAAATTCTTAATTAAGTAGGTTTCTCTCAACTCTTTTTGCTTATTTCCCAGCTATATTTTTAACGTCTTCAATCATCAATTTTGTTGATTCAAGTCCATCACCGCTGAGGTACCAGAGATCGGATGTCAGGTTTACAATTGCTTTATTTTTGGCAGCGTTTGTTTCTTGAACTAGCGAGTTATTCAGTAAATCTTTATTAGCCGAATTGTCCCCACCGATAGCAAGAGTGCGGTTCAAAACAAAGATGATGTCTGGATTGATTTGTTTGATACTTTCAAAGCTGACTTCTTGTCCGTGTCTTGATTCCTTAATTTTAGCATCTGTTGGTTTGAATTTCAAAGTGCTGTAAAGAAAAGCAAAGCGTGATTTAGCTCCGAAAGCAGACATTGCACCTTCATTCAACATCATCGCAAGAGCCTTTTTATTTGATTTTTCATTTGCAGTAGCAACGTTTTGAATTTCCTTGTCTAATTTAGCTAATTCACTTTTAGCTTTTTTCGTTCCCTCTTCCCCGAAGATACTTGCTAGGGATAGGATATTTTTCTTGGTGGAACCCCAGTAGTCTTTGTTATCTGTTTGGAACAATACAGTAGGAGCAATTTCCTTGAATTTCTTGACGTATTGAGTTGTACGACCAGAAGCGATAATCAAGTCTGGTTTTAAGGCAGCGATAGCCTCCATATCAGGTTCTTTCATCGTTCCGACATTTTTGATTTTACTTGATAGATTTTTCAAATAAGCAGGTAGAGTTTTCTTTGGCATACCGGCAATGCTGCTTTCTTTGCCCAAAGCACGAATGGTATCGGCTGCTCCTAAATCGAGTGTTACAATTTTTTTAGGGTTGGTCGGAACTTTAACTTCACCATTTGCTGTTTGAACAGTAACTTCGCTTGCAGCAGAAGAGGAAGTAGTTGTTTTTGAAGTTTGTTTATTGGCACCGCAAGCTGCTAAAAGTACAACAGCAACTGTTGCAAAGAGAGATAAAAGTAGTGTTTTTGTATTCTGTTTCATCAGAAATCCTCCAATTTTAATATTATAAATAAACACAGATTTTCTTACCATTGATTTCACCAAGGGTAATGTCCATTTCATACAATGGATCTAAAATTTCTTTTCTCATGACTTGATCGGTTGTGCCTTGATAAAAGACTTTTCCGTTTTTAAAGGCGACAATTTCATCAACATATTGACTGGCAATATTGATATCATGAATGACAATAATAATCGTTTTTCCTAAGTCGTCAACGAGAGACCGCAAAATTTTCATCATAGAAATACTTTGCTTAATATCTAAATTATTCAGCGGTTCGTCTAAAAGAATAAATTCAGTATCTTGAGTGAGCACCATTGCGATAAAAACGCGCTGTAATTGACCGCCGGAGAGCGTATCAATAAAACGGTCTCTTAAATCAAGAATGTCCAGATATTCAAGTGCTTGTTCCACCTTTTCTAAATCTTCTTTTGTCAAACGATCTTGACTGTATGGAAAACGACCGAAGGAAACCAATTCTTCAACCGTTAATTTAGATTGGTAATTGATTTTTTGTTTTAAAATCGTTAATTCTTTGGCCAACTCTTTTGAATTCCAAGCTTCAATTTCTTTTCCCTTGATACTGAGAAAACCTTGATCTTTCTTGAGCAAACGACTCATAATGGAAAGCAGCGTTGATTTTCCAGCACCGTTTGGACCGATAAAGGCGGTGAATTTGCTCGGTGAAATATTCAGTTGAATATCTTCTAAAATTGCTTGATTTCCAAATGATTTGCCAATGTTTTTTAATTGCATACTAGTGTTTCGCCTCCTTGGCTAAAAGATAGAAGAAGAACAGCCCGCCGACTAATTCAATCACCATGCTGACATTGATTTGGAGCTGAAAAATTCGCTCGACTAACAATTGCCCGCTGACTAGAAAGATAAAACCGAGCAAACTGGCAATCAAGAACAGCCACTTATGCTGATATTCTTTTACCAACAGATAAGCTAAATTGGACATCATAAAGCCGAAGAACATCATAGGTCCAACAAGAGCGGTGGTTGTAGAAGTTAACAAAACAACTGCCCATAATATCTTTTTCTGCTCTTTTTCAACTTCCACACCTAAAATAGTCGCTGTCTTTTTATCCAAATGAAAAACATTCAAAATGGCATTCTTCTTTAGCAAATAGAATCCAGCTAGCCCGATAACGATGACAGCAGCGAATAAAATATCCATATTCATTCGTTGGAAAGAAGGAAAGAGTTTTGTTTGCAGTTTATCATATTCGTTGGGATCCATTAGTACCTGCAAGAACGTACTAGCACTTCTAAAGAGCGTCCCTAGCGCCATACAAATCAATAAAATAAAGATAAATCCTTGTTGGAGCAATTTTTTTAATGCAGGCTGCAAGCAAAGAAAGAAGCCGCATTGAGTGACTAAAACAAGGACAAACTCCATTAAAGGATGACTGGTGCTGCCGATAAACTTGCTCGCAAAGAAAAGATAAACTGTTTGCATCAGGACATAAAGAGACTCCATACCTAGAATGCTTGGTGTTAAAAAACGATTCTCTGTGATAGTTTGAAAGCTAATCGTTGCAAAACTTGCTGCAAGGGCAACAAAAAAATAAGCTAGTAATTTTTGGGTGCGTAATTTGATAATAAAGCCTGTTAAAGGATAATCCATCGGTGCTAAATAGAAGAAACAGCTCAGGCTTACTAGAATCAGCAGAAGCAGTAATAAGGTGCTTGTTTGTTTTTTCATTTTATTCATGAGCAGCACCTCGCCACAAGAGATAAATAAACATCAAGCTTCCCAAAATCCCCAAGATTAAGCTGACGGATACTTCGTAAGGCCGAATGACCAGCCGAGCGACAATATCACAAATCAAGATGAGACAAGCCCCTGTTAGTGCAGTCAAACCCTTGATGCGCGTGACATGGTCGCCATAAAACCTGCGAATGATATTTGGAACAATGACACCGATAAATGGGAGCGACCCAACTGTAATCATGGTAACACTTGTTGTCAAGGAAATGAGAAATAGAGTCAACCCTTCTATTTGAGAAAAGGAAATGCCTAAATTGTGGCTAGCTTCTTCTCCGAGATTCATAATGGTAAAAGTAGCAGACAATCGCCAGACAGCTATTAAAATAACCAAGCTCAAGAAGAGCCATTCGTATTGGTGCGTCTGAATCATGGAAAAGGAGCCTTGCGTCCATGAAGTCATACTTTGAACTAAATCAAAACGATAGGCAAGAATTTCAGCAGCAGCACTAATCACTCCACTATAGATAATTCCTACAAGTGGAAGCAACCATTTTTCTTTAAATGAGAATTTTCTGACAAATCTAATAAAAATAATCGTAAAAAAAATAGCAGATACAAAAGCAAATAGCATTTTTTGCGCCAATGTAGCTGACGGAAAGAAAAATAAACTGAGCAGCATGCCAAATTTTGCAGCATTTACTGTTCCGACCGTGCTAGGAGCAGCAAAATGGTTTTGTGTGATAGTTTGCATAAGAAGACCTGCAATGCTCATACTAGAGCCTGCTAGAAGAATACTCATCGTTCTTGGAAAACGCGATTCCCAAAAGAGCAACCAAGTGTGTTTATCACAATTTATTAGCTGCCACCATGAAAAGTTGCTGGAACTAACTGTAATGGAAATCAAAATAAGTGTAAGACAAAGAATTCCCAAAAATTTTGTCTGTTTCATTTATCAACCCTTTCTTTAAAAGCATCTGCTTTAATAAGATATATCAATAGGCTAACAAAAAAATAGTGGAGTGTCAATTATTTTCTGAAAATTTAATAATTCTGTTTATTTAGAAAAATAGAAAGCTCTACACATCTTTTACATATTTTATCCAGAAAAATTATTCCACAAAAAGTTATTTTTTTGATATAATAAGTTAAATAGAATAAAATTTATAAAGTAGGAAAAACATGACAAAAATCAAAATTGTAACGGATTCATCTATTACGATTGAACCGCAAGTTGTAGAGGATTTAGAGATTACAATCGTCCCTTTGTCTGTAATGGTAGATGGTGTTGTTTACTCAGATGCTGATTTAAAGGAAGGAGAATTTCTTCAGTTAATGCAGTCAAGTAAAAATCTACCTAAAACAAGCCAGCCACCTGTCGGTGTTTTTGCAGAAGTCTTTGAAACTCTTGGTGAGACTGCAGATAAAATCATTTCTATTCACATGTCTCATGCTTTGTCTGGAACGGTTGAAGCTGCGCGTCAAGGTGCAACTTTGGCAAATGTTGATGTGACAGTCATTGATAGCTCTTTTACGGATCAAGCTTTGAAGTTTCAGGTGGTAGAAGCTGCCAAATTAGCCAAGGCAGGTGCTGATTTAGAAGAAATTTTAGCAAAAATTGAAGAAGTACGCGAAAAGACAGAATTGTATATCGGGGTTTCCACCCTTGAAAATCTTGTAAAAGGTGGTCGTATTGGTCGTGTAACAGGACTTCTTAGCTCGCTTCTGAATATCCGAGTGGTTATGCAGATGAAAAATCATGAATTGCAGCCAATTGTAAAGGGGCGGGGCGTAAAAACTTTCAAAAAATGGGTCAATGATTTAGCTGGAAACCTGAAAGATAAAAAAGTGGCAGAAATTGGAATTTCGTATGCTGGAACTGCTGAATTGGCGAATGAGATGAAACAAGTCTTGCAAGAGTATGTGACAGCTCCGATTCCTGTTTTAGAAACTGGTTCTATCATTCAAACGCATACTGGGGAAAATGCTTGGGCAGTCCTTGTTCGCTATGAATAAGTTTGATATTTTTTGAAAAATAGAAAAAAGTTCGTTTTGTGCTTGACCTAACAGTATTTTTTAGATATGATAATACTTGTTAGAGTTAGTAACCACTAATTCATAAAATATTTTGGAGGATTTGTTAAATGGCTAACAAACAAGATTTAATCGCAAAAGTAGCAGAAGCTACAGAATTGACTAAAAAAGATTCAGCAGCAGCAGTTGATGCAGTATTTGCAGCAGTAACTGAATTCCTTTCAGCTGGTGAAAAAGTTCAATTGATCGGTTTTGGTAACTTTGAAGTTCGTGAACGTGCAGCACGTAAAGGTCGCAACCCACAAACTGGTAAAGAAATCACAATCGCAGCTTCTAAAGTACCAGCATTCAAAGCAGGTAAAGCTCTTAAAGATGCTGTTAAATAATAGTGTACGAAAAAGCCTATTGTATCAACGTTTCTCGTTGTGCAATAGGCTTTTTCTTGTGTTTTGGGGCATTTTTGGGGCATAAAATCAATAGTTTTCCATGATGTCAGCCACATTTGACTTCATTTTCTTGGTGATGTGGGTGTAAATTTGAACAGTCGTCTTTGAATCAGCATGACCGACACGATCCATAATAGCTTTAAGTGGGACATTGTTTTCAGCCAGACGGCTGACTAGAGTATGACGGAAGATGTGGCTGGTAAGATTTTTCCGAATCGGCGTTTCCAATCGCTCGTTGGCAGCTTTAAGAGCTAGGTTGAAAGAGTTAGTTTGAATAGGAACTCCGTTTTTAGTTGTGAAAAGGTAGCCCATGTCTCTATATCGTAGATTGGTGTTTTTTTCCAGTTCATTCATGAACTCCAATTCTTTGAGGATTTCCATTTCACGGTTGGTCATGATTGTTTCCCGGTAGGAAGCAAGAGTTTTAGGAGTTGTCTTTTCGCCGTTACGGTAGCCCTCTGTGTGGTCATAGGTTCCGTGCAACTGTAGAGCCCTGGTTTCAAAATCATAATTTGTTGGTTCGATACTGACTGCCTCACCAATACGGCAGCCATTTAGGCTCATAAACTCAGACAGTAACCCTAAACGGTAAGTGTTGGGGCGTCGATATAACTCTTTAAGAAGCGGTTGAATTTCATCTTCTTCAAGATATTTTTCTTCAATTTTTTTCCAATCTTCTAAAGTTTTCTTTATCCGCGGGAGTTTGGCCCGCCGAGACGGATTATCTTTAATAATATTCAAATCAACAGCGTAATCAAAAGCAAGGTTGAGCATAGATTTGTGACGCTCTTTCTTGTTTCTGGAGCAGTTGAGATTGTCTAGGTAAGTTTGGACATATTTGGGATCAATATTGACCACTTTTACATTCAGTCCAAAAGACTCTCTTATTTCTTTGATATTGCCCCTTAACGAAGCTATAGACGACCGTTTTATCTCTTGCTGATAAAATCCCCACCACTGGTCTAAAAGAGCTGTAAAGAGCATTTCTGACGTTTTTAGGTTATTCATAAGGTTAGTTATCTTAGTATCAAGTATCTTTTGAGCTTCTTTTCGTATTCTGGGGGTGTCTTTCTCCATGAGTATAGACGTTCTTTTCCATTTGTTGGTATAAGGGTCACGGTATCTTTCAACAAAATTTACTTTTCCGCTTTTGTGTTGTTCTACCCACATTGTGTTTTCTCCTTAAATTTGGTAAAATGGGTATAGGAAAACGACCTTTTGAATGGTTATTTCTTATACAATCGTTTTTGCCTCACGCTCAGAGTCGCCAAACTTTGAGAGCGTGGGGCTTTTTTATTTAATAAATTTTTTCAAAAACCATAGTAGCTTGAATTCTATCACCACCACCTAGTCCTTTACTTCCGCCATTGCTAGTAGCAATGGTATGTAGACGATAACCTTTTTTGGCTTGTTTATTGATTACATTTTCTAACTCTGTTAAATTTCCTGAACCAGTTCCAATAAATTTTTCTTTTAAAGTTACCTGTAATACGACGTAATGAAGATTCTCAATACCTGAAGCGGAAGAGAAAGATCCTTCTTCTTTTGCTTTGTCAAAAAATCCCATTTATTTACTCCTTGAATATTTTTTAGAAAATAGGGTGGCAACACCAAATGAAATGATACCAAGAATCAAAAAGAATATCCCTAAAACTGGTATCACAAACATCAATAGTAGACCTAAAATAATCATTACAATACCAGCCTGTTTATAGTCTTTTGCTGTGTAGTCTTTTGATTGTCGGATAGCTTTTTTCTTAACTTTAGCTGAACTTTTCTCTTTTGAAGATTTTACAATGTCCGATAATCCAAAAGTTGTTTTGCGATATACTTTGTTATACATTGCTTTTTTAGGTTTTTTAATCCAGCCTATTCCTTTTTGTCCATATCCTGGAATCACCGCTTTTTTTATTTGGCGCTTCCACTTTGATGTAGTCCTAGCTTTTAAGCTTCTTTTTAAACTAGGAGTTCTCATTCCTATTTTCATAAAACACTTCTTTATCTTTCTACCGGCATAAAATTGCCAACCACCTTACCGATGATACGGGGTTCTTCTTCCCATTTTGCGAATTTATCATCGTATTTGTCATTGATAGAGACGAGCCTTAGGCCATCTTTTTCTTTATAGACTTTCTTGATATAGCTTTGACCGTCCCAATCCACGGCATAAATGGCGCCATCATAGTCCCAACCAGTATCTTTAATAAGGGCGACAGATCCGTCAAGGAATTTAGGTTCCATGGAATCTCCATAGACCCAAGAAGCAAAGTCGTGGTCAATATCTTTGTTGTAGAATACGACATCATAGTTGCGGTCTTCCATGTAGTCGTAACCATTTCCAGCAGATAATTTCTCGAATACGTGGTATTCAGTAAGTGGCTCTGCTATACTTGAGTTTTCACTTTTCTGCTCTTTGAGCTGCTTGTCAGCAAATGTCAATACTTTTTCTTGACGTGGCTGGTGAAGCTGGTCGTAGATTTGTTGGATTTCAGATTTTGAAAGAACAGGGGGAGTAGCATTGATTTGAATTTCTTGATCGTCATCAAGCATATCAATCAAATCTTCTGCAGAAATTTGCATGCCTTTAGCAATTTTTTCTATCGTTTCATAAGATGGAACAATAGGTTTTTTTGACTTCGGATGCTCATTTTTTTCAAGCATAGAAATATACCCTTTTGTTAAATCAGATAATTCGCAAAAAGCATCCATAGATAACTTATGTTCTGATCTGTATGATTTTAGTAATTCTCCTAATTTCATTAAAAAACTCCTTTCTATATGTTGTTTAATCTATTATACACTTAAAAATAAAAAAAGTAAATATTTTTTGTTTAACACACTTGACAAATTATGTTTAACGTGTTAAACTATAATCAAGCTTAGAGATAAGCAAATAAAACGAAAGGAAAAAACGTTATGCTAAAACGCCGGCGTAAACAAAAAGACCCTTGGCTGACACAGCCAAGAGCCACAGTAATAGCAGCGGTAATTGCGCTCATCGCTGTACTATTACAAATCATATTTAGATAGGTTAAGGGGCAACTGCCCCGATACCTATTTGTAGTTTAGCATAATGCAAGGTAAAAAGCAATGGACAAAAACAAACTTTGGACAGTCGGCGGACTGGTCGCTATTGGTGTAATAATCACTATTGTGATTTGGAATTTTATTTTTTGAAAGGGGTGAGAGAATGAAACCAAGACGATATCCGTATAGTGGAAAAAGAAAAAAGCCTATCGATCAAGCGATAGACTTTGTAATAGACCAAAATGCTATTCTTCAATCGGTTGTTCAAAATTCCCAATTGAAACACCCAGAATCTGATCTAAAAATAGACAAACGTATGGCATTTTGAATGAGCCACCAATAGAATTGGTACGAAGTTCAACGTCTACCAAGAAGACAGCTGTTGGATTATTTTCATCGTATTCAGAAAATCTAAGATCTTTTATCTTTTGAGCAATAGCAGATACGTAAGGATAATCAGTATTATCAGGATTGTAAGGTTTGCCAATGTATTGTCCAGCAGCTGTTTGGATTATCAATTTGTGATCTGTATCTTCAGCGATAATCCCATGAGTTAGTAGAATGTCAAGTTTTGCCAAGTTGTTACTCATATTTTTCCTCCTTTCTATTGGAATTTTGACTAAAACGGTGAGAGGTCCTAGTCAAGATATATTATATGCTAAAAAGCAATGTTTGTCAATATATTGTGTAACAATAGGGTACATATTCGTATATTACACAATATATAGTGTAATAGCATATATAAGCACAAAAATATAAAAATAAAACTAGATAAGGAGTGAACGGCTATGCTTTGGGAAAAAATATCCGAAAAACTTTCTGAAAGAAATTGGACAGTTTATAAACTTTGCTTAAAAGCTGGTATTGGTACAGCTGGAATCTACCGTTTAAGAGATGGAGAAGTAAAAGACCTACATTTTGAAACGGTCAAAAAAATCGCTGACGCATTAGAGGTCAGCTTAGATGAATTTAGATAAGGAGAAGAAAATGAATGAATTAGAAAGAACGGCCCTCAATGAAATACTGAGGACTGTAACGTATATTGCTGGGAAAGTAGAAGAAATTGATTCTAAGATTTCTTTGAGCGATTCACAAGCTCTTGAGCATCAAGAAAAGTAAGTTTCTTACCAAGGTAGAAAATGAAGCCATGTAAATAGTTTTTTAAGTCATAAATATCCTTATCTGGATTTTTTCGGAAGTAGTGACCTTCGTCGTTGCCAATGTATGTTGAAGCTAGAGCAACTGTCTTCAACTCTTCATCATCAATATATGTATCTATGACTTGCTTGAGTTGCATTCTTTCAATCTTGGCTTTATCATCCATGTTTGTCAAAATAACAAAATCTTTAACAAAAAATTCTAAAGCTTTACGATAGCCAATGCCTGCAATATGGTCAAGCTTCTCGTTTTCAGCTTTTAGGGCTTGTAGGTAAATATCTTTTCCGATAGGCGAAATGATGTCAATATCTTCTGGCATTGGGATATCACTAGGCAATTCAGGTTTAACTTCAACATGTGTTAGATTGTAATGGTTTGTGCCGTCAAGAGTGGCAGAAAACTCTTCTACCCAGAAATGTTCGCAACCTGGACACTGCAATGTTATGAAAATATTACTTTTTCCTACAGATTTTTCACTGCTCCCTTTGCTTACAACATCTGGGATGATTGGTTTTCGGCAATTAGGGCAGGAATTCTCTATTACAACATCTTGTCTGGCATAGTTACTTATTTGAATTTCTACAAACATAGATTTTCTCCAATCGTTTTTATTCTATTATACCAAATTTGAAAGGAGGTGAGGATATGGATACCATCGCTATACGAGAAAACTCTATTCGTATAAATAACCAAAAAATAAATGGCGTGCAAGCTATTAAAATAAAAAGCACAGCCGAGAAAGGCTATGCCGAGGTTTATATCAAATTACTTGCTAAATTGGTTTGATATAAGATTTGAAATAACCTGAACAGATATTTCTTTTAAGACATCAAGAGAAGTAGAACCAACGTTCTTTGCGATTTCTTTAATTTTGTTCCAGTTAGTATCTTGTCTAATATCGTTAATAAATTGATGGCCGGCTGGAGATAAATCTATAATTGAGAAACCACCGAAAAAGTGTTGTACCTTTAAGAAGAGTCCGCTTGCTTCACATTGGCGAACATGATACAGGATTTCTTCATGATTATATTTATTCTCTAGTTCTTGAAAAACAATTTCTTGTTCAACATCATTTGAATATGTAGCATATTTTTCGACAATAAGCAGAATATCACGTATACAATCAGGTTTTAATTTCATTTTTAGCCTCGAATATTTTATTTTTATTATATCATATCATAACTACAAAAGGAGGTGAGGAGTGGTGCAAGGAGAACGTTTAAAAAAATGGCGTGAGGCAGAAAAAATGTCTCAAGAGGAACTCGCAGAGAAGTCAAATGTTTCTCGAACAACAATACATTTGATAGAATCAGGTCAGTTTTCAACTGTTAAACTTCGAACACTTCAAAAGTTAGCCGGAGTTTTTAACAAACATGTAAAAGATTTTTTTTGAAATAAATGTTTAACAAATTAAACTCAAAATAAGTCAATTATAGCAATTTTAAAAAAGGAGAAGAAAAAATGATTCATCATTACATCACGCATTATGCTAGAGATGGGAAAGATTATGCCGAGGCATGGATCCAAATTGATATTTTTGGTAAATGCTTTTGTTTATCAAAAAAACGTACAATCATTGAACGACTGTACGCAGATAAGGCTAGACTTTCTTCCAACCATTGCCTTTAGCTGAAGTTGGAGGTATACGATTACCTTTTCCAATAGTAGCTGTATGACCGTTGGCAACGTGCCCTCCGCGAGGACCAACTTCAACATAGTGACCAGCTGGTTGGTTATCGGTGCCAGGTTTAATTGGAGTTGCCATAAGCAATCCTCCTTCCTAGGTTGATAAGTCGATTATAACAAAAAAGCAACTGAAAAATCAGTCGCTTACCAAAATAACTAATTTAATTATAACACAGAAAGGAACAATTTACTATGCCAAAAGCAGAAATAATTTACAGGCCTGCCAATCAGTCTGAAAAAGCAACATATGGTGACTATGCACACCTTTGCCAAATATGGGAAGGGTTGACAGTCGGAACTGCTAAAGGCTGGGCGGCAGAAATGAGAGAACATCCAGACTTTCGACAATTCATTGACAACCCAACTCATAGAATCGTCTTTGTCAATTACGAAGGATTTCGCCTGTTTGTTAAGTGGAAATCTCGCAACCGATACAGACCCAAAAAAGAAACACTGGCAGAGATGCTGGAAAACATTAAACGTGAAAAACAATTAGGAGTGTAAGAATGCTAGACAAAGAAAAAAGAATAGAAAAAGCCTTTAAGCTTATCGCAAAATTTATTGATAAGTGCAACTTATCAGAGACTGAGAAGCGTAACTTGAAAGGTCTCTTGATGAATATTAAGAGCCGGATGGAGGAAGCTTAATGAAAGAGACAGTAGAAATCAGTGTTGAGGAATACCTCGATCTAATAAACAAACTTAATGAGCTACAAACCGAAAACTATCGTCTGAAGACGATTGTTGACTCAATAGCAGTAGTATTTAAAAACAGTGAGCTTATGAGATAAGGAATGAGGTTCAAAAATGGTACGCAATAAATTATCAGACTTGACCAACACGCTCTTTGCTCAATTAGAGACTCTGGATGATAGAGATCTCACTACAGAAGAATTGAAAGTAGAACTCCAACGTTCAAAACAAATGGTGGCGATTTCTGGCCAAATCTTGCAGGCTGGCCAACTGGCCTTGGATGCTGAGAGATTTAAAGATAAGGTAGGTGATGTCAATGCCCCGATCGCTTTGCTGGAAGAATGAATATACTGATTATATGCAAGAGATTTGTCCGGGACGGCTGACTCCGGAAGTAACCCAACTGCTAAATGAAAAGTTTGGGACCAATTACACAGCTTCGCAAATCGGAGGAGTGCGTAAGCGACTTGGTCTGCTGGTAGGGAAGGTATTCCAAAAAAGAATCCTGACAAGCGAGCAGCATGACTATTTTTTGAAAAACTACGTCGGAAAAACTGCACAAACATTTGCGGATGAAATGAATGAAAAATTCGGTTTGTCATTAACCCGCAAGCAAGTCAAGAATTATCGAAGAAACAATCGTTTAAATAGCGGCTTAACTGGTCAGTTTGAAAAAGGACATACGCCAGCGAACAAAGGAAAGAGATTTCCGAATATGCCTAAGAACAGCGGCCAGTTTAAGAAGGGGAATAAACCTCCAAATTATGTTCCGGTGGGAACCGTTGCTCAAAGGACAGACGGCTATCCGAAAATCAAAGTAGCGGATCCAAATGTCTGGGAATTGCTACACAGAAAGACCTGGATTGAGCATCACGGGCCAATACCCAAAGGGCATTCGATTGTCTTCTTGGACGGTGATAAAACAAACTATGATATTACAAATCTTGCTTGTTTATCTAAAAACGAAATCGCTAGAATGAATCAAAATCATTTATTTACGTCCGATGCTGAATTAACTAAAACGGGAATCGGACTTACAAAATTAACAAACAAAATCAGAGAGGTAGAAAAAAATGGCTAGTTTATATGAGCTAACAGGCCAGTTCCTGGCAATTTACCAGATGGATATTGATGACGAAACAAAAGCGGACACGCTTGAGGCTATCGATTGGCAAGAACAATTCGAACAGAAAGCGGAAGGATATGCCCACGTTATCAAGAATCTAGAGGCAGATGTGGCCATGTACAAGGCTGAGGAAGATAGCTTCAAAGCCAAGAAACAGGCGGCACAGAAAAAGCTTGATTATGTTAAGGATAACATTATGACAGCTATGAATGTCACGGGTCAAACCGAAGTTAAGAGCGGTGCTCTTACTATAAAAGTTGCTAAGAATCCAGAATCAGTTAAGGTCAACGAAGATGACCTTCCAAAAAAATATTTTACAAAAAAAGTGACGCTCGCACCGGACAAAAAAACACTCAAAGAGTTGCTGAAATCTGGCAAGAAAGTCAAAGGAGCCGAACTCATTCGTACTGAAAAGTTGGTGATCAAATGAGAATTTTAGCAATTGATCCGTCAAGCAATCGAATTGAAACTAGCACAACAGGAATTGTCCTGCTGGACAATGCTGGTTTGGTCGATAGCTGGGTACTTCCGTTTGGCGCTCAGAACTTCAAAAACTGGTTCAAGTCAACTGGTCGGAGTCTCGAGTTTGATATAGTGGTCGTTGAAAAATTTGAGGTCAGGGACAATGATTATTCAAGAGACAACTCGGTTGTGGAAACTATTGCAGCCATAGAACTATGCTATCCGGACTTAGTTTTGCAGCGTAATGCAGGGTATCAGACCGATATACCAAACGACTTATTAAAAGCTTTAGGTTTGTGGTCCTTTGACAAGAGTCATCACAACGATGTGAGGGCAGCTGCAAGGCTTGGGCTATTTTATGCCCAACGGAATGACATCGAGGAGGTGATTGTGGACATTGGCAATCGAATTACGCAAATGGCAGGCTGAAGCGGTCAAACGTAGTGACCGTGACTGCCCTGGTATTTTCCTTGAGGCATACGGCGGCCGTGGTAAAACCATCTGTGCTTTTGAAATCGCAAAGCACAAGGGAGCAAAAAAAGTCCTGGTTATCAATAATCGACTAGCCATCCTGAACGGATGGAACAGCACTTATCAAAAATTAGGCTACAACACTGATTTTGAATTAGAGACTATGACAGACCGCAGATTGCAGAACAGACTTGCAAGTGGTGAGTCTATTGAGTGCGATGTGTTCATTGTTGACGAGTGGCAGAATATGTCTAGCGATGCCAATGTGAAGGCTTATCGGAAGGTCAAACGCAGCTATACTGTAGGCTTGTCAGCAACGCCCATCAGGAAGAAGGGGCAAAACTTCTATCCGCTCGAAAAGACATTTTTTGGAGCGGCCGAACCAAACCAAAAGGAAAACTGGCAACTAGCCCACGGGAAGATGAAATATTCCAAATTCAGCTATTCTAAGCAAGAATGGGATGACTTCCGAGACTATGAAAGCTATGTAGCTAATCTGCCAAACTTTTTCCGCTGGGAAGATGTTGAGGAGATTGAAGAAGCAGAAGAAAACAATGGCTTTGAGGTCATCTTTGAGCCTGTCTGGTGCTTGACTGCTAATCCGGAAGAATTGGAACAGTTTAGAAAGCTGAACATTGTCGGAAAAGATGGCAAGTACGCCATGGCCAAACAGACATTTGGCCGAAAGACTTTTGAACGATATTTAATCCAGACAGGTTTTGAGGTTGACTTTCCAAAATTGAAAGCAGTTAATGCAGACACTCCAATGCTACTGCAATTGGATCTTCTGCTGGCTAGTAAGACAGAAATGTTGATAGTCAGCAAATCCAAGCAGATTGTAGAGGTTATTCGAGAACGTCATCCAGAAATTGGTATTTGGACAGGAGATAGGAAGGACTCTCTTGAACAGACCAATGTTGTGGCTACTAGTCAAGTGTTAGGTGTCGGAGTTGATGGTCTGCAGCATAAATTTAAAACAATCGTAGTGCTGGATCCGGTCAATAAATCAGATGGCAGCTATGATGATTATAGACAGCTGCTTTGGCGGGTAACAGGCAGCCGCCAACAACATGACGTGAGAGTCATAGAGTTTTATTTTTAAGGAGAAACGAATGCGAATTAAAAAAATTATCAGTCAATACCGAAGAGATTTCACAGCAGAATATGAGTGTGAACATTGTGGCTTTACGAAAATAGGTGGCGGATATGATGACGCAAACTATCATAATAATGTGGTCCCAAATATGGAATGCGAGAAATGTGGAAAGAAAGCAGAATCTAACTACAGACCGCTTGCTACAAAATACCCAGAAGGTTATCAAATTTAAGGAGAATCAAAATGAAAATGAATCAAGAACTTATTGTATTGCGTAGAAAAGAAACAGGGTCTTTCTTAAAATCGTTTGAGGATCGCGGAACATTAGCCTACCAAGCAGATTACACGGATAATCTTGCCAACGCTTTGTTCATGTCTCTCGAAAAATACGAAGAAGACAAAATGCAATTCAAAAACATGGCTAAAATATTTGGTTGTGAAGTTGTCAAAGTTAAAGCTGAGTATGAATTAACTTATCCAAACGGTAGCGAGGTTCGAGAGATTGAAAAGCAGCCTGATAAGCTTACTCGTGATTTTTTGAGAGGGTTGTTTGACTAAAAGGAGTTAACATGGGAAAAATATTTGGAGTATTGCAGTCAATCCAAAGTGAGTTGGTTGCTCCAAAGGGTCAATATAACTCTTTCGGAAAATACAATTATCGAAGTGCAGAGGATATCCTAGAAGCTCTAAAACCGATTTTAAAAAAGCATAAGGCGGCAATCACTATGAGTGATGACATCGTATATATCGAGGGGCGCCATTATGTTGAGGCTTCTGTCACACTCTACGCTGAAGGTGAGGCTATCGGATCTAAAGCATTAGCGCGTGAAGAAGAAACAAAAAAAGGGATGGATGGCAGCCAAATAACAGGTACAGCATCCAGCTATGCGCGTAAGTACGCTTTGAATGGTTTATTTGCTATTGACGACAACAAGGATCCTGACACGGATGAATACGCTGAACAGACAGATCAAAAATCTACAAACAAAGCAGCAAATAAGTCAACGGCTAAATCAAATGAAAGTGCTAAAAAGCTAACTAATGATAAGAAATTCATCACAGGCGCTCAGGCTAAAAAGCTACGTGAAGATATCAAATATATTGCAGAATCAACTAATGCACCAGTTATTACCATTGGAAAATGGTTCGTTGGTCTGATGGGAGTTGAGAAAATTGAACAGATACCAGTTGGTCAGTTGAAGACCGCTCAACAGTTGATTGAAGAAACGAAAAAAGTGAAAGGAATTGAATAAATGATAAATAACGTTGTACTTGTGGGTCGCATGACCCGTGATGCGGAATTGCGTATGACTCAGAGTAATACGGCAGTAGCTAGCTTTACTCTTGCGGTTAATCGTAATTTTAAAAGTCAAAATGGTGAACGAGAAGCAGATTTCATTAATTGTATTATTTGGCGGCAACAGGCAGAAAATCTTGCAAATTGGGCCAAAAAAGGAGCTCTTATCGGAATTACTGGTCGTATTCAGACGCGTAACTACGAAAATCAGCAAGGTCAACGGGTTTATGTGACTGAAGTTGTAGCAGAGAATTTCCAAATTTTGGAAAGTCGTAATCAACAAAATAATAACGCCAATCCGATGGACATCTCGGATGATGATATGCCATTCTAATAGGAGGTACTAGATGGGAATGAAAGAACATGCCTTAGCTTATCAGAAAAAGGGATTTTCAGTTATTCCTATTAGTCCAACTAGCAAGAAACCGATGATTGCTTTTGCAGATAAGCCAGCCTTGACAGAACAGGAAATAGAGGATTTTTGGTCGCAGTATCCTGATGCTAATATTGCAGTTCGGACGGATAAATTTTTTGTTATTGATATTGATTTGCATGGAAAACATAATGGCTTTGAATCTTTAAAGAATTGGGAACATCTGAACTTGATAACGCCAACGCTGCAAGCTCGAACTGCTAGTGGTGGTAAGCACATCTTCTATTTCAAACATCCGGATGTTTCCATGAGCCAAATGATTGGCTTTCTACCTGGTGTTGATGTCAAAGCTCATCCTAATAACTATGTATTAGTCGCTCCATCGAAAACAAAAAAAGGGAAATATGAATGGGACATTGATAAATCAAAAGAGGGCGGCACGATGGTCACGGCCAGCAGGGCGCTGGTCATGGCTATCAAATCGGAATACTTAAAAAAGAACAAGGTCAATGACCTGGATCAGTTACGCTATCAAAATTATTCAAACAGAAAACGCAATAGAACAACAGAGCTATTTGAAATGATTGCGATTGGATTTGGTGGTGAGGGAACCAGAAACGATACCTTGGCCAAATTCACGGGCGGTTTGCTGTCTAGGCATGTAGAAGCAGAGTTTGTTCTGCAGTTGGCTCAGATAGCAAACAATAACAGTCTGGATCCGCTACCTGATAAAGAACTTGAGCGGACGGTGATGAGTATGATTAATAAAGACATGAGGAGGTGAGTATCATTGGTGAGATTTTAAAAATGTCCATGGTTCAATTTAAACGTACGAAGAAAAAGATTGTCAATGACCAGGGCGAGAAAGAAGAAATTGATGTAATCGTCTCAGACAGTCCGCGAAATGTGCTGCTGGCTCTCAAGAGTGACACGCGCCTCAATGACTTTTTAAGGCATAATTCCTTTTCTCAAGAACACGAGATTGTGGCCGACATCAAGCTTGATAATGTCGAACTTCCAAAAGGTGAATTACCTGGGAATTTTGAAGCGGTGCTTAGTGTTTATCTTGAGAATCATTTTGGGGTTGTCTTTAAACGTCAAGCCTTATCAGACGGGATTGCAACATTCTTTGCAGAAAAATCCTATAATCCAGTTTCTGAATACATGGAACGTGCTTATCAGCAGTGGGACCACAAGGAGCGATTGAACCAGGTTTTTCAAACTTGGCTAGGTGCAGAAGACGATATTAATGTTTCAAGGATCGCAACGATGTTCTTTGTCGGCGCGGTGGCCAAAGTTTTCACTCCTGGCGTTAAATTTGACTACGTACTAGACTTGGTCGGTGGCCAAGGAACAGGAAAGACAACTTTTCTGCAAAAGATAGGAATGGACTGGTACACAGATTCTGTTAAAGATTTCTTTGATAAGGATAATTATGAGATTATGCTTAAGTCCTTAATCGTTAATGACGACGAGATGATTGCATCAAGAAAGACCACCTTTGCAGAATTAAAGGCCTTTGTCACGAAAACGGATTTGCGTTTTCGGAAAGCATACGGCCGGAGATCGGAGAAATTTCCTAAGAACTTCGTGATTGCTAGGACCAGCAACGAGGTTGAATATCTAAGGGACAAAACCGGTGAACGTCGATTCCTGCCAGTATTGGTTCATGCAGATAATCAATTTATGCGGCCATTTGATATGACGGAAGAAGATGTTCTTCAACTTTGGGGCGAGGCTGTGGCTCTATACAAAAAAGGCTTTAGTCTGACTTTCGATGAAGAGGTTGAGCAGGAGCTGAAAGTCTATAAAGAGCAGTTTGCTTACAAGGACGAGGAAGAAGAGCAAATCTATGAATATCTGGATATGTTGGTTCCGTCCAACTGGTCGGATATGTCTATGGTGCAGCGGCATCAATTTACCTACTCTTATTTCAATAATCAAATCTATCGTGATGAGGTCGGTAATCCAGTACACGGAGTGGTGCTGCAGGAAGCAGTCTCTACTAGGGACATTTTAAAGAATGTCTTTGATGTAGATACGGCACGAGGAAGTAAGTTGGCCAAGAAAATCAAGTTAATGATGGATAATGATGGCGATTGGGAGTATGGAGTTCGTAGAACAAATGGTAGTCAATTTAGAGGATATTTTCGTAAAAATATGCAAAAAAGTTAATGTCACACTTTCAGCTTGTAATGTCACAAAAACAGCTATCCGTGACATTATGTGACATTACTGTGACATTTATAATGTCACACCCTTTGAGGTCAAGTGTATCAAGGTTTGAGGTCGATTTTCTCACAAATTTTAAAAAAAGTTAATGTCACACTATCTAGCACTTGATATGACTGACTTTATAGACAATTAAATAGTATCTGTGACATTATTATTAAATAAAAAGAGTATATAAAAATAAGAATAGCTACAAAGCCTATTATAGAGCAATTCTTGTTTTATATAAAATAAAAGTTTTGAAAGTAAATGTCACAGTGTCACGCTATGATTTTATGCAAAAAATATGAATAAAAGGAATTTAAAATGAATAAAAGAGAATTAATTGGACAATATAGTGCTTTATTAAATGTCGGTGTTACTAAAATCGAAACTGAAATTGTTATTGATGATCTGAAACTATTAGATGACCCGCTTGAGAGCATGCAGAAGAAGCAACGGTATGTAGTCACAGATGGCAATCATCTATATTTTAAAGAATATCAAGAAGATGTGGAAATTGTCATACTTGCTGACGAAATGCCGGGGATTATGAATTATGTCAAGAAATTTGATACCAAGGAAGAAGCGCAGAAAGTTGCTGATGTACTTGGCTGGGAAGTAGAGGAAGTACAGGAATGAAACCTAAACGTAGACCTTATAGCGGGAAAATAAAGATTGTCAGAAAAGAAATGCCTAGATTTATAAAATTTGGCAGCATAGCTTTAAAACGTGAATTGATTAAACATATCTCAACCATTAAAGCTGTTGATTCAAGACGAACAATGATCTTCCTGAAAATACCAAAATTGTTTTTGTATGAGGAAAAAAACATTACTCTTCCGATTGAATATAGTGAAGTCGTAGAAATTTTAAATCAGTATTAAAAAAAGTCAGCGCCTGGCTGACTCCTTGTAACAACTATACTTATATTATATCACAAAGGAGTTAAAAGTGAAGGCAAAGGCTATTTTAAAAGATTTGAGAAACCTAGATTTATACATTGCGAGCTTGATTAGACGTAGAGATAAAATCGAAGCTTCACTTTTATCTAGCGCAAAATTCTCTGCAGATAAAGTGTCTGGAGGTATCAAGCGTAAGCAGGATGATATCTATGTTGAGTTGCTAACGGCAAAGGAAGAAATAGAGCAGAAGACCGCTGAAGCTATCAGAAAACAAAGAGAACTGCAGGGATTGATCGACTCTTTGGATAACACGGACAGTCAGGCGATACTGAGCTTGGTTTATATTGATAAGATGACGAGGTGGCAAGTAATGGACGAACTCAATTGTAGTGAGAGCACATACTTTAGATTGTTGCGTATAGCCACTAAAGAATTAAACAATCTGACAGTAAATGACAGTGATTGACAGTAAATAACAATAATGACAGCATTTGACAGTGCATGACAGTTTCAACGTGCTATTATAGTATCATCAAGAAAACAGGGGTGAGGTGCTATTGAGTACCCCGCCCCTGTTAATTTCCAAGAGGTGCGCATGGCTAATCTAAGAGCTGATAAGAGTGGACCGCATAGAGTTGCGTTTGAGAAGAATAAGAAGCGGTTGCTGAAATCAAGTACACACTGTGGCATCTGTGGACGACTGGTCAATAAGAAATTGAAGTATCCTGACCCGATGAGTCCTGTGATAGACCACATCGTTCCTATAGCCAAAGGTGGTCATCCGTCAGCTATAGATAATCTACAGCTGGCGCACTGGCAATGCAATCGGCAGAAGTCTGATAAGCTGTATGCTAACCAGTCTGAGACTGGTGCAGAAACGAAAACGATTGGAAATCGCAATCTCCCTCAAACGCAAGATTGGTCGAAGTACAAAGGGGGGTAACCCCCTACCCTTGGCAACAGCCGCCCTTCACGCCGTCACTGTACATTTTTTCTCGCGTTAGGATTTGGGAGTTAGGAAATGAAAAAAATTAAGTGTTCGATATGTGGTAAAAAGTTCACGGCTACATCTAGTCGGTCAAAATATTGCAGTGACAAATGCCGTAGGGACGGGATTAGAACGAATCAACGCAAACTGATGAAGAAAAAGCGTGCTGCTAAGAAGCAGGAAAAAATCAAAAAAGTTAATCCTAACATTTTAATGGCTAAAAAGCGCAAAAAAAGCAAAAATTTGCTGAAATACTACCGAGATTTTAAAAAGCGGATTTTGGCCAACGAGGAAAAGTTTAACTTTGTTAGTAGGACAGTGGTTGAAGGTATTGAGGTTCACGAAGAGAATTTTGAGCAATTAGTAGTTGAAAAAATAAAGGAGCAATCAAGATGAATTACTACGGCATGGGCTACCTAAGAAGAAAACTAGCCCTTTATCAATTGGGCGTTAAAAGACGCTATCGATATTATGCGATGGCAGATAGAGAAGCCTCTCGCAGCATCGTTATGCCAGATAAAGTGCGGGATATGTACAGATCGGTTTTAGGCTGGACAGCTCACGGAGTGGATGCGCTGGCCGATCGGATTATTTTCCGTGAATTTGCAGATGACGACTTTAATGCGACAGAAATTTTTAATGCTAACAATCCAGATATTCTGTTTGATACAGCTATTCAGTCCGCCTTGATTGCATCTTGTTGCTTTGTGTATATCATGCCTGGCAATCAGGATGAGATACCTAGAATGCAGATCATTGAGGCCAGTCGAGCGACTGGGATTTTAAATCCAACAACCTTTTTACTGACAGAAGGCTATGCGGTCTTAGAACAAGATGAGTATGGTGTGCCGACTCTTGAAGCATATTTTACAAAAGACGCAACCTGGTATTATCCGAAGTACGGAAAAGAATACTTTGTCAGTAATCCAACAGGGCAGCCGTTATTAGTCCCTATTATCCATCGTCCGGATGCGGTACGTCCATTTGGTCGCAGTCGTATTACGCAAGCTGGTATGTACCAGCAAAAAGCTGCTAAACGTACGCTAGAGCGGGCGGAAGTAACGGCAGAGTTCTATTCATTTCCTCAAAAATATGTGTTAGGGCTTAGTCAAGAAGCAGAGCCAATGGAAAAGTGGAAAGCGACTGTGTCAAGCTTATTACAGTTTACCAAAGACGAAGACGGGGACAGTCCAACGGTTGGTCAATTTACAACAGCTAGCATGTCACCGTTCATTGACCAGCTTAAGATGTACGCCGCTTTATTTGCAGGCGGTACAGGCTTGACTATGGATGACTTGGGTTTTCCGTCTGATAATCCATCATCAGTAGAGACCATCAAAGCTGCTCACGAGAATTTGAGGGCGGCTGGAAGAAAAGCGCAGCGGTCATTTGCATCGGGCTTGCTAAATACGGCATATGTGGCAGTGTGCTTGCGGGATGAGTTCCCATACTTGCGCAACCAATTTATGGCAACATCAGTCAAATGGGAGCCACTCTTTGAGGCAGACGCAACCACATTGACTATGATTGGTGATGGTGCTATTAAGCTCAATCAAGCCATTCCTGGATTCGTTGGAAGTGATACTATCCGTGATTTGACGGGTATTAAGGCATCAGATGGGTCAGTTTCCGCAGTAGGTGGTGATGGCAATGGTTGAGGACGTCGTCCCTGGACTACTCAAGCAAATCAAGACAGATTTCGAGCGTGGTCAGCTTAGTAGTTCAACGATTAAAGGGCTACTCGATAAACTTGGACAGAAACAAGCAAACTATTTAGATGCAAATGACTACGCTATAGAAATTGGCGGAATTCTTTCTAAAGTTCTAGGAAGCTCTCTAAGCAACGACACATTGCCAGACGGTAAAATGTATTACAATATCGCAAATCGTCTCTTAAATGAGACGTTAGGCAGGAATTATGAGCTTGTGAGTGATTATGCCAGTGAAATCCAGAAAAATTTGAACCAAGAAGCCAAAATCGGGCTCGCTGTGCAACATCCGGAATTAAACCAAGATAGAATAGACGGATTAGTCAATCGCTTGTCCAGCGAGGAGAGCTTTGACAAAGTAAGTTGGCTGCTAGGTGAACCGATTGTTAATTTTACGCAGTCTATTGTGGATGATAGTATCCGAAAAAATGCAGAGTTCCACGCAAAGGCGGGATTATCTCCTAAAATCGTGCGACGTGAGAGTGGCAATTGTTGTGATTGGTGCAAAGAAGTAGCTGGAACTTATACTTATCCAAAAGTACCAAAAAATGTATATCGTAGGCATCAGCGTTGTCGGTGTACAGTGGATTATCATCCGGGAAACGGAAAAAAGCAAAACGTATGGACAAAAAAGTGGTCAGAGGATAAGAGAAAATCAGAAATCGAACATAGAAAACAAATAGGCTTGCCAGATAATGACAAGCCTTATTTAAGTGTAAAAAAAGAGTGGCTAAAGCACTCAGGTAAAGGTTCTGTTGCCGAAATGGGCTATTGGGAGCATGAGGAGGTCAAGTATCATGTTGACGGAAAGCATGTTGTTTTAGATTATTCACAAAAAGAAAAAGAGGTTGCAGAGTGGCTAGCCAAGAAATTTGGTGTTAAAGTCCAGCTTGTACCAAAAGTAAATTATCCGCTAAAAGTTCCGACTCCTGATTATTTGGTCAATGGTGAACGATTTGACTTAAAAGAGATTGAGGGAGCTGGTAAAAATGTTGTTGATAACAATATGCGAAAATCAAAAAGACAAGCAAATAATTTTGTGCTTGAACTAGAAAAATCTAATATTAGCACAGAAGAAGTGTTACAGCAGTTGGAAATAATCTACAGAAGCGGCAGGAGAGATGTTGATACTGTTATCATGAAGCGTGGCAATCGCTTGATTGATATAGTACAAAAAAGGAAGTAACCGTCATTCCGACCACATAGTGGACAAGGGGAACAGGATTACTTCCTTACTTAAGTTAAGTATACAACAATTTTGCTTAAAAAGCAAGGAAAGGAGAAGAGAAGAAAAAGAATGATTACACTTTTGGACAACTAGTTTAGGAGGTGATCCAATGTCTCCCAGCGATAGGGTTATCATGCGATGACGATTGAAAGGAAAGGTTATGGTTACTAAAACTAAGATTAGATTTGGCAATCAGCATCCTACTCAATCGGTAACTTTACATTATACTGATAGCTTGGCTCAGGAAGCCATAGAGTTTTATCAGAAATCTGGCCGAGATTGTTATCCTTGGCAAGTATCTTTGCTTGAAGCTATTATGGCCATAAATGATGACGGTCTGTGGGTACACCAAAAGTTTGGTTATGCCATCCCTCGACGAAACGGTAAGACAGAAGATGTCTATATTGTGGAGTTGTGGGGTCTGCATAAAGGACTTAGAATCCTGCATACTGCTCATCGTATCAGCACGTCCCATTCATCATTTGAGGAACTGAAAAAGTATCTGGAGGATATGGGGTATGTGGACGGTGAGGACTTTGTTTCAAACAAAGCAAAGGGGCAAGAGCGTGTTGAGTTCAAGGAAACTGGAGCGGTTATCCAATTCCGTACCAGGACATCAAATGGTGGTTTGGGTGAAGGATTTGACTTGCTTATCATCGACGAAGCCCAAGAGTACACTGTAGAACAGGAATCAGCTCTCAAGTACACGGTGACAGATAGCGAGAATCCGATGACTATCATGTGCGGGACGCCGCCAACAATGGTATCAACAGGAACTGTCTTTGCAGCCTACCGCAAAAAAGTTCTGGCTGGCAACAGCGAGTACTCGGGCTGGGCAGAGTGGTCTGTCGAAAACATCCACGACATCAACGATGTGGATGCTTGGTACTTGACTAATCCGTCAATGGGCTGTCATCTCAACGAACGGAAAATTAAAGTCGAACTCGGAGATGACGAACTGGATCATAATATCCAGCGTCTGGGCTATTGGCCGACCTTCAATCAGAAATCAGCCATCTCAGAAAAAGAATGGATTGACCTCAAGGTTGAACCAATGCCTGGACTTAAGGGGAAGCTTTTTGTTGGAATCAAGTACGGCCAAGACGGGACCAATGTTGCGATGGCAATTGCTGTACGAACAGATGACGAACGAATATTTGTCGAAAATATTGACTGCGTCTCTGTCCGAAATGGCATGCAATGGATTATCAATTTCTTAAAGTCTGCAGATATTGAAAAAATTGTAGTTGATGGTGCTAGCGGGCAGGAACTGCTAGCAGCAGAGATGAAAGAATTTGGAATCCAGAAACCAATCTTGCCAACAGTCAAGGAAATTATCACGGCTAATTCGCTTTGGGAACAGTCGATCGTACAGCAAACACTTTGTCACAATGACCAGCCTTCGCTGACTGCAGTTGTGACAAACTGTGATAAACGTAACATTGGCTCAAATGGTGGCTTTGGCTATAAGTCGCTATATGACGACCGAGACATCAGTTTAATGGACAGCGCTTTGCTGGCGTACTGGGCTTGTTATACAACGAAGCCTCGTAAAAAGCAAAAAAGTTATTACTAAATGAGTGCCGCAAGGTGCTTTTTTAGTGCACAAAATTACCGAACTGCCGGGAAAGCAGGAGAAAGGATATTTATATGTCAGATTTTACAGCAATCACTACACAAGAAGAACTTGACACAATCGTGAAAGCGCGCTTGGCTCGTGAGAAAGAAAAGTACGCAGATTATGACCAGCTCAAAACTCGTGTGAGTGATTTGGAAAAAGAAAATGGTGCGCTGAAGTCAGCAGCTGAAGCAAGCAAGACTAGCGCTGCAGATTACGATAAGCAAATCGCAAATTTGAAAAAGCAAGTGGCTGGTTATGAGACAGCAAGCTTGCGTACTCGTATTGCTTTGCAAAATGGCTTGCCGTATGACTTGACCGATCGCCTGGTCGGCGATGATGAGGAAGCTATTAAAGCAGATGCAGAGCGTCTAGCAGGCTTTTTGAAGCCAGCTAAACCGGCAGCACCGACAAAATCAAATGAACCTAATGTAGGAAATTCAAACGACGAAGATGCAGCGTTGAAAGGAATGCTGCGAAAAATGAGAGGAGAATAATCTATGGCAACATTGCAATCAGGGGATCTGTTCCCTGTAGAAACAGTACAAGATATTTTTAGCAAAGTAAAAGGTCATTCGACCATCGCTAAACTATCAAGTCAAGAACCTATTCCATTTACTGGAACAGAAACATTCATTTTCAATCTTGAAGGAAACGCTGAAATTATAGGTGAAGGTAAACCTTCAAATGCTGGTAATGCTACAATGAAACCAAAGGTAGTGAAGCCAGTTCTGGTTACTTATCAAGCTCGTGTATCTCAAGAATTTGTGAATTGCTCAGAAGAAAAACAACTGTCTTATCTCAAATCATTCATTGATGGATTGGCTAAAAAAGTTGCACAAGCTGTTGATATTGCATCTTTCCACGGTCTGGAACCAAAATCAATGACGGATGCTTCTTTTAAAGCAACCAATTCATTTGATGGTTTGATTACAGGAAATGTAGTTACTTACGACGCGGAAAAAATCGACGAAAACATCGATGCAGCTGTTACGACAATCACTGCAAACGATGGACAGGTGACTGGTATTGCTTTATCACCAGCTGCAGGAGCAGCTCTTGGAAAAATCAAAGTGAACGGGGTTGTACAATATCCTGAATATCGCTTTGGTCAAAATCCTGCATCATTTTACGGAATGCAGTCAGATGTCAATAAGACATTGAGCACAGTTGCTAGTGGAGCTAAGAAAGACCATGCTATTGTTGGTGACTTTGAAAATGCGTTCAAATGGGGTTACGCTGAAAATATTCCGCTTGAAATCATTGAATATGGTGATCCAGACGGTGCAGGCCGTGACTTGAAACGCTACCGTGAAGTATGCTTGCGTACAGAAGTGTATGTAGGTTGGGGTATTCTGGATGAAGAATCATTTGCTCGTGTGGAGGCTTAAGCTATGGAATATATTAACAAAAAAACAGGAGTGATCATTGATGTAGACTCTCAACTTAGCGGCAACTGGGAACCTGTTGAAGAAACAAAGAAACCTGCTAAAAAAGCTAAGTCTACTGAGGAATAGCTTATGACTGATTTTGCGACAAAGGACGATTTGGCTCTGCTGTGGCGGACTTTGAAAACTGAAGAGGAACGAAGGGCAGAGGCACTGCTGGAAGTGGTCTCTGCTGCTTTGCGGAATGAAGCTAAAAAAGTCGGAAAAGACCTTGATAAGATAGTCGCAGACAGTCCGTCATATGCTCAAGTTGTCAAATCTGTAACAGTTGACGTAGTCGCTCGTACCTTAATGACATCTACTAATCAGGAACCGATGACCCAAGTCACGGAGAGCGCCTTGGGCTACTCGTTTAGCGGGTCTTATTTGGTTCCTGGCGGTGGGTTGTTTATCAAAGACAATGAGTTGAAGCGTCTGGGATTGAAACGGCAGAGATTTGGGGTGATGGAAATCTATGACACGGATTAAAGGCATGACTGTGATATTGATTGGTAAGACCAAAAAGGGAACAGACCCATTTGGGCATCCAATTTATGAAGAATCAGAAATCTCGGTTGAGAATGTGTTGGTCAGCCCGTCTACAACTGAAGACATCACAAATCAGCTCAATCTGACTGGAAAGAAGGCAGAGTACACACTTGCCATTCCAAAAGGTGACACAAACAATTGGACGGATAAAGAGGTTCGATTTTTTGGCAAACGTTGGCGGACAGTTGGTATCCCTCAAGCTGGTATTGAAGAAATGATTCCGCTTGAGTGGAATAAGAAAGTGATGGTGGAACATTATGAGTAATATGAAATTTAAGCTTAATCGTGCAGGGGTGGCAGAGTTGATGAAATCATCTGCTATGCAGACAGTTCTGTCAAAACACGCAAGCAACATCAAAAACCGATGCGGCGATGGTTATGAGCAGGACATCCATATTGGACGCAATCGTGCAAATGCAATGGTGAGTGCTAAAACTCGCAAAGCCAAGAAAGATAATCTCAAAAACAATACACTTTTAAAGGCGGTGCGTTAAATGATTGAAGTTATCATCAAGAAATACTTTGACGGTCATTTAACTGTGCCGTCTTTTTTTGAACATCAAGCGAAAATGCCTGATAAATATGTCGTGATAGAAAAGACGGGCAGTAGCAAGAGAAATCAGTTGAAGTCGTCAACTTTTGCTTTTCAGAGTTACGCTAAGTCTATGCACGATGCCGCGCTATTAAACGAAGAAGTCAAAGATGTTGTTGAAGGCTTGATAGAACTAGATGATATTAGTGGCATCTCGTTAAATAGCGATTATAACTATACTGATACCGAAACGAAATCTTACCGGTATCAAGCAGTATTTGATATTAACCATTATTAAAATTGAAAAGGAGAATAAGATGTCAAATTCATCACATGTAACAACCGCAAAACCAAAGGTTGGTGGGGCAATTTACTCTGCTCCATTGGGTACTGAACTTCCAACAGATGCAACTACAGCTCTTAATACAGCGTTTAAATCATTGGGTTACATCTCAGAGGACGGACTTACTAACACGAATAGCCCAGAATCGGAAGACATTAAGGCTTGGGGCGGAGATGTGGTTAACTCGTCACAAACAGAAAAGAAAGACACTTTCGGGTACACTCTTATTGAGGCTCTTAACGTAGATGTCCTTAAAGAAATCTATGGCAAGGACAATGTGAACGGAGACCTCAGCACTGGAATTGTAGTCAAAGCGAACTCAAAAGAATTACAGGAACATTGTCTTGTAGTTGAAGTTATCCTCAAAGGTGGAGCTATCAAACGGATTGTTATTCCTCAAGGAAAAGTGACCGAAATCGGGGAAGTAGGCTATAAAGACGGTGAAACGGTAGGTTATGAGACAACTGTTACTGCGTTTCCTGACAAAGAAGGGAACACGCACTATGAATATATTAAAGGAGCTTAATAGATGTCAAAATCAATTAAAGGTACAACTACGTCAGGTTTTTCGTTTGAAATTTCAGAAGAACGTCTAAGCAACTATGAACTAGTAGAAGCAATCGCAGAAGTGGACACAAATCCTCTTGTGTTACCAAAATTGTTAAAACTCTTATTAGGCGATCAAGCAGATGCTTTGAAAGAGCATGTACGTGATGAAAACGGTCTTGTGCCAATGGACAAAATGGGAGAAGCTATTAAAGAAATCTTTGAAGCTCAAAACAAGGTAAAAAAATTGCCCTCCTCGCCAAAATGATACAAGCAGATGAAGACGCATTGATTTGCGACCTTGCTGAGGTGTATAACATATACGATTATAGACGGTTGCCTGCTTATCAGGTGGCTGTTTTTTCTTATGGCCTCAGAGAAGATTCTCGTATTAAGTTAGTGATGTCTGGACAAAGAGTGTCATTTGATACTCTTCTACAAGCCAGCATTCTAGACAGGCTCTCTTTGCTTACATGGTTTAAAACGAAAGATGGGCAAAAAGGGAACAATAGACCTGTTTCTATTACAGAGAAATTAACCGCAGTAGAAAAAGAAAGCAAAGAAATGGTCTTTATTTCTGGCGAGGAATTTGAAAAAGCGAGAGCAAAAATTTTAAACAAGACTGGAGGTGAGAACTAGTGGCAACAGAATTAGGACAAGCTTATGTGCAGATTATGCCATCTGCTAAAGGTATTAGTGGAGCTATTCAAAACGCTATTTCGCCGGAAGCTAGTGCAGCAGGTAAAAGTGCTGGATCAACCCTTGGTTCTACTCTTGTAAAAGCTGTAACAGGTGTCATCACAGCGGCTGGAATCGGTAAAGCTTTTACTTTCGCCTTATCAGAAGGGGCAGCTCTTCAGCAATCACTTGGAGGAATCGAAACCCTTTTCAAGGGTTCAGCTGATAAGGTCAAAGCCTATGCAAATGAGGCTTATCGCACTACCGGACTGTCCGCCAATGCCTACATGGAAAATGTAACTGGCTTCTCTGCCAGTCTCTTGCAGTCTTTGGGTGGAGATACCGAAAAAGCTGCAGATTTGGCAAATATGGCCATGGTGGATATGTCTGATAATGCAAATAAGATGGGTACATCCATGGATCGTATTCAAGACGCCTATCAAGGATTCGCCAAACAAAACTATACCATGCTAGATAACCTTAAACTTGGTTATGGTGGTACTAAAACGGAAATGGAACGCTTACTGGCAGATGCTACTAAACTAACCAGAGTCAAATATGACATCAACAACTTATCTGATGTTTATCAAGCGATTCATGCGATTCAAGGGAAACTGGATATTACTGGCACAACTGCGAAAGAAGCAGCATCCACTTTCAGTGGATCATTTGCCGCCATGAAAGCTGCTGCTCAAAATGTTCTGGGGAAATTGACTCTTGGTGAAGATATCATGCCATCGCTAAAAGCTCTGGCAGAGACGACATCAACGTTTCTATTTAAAAATTTCATTCCGATGGTTGGAAATATCCTGCGGGGCTTACCGACTGTCATCGGGACAGTTTTGAAAGAGGGAATTGCTGCAATCTTTGGTGATGGAATTGCTAAAAGTATCACTGATAAAATTTATGATATCTATACTAATGTCAGCGGTGTTCTTAATGCACTGTCTGATATGATCTTTGGCTCAGGAGACAAGGCAGACAACAAGGACTTTTTAAAAAGCTATCTTGGGCTTGATGAAAAAACAGCTTCTAGAATTGTAAATATTGGCGAAAACATTCGTGTGACTTTTGAGAATATTGGCTCTACTATCGTAAATATAGCTGATATCGTCGGTGACTTTGTCAGTGATTTGTTAGGTATAGCTGGTAGTAAGAAAGGTGTAAATGCCATTGGTTCTGCATTTGAATCTATGACAGGTTTTATCAAGTCAGCTCATGGGGCAAACAAGAATTTCACAACTTGGCTTAAAAGTAATGAAACAGCAATGGCTGTGCTTAAGTCAACGATGGCAGGACTATTAGCGGGATTTTTAGCCTTTAAAACTGTAGCTACGATTAAAACGATTATTTCTGGTTTTACGGCAGCTATCAGCACGGCTAAAGGAGCGGTTTTGGCTTTTAATGCTGCTATAGTAGCAAATCCAATCGGTGCTATAGCAGCTGCGATTGCTGCTGTTGTAGCAGGTTTAGTTTGGTTCTTTACTCAAACAAAAATTGGTCAAAAGATTTGGGCTGGGTTTGTTAGCTGGATAAAAAACGCCTGGCAAGGGATTGCTGATTTCTTTGTTGGAATCTGGTCTGGTATTTCTGATGGTGCGAAGAACCTTTGGAATGGCGTGACTGACACATGGAATGCAGTAGTTGATACGATTAAAAATGCATGGAATGGGATTGTAGAGTTCTTCTCAAATCTTTGGTCTGGTATCACATCAGGCGTTAGTGCTGCATGGACTGCAATAACGCAGGTTATCATGACAATCGTTCAGCCATTCATTGACGGATTTATAAATATTTGGAACGGCATAAAAGATGGACTTTCTCAGATGTGGGAAGGCGTTAAGATGATTTTTCAAGGAGCATGGGATTTCATCAAATCTATTGTATTAGGGGCTGTTTTGATTGTCCTTGATATTATTACAGGCAATTTTGGAAAACTTGGCGAAGATCTAGGATTGATTTGGCAAGGCATTTCTGACGCTGTGAGTATGGTTTGGGAAGGTATCAAAACCTATTTTATGGGTGTTGTGAGTGCAATTGTTGGATACGGTCAATCCGTATTTGAGAACTTTTCAAATGTTTTATCTGCTATCTGGGATTTTATTAAAAATGCAGGTTCTGCAGCGTGGGAATGGATAAAAACGACTATATCAAATCTGATAACTGGACTAGTACAGGGTGCTCAAAACATTTGGAATGGCTTTATGAATTTCTTGTCTAATTTATGGAATTCTATTTCATCCACTGCTGTCAGTGCATGGAATGGTCTGAAATCTTCTGTACAAGCCATTATTAACGGAATTGTCCAAGGTGCACAAAATGCTTGGAATAGCATGGTTCAAAGCGTCTCTAACTTGGTTTCTCAAGTAACGGGTATTTTTAACGGATTGCGAAATATCAATCTGTGGGATGCTGGTAGAGCTATTTTAGACGGCTTTCTCGGCGGTTTAAAATCGGCTTGGCAAGGTGTAACGGATTTTGTTGGTGGGATAGCTGGCTGGATTCGTGACCACAAAGGGCCTATTGAGTATGATAAACGTCTCTTGATTCCAGCTGGGAAAGCTATCATGAACGGTTTGAATGAAGGACTTAAGAATCAATTCAAGAGTGTCCAATCGACGATCAGCGGCATGGCTGGTGAAATTTATGATAGCTTTGGAACAGTAACATTTGATACCAACTTTTCTGACATCGATAAGGCAAGTGCTCAACTAACTTTATCAAATAACCGACTAGCTTCTCAATTAAATACAAATTCTAGTCAAGATTATGATTACAAAGACGTAATGGATATTCTAGCTAAATTGGCTAATCGACCTACTGTAGTATCGGTTCAAGCCGACAAGCAAGAAATTGCTAAAATCTACGCTGAACCAGTTGCAGAAGAACAGGCAAAACGACAAGCAATTCTAAATGCTGTCGATGGATTGGGGTGGTAAATTGGTAAAAGTAACTTTTAATGGTGTAGAGCTAACAAAATGGATTACTGTTTTGGACGGCTTTACGCTTCTTGACGGCGCAGACTATGAACCGATATTCCGAGATTACGAAACAATAGACGGTTCTGAATATGTTTACTCTCGTAAGAAAAGCAAAAAGATTCCAGTACCTTTTTATGTTAAGTATGAGTCTATGGACAATCATGACGACCTGCAGAAGGTTCTCAACGTAAGTGAACCCAAAGAATTAACATTTAGTATTGCGCCGGATCGCGTTTTCTATGCTATTCCAACAGGAAATTTGGACTTTAAAGAAATCAAATTAAATGGCAAAGGTACCATTACTTTTGTTATTTCGGACGGTCTAGCCCATGCTAAGAATCCGAAGTATTTTGAGTTTAAGAAGAATGCGCAAGGCGTGCTAGAAGCTGAAATTATAAATAATGGTAGTGCAGAAATATCGGTCAATTACCGAATCAAACTCAAAC
>NZ_CABHMZ010000021.1 GCF_902167705.1 Streptococcus constellatus | reverse complement strand
CCACGAAAATGTTTAGCTTACAGAACTGCTTATGAAGCTCTAGTGGATGAGTTAGAGTAAATGTTGCACTTATTCTTGCAATTTATCTCTTAATAAGTCACTACATTCAAATTTCCATTTTCATATTCAGCAAGAAAAATATCTGACAAATTGTCATATCCTTCATTTTTCATTTTTTCCAGCAGCCATTCTTCCGTCTTATCAATGGATTCCAACACATCAGTCTGAATCACTCCGTCTGTAATCACAGGCTATTTTGGATTTTCTTCACCAGATTGAACCACAATTAACTGACCATTTTGCTCAAGGACGGCTCGCTTGACTTGCTTAATCTGGTAAATCCCTTGTCCACGCAGTTTGAGTGCCACGTCTGAAGCAGCTAATCCTGCAGAACGACAGGCTTCTACATCTAATTGACCGCGTTTAATCAAGACAATCGGCTTTCCATCAATCACACGCTTGACAAAGTGATTATTGGTTTTCAACCATTTCAAACTCAAGACTAAAATCATCCAAATCAATAAAATCACACAATATTGGAGAATCGTAATGGCTGGATTATAAATCACTCCACCAATAATTCCCCCTAAAACGTAATTTTGCACTTGATCGCTAGCCGAGTTGGGTGCCAAATTGCCTTTGCCAGATACATTGATAACAAAAACTAAAGACAAAAGTCCAAGCGCTAATTTTATCGCAACATCTACATAAGAAAATGTCATTTTTCAACCTCCACCAATGTTACATCTGCATTGTGCAATTCCATTTTTTCTAGTAAATACGTATCTGGGTCACTGCCACTAATGGCGCGGTAAAAATGATTGCCGACCTTGACAATAGCCCCGTCTGTCGCAGCTGAAGTATTGACATAAACTTCTGACTTATCCACATTCAACTCCTTAGACACAACCTCGATGAAATGCAATGATGTTCGGAACTGATCGTCCGAAGCCTGGTGATGCTGGTAATTGCTAATGCTGATGAACACCAAGGTCACCACACTCAATACCAAAATAATCACCAACTCGCGATACTTACTGTCTCGCTTGTTTTTATAGGCTTTTAAAGAGAAAAATCCTGTCAGTAACAGCAACATCGTAAATAATCCAATGAGCAACCAGTTGGAGGTGCTAATTTGACTTAAAACATAATCATACGAGTAAAATTTCATGTTTTTTCAATCCTTTTCTTTTTATTTTCCATAGTCATTATAAGTCTTTTCAGAACCTTTATCAATGTAAATGAGCAAAAATTTGTTATAATATAGTGAATTAGAAAACGTTCAAATTCATCTAGTAGAAAAGGAAAACTTATGAAACTAATCTCTTGGAATATTGACTCTATCAACGCTGCTTTGACTAGTGACTCTGCACGCGCGCAACTCTCTCAAGCCGTGTTGCAAACTTTAGTAGAATTAGACGCAGATATTATTGCCATTCAAGAAACCAAACTGTCTGCCAAAGGACCGACCAAAAAGCACTTAACAATCTTGGAGGAGCTTTTCCCCGATTATCAACATACCTGGCGTTCATCTGTTGAGCCTGCTCGTAAAGGCTATGCTGGAACTATGTTTCTCTATAAAACTAACCTGTCACCAATCATCACTTTCCCAGAAATCGGCGCACCTTCTACTATGGATGCCGAAGGGCGCATCATTACTCTGGAATTTGACAAATTTTTTGTCACGCAAGTCTATACTCCAAATGCAGGCGACGGCTTGAAACGCTTAGAGGAGCGGCAAATCTGGGATGAAAAATATGCTGACTACTTGACGGCTTTAGACAAAGAAAAACCTGTCCTTGCGACAGGCGACTACAACGTAGCTCACAACGAAATTGACCTTGCTCATCCTTCTAGCAACCGTCGTTCTCCAGGATTCACTGACGAAGAACGGGCTGGTTTTACTAATCTTTTAAATCGTGGTTTTACCGATACTTTCCGCTATCTTCATGGTGATGTGCCAAATGTTTACAGCTGGTGGGCACAACGTAGTAAAACTAGCAAGATCAACAACAGCGGCTGGAGAATTGACTACTGGTTAACCAGCAATCGAATCGCAGACAAAGTAACCAAGTCAGAAATGATTGACTCTGGCAGCAGACAAGACCATACACCGATTGTGCTGGAGATTGAGTTGTAAAAAGAGAGTTGGACAGAACCAAATGAAACAAACATTTAGTTTGTAGGTCCACCCCCTCAAAACAGTGCTTTAAGCAATCAATCACTAGGTCGTTGATTTATTCCATAGTATTTTTAAGGTTGAGGATTTTTATTTCAGCCTTTTTATGTTGACACAAGTGTCAAGTAACCATGAGAGATACTGGTGAAAAGCTTGATTTCATAATATGTCAAAGATCTTTGATAGACAAAATTTTCTTGAAAATTTATAATAAAACCAGAAAGTGAGGTGCCTATGGAAGTAGGAAAACAGATCCAACGATACCGAAAAGAAAAAAACTTATCCCAAGATGAATTGGCAGATAAAATCTTCGTCAGTCGTCAATCTATCTCCAACTGGGAGCGCGATGTAACCTATCCAGATATTCAAAACTTATTGCTACTTAGCCAAGTATTTGACATTTCATTAGATACACTTATAAAAGGAGATATTCAAACTATGAAAGAAATTATTCATCAAACCGATTACAAACAATACGTTACAGACAGTAAACTCTTTGTTATCTTTTTACTTTTATCTATAACGGTCACCATTCCTCTTATTCTTTATCTTGAATGGTACGGCGCAGCATTTTCATTTCTCATCTGGATTATCAGTATGTTTTATGCTCATAAAATTGATCGTTTCAAGAACAAGCACAACCTCAGAACTTACCGAGAACTCGTGGCTTATGATGAAGGGAAAAGCCTATCAGATATTGAACAAATCCGCGAAGATGCTAAAGCCCCTTATCAAAAAATACTTATTGTTCTAGCATTTTCGGGTGCTACTGTCATCATTGCCCTCCTCATCACTAGCATTTGCCTTTGGCTGTTTCCTATAAAATAAGAGACCAGACTCAAATCTCATCTCTTCATTCTTGATTAGTAAAAACATCTCGACTCAACTAATGATTAGAAAAGAATAATTTAAAACCCTTTAAGTTTTCCTTTTCTCAATCAAAATGATACAATTGCGGATACTGGTCACATTCAGGATTTCTTGGGTGGCAGATTTCACGGCCAAAGCAAATCATAGCTTGGTGAGCTGGAAGCCATTCATTTTTGGGCAGAACTTCCATCACACGTTGTTCGACTTCTAAAGGACTAGCGGACTTTTTGACAATATCATGGTGTTTGCAAATCCGCTCCACATGGGTATCCACTGCAAAAGCTGGAATGCCAAAGCCAACACTCATGACCACATTGGCTGTTTTGCGTCCCACACCCGCAAGACTTTCCAGTTCCTTTCGTGTATGTGGGACTTGACCATCAAAGTTATCCAGCAATTGCTGCGCACATTTTTTCAAAAACTTAGCCTTATTGCGATAAAGCCCCAGACGAGCAATATAGCTGGCAATTTCGCTTTCTGATGCCGCAGCCATTTCTAACGGAGTCGGATAAGCTTCAAAAAGGGTTGGCGTAACTGTGTTGACTGCTGCATCAGTCGTTTGAGCTGACAGCATAACTGCTACCAATAATTCAAAATGATTGGTAAAATTCAAGCTAGGCTTAGCATCTGGAAATAGGGCGATGATTTCCTCAATTACCTTTCGTGCACGTTTTTTTGATAAAACCATTTTTCCTCTTTTCGTTCTTTACTAATATTCAATGAAAATCAAAAAGCAAACTAGGAAACAGACAGGTCACAAATTCTAGTGGAGCTTGCGAGATTGGGGAAGAAACTGATGAAGTTAATAACAAAGTCTTCGGCAAGATTGACAAAAGTTTCGTTTTCTTGCTTTGCCGTCTCCAAGGCTGTAAGGTCTATCCAAGTTTGAAGAGATTTTCTCAAGATATAAAAACATTATAACACGAACACCAATGATACCAAAATATAGAGCTTAAAAAGAAGTGAGGCAACAATTACGATTTCAAAGGAATCCATTTTGTCGTCTCACTTCTTTTTATTTTACAAATCTAATGTTGCATACTCTGTGCGGTAGCCTATTTGCAGGATTTTTCCATCTTTTTCTAAGATTGGACGCTTGATAAGCATGCCGTCTGTTGCTAGAAGCTCTGCGGCTGCCTCGGTTGACAATCCTGATAGTTTATCTTTCAAACCTAGCTCATGATATTTGAGTCCGCTAGTGTTGAAGAACGATTTGAGGTTCAGATCAGAATTTTCCATCCAAGTTAGAATTTCCTCTTTACTCGGTGTTTCCTTGACAATATCTACTGCTTCAAAGTCCAAACCCAACTGGTTTAATTCAGCCTTGGCTTTGCGACAGGTCGAACATTTTGGATATTCAATAAATCGTAACATATCATTTTCTCCATTTGTATCATTTATCTAAAGCTTTCTCGCTCAGCTCTACGCCTTCATGCTCTAAAAGCCACATTTTCTTGTCTAATCCCCCAGCATAGCCAGTTAATTGCCCTTGACTTCCCAGCACTCGATGACAGGGAACGATGATTGAAAAAGGATTTTTTCCTACAGCACCACCAACAGCCTGCGCCGAGCGAACATCTAACTCTTTTGCTATCTGACCATAGGTAACCGTTCTCCCATAAGGAATAGTTTGCAGATAAGCCCAGACCCGTTGTTGAAAATCCGTCCCAACAGGAGCCAAAACAAGACTCGAAAAGTCTGGACAATCTCCGTTAAAATAGCAATCTAGCAGAATCTGCGTCTCTTTTAAAACCTCATTTTCTGCTAAGAGTAAATTCCCCTCTAAACCACGCTCAAAATATTTCTGCTTGAGAAACCAGACTCCAACAAGCCCTGCTTCATTAGCAACAAGGGACATTTCTCCCAAAGGAGAGAGATAAATTTGTTTATAAAAAGTCATTTTTACTCACTGACTTGCTCATGATAACGAGCATATAATTCACTCTTATTCCAACCATATTTTTTCGCCACATCCTTGATAGCTTGATTTTTCTTTGTTCCTGCCGCTACTAGCTGTTCAATCTCTGCTAACAAATCCGCTTCTGACAGATCAAGCGCTTCTTCACTCGCACCTTCTACGATTAACAAGCATTCTCCTTTGAGTGGATTTTCCGAAATAGACTCTATCACTTCGGAAATCAATCCACGCTGATATTCCTCATAAATCTTAGTTAATTCCCGTACCAGAACAACGGAGCGATCTCCATAGATACTAAGCATATTTTCTAAAGTAGCCTTAACCCGATGAGGAGATTCATAAAAGATCTGCGTCTCTGGGTAGGCTTTTTTATCAGAAAAAAACTCTTTTTGCTGACCAGCCTTGCGTGGCAAAAATCCATAAAAAATATGAGGTTGCGGAGCTAGACCACTTGCTATCAAGGCTGAAATTCCCGCGCTGGGACCAGGCACAGTCACTACTGCGATTTCCTCAGCAATAGTAGCTTTGACTAAATCATGCCCTGGGTCCGAAATGCTAGGCAAACCAGCATCCGAAACCTGAGCAATATCCCGCCCACTTTTCAGCAAACCAATCAAATCAGGAATTTTTTCTTTGGCATTATGCTCGTGAAAGCTAATCTGCTTCGTAGCAATATCAAAATGCTTCAGCAAAAGACCCGTATTTCTGGTATCTTCTGCTGCAATGAAATCGACTTCTTTCAGAGTATTTATCATACGGATACTCATATCGTCCATATTCCCAATCGGAGTAGCTACCAGATAGAGCTTTCCATAAGGAGACTGACCTTTAAAACTTTTTTGAATCTGCATGCTTACTCCCTAAAAAGTAATTCATCACAAAACATACATTCTGCATCATTTTCACGGCGTTGACCATAAAAATCCGTGCATACGTGAAATCCATCTTCATAGAGTTTGCGCAGATTATCTCGATTTTTTTTCGTTTTTGGTGTTGCTGCGTGCTCCACTTGACCTAATCGCTCTCTTAATTTATCATTTTCCAAGCGTAGCGCTACGTTTTCTTCCACCACGCTTTTCAGATTTTTCTTAATCGCCTCTACCTCTGCCAAAGTAACAAGCAGATTTTGAGAGAATTCATCAAGAGCATCAAATAATTCTTTTTTATTCATCCTCACTACCATTTTCCTGCGCTAACACAGTACATCAACTTCTTTCTTGTAACACCATATATTCTAGTGCATTTTGAAAACTAACATTAGCTTGCCACATTTTCCTTGCTGTAACTATACCGTCTAAGTAATAGCGTCCACATTTTGTTGCCATTTCCTTAGCGAACAAAATTTCCAGCACTTTCAAAACCTGTCCTTGCTTTTCCTTATCATCAGCCAGACTAGCCAACTTTGCAACCTGCAAATAGGCAGTCTCTTTTTGATGTAAGCAAAGAGATACAAAACGTTCACATTCATTAACCAGCTCAAAAAATGCTGGACTAGCTGCCAAACGCAGGGCTTCTTCTTCTGTCTGACTGTAGGCTGTTAGCAGTTCTGCTTGCGTCTTTATCACTCCAGCTTGTTCTAATTTTTCTAGCAAATATGCTTCATTTTTCGGAAAATGAAATCGCTGCGCTCGGCTTTTAATCGTAGGCAGGATAAGATTTTCATCCGCTGTCAGCAAGAAAATATACACTTCACTTTGTGGCTCCTCAATCACTTTCAACAATGAATTAGCCGCATTGACATGCATTTTTTCCGCATCACAAATGATAAAAACTTGCTTGTTACTTTCAAATCCCAACTGCGAAAAATTGCGTACCAATTCTCGAACTCGCTCTGTCTTTATGATATGATTGATTGGTCGAACAACCGTCACATCTGAAAAATCTTCTTCCTCTATCAAACGACAATTTCGGCATTCCCCACAAGGCAAGACGCCATTTTTATTGGTGCAAAACAAGCTCTGTGCCAAACATTGGACCATTTCAAAACTGCCAAAAGCCCCTGTAAACAGATAAGCATGATTCAGACGATTCTGCTGTAAAATTTGTGCAAAACGCTCAAACAGAACGGGTTGTAACTGAGCTAATTCTTCTATTTTCATCTTAGACTCTCAACATGCTCTGCTAGCACTGCCACTGCATCAGAAATTACTTTTTCAAGTGGCTGACTGGCGTCAATCTTTCTCACACGATTAGGCTCTTTTTCAAGAATAGACAAATACCCCTCACGAACTCGTCTGTGCCATTCCACACTTTCACGATCCAGCCGATCTGCTCCACGCTCCTTGCTCTTAGCAATGCGGGCTAAGCCTTCTTCTGCTTCAATATCAAAATAAAGGGTCAAATCCGGTTTTAGACCGTCTGTCGCAAAATCATTCAGCCAGTCAATATCAGCTACCTTGAGCCCGCGACCAAATCCTTGATAAGCAACAGAGCTATCAATAAAACGATCTACTAACACAAGCTCCCCACGATTTAAGGCTGGTACAATACGCTCTACCAAATGCTGCCTACGACTGGCAATATAAAGTAGCAATTCTGTTTTTTCATCGATTTCTATATGCTTGGGATCTAAAATAATATCACGGATTTTTTCAGCAACCGCTACTCCTCCGGGCTCTCTCGTTGTGACAAACGACTGACTTTTCGCTTCTAAAATCGGAATCAAAGCTTCTAAAACACTTGATTTTCCTGCACCATCTGGTCCCTCTAAAGAGATGAACATTCCTTTTGACATAGTAACTCATTTCTAATTTTTCTATCCTCTATTTTATCAAAAAAAGAGAGAAAAATCACCGACAAAAAAACTTTAAAAATTAGTTTCAAAATTGTACATAAGTTTTCAAGATTTGATACAATAGAAGATACAGAAATTACTGGGAGGCTGTCATGTCAAAGTTTAAAAATTATCTAACGATTATTCTAGGAGCTGGAATTTTTGCTTTTGCAATCAATTACCTCATTATCCCGAATCATTTGTACGAGGGTGGGGCAACTGGGGTGACCCTCATTACATACTATCTTTTTAAGATTCCTGTTTCACTAATGAATCTCGTCATCAACATTCCTCTTTTTATTGTTGCCTGGAAAATTTTTGGCTCGCGCCTATTGTATTCTAGTATTTTAGGTACGTTTGCTGTCTCTGCTTGGCTGGCAATTTTTGAGAAAATTCCTTTTGTGATTAACCTTGAAGGCGACCTCGTTATTGTGGCGCTCCTGACAGGGATTATTGCTGGCGTTGGACTAGGAATTGTTTTCAATGCTGGCGGCACAACTGGCGGTACCGATATTATTGCTCGAATTGCTAACAAGTACACGAACATCTCCATGGGAAAATTGATGTTTACTGTAGACTTCTGCGTCCTTATTTTCGTTATACTTGTTTTTAAAGATGTTCGCCTAGTGACTTATACCTTGATTTTTGTCTTTATCGCTTCACGAGTGATTGACTTGATTGGTGAAGGCGGTTATGCCGGCAAAGGCTTCATGGTTGTCACTAGCCGTCCAGAAGAATTGGCAAAGAAAATTGATGAAGATCTCGGTCGCGGAATTACTTTTATAAATGGGCAAGGCTACTATAGCGAGAATGATTTGAAACTCATTTACTGCGTTGTTGGACGAAACGAAATGCAATCCATGAAAAAAGTTATTCATAGCGTCGATCCACATGCCTTTATTACCATTACAGATGCCCATGAAATCCTTGGCGAAGGCTTTACCTTAGATGTCAATAAGCAACCGATTCAAAAATAATCTTGCACTCATTATAAAAACGCATGCTACCAGTTGTATTACTGATTCCATGCGTTTTTATTATTATAAGGCTTTGGCAGAGGTGCGGGTAATATCTTCTACCTGAATATCATGTTTTTCAAATTTCGCTTTCAAAGCTGGTAGGTCAACATTGCCATCAATTTGAACTTCAATAATAATTTTTCCATCTTTGCGTGGAATATTGACAGCATTGGAGATATTGAGATTTTCATCAACAATCAAATGCACAATCTTTTCCAGTACGCCGACTTCATCTTCTGTAATGAAACGAACACGGATGCCTTCTTCTCCATAACCAGCAATTTCAAGAAAAGCTCTGAAAACATCACGATCTGTAATGACACCGTAAACCTGATGATTGTCTACAACTGGTAAAATCCCAATCTTATTTTTCAACATCAAGTAAGTAGCATCTTCCAAGCTAGCGAATTGCGAAACCGTCACCACATCGCGAATCATGACATCTTTGATTTTGGTCTTATTTAGCAAATAATTCATCTCGTAAATGGACAAGCTCGTTGCTTTTGAAGGGCTTGCTTCTGCAATCGTTCCTTCAGTCACCAAACCAACCAATTGGTCATTTTCAATAACCGGAAGCCGGTGCAATCCTTGCTCACGCATAATATCCGCCGCATGCGCTACTGTCGTATCTGGGCTAATATACACCACTTTTCGCGTCATAAAATCTTTAACTGCCATGGAAATCTCCTTTATCTCTGATTTTTCAGTTCTATTATACTGTATTTTCTAGTTTATTTCAAACGCTTTCAAGGTACTTGCTTATGTTTTCAAGAATAATATTAGTGAATAAAAAAGAAGTAGAAAACCACTTCTTTCTCCTTTTTTCACCCACCAAGATAAGCTTTGCGGACTTCATCAGAAGCAAGCAATTCTTTTCCTGTACCAGACAAGACGATGTTTCCTGTTTCTAAAACATAGCCACGGTCGGCAATTGAGAGGGCTTTGTTAGCATTTTGCTCAATCAATAGAACAGTTGTGCCTTGCTTTTGAATATCTTGAATAATATCAAAAATTTCTTGAATGAAGAGAGGAGCCAGTCCCATTGAAGGCTCATCTAAAAGCAAGAGTTTGGGAGTAGACATAAGTGCTCGTCCCATAGCAAGCATCTGCTGCTCTCCTCCAGAAAGAGTTGCAGCATCTTGATTTTTACGTTCTTCTAAACGCGGAAAGCGTGAGAAGACTTTTTTTAGATTCGCTTGATTTTCATCGCGATTTGTTTTTAGAAAAGCACCCATTTCCAGATTTTCCATAACGGTCAAGCCAGGAAATACATGGCGTCCTTCGGGTACCTGAGAAAGTCCTGCTGCTACAATTTTCTGAGCAGGGACTTTTTGAATTTCATTTCCCAAAAACTCGATTTTTCCTGCACTTGGACGAACCAGTCCTGAAATGGTCCGAAGAATCGTCGTTTTTCCAGCACCATTGGCACCAATGAGAGAAACAACTTCGCCCTCATTGACTTCAAAGCTGACATCTCGGACAGCCTGTATCATGCCATAGTGGACAGAAAGATTTTCAACTTTTAGCATAGACATTAGGCCTCACCTCCAAGATAAGCTTCAATAACACGTTTATCATTTTTAATGTCGTCAGGAGTTCCGTGTGCGATCAAACGACCGTACTCCAATACATAAATCCGCTCTGTCACTTCCATGACTAAGCTCATGTCATGCTCAATCAGCATAATTGTAATCTGAAATTCATTTTTAATGCGACGGATTAACTCTGTCAATTCTGCTGTTTCCTGAGGATTCATTCCCGCAGCAGGCTCATCAAGAAAAAGAATTTTAGGCTCTGTTGCTAGAGCACGCACGATTTCCAAACGACGTTGTTGTCCATAAGCTAAATTCTTAGCAAGCGTTTCTGCCTCACCGTCTAAGTCAAAGATTTTTAGTAATTTCAATGCTTTCTCGCGCAATTCTGCTTCATTTTTATAGAAAGCTGGCAAACGAAAGAAGCTAGCAAAAACATGTGCTTTGTGGTGATTTCCAAAAGCAATCAAGACATTCTCCAAGACTGTCAAATCTTTAAACAGGCGAATATTTTGGAATGTCCGACTGAGTCCTAAGGAAGCAATCTTATAAGGAGCCTTGCCATTTAGCAAATGACCGTCTAAGGTTACGCTTCCTTCACTTGGCTCATAAACACCCGTCAGTAAGTTAAACAAAGTTGTTTTTCCCGCGCCATTTGGACCAATGAGACCGACTAATTCGCCCTCATTCAGCTCCAAGGTCACATCGCCAACAGCAGTCAGCCCGCCGAAATTTTTTGTTAGATTTTTTACATCAAGAAGCGCCATTAGTTGACCTCCTTATCTTTTTTAAAGAAGCGTGATAGGCTCAATTCCCATGTTCCAAGAAGTCCTCCCGGACGGAAAATCATCACTAAAATCAAAGCAAGAGAATAGATAATCATACGAATACTTGCTACGTTTTGAAGTACCATGTTTAAAATTCCCAAGACAATCGCTGCAACAATGGTCCCTGTCATAGAGCCCAGACCACCAAAGACGACGATAATCAAGACATTGATACTATTGATGAACGTATAATCCTTTGGCACAACAGATCCGATAAATCCTGCTTGGAGTGAGCCTGCGATACTAGCTGTCATTGCCCCAAAAACAAAAGCAATCACTTTGATTTTAGTGGTATTGACCCCTACAGACTCTGCTGCAATTTCATCTTCACGAACTGACAAGGTTGCTCGTCCAATCGGGCTACGCAAGAAATTGATGGTTAAAATAGTTGTGATAACTACAAAGAAATACACCATTTGCCAATTGGTAAAAGCAGGAATACCCAGAATACCCGCAGCTCCATTAGTCAAATCGCCTCCGTTGATGATTAAAATCCGAATGATTTCAGAAACCCCAAGCGTTGCAATTGCTAGGTAATCGCCTTTCAGACGAAGAGTAGGAATCCCGACAACCAAAGCGACTGCTCCTGCAATCAATGCCCCTAACACCATAGCTGCAAAAAAAGCAGGATAAGTGGCAGATCTTGAGCCAATAATCGCAGCTGCATAAGCACCAATTGCCATGAAGCCAGCATGTCCCAGAGAAAATTGACCTGAGAAACCGACAATCAAATTCAAGCCTACTGCTAAAATAATGTTAATGCCGATTTGCTGTAAGATTTGTAGATAAAAATCATTCAAAACTCCAGCACTGACAAGGAGAGTCAGCAAACCGTAACCAGCAAGAAGGAGCACAAACCATAAAATATTTACTTTTACATTCTTTTTCATAGTCTATACCTTCTCTTTCACATTCTTACCAAGAATACCTGCAGGACGAACAAGCAAGATTAAGATTAAAATGCCATACACAATCGCATCACGGAAGTCTGACATACCAAAAGCTGTTGCAAAGGTTTCTAATAGACCAATGACAAAGCCTCCCAATGCTGCTCCTGGGATAATACCAATCCCACCAAGTACTGCAGCGACAAACGATTTCAACCCTGGTGTCATTCCCATCAAAGGCTCAAGGGAATTATAATAAAGCGCGATGAGTACACCTGCTGCTCCTGCCAAAGCAGAACCTAAAGCAAAAGTGAAACTAATTGTACGATTAACATTGATTCCCATTAACTGCGCCGCATCACTATCGACAGAAACTGCCCGCATGGCTTTTCCCATTTTGGTCTTTTGAACAATAACTTGCAGCAATACCATTAAAATCAAGGAAATAACCAAAATCATCAATTGGATATTAGTCAGACTAATCGGTCCAAAATTATAACGAACCGTTTCAATCACTTGTGGGAATGAACGAGTATTGGCTCCCACAAAATAGACCATCACATATTCCAAGAAAAACGAAACACCAATCGCAGTAATCAAAGCTGCAATTCGGGTTGAATTTCTCAATGGACGATAAGCCAAAAACTCAACCAGCACGCCTAAAGCTGCTGTCCCAACCATCGCCAAAATCAAAGCAAGGAAAAAATTAAGATGAAGAGAGTTAATCAGGAAATACCCCATAAAAGCTCCCATCATATAAATGTCTCCATGAGCGAAGTTGATGAGTTTGATAATCCCATAAACCATGGTATAACCGAGAGCGAGCAAAGCATAGACACTTCCCAGAATCAGACCATTAACAAGTTGTTGGAGCATGGCCACCACACTTTCTAAATATAATATAGATGAAAGGACGATATGATGATTCACATCTTTCTTATCCTATCGTGAAAAAGGGAGCGAGTCAAGTCATCATTTCAAAAAAAATTGATTTTTCTCACTCACCTATTCTAAGTTTGAGCAAAAGCGACCATCAGGTCTTGTAGCTCTCACTTCACAGTTGATTGATTTTCAACAGCTTAAAACATCTCTAACAATCAATCACTAGGTCTTACAAACCATAATGAATCATATTCTTAAGACTAAGACTCTTGTCCTGTCTATTTTCTTTTTTTCTATATAAAGAGAAGTAACTATCTACGATGTTCACCATAAATAGTTACTCTTTTATACACTATAAAATATATTTTAAGCAATTTCTTGCGAAGGATTACGGCTTAACCGTTTCAGCTGCTGTGACCTTCCCATTGTTCATGGTCATCATAAAGGCTGTTTTGACAGTGTTATGATTCTTGTCAAAGCTAGTGTCACCTGTTACACCTTCAAAATTCTTTGTTTTGGCAAGATTGTCTTTGATGTCAACAGATGTTTTAGCACCCTTGGCAGCATTGGCAACAAGATAAACAGAGTCGTATGCTAGCGCTGCAAATGTTGAAGGTTCTTCATTGTTGTATTTAGCTTTGTAAGCTTCAAGGAATTTCTTTGCTTTATCTGAGACATCAACTGTTGAAGAGAAGCCTGAGATATAGTAGATATTTGAAGCTTTAGCTGGTGTTGCTTGTTGAACAAACTCTTCGCCATTAAAGCCGTCACCACCAACGATTGGCTTATCAATTCCCATACCACGCGCTTGGTTGACAATTTTACCAGCTTCAGTGTAGTATCCAGGGACGATAATCGCATCAAAATCTTTGTCTTTCATCTTGGTAAGAGCTGCTTGGAAATCCGTATCACCAGCGACAAACTTTTCATCTGCAACAATCTCACCTTTGTAGGCATTACGGAAAGCTTTTGCGACACCTTTAGCGTAGTCACTTGAGTTATCTGTGTAAAGTACAACCTTTTTCGCTTTTAACTCTTCTGTGACATACTTAGAAATGATTTTCCCTTGGAAACTATCTTGGAAAGTCCCAATGAATAGGTAGTCTTGATTTTTTGTTAAGCCATCTTGAGTAGCACTAGGTGAAATCAAAGGCACACCTGCTTTTGTTGCATTGGGAATAGCTGCTGCTGTTGCACCAGAAGTCGCAGGTCCTACAACTGCATTTACTTTTGATTGGGTTACCAAGTTAGTCGTGACAGAAGCAGCTTCTGCTGTTTCAGATTTATTATCTTTGTCAACAACTTCAATTTTCTTGCCATCAATACCGCCTGCTTTGTTGATTTCATCAACAGCAAGTTGGGCACCTTTTTGTTCAGCTGTCCCGTATGCTGCTGTTGCACCCGTTTCTTCAAAGTTGAATCCAATTTTAATGGTCTTATCAGCAACTTTTGTACCAGTTGCATTGGAACCACCTGACTTTACTTCCCCACAAGCGGCAAGAAGGGCAACGCTTGCAAGGGCAACAAATGATAGAGCAAATTTTTTCTTCATATTCTTATCTCCTCGTTCCGAAATGATATGTTAAGAATATACCGAATTATCTGACAATTGTCAAGTGGTAAATGAGATTTTTTTATATGTTTACGTTTTCTTTATCTCTAAACAGGCTTCCAACAAAGTCTGTGTCCAATTCTTGAATATGGCAGACTCGTACTTGTTTGACATATTTTTCTTTAGATAGTTTCTCAACAATACGATCTACTTGCGCAGTATCTACATACAGCTGGAGGTAACGATGCTTTTTAGAATGATAGACAATGTCCCCAATAGCTTCTATTTTTTTCACATCTCGATTATAATACAAATACACAATTATCCCTGTGCGTTCTTCTTTTTTAAACATGAATTTTCTTTCTAAATTATTTTTATCATTTATAAGTATATCAAAAAAATGCCCATCAGAGGACATTTTTCATACAGTAATAAACAAATGATTAGTTTAAATTATTATTTGCCATGATTTCATCAATGAAACCATAATCCAAGGTTTCTTGAGCACTCATCCAATAATCGCGTTCTGCATCTTTGTGCACTTGCTTAACCGTTTTTCCTGAGTTGTCCGCAAGGATTTTTTCCAAGTTATTCCGTGTTTTCAGCAAGTGTTCAGCTGCAATCGCCATATCGGTTTGTTGGGTACCACCGCCAGTTCCACCCATTGGTTGGTGAATCATGTACTCTGCATTTGGCAGCATAAAGCGTTTGCCTTTAGCACCACTTGAAGCGATGATGGTTCCCATGGAAGCAGCCATCCCCATGACAATTGTTTGGACATCTGATTTGATGAAGTTCATAGTATCAACAATCGCTAGACCAGCCGATACAGAACCACCCGGTGTATTGATATAAAGATAAATATCTTTTGTACTATCTTGGGCGTCAAGGAAAAGCAATTGGGCAATAATAGAATTGGCCATGTTATCTTCAACTGCTCCAGTTAGCATAATAATGCGATCTTTTAAAAGGCGTGAGTAAATGTCGTACGAACGTTCCCCACGACTTGTTTGTTCAATAACTACAGGAATCATTGTATTCTCCTTTTCATCTGATATTTTAATCTGACTAACAATTTTTAGCGAGATTTTTCAAATATGAGACTATTATAGCCTTTTGGTCAAAAAAGGTCAAACATAAAACTCATTATTTTGTACCGAAAAGACGATCTCCTGCATCTCCCAATCCTGGAACGATATAGCCGTTTTCATTCAAGTGATCATCGAGGGCTGCTGTAAAGATTTCCACGTCTGGGTGAGCTTCCTGTAAAGCTTTCACACCTTCTGGCGCTGAAACAAGGCAGACAAATTTAATATTATGTGCTCCGCGTTTTTTCAATGAATCAATGGCTAAAATAGCAGAACCTCCTGTCGCCAGCATTGGATCTACCACGAAGATTTGACGTTGACTAATATCTTCTGGTAATTTGACAAGGTATTCAACTGGTTTTAGAGTTTCTTCATCACGATACATTCCGATATGTCCGACTTTAGCAGCTGGCACAAGGCTCAAAAGGCCGTCCACCATACCAATACCTGCACGTAAAATTGGGACAATGGCTAATTTTTTACCAGCCAATTGTTTTTGAACCGTCTTTGTAATCGGCGTTTCAATTTCCACATCTTCTAATGGTAAGTCACGTAAAACTTCATAGCCCATCAGCATAGCAATTTCATTTACTAACTCACGAAAGGCTTTAGTAGACGTATCCGTACGACGTAAGATAGACAATTTATGCTGAATGAGCGGATGTGCGATCACTTGAAATTTTTCCATGATTGTTTTTCCTTCTTTCAATTTATTCTTCTTATTATATCAAAAAAACATGAAAAAAGCTCGTGACAAACAAGCCTTTTCAAAGATTCTCAACTGCTTACAACCATTCATGGTATTTCTTAATATAAAGATGCTTCACAAACGTGACACTTGTCATATAGAAAACCATGATGAGGATTAAGAATAAGAAATAGGTACCATTTAATGGAGCGACTTTTAAAAGAGCTGCAAAAGGACCATAGGGTAACAAGGTGACAAAGAATACTGCTGCTAGGGTCGTCATGACTACAGACAAAGCCGGTCTGCTTTGAATAAATGGCAATTTGGGTGAGCGCAACATGTAGATAACCATCGTTTGGGTCCACATGGACTCAATAAACCAGCCTGTTTGGAAAATGGTGATGAAATCGCTAGACATCCCATGATGATAAACAGAGCCAGTCATCATCGGTGCAATGATAAAAAACAAAATCAAAAAGGTCATACAGTCAAAAATCGAACTAATCGGACCAATCCAAGCCATGAAGCGCGTAATGGATTTAGCACTCCAAATGCGCGGTTTTTGTAAAAATTCACGGTCGACATTGTCAAACGGCAAAGCGATACAAGAAATATCATACACCAAATTTAGCACAATCAGATGAATCGGCGCCATAGGCAAAAATGGTAAGAAAATACTTGAAATTAACAAGGAAAAGATATTCCCGAAGTTAGAACTGACCGTCATCTTGATATACTTGGTCATGTTGGCATAGACTTTTCGACCTTCCACCAAGCCTTTTTCAAGCACCAACAAGTCCTTATCTAACAAGATAACATCAGCTGTTTCTTTGGCAATATCGACAGCTGTATCAACTGAAATCCCTACATCAGCCACTTTCATAGAAGGAGCATCATTGATACCGTCTCCCATATAACCAACCTTGTGCCCGTTTGCTTTCAGCTGTAAAATGATGCGCGCTTTTTGGTCAGGAGATAATTTAGCAAAAACAGTTGTGGTTTCAACAACTTTGCTCAATTCGTCATCCGACATCGTTTCAATCATGGAGCCAAGTAGGATATGTTCTGCATCTAAGCCAACTTTTTCACAGACTGCTTCTGTGACTTTTTCATTGTCCCCTGTCAAAATTTTGGTTGCTACGCCATATTCTGTTAAAGCCTTGATAGCAGGCGCTGCAGAAGGTTTTGGCGGGTCAAGGAAAGCAAGATAACCCGTCAAAATCATATCAGACTCATCTTCTACTGTGTATTCATAGTCAGCATCTAAGTCTGAGCGATAGCTAACCCCCAGCACGCGCAGACCTTGCTCATTTAACTGTGCTACTTCTGTTAAAATTTCTTGACGAATTTCCTCTGTCAAAGGAAGGATTTTCCCTTTGTCTTCGACATATTTTGAAATGGCTAGCATTTCTTCCAAAGCACCTTTTGTCACCATGCTAACGACATTTTCATCATCTCGCACCAGCACACTCATACGACGGCGCTCAAAGTCAAAAGGCAATTCATCAATCTTCTTAAAAGTTTGGTCTAAATTACGAACAATTTCGTGCTTTTCTGCTTCTTTTTCTGTCCGATTGATAATAGCACGATCCATCAGGTTCTTTAGCCCTGTTTGGTAATACGAATTGAGATACGCCCTGCGAAGAACGGCTAAATCAAGCTCTCCATGAATATCCAGCGGATATTCCAAGACGATTTCATCTTGCGTCAATGTCCCTGTTTTATCCGTGCAAAGAATATCAATCGCTCCCAAATCTTGAATGGCATTGAGTTTCTTGATGACAACTTTTTCTTTTGCCATAAGAATCGAACCCTTAGCCAAGCTTGCAGTAATGACCATCGGCAGCATTTCTGGTGTCAAACCAACACCGACACTTAATGCAAACACCCCAGCTTCGAGCCAATCCCCGTCTGTCAGACCATTGATGAAAAAGACAACGGGCACAAGTACCAGCATGAGACGAATGAGCAGCCACGAAATACTGTTCATTTCCCGCTCAAATGAAGTTGGTTCGTCATACGTATTAAGCGTTTGCTCAATGGCGCCCATCTTGGTATCGTCCCCGACAACAAGTACAAGTGCGCTGGCACGACCAGAAATCACATTGGTTCCCATAAAAGCAAGTGCTTCAGACTCAAGCAAGCTATCTGCTTCTTTTGTCTCACATTTATCCAGCGCCATTTTTTCAACAGCGTCACTTTCACCTGTCAAACCTGACTGTTGCACAAAGAAGTCGCGTGAATCCAAAATTAGCACATCTGCTGGTAGCATATCTCCTGCACTCAAGCGAATAATGTCTCCCACCACTAATTCTGTAATTGGAATTTCTTGTTCTTTTCCCTCACGAACAACTGTCACTGTATTGACAATCATACGTGAAAGATTGCTGGCTGCTTTGTCGCTCCGCAATTCTTGCACAAAGCGAATACTGCCAGACAACAAAACAAGAACAACGATGATGATAAATGTCGTCGGATCTTCTTGCCCTGGCTTTGCCAGCCAAACATTGGTCACCAAGGATACCAATGCAATAAGTAAGAGAATAACGGTAAAAGGATTGATAATAGACTCATAAATCTTTTTAAAAATTGAATCTTCTTGCCCTTTTGTCAATTCATTTTCGCCATATAAGTCGCGATTTTCTTCAACTTGCTCTTCTGTCAGTCCTGCTCTGGAAGTGTTGAAAAAAGTCATCGTATCCAGTACAGACATGCGAAGAGCATCTGTTAATCTTTCTTTTGCTGTTTTCACTGATTTTCTCCTCTATCTAAGACACATCCAAGCAACAAAATAACTGTACACAGTCTTTTTGCTCAGATGTCATTCATTTGCTAGAGTCGATTCCAAAGGGAGCATGAGGAAAGCTCACGTATGGTAATCGACTGATTTTCTGTTGACTCGGGTGATCATCATTTGGCATATTCCTCACTCCTTTCCCTTGCATTTTCCTTTTAAAAAATCAGCTAAAAAACAATAAAATCCTACCATGAAAAAACATGGCAGGACTGTATGTCTTGTGTTACCGTTCAAGCTTTAACTCCGTAGGGCGGTGAAATGACATTAGTCGAAACCTTAGCGATCTCAACTGCTAACCAACGCGTAGTGTCTCCACTACTTTGCGGTAGTCATCCGTATCCCTATGGTAGCCTCACCTACCGATTTTTCATACTAACTATACTCCACTTAAGAATGATTGTCAACCCAAAATGGTTGTTTCTGAAAATTTCTTTTCATTCTTATTGCGGCAAACAACGCACGATTCTCTTGCAAATCTCTTCTACTAAGGTCTTAGGAGCTGCAATATTCAGCCTTGCATGAAGTTCGCCCTCACTTCCATAATCGCTTCCTCGATTGAGAATGACTTTTGCTTGGTCATGCAGTAAAGTAAAGAGTTCATCATCTGTCAAACCATAGTCACTGAAATCAAGCCATATCAAATACGTTCCTTGTGGCTTCATCACTTTTAAACGCGGAGCTTCTTTGGCAAAATAATCCACCGCAAATTGAATATTTTCCTCTAAAACGGCTTTCAATGCTACCAACCAAGGTTTGCCATAGCGATAAGCCGTTTCTGTCGCAATGTAACCTAAACTTGAAACTTCATGGTGGTTATTGGCAAGCTGCTGACGTTTAAACTGCGCACGTAATGAAGGATTTTCAATAATGGCATAGGAATTTTTGGTACCTGCAATATTAAAAGTCTTAGTAGCACTGGACAGTATAATAGCAAATTCTTTAAAATCTGATGAAACCGTGTTAAAAGAAAGGTGTTGGTGACCAAACAAGGTCAAGTCTTGATGAATTTCATCTGAGACCAAAATAACATGATACTTTTGGCAGAGACGACCTATTTTTTCTAAAACTTCTTTTTCCCAGACGCGTCCTCCTGGGTTGTGCGGATTGCAAAGAAGATACAATTTCACATTGTTTTCGACAATCTCTTTTTCCAACTGCTCAAAGTCAATTTGAAATAGACCATTTTCTTCTTTGAGAGAATTGGATACTAATTTTCGATTGTTTAAGCGAACGCTACGAGCAAAGGGGGGATAGACAGGAGAATTGATTAGAACAGCTTCCCCTTCTTTGGTAAAGGCTTGAATCGCAAGGGAAATAGCTGGCACAACACCCTCTACAAAAACAATATCTTCCTTATCAAACGAATATTGATGTTCGCTCTTTTCCCAATCCAGCACCGCTTGGAGCAGCTCATCACTCGCATAAGTATAGCCATAAACCAACTGCTCTGCATAGTCATGAATCGCATTTTTCACTTCCAGCATGACCTCAAAGTCCATATCTGCAATCCATGCTGGCAGCAATTGAGGATTTGTCTCTGTCTCTTTCCACTTATAAGTGTGGTGAGATAAGCGATTCGGTGCTGTTTGAAAATTGTATTTGCTCATATTATACCTCCAAAGCAAATTTTAAATCTGTTATCAAATCTTGGCTATCCTCAATACCAATGGACAATCGCAATAAGTCATCCGTTAAACCATAGGATTTCCGCACGTCAGCTGGAATATCTGCGTGTGTTTGTGTCCCAGGATAAGTAATCAAGCTTTCTACACCGCCCAAGCTTTCTGCAAAGGTAAAAACTTTTAGCGTATTTAGCAGCTGTGGAATAACTGCTTCATCCTTTACTTTAAAGGAAACCATGCCACCCTTTCCTGGATAGAGAACCTCTTTTACTGCTGGCGAATCTTTCAAAAAAGCTGCTACAGCTTGCGCATTTTTTGTTGAACGCTCCATACGCAAAGACAAGGTTTTCAAACCTCGAAGCAAGAGATAACTATCAAATGGAGACAAAACAGCTCCTGTCGTATTGAGATTGTAGAATAGATCCTCATAAAGCTCTTTGTCACTCGTCATAACGGCTCCTGCTAAGACGTCGTTGTGCCCACCTAAATACTTGGTCGCTGAATGAAGAACGAGGTCAGCACCATTTTCCAATGGTCGCTGATAGATTGGAGTATAAAACGTATTATCTACAATAACCTTTGCACCTTTTGCATGAGCTTTTTCTGCAATAGCCGCAATATCAAACTCAAGCATTAACGGATTGGTCGGGGTTTCCAGATACACTACATCTATATCCTCTGTTAAAGCCGCAAGCAATTCTTCTTCCGTATTTGCATATGTAAAGTGAAAGCGACCTTCTTGCTCTACTTGATGAAACCAGCGAAAAGAGCCGCCATAAAGGTCACGAACCGCTAGAATCTTGCTTCCAACTGGAAAAACACTAAAGGCCAAAACAATGGCGCTCATTCCTGAGCTAGTGGCTAATGCATAATCCGCACTTTCAATAGCAGCTAAGGTTTTTTCCAAGCTACTTCGCGTTGGGTTTTTCGTGCGCGTATAGTCATAACCTGTAGATTTTCCAAATTCTGGATGCTGATAGGTCGTTGAAAAATGCAAAGGAGTTGTCAATGCACCTGTTGCTTCATCTGTTTTAATACCAGCATGAGCTAAAAGAGTATCTAATTGTAATTTTTTATCCATAATAACCTCCATAAGATCGAAATAGAATCAATCAACCTTTATTATTCTAAGTGACTCTATTGTAACATCTTACGAAAATACTGTGTTTTGTTCTTTTCAAGAGCTAGATATAGTTTTAAACTATACTGACTATTCAAAAGATTATAGAACTTGATTGCAAGAATAGCTATTTTCATTATAGCTTAATTTTTATAAATTTTCTACAACATTAAAAAGCCTTGCAGCCTTTTAATGAATATGAAATTTTTGACGCAAGGTTTGGGCTTTCTCACCAATAAATCGGTCTAGCAAGCGAACTCGCAAAGCCATTGCTCCATAAATGGCAATCCCCAAGCCACCAATAATAGCTAAATAAAGCATACTAGAAATGCGTCCACTTGGATGAAAAACAAATCCAAGTACGACTTCCACAATGGCAATCAAAAGAGCCATAACCGCCGTTAAGATTCCTATCAATAAACTCCGTTTCAAAAGAATTTTTTGATTGAGTCCTGTCACTTGGCGAATGTGTTGGTACATCAGGATGATTGGAACGATGAGTCCGATTGTCGTTGCCAGAAGCGGTCCGTAAGCTCTGAACAGATAAATAAATGGAATTTGCAAAATGAGCTTAACAAGAACTCCATAGCCAAAATAGATAATCGCTTTACGATTTTGGAAAAGCGCTTGAATCATTGGAGACAGGACAGTATAAATCCCAAGAATAATTGTCTGTAACATAGCAAAAATGAACAAACCTAAAGCTAAACTATCTGGTCGCCCATAGAAAATCGTGTATAATGGCCGCGCCACTAAGACAGAGCCAATCGTTGCTGGTAAAAGAAACAGCAGCAACATACTAAGGTTATCTTGAACAAGTCGTGCCGCCGATTTCAAATCGCCTTTGACATAGTTTTCTGTCAATAGTGGAATCCCAACACCACCGATAGAAGTTGCTACCGCAATCAAAATCATGGTAATTTTATTGGGGTTGGCTGAGAAATAGCTAAACATGACCACCAGCTGTGAATTACTATAATTGGTAAACCACTTCATAGAGTTGATGAAAGTCATCTGGTCAATGATTTGGAAAAGCTGAATAGCCGAACCCGTGATGATAAATGGAATAGCTTCACGAATTGTATCAACCAAAAGAGCACGACTGTTGATATTAGCGCTATTAGTCGGTTTATGCAAGATAGACGACAAGAGATTGGTTTTCCAAAGAAAATAAACCAAAACCGCCATACTGGCAAACATTCCGATAAATGCAGCAAATGTTGATTGTGTAACTGCCGCAACATAGTCTTTAGAGCCCAATTTCATAATGAAGAATGTTGCAAGCAACATCCAAATCACACGAATCACCTGCTCAGCAATCTGACTGATTGCATATGGTTTCAAATTGTTAAACCCTTGGAAAAAGCCACGGATAACGCTCATAGCTGGAAAGACCAGCACAGCCCATGACAAACTCTGCATAACTGGAATCAGTTCTTTTCCGACACCTGATACACGCGCAAAGAACGGTGATAAGAGATACATAATCACTGCAAAAACGACTCCCAGCAAGAGCATGAATTTCAAAAATTCACGAATGAGAGTAAAACTATGGTCTTTTTGATCAATCGTATTGTACTTGGCGACTTGCTTAGCGACTGCGACAGGTACACCTGCTGTGGAAATCAGAAGAAACCAGGCATAAATATTGTAGCCCATGGTAAACAAGCCATTGGCCTCTGCACCATGTTTCCCCATCCAGATATACCAAGGAATAATATAAATTGCCCCTAAAAAACGGCTGATAAAGTTACTAGCTGTTAGCCAAGCTGTCCCTAAAAGCATTTGCTTTTGTTGATTTGTTGTTTGTTGGTCCATACATAACCTCTAAAAATAGTCTCATCTTATTATAAACTTTTCCTTTCCGCTTGTAAAACCTCGCCATTAAGTTTACAATAGAAATATGATAACAATTGAAAACGCATTAAACATTTTAAAAAACGATCACAATTTCCGTGAAATTATTGACCAAGGACATTTCCATTATAAAGCCACTGATTTCACATTTGATGATATCAGCTACGACAGTCGCGAAGTTACTGCTTCAACTCTTTTCTTTGTCAAAGGTGACAATTTTAAAAAAGAATTTTTGGAAAAAGCTGTTGAATCAGGCTTACAGTTCTATGTCAGTGAGACGGATTTTGAAGTCACTATCCCAGTGATTCTAGTCAATGACGTAAAGCAAGCCATGAGCCTTCTTGCCATGGAATTTTATGGAAATCCACAAGATAAACTCAAACTGCTCGCATTTACAGGAACCAAAGGAAAGACAACGTCTGCTTATTTTGCCTATCATATCCTCCAGCAAAGTCACAAGCCAGCTCTCTTGTCTACCATGAACACGACGCTTGATGGAAAACATTTCTTCAAATCTACTTTGACAACACCGGAAAGCTTGGATTTGTTCAAAATGATGGCGACAGCTGTTGAGAATGGGCGAACTCATCTCATCATGGAAGTTTCCAGTCAGGCTTACCTGAAAAAGCGGGTTTACGGTTTAACCTTTGATGTTGGCGTTTTTCTCAATATTAGTCCTGATCACATCGGACCAATTGAACACCCGACATTTGAAGACTATTTTTATCATAAACGGCTTCTCATGGAAAATAGCCGAGCTGTTGTCGTTAATAGCGAAATGGATTATTTTGAAGTTTTGGCTGAGCAAGTCGCTTCTATGGAACATGATTTCTACGGACAGCATTCAGACAATCAAATTCATCACTCACAAGCCTTCTCTTTTGAAACAAGCGGAATCCTAACAGAAAAATTTGACATTCAGCTAATCGGCCGTTTCAACCAAGAAAATGCGCTTGCCGCTGGACTTGCTTGTCTCCGCTTGGGTGCTTCCATTGCGGACATCAAGAAGGGAATTGCAAGCACACGCGTACCTGGACGTATGGAAGTGCTGACTCAAAAAAATGGTGCCAAAGTGTTTGTAGACTACGCACACAATGGTGTCAGCCTCGCCAATCTCCTATCTGTCGTTCAAGAACATCAAAAAGGTAGGATTGTTTTGGTACTTGGTGCAACTGGAAATAAAGGCGAAAGTCGCCGCAAGGACTTTGGCCTCTTGCTGAATCAACATCCTGAACTAACGGTGATTTTAACCGCAGATGATCCAAATTACGAAGATCCAATTGCCATTGCAAAAGAAATTGCTTCTTACATGTCCTTTGATGTTGACATGATTGCTGAGCGCGAAGAAGCTATTAAAAAAGCCCTTGGCTTAACTAGTAAAGAAGGCGATGCTGTCATTCTAGCAGGCAAAGGCGCTGATTGCTACCAAATTATAAATGGTAAAAAAGCTGACTATCTAGGTGATTATGCCATAGCTGAAAAATATTTATAAAAACTAATAAAGGTCGAGACAAACGTTCTCGACCTTTATTAGTTCACAAGTTCATGCTAGTACAAGAAGTGAGATAATCGCGGTTCTTTTGGAATCATGATTTTGCTTTATGATTTTATTTTCTCCAACTGATCAAAACATACATTAGACTTGATCCATACATATCTGCAAGAGCATGTACGAGGAAGAAAGGCAAGAGATTTTTAACCTTGTATTTGTAAAGGAAATAATAGAGAAGTCCAAAACCAACACCAATCGTCAGCGCCCAGAGCATTCCCTGATAGGTATGGAAAGAAACACGAATGAGCGTCGAATACAGAAGAACCCACCACTTATATTTGTCTTTTACGGAGGTCAACAGCCCCAAGAAGAAAAATTCTTCGTAAAAGCCATTGAGCAAAGCATAGAGAATCAGCATCGGTGTCAAATCAGTAAACTTACGGAAAATTTCTAGCAGATCAATGTATTTCCATAATTGCGGATTAAAATAATTATATTCTCCGCTAAGGGTTGTCACCGTGTCTGCCAAAATCCCCATCACCGCAAAGATAAAGGGAACCCAAAAGAGTACCGACCACGATAGACGAATCGGCAACTGCTTAAAATCAAAACGCCGAAGTACTAAGTAGGCTATCGTCAAAGCTAACATAAGGAGCTGCCATTCTAGGTTGCTAACATAAGCTGCCCCGTCATTTGCTGTTTTACTAGTTGCATCTGCTATTGCTGCTGTAGTGGACGGAGACAAGTTGGCAAGATAGAGCTCTGTCGAGCGATAGATAAATCGCCCCAATAGCAAAGCTGTCACGATGACAATATCAAACCATTTCAGATACTTCAACGGTTGAGAGGGCCGAATTTTTGCTAAAAAATTCACTATATATTCCTTTCATGAAACGAAATGATTTAGTGACTACCAAATCTTGCTAAACTTAACTCTTATATCTATAAATTTATCAAAAAAATCTTAAAATTTTATTATTCTATGGTGTTTATTTTAAAAGTCTGCCGACTCCTTTACACGAAAGGTCAATGTTTCCTTATCAAAATCCAACTTTAATTTGTATTTTCCTGTTTCGTTAGGCACGATGTAGCCTAAAATCACCAGAGCATCTACAAAAATATCGCGCCGTTTTTGTATCAGCTCAGTTTTTCGACCATATTTTAATAGAAAAGTCGTCATATATTTCAAAGCATACTCAGGATTCACATCTCCTACCAACTCATAGAGCTTTTGCTGCTGATTGGTCAATGAATATTGTTGCTTCACCTTATAAAAATAATTGGAAAGCGTCAACTGTTCTCTGAGAAAATCTGTTTTTTCTACTAAAATAGCTTGGTTTGTTTGATTGGTTAAATGTGTCTCAAAACGCACATTCAGCAATTCTTGATAAAGAGGACTGTCATCTCGCACAAATACTTCCTGATCCAAAGACAAATCCGTCATATTTTCCAACAGAAGAAGAGTTTGATAATAGCGTTTATTTTCCCGAAGTACATAGCCTGCCTTAATATAATCTTCTATGGAGCGATCAATATTGGAAAAGTTTGCAAATTCACGCTTTATCTCTCGCAAAGTAACATCGTCATGTCGGTCTAAGTAATTTATCAATTCGTGAAAAAAGGGCTGACGGGTTAAGCGACTGGGATTGATTACTTTAATCATCTAATCTTCCTTTATAAACTAATTTTTCAGATTGAGCCAATTGGCTAGGATTGGTTCCCGGCTGATGAAGAGGAACAGCTAGCCCCAATTCCTTGTAATACTGCTGCCAAAAAGGAGCAATTTCCTCTTCTTTATCACCGAACTGCATAGCAATGGTTTCAAAAATGGGCAGGACTTCCGCAATATATTCAGAACAGTAAAAACCTGTCGTATTTGGATAAAAGCTATTATTATAAGGCTTGGAAAGATGCTGCTTTGCTCTTTTCCAGACAGCTTTCACATCTATGTCAGGAAAAGCATAAACAGCATAGCATTCATCAACCTGTAAAAACTCTTCTATCGGCTGCTTTATGACCCCTTGCTCACTTGTCGCATGGTACATCCAGCCGTCAAAAAAGATTGCCACATGATTATACCGCCCAGTTGATCGCTGAATAGCTTCTGCCATATCAGATTGACTGGATACAAATAATAAATCCCCGTTTTGTAAATCCTGAATCTTCATAGAACTATTGTATCAAAAAAGGAGCCGAAACTCCCTTTTTATTCTATTCTTAAGCATTAAAACTTTCTGTTAATTGCGGAACAACTTGTTTTTTACGAGAAACAGCGCCAGCAAGGAAAGCGTGGTTGTTTTCAAGAACAAAATTGAAAGCTGCCTCTACTTTGTCCATATTGTTACCGATTGCTAGGATTTCTGAGTTTGAGTTGACAATGTCGGTAATCATCAAAACGAAGTCAGAGTAACCATTAGCCGTATTTGCTTTTTCAATAGCTGCTTCCAGTTCAGCTTGGCGTTCCAAGACTTCTGCAATATCAACTGTGTTGACTTGTGCCACACGAACTTGATTTCCGTTTAATTCAAATGTTTTAGCATCAATATCAATCAGTTCTTCTGCTGTTTTGCTGGCTAAGTTCGTTCCAGCTTTAAGCATAGCCAAACCGTATTCTTCCAAATTCACACCAGCCAGTTCAGCCAATTCTGGAGCAATGACTTTATCACTTGGATGTGTAGTTGGTGATTTCAAAAGAAGAGTGTCTGAAATCAAACCTGATAGCATTAGACCAGCCAGTTCTTTTGGTACAGCTACGCCAGATTCTTTAAACATGCGATAAACAATAGAAGAAGCTGAACCAACAGGCTCCAAACGCATATAAAGTGGGCTGGCTGTTTCAAAATTCGCTACACGGTGATGATCCACAACGCCGTACACTTCTACTTCTGCAATGTCAGAAATAGATTGTTGAAATTCATTGTGGTCTGTTAAAATAACTTGCTCAACGCCTTCTGCTTTTGCAGATGTCACCACACGCGGTGCTTTTACACCAAAAGTATCCAAGACAAAAGCTGTTTCTTCATTTGGTTCTCCCAAAGCAACTGCTTCTGTATCCAATCCATAAGCCTCACGCGCAAGATAAGCAAATGCTACAGATGACCCAATAGCATCTGAATCTGGATTTTGATGACCGAAAACTAAAATTTTAGACATGATAGTACCTCGTAAACTTTTTATACACCTTATTTTAGCATATTTTTGAGTTTTTCACAAAGAGAGGGGTAGAAAAGCACCCAATCGTTAGATTTCCTGTCTAACTTTTTGAGTGCTCATCAACATCTCACTTTGTTTTTATCAACTATTGTGCACACGGTTCATATACTCGGTATAGGATTCTGTTTTCATGAGTTCTTTGGCATTCTTTACTCGGTCAGCAGTTGGTGGTTTTATGCCTTCTAATGGATAAGGAATACCCAATTCACGCCATTTGAATTCTCCCATTGTATGATACGGCAGCACTTCAAATTTATCAACTGTTTTTAAGGTTTTGACAAACTCACCTAACTCTTTTAAGTCGTCATCACGATCTGTCAAAGTTGGAACCAAAACATGACGAATCCACATTGGAACACCTTTATCAGACAGATATTTTGCACATTCCAAAATATTTTTATTGGTATGCCCTGTTACAAATTTATGCTGAGCATCATTGATTTCCTTAATATCCAGCAACACTAAATCAGTCACTTCAAGCAGTCGATCAAAAACTTTGAGATATTCTGGTGTATTGCGAAAAGGCATCGCACAAGTATCTAAAGTACAATGAATCCCCAGCTCTTTAGCTTTGGTAAAGAGGGCTGTCACAAAATTGATCTGTAAGAGGGCTTCACCACCACTTACTGTAATCCCACCTTTTTTACCCCAAAAACTACGATAACGAAGCGCTTCTTGCAAAACGTCTTCCACCGTTCGCTCTCTTGAATTATTTGTTTCCATTGCCCATGTATCTGGATTGTGGCAATATTGACAACGCATTTTACAACCCTGCAAAAAGACAATGAAACGAATACCAGGTCCGTCAACAGCTCCAAAACTTTCAGTCGAATGGACCATACCTGTTACTTTTCCATAATCAATTACTTCTTTTTCCATCGCCTTATCCTCTTGAAAACGTTTTATATTACTATTATAACACTTCTTTTCTAGATAGAGGAACAATTTGTCTATTTTTTAGAAAATAATCTGTTTTTCAGTTTTATTTTCAATATTTTTCAAAAGAATAAGGATTGATAGTACATATTGTAGTTGGTGAAAACTGCTATACAGTTGCCAATTTTTTAAGATTTATTTTTTCTACATGATATCATGAGAATAGAAAGATTACATAGCCTGGCAACTTAAAAAAATCGGCTGAATGATTCAGTCGATTTTACAATTTATTTGTATTTAGCGTTTATTTACAATAATTGCCAAACTTTCATAAGGTCTTAAGGTCACAACTGCTGCTGTTTGAGCTTCTTCATAATTAGAAAGGAGGACTTCACCATTCTGATAGTCTGGCAAGACATCTACCGTAATCGGATCTGGGTAGAAATTATTGAGCACCAGAAGTTTTTCATCCCCCAATTGACGCTCAAAAGCATAAACTTGCTGGCTATCTTCATAAGCCGGTTGGTAGTTCCCTTCTGCAATAAGAGGCATTTCTTTACGGAGAGCAATTAGTTTTTGGTAGAAAGTGAAAATCGGACCATGAACTTCATTTTCAACATTGATTTCGGAATAAGACTTGCCTGCTTTTAACCAAGGAGTGCCTGTCGTAAAACCAGCATTTGCGCTCATATCCCACTGCATAGGAGTACGAGAATTATCACGGGACTTAGCCTGAATAATCTTAAATGCTTCTTCTGGCGTTTTGCCGTCATTTAATAGCATTTGATAAGCGTTTAAAGATTCGACATCTGCATAATCTTCCATGCTATCATAGTCAGGGTCAATCATGCCAATTTCTTCTCCCATATAGATATATGGTGTGCCACGAGATAGATGAATACTTGCTGCAAGCATAGTCGCTCCTTCATTGCGGAAATGCTGAACATCTACAAAACGATTTAAGGCGCGAGGTTGGTCGTGGTTGTTCCAAAATAGAGCACTCCATCCGTTATGGTCACTCATTTCCTTGCCCCATGTGTGGAAAAGACGCTTGAGCTCCTCAAAATCAAATTTTTTCAAGCTCCATTTTTGACCATTTTCATAGTCTACCTTGAGATGGTGGAAGTTAAAAGCCATGGACAGCTCATGTCGCTCCGGAGCTGTATAGAGAATGCAGTTGTCAATAGTAGTCGCACTCATTTCTCCAACTGTCATAAATGAATCATCTTGACCGAACGTAGCCTCGTTCATCATGTGTAGGTAGTCATGTACAATGGGCTTATCTGTATAAGCTGGCTTCCCGTCATTTTCAGGACAATTTTCCAATATCTCGTCTTTTCCAATCAAATTGATGACATCAAAGCGAAAACCCTTGACACCCTTGTTCCACCAAAAATTGACAACTTTGAAAAGTTCTTCACGGACATGAGGATTGCGCCAGTTGAGATCCGCCTGTGTCACATCAAAAAGATGCAGATAATACTTACCTGTGTCTCCAAACGGCGCCCAGGCGTTACCACCAAACTTAGACAGCCAGTCTGTTGGCTCATCGCGTAGGAAAAAGAAATCCTGATAATATTTGTCTCCCGCTAAGGCTTTTTGAAACCATTCGTGCTCAGTCGAACAATGGTTGAGCACCATGTCTAGCATAAAGTCAATGCCATATTCTTTTCCAACTTGAATCATTTCTTCAAAGTCGTCCATACTTCCAAAGAGTGGATTTACCGCAGTATAATCAGAAATATCGTATCCATTATCATGCTGTGGACTAGGATAGAAAGGATTGAGCCAGACCATATCCACTCCCAGTTTAGCAAGGTAAGGAATTTTCTCAATGATTCCTTGCAAATCTCCAATACCATTTCCTGTGGTATCTTTATAAGATTTTGGATAGATTTGATACACTACTTTTCTTTTATCTAATGCCATTTGTTTTCCTTTTCTATTTTACAAAAGAAAGAGATGGGGCTTACGCTCCCACCCCTTTATAGTTTTATATTGCGAATTTCTTCAAACGTCACACTGATCAGAGAAGAACATTTAATTGCCGACTACACTTTGACCAGTCAGTCATTCTCCTAGTTCAGCCTGTCTGCGGTGAATGTTAGCCAATTCGTGTGGCTGTCATGAGTTTATCACTGCGTCCAATCGTCCGTGGAAGTTGACCACGTTCATCTGCTTGGAATTGATCTTGGTTGGTGATAATCACAGGCGTTTCTGTCACATAGCCTGCTTCTTTGATGGCTGCTATGTCAAAGGAAATCAACTTATCACCCACATTAACTTTATCGCCTTGAGCTACATGAGCTTCGAAACCTTTTCCTTCCAAATTCACCGTATCCATACCGATATGCATGAGCAATTCGACACCTTCATCAGAAACGATTCCCACAGCATGTTTGGTTGGGAAAAGCACTGATACGACACCATTTACCGGCGCAACAAGTTCACCTTCACTAGGTTCAATCACAACACCTTGTCCCATGACACCTTGAGCAAAGACTGGATCAGTTGCTTGGCTTAATTCTTTGACTTCTCCAGCAAGTGGGCTGGCAATTTCTGCAAAATCTACTTTTGGAGCTGCTTCTTTTGCTTCGTCAATGGCTTCAATTTGCGGTGATTTGACACTTTCATCTTCTGTCTTTGTAAACATGCCTGCCTTGCGGAAGAAGAAAGTCAAAATCATCGGTACTGCAATAGCTACCAACATAATGAGGAAGAATGGCAGCATGTATTTTGCTTGAATAGACAAGATACCTGGAATCCCACCGATTCCGATAGCATTAGCTGTGACGTTAAAGGTTACAGATAAGAGCCCCGCAATAGAAGAACCAATCATTCCTGCCACAAATGGGTAAACGTATTTCACGTTGACCCCGAAAAGGGCTGGCTCTGTAACATCCAGATAAGCTGAGATGGTTGCTGGCAGAGAAATTTGTGCTTCACGTTCATTATGACGGTTCATCAAATAGTATGCAAATACAGCTGAACCTTGAGCAATATTGGACAAGGCAATCATTGGCCATAGAGCAGTACCACCTGTATCTGCAACAAGCTGTGTATCAATGGCATTGGTCATGTGGTGAAGACCCGTAATAACAAACGGCGCATAGAGAGCACCAAATACTGCACCAAAGAGCCATTTAACAGGACCAGTCAGACCTGCAAGCACCGCTGTTGACAACCATTGTCCAAGTATCCAACCGATGGGACCAAGTACTGTATGCGCTAAAATCAGTGCCGGAATCAAGGATAGGAATGGCACAAAAATCATAGACACAACTTCTGGAATGCGTTTGCGCCAGAAGATTTCCAGATAAGACAGAGACAATCCTGCAAGAAGAGCTGGAATAACTTGGGCTTGGTAGCCAATCTTTCTGACAGTAAAGAAACCAAAATCCCACACCCAGTTTTTAGCAATTTCTGAAGCTGGCGTACCAGCCACTGCATAAGCGTTGAGCAACTGAGGGGACACCAGACAGATTCCCAAAACGATACCGAGGATTTGGCTGGTTCCCATTTTACGAGAAACAGACCAGACAATACCAACCGGTAAGAAGTGGAAAATCGCTTCACCCGGCAGCCACAAGAATGAGTTTACTCCGCTCCAGAACTGTGATACATCCACAATCGTATTGTAAATTGGTGTCCCATCTTTCGCATACTGTGCTACGCCATCAACGATTTTTTGACCGAGCGCCTGAATCTGTACACCTTCCAAAATATTACGGAAGCCAAGAATCAACCCACCAACGATAATGGCTGGAATAATCGGGGTAAAAATTTCCGCTAGCATGGTCATCACGCGCTGTACTGGGTTTTGATTGCTCTTAGCTGCTGCTTTTGCCGCCTCTTTTGAAACACCTTCAATCCCTGATACAGCTGTAAAATCATTGTAAAAAATCGGAACATCATTTCCGATGATAACTTGAAATTGACCAGCATTAGTAAAAGTTCCCTTTACAGCTGGAATCGCTTCAATTGCTTTTACATCTGCCTTCTTCTCATCAGCTAGTACAAAACGCATCCGAGTCGCACAATGGCTGACTGCTGAGACATTCTCCTTGCCACCAATGGCCTCTAGTAAAACCTTGGCATCTTTCTCAAATTTTCCCATTTTCTGTTTATTTAGGTTTGCCCTAACGCCCTCCTTCTTTTTTCATCATTGTACAATTGATTGATACACCTATTGTAAACGATACCAAAGATGTTGGCAAGTTGTTTGTAGTAAAAAAGGCTCTTTTTTGATAAAATATATTTAGTTGTATGATAAAAACCAAACAAGTGAGAGAAATATGAAGAAGTATGAGCAAATTTTTAAACTCTTAGAACAGGATATTCTTAATGAAACATACCAGATGAACGATTATCTCCCTAGCGAGCACGACCTAGTTCAGACTTACAAAGTCAGCCGTGATACGATTCGTAAGTCACTTGATTTACTTCAAAAAGCTGGTCTTATCAAAAAACTGAAAGGGCAAGGCTCTAAGGTCATTAAACAAGAACAGATTGACTTTCCCGTCTCCAATCTGACTAGTTACCAAGAACTTGTGCAACAACATGGGATAAATTCTAAAACAAATGTCATCCAGTTAGAAAAAATCACGGTTGATAGAAAATTATCTAATCTCACAGGCTTCCCTGAGTACCGTCTGGTATGGCGGATCGTCCGCCAGAGAGTTGTAGATGGCGTCGCTTCCGTCTTAGATATTGATTACCTTGATAAAAGCCTTGTCCCTTCCATGTCTCGAGAAATAGCAGAACAGTCGATTTATGCTTATTTAGAAGGAAAACTAGGACTGCACATTGCTTATGCCCAAAAAGAAATCACAATTGATCTAGCCACAAACCGCGATAAAATTTTGTTGGATATCGAAAATGACCAACATGTCGTTTCTGTCAAGTCCAAAGTCTATCTCGCAAATGGACAGCAATTCCAATTCACAGATAGCCGCCACAAACTTGAAAAATTCCGTTTTGTTGACTTTGCCAAGCGCCAAAAAAAGTAATTGACCTAGAAAATTGAAAGAAGCTGAGATTATTTCTCAACTTCTTTTTCTTCTTCTACTATTTCAGAAACTTCCACTTTGAGCTTCGTCACGCGTCCATTTTTTACCTTATCATTGGTTAAAATGAGCTTTTTATTCTGACTTTCTACTTCATAGCTCAAACGTTCTTTCGCATCCGGTATGGAGCCAACACCCGTCAAATAATAGCCCGCAATGGTGTCAACGTCATCACTTTCCAGTTCTACTGCAAAATACTCATTAAAATCATTCAAACTCATGGTTCCAAGGACGAAATAAGTATGGTCAGAAACCTGATACACTTCTACTTCAGCCTTATCTGTTTCATCATCTATCTCACCGACAATTTCTTCCAATAAGTCTTCTAGCGTTACAAGACCAGACATACCACCATATTCATCTAGCAATATCGCCATTTGATTTTGCGTATTCCGCAACTCTGTCAGCAAGTCATCTACAAAAATCGTTTCTGGTACAAAAAGCGGCTCTTGCAAAATCTTTCGCAAGACAATGTTCTCAAATCCATTGGTAAAAGCTTCATTTAATAGACGCTTGGTGTGAATAAGCCCGATAACATTATCCTTGTCATCATCATAGACCGGAATCCGAGAAAAATTCTGCTTCAAGATGCTTTCGATAATTTCCTTGGTATCATCATTGATATCTACCATAAAAGCATCAGTCCGAGGCACCATCACTTCACGTGCCATCATTTCATCTAGCGAAAAAATTCCTTGCAGCATTTCAATCTCATCTGCATCCAGCGTTTCTTCACTATTGGTCAGCATGTACTCAATCTCATCACGTGTCATCTTTTCATCTGCATCATCAAAGGTCATCGGTGTTATCCGACTGAGCAGATTGGTGGAAGCGGATAATAACCAAACAAAGGGACTGACAATTTTTCCTAAGAAAATGATGACTGGCGCTGTGCGAACTGCCAAGGAATCTTTAAGATTCAAAGCAATTCTCTTTGGATACAATTCCCCAAAAACAATGGAAATATAAGTCAAAATAGCAACAGATAAGAAGCTGGCAATAGCTCTTGCGGTCTCGGAATTTCCCATCCAAGAAGCAATTTCCTGACCGAGTGTATTGGCCAAACTAGCCCCTGACAAAATCGTAATCAAGGTAATCCCAACTTGAATGGTAGATAAAAAGTGATTGGGATTTTCCAAAACTTTCAATAAGCGAATGTACTTTGCATCGCCTTCTTCAGCCTTTTGCTCCACACGAGCGCGGTTTAAAGATACCATCGCCATCTCGGCTGCTGAAAAAAAGGCGTTTAATAGTGTTAAAACCAGTAATAGTAAAGCTTGCAGTAACAAGGTCTGACTGCTAGGGTCTTCCATGAATGTTCTCTCCTCATATATAAGTAATCTTAATTATAGCATACTTTTTGACTTCTTGCACAGGGAGTGTTAAAAAGAAAAATTTGGAGGAAATTACAAAGAAAATGATTTATTAAGAATCTAGATTTTGCAAAACGGTTTCTAGACGTGAGATTGCATCAACAGGAAGTGCTGTTTTAGGGTATTTTTGATTAAAGGCAAGCAAGAAGTTCAGCCGTATTTGCATTCTTTCCCTGATTAACTGTTTATAACGAGAATCAAAATTTGGAATCGGATAGCCCTCACATTCCATGTATTCGAATCCTTCCAACGGTCCAAATGGTTTAAAATCTGCCGTTTCATCAACAATTTTTTCAATGATATTCAGGCTGATTTCTTTTGAAATTCCCTTTCCCATATAGAATCCGGTATTGATGATATAGCAGTTGACACCAGATTCAAAGAGTGTACGGAATTTCCGATAATCTTCCACCAAGGGATAGACTCTAAATGGATTGGCATAAGGTTCAATCACCAAATCATCATGCTTGCCAGTCACATTTTCAGCATTGGAACGCTTGGTCATCAATGTACAACCCATCGTAGAAGCCATCAGCGGATCGTTGATTTTGACCAACGGTGGGAGAGAATCATCTTTCATAATCCAGAAAATGGCTTGAATAGGCTCATCAATTCGATCAACCCGATTTGGCGTTGCAAAACGAGACTTGACTGTCCGACCATTTCCATTCCGAATATCCTCTGTCACTAATTTTTTTAATCCATTGTCATCCAGTGTCACACCACAATTCTGAACTGTTACAAAAAAGTCCTGCTCCCTATGCCCAATAGAATAGTCATTCGTTTTATCAAAATAGGACGGCTCCAAAGCAATGGAAGAGCCATCTTTTACAGAAATAATAAAGGCATCATCATGTAAAACCTTAATATCATATTTTCCATTATGTTTGGCATGCGTCAGCGTGGATTTTCCTGAACCAGATAAACCAAAGAAAGAAGCTACATAGTCTTGTTTTTCATCTTCTTGTTTAAAAATTTTCAAGCCGCCATGACAAGCCACATAACCATTTCTAGCAGCTGTTGCCCAAGCTAAGGTTAAAGTCGCTTTTTTCAACTCACCAAAGTAATTTAAGCCCAAAATAATGACACAATTATGCTGAGTATCAAAATAAACCAGTCCTTTAGGATAATCTGGATGCTTCCATTTGGGGTCGAAAAAGACAAATATATCATTTTCGTCATATTTTTTAGAAACTCTCAAACGATTTTTAAATTCTTCATCCAAAATTTGAAAGTTTAATAGCCAAGAATAGAGATTGTTGATTTCATCTTCAGGAACCATGAGATGAGCACAAACCATGAAGGCTTCATCAAGCCCCACAACTGCATCTGCCTTATAAAATTTTCGATGATGAGCCTGATAAATTGCACTGCGTACTATTGAAAGCAATTTCTCATCTTCCTCGCTATCTCTACCAAAAATCCGTCGAGCCTCAGCCGTTCGACCAACAACTGCGCCAGAATTCGTTAATAAAACACGAGCATAAGAAGGTAAGCCTAGTTCCTTCGTATGAATCACGGGCATATCTAAGACAATTGTCCCAGCAGCTGCGGAAGCCAATTGATAAGCTTCTTCTACGGTTTTTATTGCAACAACCTGATTTTCATAAAAAGCTGTTTCAATGATTGCTTTCAAAGGTGAGAAATAAGAAGAATCTTTTCTTATCTCCTGCGGAGAATATTTACGACGTGTTACCATAAGTGTACCTCCTCTATCTTATTAGTTCTATTTTAGCATAAAAATACATTTTTAGTTTTAATAAAACGGAAACCTTATAACACCAACATTTCTGGGGGAGTTGTCCCCGCCATTCTTACGACCTGTCTGGACAAGGTCCTTTTTTATCGTTCGAAACAAGAAAATCATTGGTGTAAAGCTTTTCTTGTCATTTCAAAAAGGGAATTTTTTGCATAAAAGAGGGCAGCGTTCTTTTATTCCGAACAATCCCTGCCCTCGTTTAAAAAATATGGGGCGGTATTTCCGAACTTAAAATTCTACCTCTGTTTCTTTGTTCACCCATTTTATCCATGCTTGACAGCTATTGTCAATGTATTTTTTGTGTCCTGCGTCTATCATCCTCTTTTTTAGCCTTTCAATAGAAGAAAAAATAAAAAAGAACTCATCTAAATATTTTTTAGATGAGCTAAAGCGTTGATATGATTGAGTTTGTAAGTATTTTAAAAAAACATTGACATAACATTTAGATTATGATATACTTAACTCGTAAGGTTGAGATAGACCTTATAAAATAAAACAGAAAGGAGCATGATATGAAGCTTTCTGATGTTGCTGTAATGATTGCAGCTGTCGACTCGCTATTGAGTAGAACAGCTAGCATGATTATAGCATTAAAGAAAGAGCCCAAAGAACGCAAGAGGTCGAAATTCAAGCGGTTCAAATAGGCTCTAACAGTAGTGAGGGCGTAAGCCCTCCCGCTACTGTTAGTATATCATATCTAATAATAAAATGAAAATTATATTAGTATTTATTTTCTTTATAATTTCTTTTGTTGGTTTTCTTTATGTTAATCAAAGAAAGAATAAATAAGAAAGGAGACACATGCCAGAAGAAACAAAAAAACGAAAAGGGTATTTAAACCCAAGTCAGCAAAAAGCTGCTAATCAACGATGGGCTGAAAAAAATAAAGAGCATAAAAATTATTTGAGCAGACGTTCAAATGCTCGCGGATTTATTAGAAATCTCGCCACAAAGGAAGATTTAACAGAACTTTCGCGACTTATCGAAAAAAATTTAGAAAAATTTTAAAAAAGTATCGACATAATATTTAGATTATGATATACTTAACTCGTAAGGTTGAGATAGACCTTACAAAATAAAAAACTTGCTACACTCTCAACCGACCAAAGCGATAGTGTAACAAGTCCCAACAAACACTCAATATAGCGCTGTATACATAGTATACCATAGCGTACCTGTTGAGTCAACTTAGGTACGTTTTTTTCGTACATAAAACGCATTATAAAAAAGAGGAAAAGAGGTCTTTTCCATCTCGAATCTTCATCCAGATAACTTTAAAATAAAAAGTCTGGAACAAAAATTTCCCAGACTCTTACAAGATATTGTTTTTTTAACGGAGCAGTGGTTGAAGGTGAGATGACAAAATCAATTTTTTCGCAATATCGATTTTGCTTTCTTCCTTACTTGTTGATAATCCCATACTCTTCGTTTTTCTTTTGTTCTTGTGCAGCTCGATGATTATCATATAAATTCGCCAAGAACTTCGCAATTTCTTTCAAAATGGAATAAGTCGGAATTGCCACAATCATCCCAACAATCCCATAAATATTACTTGACAAAAGTAGGAGAACCATAATGGTAATAGGATGCACCTTCATCACGCCACCTACAATCCGCGGGTAGAGAATATTGCCATCAATTTGTTGTACAATCAACATATAAAGTACAGCAATCACCATTTTTTTCGGATCAGTAATCAAATAAGTAATCATCATGGGAATCAAGCCAATGCTTGGTCCCACATAAGGAATAAGATTGGCAATCATAGAAAAAATAGCAAAAATTAAAGCATATTTCAAGCCGATAACACTATACCCAATGAAAGCTAATGTCCCAATAATAAAAGCGTCAATCGAAATCCCACTAATATATCGAGCAATCGTTGCATTAAGATTGGTCAATAATTTGGTGATATTCAGCTTATCTCGCTTCAGAACAGTTCTTTCCAACATTGGAAGCAACTTATCTCCGTCAATTAAGAAATAAACCAAAAATATAGGGGTCATGATGAGAATCAAAAAGGTATTCACCACCGCTGAAACAACACTCCCCAAACTATTCGTGACACTATTTAAAATATTTTGTAGAATATCCACATAAGACAGATTTAATTGCCTAATCATAGACTGGATATTTAAGTTTTTAAAGAGAGCATGTTGTGATAGCTGGTTAATCCAATTTTGCAATTCTCCATAAACATTTTGGCCGGAAGATATCAAGCTCGTCAACTGTGTAATTAAAATCGGCAAGAGATAGATAATTCCCAAGGTAATAAGCCCAAACAAAAGCACCAAGGTAATTAAAACACCAAAAATCCGCTTAATTTTCAGTTCTTTTTCCAAAAATTTCACCAACGGATTGGTCACATAATATAAAAAACCTGCGATTAGAAAAGGAATTAAAACCGTATTTAAAACACTCACAAAAGGGGAAATCAGGCCTTCCATTTGTCGCCAGATAAAAAAGATAATGGTTAATAGCAAGACTTCTGTTGTCCAAAAAAATAACTTACTTTTATGAAACATATTGTTCCTCCTACCAGTTATTCTATCATATTTTCTAATAAAAATGAGTGCTTTTCTAAAAATGAAACAAATTATTTTTTAAGAAGATGTACTTCTATCTCACAATTTCAAAAACTAGTTCATTATTCTTGCTTGCTTATAAATCATGGTAACATGAACTCGTGATTCTAGGATAAAGGGTTCGCTGATAGCTTCAAATCCAAATTTTTCATACAAACCAACAACCTGCTCTTGCGCCTCTATCCGAATCTCTTTTTCGGGCCATTTTTCAGCACAAGTCTCCATAATTTCTTGGATCAACTCGCGCCCAAGTCCTTGCCCGCGAGCAGATGCCGCTGTTACAATACGACCAAAGTGAATCGTTTTTCCCGTCTCAAATACTCTCGCATAAGCATCCACTTCTTCGGATTCATTTTCATGAAAAATATGAACGGCTACTAAATCGTTCTCGTCCAAATCATTGTAAACACTCTTTTGCTCCACCACAAATGTTTCTAAACGCAATTTCAAACATTTATAAAATTCTAAGGTGGTTAATTCCTCAAACGTCTTTTTGTACCACATACTTGTTTTCCCTTCCTCTTTATTATATAATAATTGTAAATGCAACTATAAAAGGAGCCTGTTATGGACTATCGTCATCTCTTTCGTCAAATGGGCATGATTTCTCGTCAAGCCATGATGAATATGAATCATGAAGCCAGCCAATACAACTTAGATAATAATCTCTTTCTTATCCTTATCCGCATTGTTGAACACGAAGGATTGAATCAGTCTCAACTTTCTAATATGGTGAAAATCGATAAAACAACACTTAGTCGTTCTCTGAAAAAATTAGCAGAAAAAGGATTTATCACAAAGAAAGTCAATTCTCAAAATAAGAAATTTAAAGAACTTTACCCTACGACAAAGGCATTGCAAGTCTACGACCGATTGATTGGATTTGAAACAATCTATATTCAATCTGTCATGAAAAATCTGACATCTTCCGAGCTCTTTCAACTAGAAGCCATTCTCAATAAAATAGAAAATTCTCAATGAAATTAGTATAACATACATTAGTTGCATTTGCAACTTTTAAATCAAAAAAATGAAGAGGCTGGGATAAAAGTCCTTAACCTCGTCAGATTTTTATGAGTTTCTTGCAAGTCGCAGTGGTTGAGTGAGCTCTATGCGGTTGATAAATCAACCTTTACAGCCCTACTCAATTGTGCGGGGGTGGGACGACAAAATCAAATTTCTTCGAAATTACCGATTTTTATCCCACTCCCTTTTGATTATTTCGTTTCAAATCCTTCTGCAACTGCTTGCGCAAAATGTTCTTCAACGATTTCTGCACAGTGGTCACAAACAATTGCATGATAGCTGCGTTCTTTGACTGTTTCATCTACCCGACGGCAACGTTCACAAACTTGACCCTCTGCATGTTCAACTGTAAAGGCTACATCCTCAAAAGCAACAGCATGCTCAGGAGCCATTTCATCTGCGATTGTTAATTTAGAAACAATGAGAAGTTGCGCAACATCGCTATTAACTGCTTCAAGCAACGTTTTCACTACTTCATTTTGATAAACAGTTAAGTGAGCTTCCAAGGATTTTCCAATCACTTTTTCGTTACGTGCCTCTTCCAAAGCTTTTTGCGCTTGACTGCGGAAGTTCATAAAGGCTGTCCAAGTATCCAACAGTTCTTCCTCATTTGGGAAAGTCAAACCATCTGGCAATTCCGCTAACTGAACAAATTCTTCTGGCTCATGATCCAAGTAAGACCAGATTTCCTCTGCTGTATGTGGAAGAATTGGGGTCAATAATTTTGTAATTTTTACTAAAATATCGTAAAAGACGGTCTGCATTTGACGGCGTTCCAATGATTTAGCTGCTTCAATATAGACAACATCTTTTGCAAAATCAAGATAGAAAGCTGATAAATCAACTGTCACGAAGTTTACAATCGCTTTATAAATATCTAAAAATTCAAAGTCGGAATATGCTTCACGAATTGTCTTGACAAGTTGATTAAATCGAACAGTCATGTACTTATCAACAGAGCGAAGGTCATCATAAGCAACAGCGTCTTCTTTTGGATTAAAATCAGAGGTATTGGCAATCAAGAAGCGCAAAGTGTTACGGATTTTTCGGTAGGTTTCAGACACTTGACCAAGAATATCCATTGAGATACGCACATCGTTGCTAGAATCCACACTCGTCACCCAAAGACGCAAGATTTCAGCCCCAAATTGTTTTTCAACATCACTTGGAGCAATGGTGTTGCCGAGAGACTTAGACATCTTCTCGCCTTTGCCGTCCAAAGCAAACCCTTGTGAAAGAATTTGTTTATAAGGAGCCACTCCATGATTTGCAACAGAAGTAATCAGGGAAGAATTGAACCAACCACGATATTGGTCAGATCCTTCAAGATAAAGGTCTGCAGGATAAGTCAATTCTGGACGATTCACAACTACGCCATTCCAAGAAGAACCTGAATCAAACCACACGTCCATGATGTCCGTTTCTTTAGTGAATGCACCATTTGGTGACCCTGGATGAGTAAATCCTTCTGGCAGCAAGTCTTTTGCTTCCCGTTGCCACCAAACAATCGAACCATGCTCAGCAAAGAGCTCAGCCACATGCTCAATCGTTGCCTCTGTCATAATCGGTGTACCGTCCTCCGCATAAAAGATTGGAAGCGGCACTCCCCAAGCACGCTGACGTGAAATGACCCAATCTCCACGATCACGAATCATATTGTAAAGACGAACCTTGCCCCATTCCGAATGGAACTTCACTTTTTCAATTTCGTCCAAAATTTCTTGACGGAATTTTGAAACTGAAGCAAACCATTGCGGTACTGCTCGCCAGATAATTGGCTTTTTCGTCCGCCAGTCAAATGGATAGGAGTGAGAGATTTCTTCTTGAGCGAGAAGAAGATTCCCTAATTTTTCAATAACCGTTGGCACTACCTTGTCATAAAATTGTCCTGCAAAATCTGGACCAGCATTTTCCATCATGATGCCACGTTCATTGACCGTAACAGCCACTTCTAATCCATTTGCAATCCCAACATTGTAGTCGTCCTCACCAAAACCAGGAGCAGTATGGACAATTCCTGTACCTGAATCCAGCGTAACGTGGTCACCAAGAATCACCAACTCATCTACTTCTTCATCCCACGGATGCTCTATCACGATATGATTCAGTGCAGCGCCGCGATGAGTTGCCAAGACCTCCACATCTTCCCAGCCGAATTTTTCAGACAAGCTATTGAGCAGATCAGCAGCAACAACAAATTTACGACTTTCCCCAGCTGGTTTTACTACAACATAATCAAAGTCAGCACCTACTGTCAAACCGCGAGAAGCTGTAATGGTAAATGGTGTTGTCGTCCAAACTACAATATAAGTATCTGTATCCAGCACATTTTTGCCATCTTTTACCTTATTTGCATAGTAAAGAGAAGTGGAAATCAAATCATGATATTCAATTTCTGCCTCAGCCAGAGCAGACTCAGATGACCATGACCAATAAACAGGCTTCGCACCACGATAAATATAGCCTTTTTTCGCCATTTCTCCAAAAACACGAATTTGAGCAGCTTCATAATCTGGGGTCAACGTCACATACGGATTTTCCCAATCACCAGAAACACCTAAGCGTTTGAAATCTTCACGTTGCTTGTCCACTTGACTCAGTGCATAATCGAGACAAAGCTTCAAATACTCTGCCAAATCCATTTCTTTGCGTTTCACACCTTGCTTCGCTAGGACTTGCTCAATTGGAAGACCATGAGTATCCCAACCTGGAATGTAAGGTGCATAGTAGCCAGACATGGATTTTGAACGCACAATAATATCTTTTGAAATCTTATTCATGGCATGACCAACGTGAATATTTCCATTAGCATACGGAGGCCCATCATGAAGTGTGAAGTGCGGTTTCCCTTCGTTCAATTCTTGACGACGTTGATACAATTTTGCATCTTCCCACTCTTTTTGCCAAAGAGGTTCTTTATTTGGCAAGCCAGCACGCATTGGAAAAGCAGTTTTCCCAAGATTAAGAGTTTCCTTTAATTTCATAAATTCTCCTTTTTCATATTAGTAACAAATTAAAATAAAAAACCACAAATTCATCCAAAGGACGAAAATTCGTGGTACCACCTTCATTTAGACAAGAATAATATTCCTATCCCTCTTACTCGTAACGTGAGTTAAGCGTTAAATCTTACTGTTTTCAGATCTAAGTTTGTAAAATGATAATCCTAACAAAAGGGATTACAGGTCTCTCACCGTCACCTGCTCGCTGCGAATATTTTGTTAACATCTTGTTTTTACATTTTCTTATAAAATATCTACAGATTCTGTTGAAGTAGCTTCTGATCTTTCATCATTTGTTAAATGTAAACCCAAAACAGACTCGTCTAAAGTTTCAAATGCTTGTGTTTCTGCTAATTCACGATTTGCTTCTTCAATACGTCTTTGTAATTCTTCCATTTCTTCTGGGGAGAATTGACGTGTCACATCCACTTCATCCTCTTCTGGAGTCGTTACGACTTCACCTAAAGCAGACTGAACAACTTCTTTAAAGGCTTCATCGCTTGTCTGCAAATAAGTAGCTGTTGGACGAAGAATATCTTCCCATTCTGAAGAATTTACAATGCTTAATTGACTTTCAATTGTTGATTTTAAACGTTGGTGGAAGACACGCGTTTTATTTTTCAACTCTTCTGTTTCAACAGCCACTTTCTTAGCGTTGTCTGTCGCTTGACGAAGAATTTCATTAGCCTTGTATTTTGCCTCGTCCAACAAATGTTGGGCTTCTTGCTCAGCCTTATGAACAATGTTTTCAGAACGGTCATTTGCCGCTTGTTTCACACGTTCTGCCGTATCTTGTGCAATCAATACAGACTGGCTAAGGGAATCCTTCATCTCGTCAAAATAGGTCAAACGTTCTTCCAGATTTTTAATTTTTGACTCTTGCTCATGATTGACACGAACTAAATCTTCGTAATCTTGGACAATGATGTCAAGAAATTCATCAACTTCGTCAACATCATATCCTCTAAATTTGTGAGCAAAAGCTTTATCTTTAATTTCTAATGATGTAATAGCCATATTTTCTCCTTACTTACTAGACAATAATTCAACAGTTAACTTATACTTTCCATTTTTTGAAAAGCCATTTTCTCTTAAAACTTTTACTCTCCCATATCCTCGTACACTAATTAAGTCATTCAATAACAAATGATGACTGGGATTATCCAGCATGGAATAGTTTACCTTAACTTGCTTTGTTGCTATCAGCCGAGCGGCAATGCTTCGCGATAAACGAAATGAAGCAGCCACCACTTTATCCAAACGCATACTAGAGACAAGCACATCTCTTAGCTTTGAATCTGCTTGAACAGCTATCTGTTGTGAAAAATCCACTTGCTTCAATTTTACAGGTATCTTTGCTATCCTTGAGATATGATCGATGAAAAATTGGGTGAATTTTCTATCTACCATAATTTGTGCTCTACCAGAAGCAACAAGAATATCACCAAAAACTTTGCGTTCAATTCCTAATTGATTCAATAACGTTCCCATTATTTGTGAATGGGTTAAGTGGTGAAATTTATTCACATAGCTGATTTCTAACAAATCCATTTCAAAATCACTTAATTGCAATTCATAGTAGAGAGGAGCAATAATGACTTTAGCAAATTCACTCGTATAATAATCCGAACTTGAAAATATTTGCAATTGCAAGTGATTCCCAAGATTTCGCAAAACTTCAACTTGATGTGGATTTACAAACGAAGTCACTTCAAAAGAATAAGAATCCTCAACGCGCTGCATCTGTTCTAAACTTTTATCAACAAATTCACGATCTTCTTCTGCAAAATGTTGGTATAAATGTTTGGTATTCTTCATGAATTTAAGCTAAAAGCAAAAGGACATTCAAAATGATGCCGGAAACAAAATTCAGAAGAAAGATAACGACAAGAACCGTCCAATCAATCCCAGCAAATTGTAGGTTGAAACGTTGAAATGGTTTTAAAACAGGCTCTACTATCCGCAAAATCAACTGACCAAACGACGTTTGATAGGCACCTGGAAACCATGATAAGAGAGCATACACCACTAAAATGAATGAATACAATCTTACTAAATTATAAAGTATATTTACAATCCAAACCATGCTTTTATCTACGTTTCATATCAAAATCAAATTCGCCATTTTGCAAATCTTCAGGTAATTTTAAGTCCTCAACATTTACAATAACATTGATTGGCGTTAGCAGGTACATTGTGCTTGCAACTTTTTTTATACTTCCAGCAAGCACATAACGAGCACCATCCAGATAATCCAAACAACGACGAGCTTGTACTTCTGTCATATATTGAAAATCAATCAAAATGCTTTCATTAACAATTAACAAATCAACAATTTCAGTTGTTTCTTCATATTTTCTTGGATAACGAACATTGATTGTCACTTTATCATCTGAAATCGTGCGATGTTGTGCCAATTCTTGCTGACGCGCATGAAGACGAGTGATGTTTTCATTTGCTCCTGATTTTGCAGAAGACTGTGAAGAACTACTCGCTGTATGTACTGTTCTTTCTTTGGTAGGTGTCACAGATTGACTACTCACACGTGGTGGTAGCTCAGGCGTTTGAACGCCGGCATCTTCACCATCTTCCGTAAAGTAATCAATGAATTTATCAAATCTATCTTTAAGAGACATAATACTTCCCTATTTAAAAAATGCGGTACCAATTCTGACAAAAGTCGAACCATTTGCGATGGCTATTTCATAATCGCGGCTCATTCCCATACTTAAATCAGTAAAAGGCATATTGGATAACTGTTTACGTTGTAATCTTTGTTGTAGTTGATAGGCTTGTTGGAAGATGACATTTAATGCAGCTTCATCTGCTTCAATCGGTGCCATGGTCATCAAACCTACAATCTGAATGTTTTCAAGTTTTTCTAGCTCAGGTAAACTAGCATCAATTTCCTCTACAGTAAGACCATGTTTGCTAGCTTCTTTGGAAATATTTACTTGTAAAAAGCATTTAATGATATGTTCTGCTCTTTTGTTAATTTCTTGAGCTAATTTTACTGAATCTAAGGCATGGAAATAGTCAACATAATTGATGACATCTTTCACTTTCCGCCTTTGAAGCGTACCAATTAAGTGCCAAGTTACATGTTCATCTTTTAGAGCCTGATATTTATCTAGAAATTTATCTACTCGATTTTCACCGATATGATGAATTCCTGCTTTAACCAGCTCTTTAGCAGTAGAGCTGTCAACATATTTGGTGACAGCTATTACTTCTACTGATTTTTCTGAGCGATTGGCTTTTTGCGTAGCTTGCGCTACATTTTCCAAAACTTGATGTGTATTCTTTTCTAAATCCATTTTAACGATTTTTAAAGAATGGTGGTGTTTCTAATTCATCGTCATCAGAACTAGTATCTTCATAACGCTCTACAGCTGGCGCTGTATTTGCTTCTGTTGAACGAACAATATTCTCACGACGCAAATCCCAATTACCAAATGCTGAAGCTTGTGGAGCTTCTGCCCGTTGACGACTTGGCTTTGGAACTTCAAGGTTTTCTGTCAGGTCAAAGTTACGATCATAGCCTTGACTTCCTCTAGAATGACGATTTTCACGAGTTCCAGCTGCATAAGAATTTTGTTGAGCAACTGGACGAACACCACTTACTCGATCAATTTTTTCTTGGCGGACACCTGTTGCAACAACTGTCACACGAATTTCATCTTTCATGCTGTCGTCAATAGAAGTACCTAACCAGATATTCACACCGTGACCAGCTGCTTGATTGACGATTTCTGATGCTTCTTCTGCTTCAATCAAGGTCATATCAAGACCACCTGTAACGTTGATGATGACATCTTCAGCTCCATCAATCGTTGTTTCAAGAAGCGGTGAATAGATAGCCTTACGTGCAGCTTCGATAACACGTTCTTCACCACTACCTATACCAATTCCCATAAGAGCATCGCCTTTATTTTCCATAACGGTTTTCACATCAGCGAAGTCAAGGTTGATAAGTCCTGGGCTTGTAATTAAGTCTGTAATTCCTTGTACACCTTGGCGAAGAACATTGTCTGCCTCGCTCAAAGCTTCAAGAAGAGGAGTTTTCTTATCAACAATTTCAAGCAAATTATTGTTTGAAATGATGAGAAGTGTGTCTACATGCTCACGAAGTTCATTGATTCCTTCAATCGCATAGTTACCGCGTTTGCTTCCTTCAAAACCAAAAGGACGAGTTACTACAGCTACTGTCAAAGCGCCAACTCCCTTGGCAATCCGAGCAATAACTGGTGCAGCACCTGTACCAGAGCCACCGCCCATGCCAGCAGTAATAAAGACCATGTCAGCTCCTGTGAGAGCTTCTGTCAATACTTCTTCGCTTTCTTCAGCCGCTTTACGACCGATTTCAGGCTGTCCTCCAGCACCAAGACCACGCGTCAACTTTGGACCAAGTTGAATAACGGTTTCTGCTTTTGAACCACTAAGAGCTTGCACATCTGTATTGGCAGCGATAAATTCAACGCCTGATACTCCTTCATCAATCATGCGGTTAATGGCATTACCGCCACCACCACCGATACCAATAACTTTAATTACTGCTCCTTGTGCTGCAGCTGTATCAAATGAAAATGTCATAATGTATTACCTTCTCCTTTAATCAAACATATTACCAAGTAGATTTCGAACACGATCTGTCAATTTTTCTTTTGGCTGTTGAGGTTGTGTTGGAAGTGGCTCTGGACGTTCAACTTCTTCTGTTGCTTCATCGTTCAAAGTCGTAGTTGACTGTTGAGATTGAGTAAAGCGTTGCAACGGATTGAACGACTGACTTTGCTGTGTTGAACGAGAGAATTCAACTGGTTGATGCCGTAAAAGTTCATCACCATGAACAGCAGCTTGTGCTAAAACATCCACTTCAGATAAGTTTCCTGCATACTCTGACAAACTGATGACATGAGCAAAAGCTGGATTACGGATACTGATTTGATTTGGAACATATAATTTAACGGGAACACCGAAAACTTCTTGTGCCAATTCTACCACACCTGGTAAAATTGCACCACCTCCGATAATCACAATCCCACCTGGAAGTTCTAATAAATGTCTTCTCTCTAAATCTTGCTTGATTTGTTCAAAAATATGTTTAACACGTGCTGAAATAATTTCTGCTAAATAACGCTCTGTTACTTCAACCGGTTCCACTTCACCAATTACTTCCACTTGGAAAGACTCATTGCTAGCGGCAGGTACGTATGCTTCTCCATAGTTAAATTTCAAGCTCTCTGCCAACTTCTTAGATGTTTTTAAAACCTTAGAAATGTCTTTTGTGACATACTCGCCACCTTCTTGATAGATATTGGTAAATTGCAGTTCTTGGTTGCGAACAGAAGCTACTGTTGTTTGGCCACCACCCATATCAATGACAGTTGCACCAAATTCACGTTCTCCTTCATTCAGAACGGATTTTGTCATGGCAAGTGGAGAAATGATAATATTTTCTACTTGAACTCCTGCTCGCTCAACTGTTTTTCTCAAATTATGAAGAATGGTACGTGGGCCTGTATATAGAAGACCACGCATTTCTAAACGAATTCCCATCATTCCGCGAGGATCACGAATTCCTTGGAAACCATCTACGATGAATTCCTCTGGGATAAAGGTAATAACTTCACGGTCTGGAGTCATACTTTTTGTCAAAGCAGATCTCACAACGTTTTCAACATCTGCATCTGTAATTTCTTTTGTTTCACTTGTCACAGGAATCATACCTTGTGTTGCTTCAATCTGTAACAAGTTAGCAGGCAAACCAACGTTCACCAACTTAATGGAAATTCCTGCTTTTTCTTCTGCTTGTGAAATTGCCGATTTTATAGCACTTGCTGCTGCTTCAATATCTACAATGATACCATCTTTTACACCAGCACTTTTTGCATTACTGACTCCGATTACGTTTAATTCATTGTTTACGTGTTCTGCTACCAAGACCTTAATGGAGCTTGTTCCGATATCTAATCCTGTAAAAAAGCCATCTCTAGCCATTAGACCATTCCTCTCTGTCTACCAAGTTTCTCACTTATCAATTTAACTATCAAAAAAGTATAGTTATTCAAAGCATATTATAACACAAAAATTTAAAAAGTGGTTAGATTTTCTGCATTATTTTAGCTAATTCGATAACTAAATATTCCTGCTTCCATATCTACAGTACTTGTTTCTGTTAGTTGTGGTTTTATTTTTTCATAATAAGGTAGCTTTTTGCCCACTTCTGACAAGGGAACTAGAATTTTATTTCCATCTGTCATGGTGAGTGTCAACAAATCTTCGGTCGCTTTACTTGGTGTATGCTGAACTGTTTGGATTTCCGATTTGATAGCATCAGAAACACCTGATAATTGTTGCACAAATTTCTTAAGCATAGCTTTATCTGAAAAATCAAGTGTCATATAACTTTTAGGTAATTGGGATTTATTAACTGGGTTAGCAATTTCCTCCCCGCTAGATAATACTGGGAAATATTGCTCTCCAGAATAATCATAAGCGACAACTTTATATTCTGTCACTTTAATTTTGAATGTAATAGGAAACTGATAGATTATTTCTGCTTTTTCAACCCATAAATTTGACTGTTTGATATTCTTAGCATGAGCTTTTTGGCTCAAATAGGTCGTCAAGGTGTAATCGTCTTTTTGAATACTAGAGGCCTCCAAGACCTCTGTTTTAGAAATCTGTTTATTTCCCGTCACCTCTATGTTCTTTAATTTTGAATAGGGACTGATAAAATAAACAGCTAAAATCAACAAAACAGAACTTAGAATCAAGACTGGAAGAGCACGGTAAACATGACGAGGTGCGATTTTTTCTCTACCCTCTTTTTCTTTGCGTTTTGCTTGTTTGCGTTCCGCTTTCTTCTTTTTTCTCAAGGCTGTTTTATCAAGAGGCTCATCTTGTTCTTCCTCGGAGAACTCTGTCTCAGTGGATTCTTCTAAGTCCTCTGATTCTGCTTCTTGAGTATCAGATGTTACTTCTGGTTTTTCATCTTCCTCGCCTACATCTGATTTTTCAGGATTTGGCAAATGCTGCTTTTTTTGCTCTGCCAATTCTTTCTCTTTTTCAGCTTCTTCTTGAGCCTTTTTTTCAAGATATTCCTTGTTTCTTTTTTGCCATTCAGAAAGTTGTTTTTCCTGTTCTTTCTGATCCTCTTGCTTCTTTTTTGTCATTTTCTTCCTTTATCTATGTCATTTTTTAAAAGGTTATAAAATTCATCTAACGATTTTATTTCGTGAGACTGTTTCATGTTTTCTTCATAACATTCTCTCTGCTCAAGCAACTCTGTCATCACTTTTTGGAGATTTTCCAAATTCAGTTGAGGCTCGTCTAATTTTTTAGCATAGCCTTTTTTTACAAAATAATCTGCATTTTCAATCTGATCACCGCGACTTGCTTCACGTCCCAAAGGAACAATCACATGGAGTTTTGCCATAGCCAATAACTCAAAAATTGTATTAGATCCGCCACGCGTAACAACGACATCTGCTAAATTCATCAACGGTTGATAGAGGTCAGTCACATAGGCAATTCGGTACAGATGATTTGATAATTCATCTAAATGAGCATCGCCTGATAAATTGATAATATTGTAATGCTGAGTTAGCTCTGCTTTATTTGCCGTTACAAAATCATTAAAAACCCTTGCTCCGGCTGACCCACCAACAAAAAGAAGTGTCGGAAGGTTTTCATCAAAATGCTGCTGAATCGCTTGAATCTGCTCATTTGGAGCAGTTATTTTTTCTCCTACCTTTGTCACAGCTCCTACATGCTCAATTTTTGTCAACGCATGGGCTTGCTCAAAAGTAGAATACATTTTTATCGCACATTTGTAAGCAATTTTATTGGCCAAGCCAATAGAGAGATCTGACTCATGCACATAAACTGGTACTCTAGATAAACGCGCTGCAATTACTGGAGGAACCGACACAAATCCACCTTTAGAAAAAAGAGCTTGTGGACGAACCTTTATCATAATTCCTAAGGATTGTAAAATCCCCCAAGTTACTTTGAAAATATCCAGCATATTTTCCCAAGAAAAATAACGGCGTAATTTTCCTGTTGCTATTGAATGAAAAGTTATATTCAATCCCGACTTCTGGATTTCTTGGTATTCAATCCCATGCTTGTCACCGATATAGTGGACTTGCCAGCCTGCTTCTAGAAATTTTGGAATGAGTAAAAGGTTTAGAGTCACATGACCAACCGTTCCTCCACCTGTAAATATAATCTTTTTCATCTTAACCCTTTAATTCTTCAAATGTTGTAATAAACTCATCGCCACGAACTTCAAAATTTGGATACATGTCCCAGCTAGCATTTGCAGGACTGAGAAGAACAATGTCACCTGCTTGAGCTTCAGCAAAAGCCTTTTGCGTCGCATCTTTCACATCAGCAGCATCCATATAGCTAACACCTGCTTTATCTGCTGCTCTCTTGACACGTGCTGCAGATTCTCCAAGAATAACCATTTTCTTCAATCCTTGAATATCTGGCACCAATTCGTCAAATTCATTGCCACGATCCAGTCCACCAGCAATCAAGATAACCTTGCTATTGTCAAAACCAGACAAGGCCTTTTGCGTTGCAAGAATATTCGTGGATTTGCTATCGTTATAAAATTTTACATGGTTGATTTCACCAACATATTGAAGGCGGTGTTTAACGCCACCGAAACCTGCCAATGTTTCTTTGATGACTTGATTGTCAATGCCACGCAGTTTCGCAACTGCAATAGTTGCAAGGGCATTTTCAACATTATGGCTACCTGGTACACCAAGCTCATCCGTTGTCATAATTGACTCGCCACGGAATGTCAAGACGTTTCCTTCTAAATAAGCGCCGTCTACCTTTTCCGTCGTTGAAAATGGCACAACAGTCGCTTGCGTCTTTGCAGCCAATTCTTTCGCTAATGTTTGGTTGAAATTCAACACGAGGAAGTCAGATTTGTTCATGTTTTCTTGAATGTTCCATTTAGCAGCGACATATTCTTCAAAAGAGCCATGATAATCAATGTGAGTTGGCATCAGATTGGTAATCACTGCAATCTCTGGGTGAAAGGTTTCAATGCCCATGAGTTGAAAAGAAGACAGCTCCATGGCCAACGTATCATTTTTGGTTGCAGTGGTTGCAACTTGACTGGCTGGAAAGCCAATATTCCCAGAAAGCAAACCATTTTGACCACCTGCAGTCAAGACTTCCGCAATCATTGTTGTCGTCGTTGTTTTTCCATTAGAACCAGTGATTCCAATGATTGGAGCATCTGAAATCAAATAAGCCAACTCGACTTCAGTGATGACTGGAATTTTCTTTTCCAAAGCTCTCGCTACCATAGGATTGTCGTAACGAATACCGGGATTTTTGACCATCAGTTCAAACTCTTCGTCCAAGAGCTCCAAAGGATGCCCCCCTGTGACAACTTTGATGCCTTCTTCAAGGAGAGACTGAGCAGCAGGATTTTCCTCAAACGGCTTCCCGTCATTTACTGTGACAATCGCTCCCAACTTATCTAGTAAACGAGCAGCGGATTCACCAGACTTGGCCAAACCTAAAACTAAAACCTTCTTATTTGCAAAATTTGTAATGTGCTTCATAACACGCCTCTTTTTAATTCTTCTGTATCTATTTTACCTTTTTTTCAGAAAATAAAAAAGCCTTTACGGCTTTTTATTCTTGTCTGTTACGAAGTTTTGAGCGAAACGATACTTTTTTATCTTTTTGTGACAATTTTGAAATATCACGTAGAGAAAAATAGGCTACGCCAATCATTGCAATTCCTACGAAAAATTCAGACGGTAATTGAAAAATCTGAAATACTGCCAATCCTAATAAAATGATAAAAGCGACTAGGGCAATCACTAAAACTACTACATTTAAAGTCCCTTTAATGCTCTGTGGAGCAGCAAAAATGTAAAATAATAGGATGAGAATCCCAAAGATCAAATAAAACATTTCTGCTCCTTTCTAGCCTATCCGCTTCATATATTAGCAACAAAGCAAACCACTCTTTCATTATTCAGCTGATTTTTTCTTTTTAGCAGCTTTGGCACGTTGATTTTTATCAAGAATTTGTTTCCGCAAACGGATTGATTCTGGTGTAACTTCCATGTACTCATCATCATTCAAGAATTCAAGTGATTCTTCCAATGTCAAAATACGAGGCGTTTTAATAACCGCTGTTTGGTCTTTCGTTGCAGACCGAACATTGGTCATTTGTTTGGCTTTTGTAATATTAACCGTCAAGTCATTTTCACGTGAATTTTCACCAATAATCATTCCTTCGTAAACCTCTGTACCTGGATTGACAAAAATGGTTCCACGTTCTTCAATAGACATGATAGAGTAAGTCGTTGCTTTTCCTGTATCAATTGACACGAGAGCTCCACGACGGCGTCCACCAATCTCACCTGGAATCAATGGTAGATATTGGTCAAAGGTATGGTTCATAATCCCGTAACCACGCGTCATAGAAAGGAATTCAGTCGAGTACCCAATCAAGCCACGCGCAGGCACAAGGAAAATCAAACGTGTTTGTCCGTTTCCGGTAGCCACCATGTCTAACATTTCACCCTTGCGCTCAGAAAGACTTTGGATAACTGAACCTTGGTATTCTTCTGGGGTGTCAATTTGCACACGCTCAAATGGCTCGCATTGTACACCGTCAATTTCTTTGACGATAACTTCTGGGCGCGACACTTGTAACTCATAACCTTCACGGCGCATGGTTTCAATCAGGATTGACAAGTGTAATTCTCCACGACCGGATACAATCCATTTATCTGGTGAATCAGTTGGATCCACACGAAGTGAAACGTCCGTTTGCAATTCCGCTTGCAGGCGTTCTTCAACCTTACGAGATGTTACCCATTTTCCTTCACGACCAGCAAATGGTGAATTGTTCACCAAGAAAGTCATTTGCAGCGTTGGTTCGTCAATGTGAAGAATTGGCAATGGCTCTACTGCATCTGTCGGAGTAATCGTTTCACCAACAAAGATATCTTCCATACCAGATACGGCAATCAAATCGCCGGCTTTAGCTTCATCGATTTCACGACGTTCTAGTCCAAAGAAACCAAATAGCTTGGTGACACGGAAGTTTTTCGTTGTGCCGTCTAGTTTAGAAAGTGTCACTTGGTCTCCAACTTTTACAGTCCCACGGAAAACACGACCAATCCCGATACGACCTACAAAATCATTGTAGTCCAAAAGAGAAACTTGGAATTGAAGCGGATCGTCTGAATTATCCATTGGTGCTGGAATATGATCAATAATAGTATCAAAAAGCGGTGCCATAGTGTGCTCTTGGTCAGCAGGATCGTCTGACATAGAAGACGTTCCGTTGATGGCAGAAGCATACACAACAGGGAAATCCAATTGGTCATCATCTGCCCCCAGCTCGATGAAAAGTTCTAAAACCTCGTCCACTACTTCTGCAGGGCGTGCAGACGGTTTGTCAATTTTATTAACGACAACAATCGGCACCAAATCTTGCTCAAGAGCTTTTTTTAACACAAAACGAGTTTGTGGCATGGTTCCTTCATAGGCATCAACGACCAGAACAACCCCGTCCACCATTTTCATGATCCGCTCAACTTCTCCACCAAAGTCCGCGTGCCCCGGTGTATCCATAATATTGATGCGGACGCCATTATAAGCAACCGCTGTATTTTTAGCAAGAATGGTAATTCCACGTTCTTTTTCAAGATCGTTAGAGTCCATTGCGCGTTCTTGCAACTCTTTGCGCTCGTCCAAAGTATGTGATTGCTTCAATAATTCGTCCACCAGCGTTGTTTTCCCGTGGTCGACGTGAGCGATAATAGCGATATTGCGAATATCTTCTCTTAATTTTGTCATTTTATCCTCTAAATCTTAAGTTTTATTTCTAACTGAACAATTATACCACAGATTAAGGCAAAAAACACGGTTAAACTAGGTGTAAATGTTTTCATTAGAAAATCAATGTCCTACAAATTTATTTACATTCTTTATTGCAAAATTATGATATGATAAGAAAAAACAAAGGAAACTGTATGCGTTTAGATGTTCTACTAGCTCAAGCTCACATTAGCCGTAAAAAGATGAAGCAAGCTCTCCTAAAAAAGAAAATCTTGGTAGATGACTGCCCTGCTCGAAAACTTAGTCAAAATGTTGATACAGGCTTGCAAACGATTACGATAGAGGAACAACCTATTCTGGGCAAGCCTCATCAGTATTTTATGATGAACAAACCACTTGGTGTCGTGACAGCTAACTCTGATGCCAAATCTCAAACGGTTCTAGATCTCATCAGACCGGAAGATTTTAATGATAAGTTATATTCTGTTGGACGGCTCGATCGAGATACTTCTGGACTATTGTTAATCACTGACAATGGTCCGCTCGGTTTTCAATTGCTTCATCCTCAATATCACGTTACAAAAACATACGAGGTTGAAGTTAATGGTCTCCTAGACGACCGAGCAGTACAATCCTTTCAAAAGGGCATCGTTTTTCTTGACGGAACAAGTTGTAAACCAGCCATTCTTACAATTCGTTCTTCTAGCTCAAACAAAAGCCGTGCTACTGTCACTATTTCTGAAGGAAAATTTCACCAAATCAAAAAGATGTTTTTAACTGTCGGTGTCAAAGTTACTTCTCTTAAACGGACGCATTTCGGAGATTTTGAATTAGATCCAAACTTAGCTACAGGAGAATACCGAGCATTGAACCAAGCAGAACTCAAAATCGTGAGGCACTATCTAGAAAAAAGCTATTAAAAGTGAGCAATCCCCTTTGGATTACTCACTTTTGATTTTTCCTTTCCAGCCATCTAATCCTGTAGAGAGGATGTAAATATCTTGATAACCTTGTTTTTTCAATAGAATAGCTGCATTCATAACACGTTGTCCACGGCTATTTTCATATAGCAAAACAGCCTTGTCCTTACGAATAGCTCCCAAACTCGTTTTTAACTGCTGTGACGGGATATTCCGCGCTCCTAAAATATGTTTTCGGCGAAAATCAGCTGGATCGCGCAAATCAATCAACTGACCTTGACGAATCATATTACCAAATTCTGCATTGTCTACCACCTTAGCTGCACGCCGGACACGGACATAGTTAAAGCCCATCCAGCCTAACATCCCAACAATAATTGCCAATAAAATCCAATTTAACATGTTTTCTCCTCATTCTTTTTCAGATATTGTAATTCTAATTGATGTTCTCTTCGCAAGATACTCTCAGCTTCTAGGTAATCCATTTTTTCTATCAAGCCCGCATCATAAATCCTCTCCAGCTCAATTTTCATCATTTCAATATCATACAAGCGCTTCCCCATATAGATAATAATGCCAAAACTTTTGAGGTATTGCTGCACATCATAAAGTGTTTTCATGAGCTTTATTTTACCAGAATTTCAGGAGCATTTCAAGGTTAAAAAGAAGACGTTCATCTCTTTAAGTATTCAAAAACAGACAAAAGAGCCACCCACTAGGTGACTCTTTTAGGGAGATTATTATGAAAAAGAAAAGTTTAGGATTTTTATCAAATAAAGTTAGGAGGTCTTCATCTGATGATATTAGTATAACGCTACCTCCTTAAACTTATCTTAAATTCTAAAAGATTTTAAAAATTTATTTTTTACTCTCAAAAATTTGCTTACAAGCCTGGAGTTTGACCGATTTCAGCTGTTAACATCCAGATATTCTTTTCAAGATCTGCTTTAGCACCGACAAAAATGTCATTTGTTACATCGTCTCCTTCTTCATCTGTTACGTCCAGAGCTTCTTGGTAAAGACCTACTAAGTAACAGAAGATTTCGATGACACGTTCCAAACTTTCTTCGACACTCTTGCTGAATTTTCCTTCTTTTTCTTCAATATTGCTGTGTTGGATAAATTCACTCAAAGTTGAATACGGCATTCCACCTAGAGTAATCAAACGTTCACTCACTTCATCCAAGGTTGTATCCAAGGTTTCCATGTACTCATCCATTTTAGGATGCCAAACCATGAAACCAGCTCCACGCATGTACCAATGCACTTGGTGAAGAGCAATGTGAGCAGTGTATAAATCCGCTACCACTTGGTTCAAGACTGCTTTTGTTTTTGGAAGAGACTTATTCAAAGACTCAACGTTTGAGAAAGTTGCAACATCTTTAACTGCTTCATTTTTTACATTAACCATTATTTTACCTCTCTTTTATTTAGAATGATTCTAATTTTTATTATAATTTAATTATAATGTTTCTAAATAAGAAAGTCAAATGATTGAACTCAGAAATTTCTTTTATTAGAAAAGTTGCAATTTTTTAGAATTATTTGCGAATAAAAAAGTATGATTCATTTTTATTTTTTCTTGGTTGGAAGCATTGTGGCTTCTTTTTTAGAGCTGGTTGTTGATCGCTTTCCTGGACAGTCTATTATCGGTCCTTCCAGTCATTGTAATGCTTGTGAACAGAAATTAGCACCTCGTGATTTAATTCCTGTCCTTTCACAGCTTATCAATCGACTGCGTTGCCGTTTTTGCGGCTCAAAAATTCCCATCCGCTATTTGGTCTTGGAAATCGCTATCGGTTTCCTCTTTCTTGCAACTTCTATGGGCTATCTAAACATCGGTCAGCTTGTCCTACTTGTAATGGGCGTAACCTTATCCCTTTATGATCAAAGAGAACAAGAATATCCTCTGCTTGTTTGGTTATTTTTCCATTTTCTTCTTCTCTTTTTAACAAATTTCAATCTTTTGATGACTATTTTTTTAGCTCTTGGAATTTTGGCTCATTTCGTTGATTTGCGTATCGGTGCAGGAGATTTTCTTTTTCTCGCGTCTTGCTCAACTATTTTCAAGTTGACAGAGATTCTTTGGCTGATTCAAATTGCCAGCTTAGTGGGATTATGTCTCTTTGGCTTAAAAAAGAAAAAAGACAGGTTAGCATTTGTCCCCTGTCTTTTGATTGGAGTGATTGTTCTACTTCTGTATGAGTTGTTGCTTCAATAAAATTAGAATGACGTCCTATCATGAGGCTGGGATGAATGAATCCAGATTTACCGGAGTCTCGAAATAAGAGAGCGATGATTACAATTTTCAAATTTTAGTTTTTTTACGTAATCTTCCCAGATTTCATATTTTTGGGAGATGATTGTACTAGCAATTCTGGTCGTCTATCTCACTCTTGATTTTTCGTGTTTCTTTTTTCTAAGTAGTCAGCAATAGCTGCTACATCTTTATCGCCACGACCAGATACATTGACGATGATAATCTTGTCCTTACTCAATTGTGGCGCGCGTTTAACTGCTTCTGCAATAGCGTGGGAACTTTCAATGGCAGGAAGGATCCCTTCTTTTTGCGTCAACAATAATAGTGTATCTACTGCTTCATCATCTGTCGCAGCCACATACTCAACTCGACCTGAATCTTTAAAAAAGGCATGTTCAGGACCAACTCCCGGATAGTCCAATCCAGCGGAAATAGAATAAACAGGAGCTACCTGACCATCTTCTGAAAATACAGCATACGTTTTCATGCCATCAACAACTCCAATGGACCCTTTAGTCATTGTAGCCGCATGCTTGTCTGTATTCAAGCCATGACCAGCTGCTTCAACACCAACTAAATTGACTTCTTTATCTGCCACGTATTCAGAAAATGCTCCAATTGCATTAGAACCTCCGCCGACACAGGCAATAATATAATCTGGTAGGCGACCTTCCTTATCTAGAATTTGACAGCGGGATTCCTGACTAATAACCTTTTGAAACTCATGCACAATCGTTGGATAAGGATGAGGACCAACAGCCGAACCTAGGACATAAAAAGCATCTAAATCTGTCATCCAAGCAGCAAAAGCAGCATCCACCGCATCCTTTAATGTTTTAGTCCCTGTTTCGACCGCATGGACAGTTGCTCCCATCATTTCCATTCGGAAAACATTCAATCGCTGGCGTTCCACATCTTCTGCTCCCATATACACATCGCATTTCATGCCAAACTTAGCAGCCGCTGCAGCTGTTGCTACTCCATGTTGACCAGCTCCAGTCTCTGCGATAACTCTGCTCTTACCCATTCGTTTTGCTAGGAGAATTTGCCCTAAAACATTGTTTAATTTATGAGAACCTAGGTGATTCAAGTCTTCTCGTTTGAGATAGATTTTTGCACCTCCTAAATAGTCCGTCAAACTTTCTGCAAAATAAAGCGGTGTCTCTCGACCTGCATAATCTGCTAAATAATGATGATATTCTGCTAGGAACTCTGGATCTTTTTTATACTTTTCAAATGTCCCCTCTAGCTCATCTAATAAAACTTGAATCGGTTCCGGTACAAAGCTACCACCAAATTGACCAAAATATCCTTTGTTTTCTATCATGATACTTCCTCACAATCTTTAGTATTCTTGAATTTAAACAACAAAATACCCCCACACAAAAACTGTGTGAGGGCGTATGAACACGGTGCCACCTCAATTATGGGAAAAGTAGACCTTATCCGCATATCTCTATCTTGTCTATCAACAAGTTGCACTATAAGGTGTGCACACCGAATTTTTATTGTTTCAAATTCATATCATTTACATCAGCCCATTTCATAAATATCTACTACTTGTTTACACCTAGCACAACTCTCTGGAAGTATCAATTTACTACTTTTCTGATGTTTGAGCATTATTATAGAGTTTTTCTACCATTCTGTCAATAAAATAATGAAAAAATCATGGAAAAGCATCCTAAATCCGAACAATGCCCCTTATTTTTACTTAGAAGTCAGAAACTTATCTTTCCGATGGCTGACACAAGTTTTATACAATAGAAAAGCCAGATATCCGCCTAATGTATTTGTCCATAAATCATCTATTTCAAAAACACGATTGGCATCAATTAAAATATCTAACAAAATCTGCGTGCATTCGATAAAAAGACTCATTGCAAAACTGGCAAATAGCACACGCTTAGTGCTCCTCAACTTAGGAAAAAGCCAGAGAAGTTGAAAAATCAGTGGACTAAGCAGAAAAACATTCATTACATTTTGCCCGAAAACCTTAATCAATTGATATAGAGAAGTAATTTGCCCAAGATTGACAAAAGAATTGAAGGGAATGAGAAGGACTACGACACGACCAAACTGCTGAATCCCTGGTGTCTCCATTCCCTTTTCTGGCACTTGAGGAAGGAAACACATCAGACACAATAAGAAAATGTAGAACATGCTTCCCCAAGTAAGAAAAGTACGTCCCCTAACGGTTAATTCACCATCCGTTTTCAACAAATTACTAAACTTAAGCATGTTTGGTAAGAGCTTTCTCCTTATCTTGCTTCATCGTATTGGAGCGCAATTGACCACAGGCTGCATCAATATCTGTGCCATGCTCCTGACGAACAACACAGTTAATGCCATTCTTTTTTAGAGTATCGTAGAAAGCCATTACACGTTCTTTGGGACTGCGACTATATTGATCGTGCTCGCTAACTGGATTGTAAGGGATTAAATTGACATATGATAGCTTTTTGATATTTTTCAACAAAGTAGCTAATTCTAGTGCCTGCTCTACTCCGTCATTGACCTCATTTAGCATGATATACTCAAAAGTAACCCTGCGGTTGGTCGTTTCAATATAATATTCAATCGCTGCAAATAGCTTCTCAATTGGAAAGGCACGATTGATTTTCATAATGCTGGAGCGCAATTCATTATTAGGCGCATGAAGAGAAACAGCTAAATTAACCTGCACTCCTTCATTTGCAAAATCACGAATTTTATGCGCTAGGCCGGAAGTAGAAACCGTAATGTGACGAGCTCCGATAGCCAGCCCTTTGTCATCATTGACAGTTCGCACGAACTTAAGAACATTGTCATAATTGTCAAAAGGTTCTCCAATCCCCATAACCACAATATGGCTGACGCGCTCACCTTGTCCACGCTCGTCAAAATATTTTTGCACCAGCATAATCTGAGACATAATTTCCCCATTATTCAAGTCACGCTGCTTTTTAATCAGCCCGCTAGCACAAAATGTACAGCCAATATTGCAACCCACCTGAGTGGTTACACAGACCGACAGACCATAATGCTGACGCATCAAAACAGTTTCAATCAGCATGCCGTCAGGCAGTTCAAAAAGATACTTCACTGTGCCGTCTGCCGACTCCTGTACAATTCTTTGTTTCAGTGGATTCACGACAAATTCATCTTCTAATTTTGCCAACAAATCCTTTGAAATATTGGTCATTTCTGCAAAAGACTGAACCCGTTTGCGATAAAGCCACTCCCAAATCTGAGTAGCTCGAAATTTCTTTTCTCCTTTACTTTCTGTCCAATCTATCAAATCCTGACGGGTCAAACTATAAATTGATGGTTTCATTTTCTTCCTCTCTGTTCCCATTCTCGATTTCCGCTATTTTTGACGAATGACAAAGTGACGTTGACTGTTTGTCTGCTGCTTTTCTGCATTTGTTCTTTTTGATTTTTGATTTTGGCGTCTGTTGCGCGGACGATTTTCACGTTTAGGCTGCTCCTGTTCCTTATAGGAGCGAACTTGCTTAGAACGGCGTGGTTTGGTTTCATTTTCCTTTTTGTGATGAGATTTTTTATCAAACGACGCTCGACGTGGTTTCAAATTTTCCAAAACAAAATAAGCACAGCCATAATTGCAGTATTCTAACAAGTAATCTTCTAAGCGACTGATTTTTTCTTCACTTTCATTTGCCTTGTCATCTTTATAAAATCCACGCAAACGCAATTGCTCGTTGCCCCAATCGCCAACAATATAATCAAATTTTGTTAAAATATCTGAAAAACGCTGATTAAAAGCTGTGACATCAAAACCTTCTTTGTAGTTGTCCACCAAATCAAATTCGATTGTCTCAGTCAACACTTTTGTTCCTATTTGCCGAAATTCTGGTCCAGGAAATTTATTATAATTATATAATTCAGGTGCAATTTCTTTTCGCATAGTTATCCTTTATCATTTATTCTTGTATTAACCTTATTTTACCATAAAAAGAAGTGTTTTTGACAGTTGAAATGTGGAATGAAGAAAAGAGCAAAGTCAGATTTCTAGCATTGACTTGCTCTTTCATTTTCATTATTCTTACGACTTTTTCGTGATTTTTAGGTAATCAATGGCATCTTGCAAAGTTTTCACGGGTACAATTTTCATATTGGTCTTAATTTTTTTAGCAGCTTCCAAAGCTGTTTCATAGTTGGTTTTCGCTTTAGGATTAGCTTTTTTGTCTTCCTTGGTAACTGGATTATTTGGTGCAAAGAAAATTTCTGCGCCATTTTTTGCTGCCGAAACAACTTTTTTATCAATTCCACCAATGTCGCCAACTTTTCCTTCGCGATCAATTGAGCCCGTCCCAGCAATATTTCTGCCGTCTCTCAATGTTGGATCTGCAATTTGCGTATAAATTGCTAAGCTAAACATCAAGCCTGCACTCGGACCACCAATTCCTGCTGTTGAAAACTCAATCGGTATGCTACTGGTAACTTCTGTTCGGTCTATTAAACTAATGCCAATCCCATTTTTCCCATTTTCAAGTTTGATGATTTTACCCGTAGCAGATTTTTTCTGACCGTCTTCTACGTAATTCACTTTGACCTTGCTGCCAATTTTTTGCGCTCCAACATAGTCTATCAATTCTTTTGAACTGCTGAACGTTTTATCATTCACGCCCGTCACAGTATCTGCGATATTTAAAATACCCTTAAAGGTTGAATTCTTGGTGACTTGCAAGACATAGACACCCAAATATTTCAGGCTAATATCCTTACCTGCCTTTTTCAAGCCTTGGTATTTAGCTAGGTTTTGTGATGTTTCCATATAAAACTGATTGATCCGTAGGTATTCTTTATCAGAAGTTCCGCCAGTTAAATCCTTCGCCGAATAAATATCTGTAAAAGGTGTCAGCCAAGCATAAACCAAATGAGCAAAGGTCGCATGCTGAATCCCAACCGTTACAAAATTATAAGAACCTTTTTCTTTATCTTCTTTGTTATCCACGCGCAATACCTGACGGACATCTGCTGCACCACCTGGCACCTCAATATAATAAGGCAAGGGAACCACAAAAGATACGAAAAGTAGAACCAATCCCACCACAGCCACTATCGGCCATTTTTTAAATTTATTTCTTGGTTTTTCCATATTGTTTCTTTAACTCCTTTACGACACTTTCGGGCACATACTTTGAAATATCCTGCTCAAAAGCAATCAATTCACGAATTCTTGATGAGCTGAGATGCTGATAAGCTGGTTTGCTAATCAAAAAAATAGTGTCCAGCTCAGGCGCTAATTCATGATTGAAAAAGTTGAGATTCCCCTCATAATCCAAATCTTGACTATTACGTAATCCTCGTACAAAAGTTGTCACTCCTAGCTTTCTTGCCACTTCCACTGTCAATTCATCATGAGAAGTGACAATTTTTACATTCTCCAAATGAGCCAGAGCAGCTACTACCATTTTTTCTTTTGCTTCAATACTAAAAAAACTCTTTTTCTCAAGATTATAAAAAATACCAACATAAAGGCAATCAAAGAGCTTACTAGCTCGCTCAATCAAGTCAATATGCCCCTTTGTAATCGGGTCAAAAGAACCCGCAAATAATCCAATTTTATCTGACATAAACCGTCACCTTTGAAATTCCATATATTTTTTGCTTCCAGATGCCTAGTCCTGCGATTTCCTCTGGTAATTCCACCGACTTGTCTGTCTCACAAACAACCAGTACATCATCGCTCAGAAGCTCTCGTTCAACCATTTTTTCAATATCTACAGCAATCTGCTCTTTTGCATAAGGTGGATCTAACAAAACTAAGTCAAACTGTCCTGTGACCAATTCAAGTGCTCGATTGGCGTCCATTTTAAGAAGTTCAAATCGTTCTTTTTCCTTAGTCATGCTGATATTTTGGCTGATAATCGCTTGCGCCCTGCGGTCTTTTTCAACCAAAACAGCTGATGTTATGCCTCGCGAAATAGCTTCAATCGCTAAACTACCACTTCCAGCATACAAGTCCAGAACCCGTCCTCCATCAAAATAAGGACCAATCATATTAAAGATAGCTCCTTTAACCTTGTCTGTCGTGGGTCTAGTCGTTTTGCCTTCTAATGTTTTAAGAGGATGCCCCCCATATTTCCCTGCAACAACTCTCATAAAGAATATTATAACAAAATCTCGAAAGAATGTATCAGTTTTTCTTCTGTGATAACTGTAAGTCGATTGGTTTTTCTGTCTAACTTTTGAAATGCCGTTCAAACATGATGATTTTTCAATATAGTTTTTTGCAATTATCTTGAGCTGATTGCAGACCACATAAAAATCCCCTGATATAAATCAGAGGACTGATTGTTTATCTCACTTCAAGCAAGCCAACGTCACCATCTTCACGACGATACAAAACATTGGTTGTGTTGTCTTCTACATCAGTATAGATGAAGAAGTCATGTCCCAATAAATCCATTTGAAGAAGAGCTTCTTCTAAGTCCATTGGTTTTAAGTCAATTTGTTTGGAACGAACGACTTTTGCAGGTGCAGTTTCCACTTCTTCAACGACAGCATCTGTAAACAACTGACTGGTTGATTTTTTATTACGGTTTTTACGCTCAATCTTTGTTTTATTTTTACGAATTTGACGTTCAATTTTATCTGTCACCAAGTCAATAGAACCATACATATCTTGGGAAACATCTTCTGCACGAAGAGTGATAGAACCAAGTGGAATGGTTACTTCAACTTTGGCTGTTTTTTCACGATAGACTTTTAAGTTTACACGCGCATCCAATTCTTGATCAGCTTGGAAATATTTGTCGATTTTTTCAAGTTTAGAAACTACATAATCACGAAGAGCTTCCGTCACTTCTAGGTTCTCACCACGGATACTATATTTAATCATATAAGTACCTTCTTTCTAAGCATTTTTTGTTTTTCTTTAATTTTATTATAACGCTTTCATTCTTTTTTTGCAAATTTTTTGTTATCTTGCCAATGAAAATGTCATAATTTCTTTCACTCCTGCTTCCACTAACATTTCCTTGGCTAATTGTAGGGTTGAGCCCGTTGTATAAATGTCATCTATCAAAAGAACTTTTGTCGGAACTTGAACATTGTCTTTCACTTTAAAACACTGCTGGCTTTGCAATCGCTCCTCTCTCGTCTTGCCTGATTGAGCAATTGTATCATGCTTTTCTAAAACTTCCTTAAATGGCAGCTTTGTGCCCTCAAGAAGAGCTGTTACTTGATTAAACCCTCTTGTCTGATACTTTTCGGCACTTACAGGAATGGGAACCAGCATATAACCGCTGTAACCTTTTAATTCCTTTTGCAAAACTTCAGCAAATACAGAATAGAGGACATAATCTCCTTGAAATTTGTATTGACTGAAGAAGTCTTTCATCGCTTCGTTATACACAAAGCAGCTTTTGTGGCGAACTTCTTTTCCTTTTTCTCTCCACACTTGGCAATCCATGCAGATTTCACTTGCCCGTCACGATAACACTTCGGGCAATGCTGCCCTGAAATCCGCTGAAATTTTTCAAAACAGTCATCACAAGCTCTTGCTTTTGGCTTCTTCAAGGTCAATAAATCACAGAATTTCAGCTTTTCTTCTAGTGGATTTTCACATAAAACACATGAATTCATAAACCAGCCTCCTGATTCATCTCCTGAATTTCTTTAATCGCTTTTTCTATCGCCATAGTCGTACCGTCATGAAAAAAGATTAACTCGCCTGTCGGTCGATCCATACTGCGGCCAACGCGTCCAGAGATTTGTACTAGAGCGCTGCGACTAAACAGACGGTGGCTGGCTTCCACCACGAAAACATCTACACAAGGAAAAGTCACCCCACGTTCCAAAATCGTCGTCGTTACCAAAATCGTGATTTCTTTTTGACGAAATTTCTCTACAATTTCCAACCGATTTTCAGTCGTCGAGGCTACAAAACCAACTTTTTCATTAGGAAAATTACTTTGGAGAATCTTTGCCAGCTCCTGCCCTCTTTTGATTTCGGAAGCAAAAATAAGAAGTGGAAATTCTGTTTTTCTTTGCTTTTGAATAAACTGCCTTAACTTGGGAACTAGCTTCTTTTGACCAAGATATTTTTGAAAATCTGCCAACCAAACTTTTTGAGGAACAATCAAAGGATTGCCATGAAAACGTCTGGGTAGACTCAAACGAGTCAATTCTCCTTTAGCTACTTTTTTATCCAGTTCATCTGTGGAAGTTGCTGTCAAGAAAATCTTCGTTCCCTCTACTTTGACTGCATGATGAACTGCATGATAAAGTATCGGATTGTCCACATAAGGAAAGGCATCCACCTCATCAACAATAAGAAGATCAAATGCTCGGTAAAATTTGAGAAGCTGATGTGTGGTGGCAATCACGAGAGGACTGCGGGAGTATGCTTCTGATTCACCGTGCAGGAGTGAAATATCACAGGCAAAATCTACTTTCAGTCTACGATAAAGTTCTAAGCAGACATCAATTCTGGGGCTAGCCAAGCAGACGGCTCCGCCTTGATTGATGACTTGTGCCACCACCTGATAGATCATTTCCGTCTTTCCGGCTCCTGTGACTGCGTGAACCAAGCTATCTTTTCGCTTGGCAACCGCCTCTAAAAGTCCTTGAGAAACCTTAGCTTGAAATTCTGTCAACTTCCCTTGCCATTTCAAAACATTCGCTTTAGGAAACTCTTCCTGTGGAAAATAGTAGAGAGTTTCATCACTTCTGACCCTTCCTAAGATCAAGCAAGATCTGCAATAATAAGCACCTATGGGCAGTTGGTATTTTCCTTTATCAACTGCTTGCCCACAGCGATTGCAGTTTAACTTCCCTTTTTCTTCTACCATTCCAGCTAAGCTTTGTGCTTGCAATTGCAATTCTGGCGACAGTTGACTTTTTGTAAAAATACGACCTAAACAATCTTGTAATTCCGTCATATCTATTTATTCGGAAAAACTTTGGCAAAATAAAAGTTTTTTTGTAAAATGAAGATATGGAATTTAGAACAATCAAAGAGGACGGTCAAGTCCAAGAAGAAATCAAAAAATCGCGCTTTATCTGTCACATTAAGCGTGTGACAACAGAGGATGAAGCGCGAGAGTTTATTCAGGCTATCAAAAAAGAACACTACAAAGCTACTCATAACTGCTCTGCCTTTATTTTAGGAGAGCGGAGCGAAATGAAGCGAAGCAGCGATGACGGTGAACCCAGTGGAACTGCTGGCGTGCCTATGCTAGGCGTCTTAGAAAATCATCAACTAACCAACGTCTGTGCTGTCGTGACGCGCTATTTTGGGGGCATCAAGTTAGGAGCAGGTGGACTCATTCGGGCTTATGCTGGCAGCGTTGCCCTAGCTATCAAAGAAATCGGAAGTGTCCACATAAAAGAACAACTTGGACTAAGGCTTACTCTTTCCTACAGTCAATATCAAGAATTGCCAAATTTTCTTAAAGCCAAACAGTTGCAGGAACAGGATACAACTTTTACAGATCAAGTACAAACGACTATTTTCGTTGACAAAGACGATAAGGAGAGCGTTATAAAAAGTTTGATTGAACTGTTTAATGGAAAAATTGACATTATTGAGCAGGGATTGCGGAAAGTTGAGGTTCCCATTTCTTTATCCTAAATATTAAAAAAAGCTATCGACTTGATAGTTTTTTTATATTTTACAAAGACTCTTTTTCGTTTTATACTGATTGTATCAACAGAATTGAGGTATTATTTTATGGCACAAATTTATCATAACATTACAGAACTCATCGGAAATACTCCTATTGTGAAATTGAACAAGCTGGTTCCAGAAGGCGCTGCTGATGTCTATGTCAAGCTAGAGGCTTTCAATCCAGGGTCGTCTGTCAAAGATCGCATTGCTCTCAGCATGATTGAGACCGCTGAGCAAGAGGGCTTGCTTCAACCAGGTGCAACCATTGTCGAAGCAACGAGCGGAAATACCGGAATCGGTTTGTCTTGGGTTGGTGCTGCTAAAGGTTATAAGGTTGTTATTGTTATGCCAGAAACCATGAGTGTAGAGCGTCGCAAAATTATCCAAGCTTATGGCGCCGAATTGGTGCTCACTCCCGGAAGTGAGGGAATGAAAGGTGCGATTGCCAAAGCTGAAGAAATCGCCAAAGAACGCAACGGATGGCTGCCGCTACAGTTCAACAATCCAGCTAATCCTGAAGTACACGAAAGAACAACAGGAGCTGAAATTATCGCTGCTTTCGGTGAAAAAGGATTGGATGCCTTTGTCGGAGGAGTTGGCACGGGTGGTACCATTTCTGGCGTTTCTCACGCTCTCAAAAAAGTCAATCCGAATATACAAGTTTACGCAGTTGAAGCCGATGAGTCCGCTATCCTGTCCGGTGAAAAACCTGGACCACACAAGATTCAAGGAATTTCAGCTGGTTTTATCCCAGAAACACTGGACACCCAAGCTTATGACGGTATTGTCCGCGTTACTTCTGATCAAGCGCTCGACCTGGGACGCCGTGTCGGTGGACAAGAAGGCTTTCTTGTAGGAATTTCTTCTGCCGCAGCTATCTATGCCGCACTTGAAGTCGCCAAAAAACTAGGCACAGGCAAAAAAGTCCTAGCTCTTGCTCCAGATAATGGCGAGCGCTACCTCTCAACCGCTCTCTATAATTTTGAGGTTTAGAAGTTGAGAAATATACACAATACAAACTTTAAATTCGGATTTGCTAACAGTTTAAAAAGAACAGCTCAAACAGAGCTGTTCTTTTTTGATGGGTGGGGAGGTTGGAAGATGTTGGTAACTTTCTTATTTCAGGTACTCCACCTAAAATGTATACACTAAGTAAGAACCTTTCTGACCTCAGATGTTGATGTAAGTGGGACCGCTATTTATCCAATCTCAAGTTTTGGTACACTCTCTCACTAAGTAAATCGTTCTTTCCACCAAGTAAGAGAATTTCAAAAAATACTGTTAAGATTTCAGGACACTTCTGCAAAATTTTAGCATTGTCAAAGACTAAGACACTTAAAAAATGTAGCATACTTTTTGAAAGGGAGCAAAGGCTTATAAGCATATTCAGTCCACACACCCGCGAAGGGTGCGACTCTAGCACTTCTCAACGACGGTAACGACAGCCCAATTTCAATCCACGTACCCGCGAAGGGTGCGACGCCACGTTGTAACATGGAAGTGAGTGTAGTGTACGATTTCAATCCACGTACCCGCGAAGGGTGCGACATGAGCAATTCATGGATTATTATGTCGGGCAAAAAATTTCAATCCACGCACCCGCGAAGGGTGCGACGTTAATTCTCCATATACTTTACCAAGGATTTTAATTTCAATCCACGCACCCGCGAAGGGTGCGACGATACTTGGTATTATTCACCGGCTGGCCAAGTAGTATTTCAATCCACGCACCCGCGAAGGGTGCGACGCCCTACTTATCTATTTCTATTATCCCATATTCTTTATTTCAATCCACGCACCCGCGAAGGGTGCGACTGGCTAGCCACTCTGCAACCTCTTTTTCTTTTTGTATTTCAATCCACGCACCCGCGAAGGGTGCGACGAGTTAGTTTGAATAGGAACTCCGTTTTTAGTTGTATTTCAATCCACGCACCCGCGAAGGGTGCGACGTAACGTGGTTCAAAAAACGTCGTTCTGTTTCTGCAATTTCAATCCACGCACCCGCGAAGGGTGCGACTTAAAAGCAGGACTCATTGACGCCCGATGTTTAAATTTCAATCCACGCACCCGCGAAGGGTGCGACAAAATCTGCATTTCAGCATCCGTTAATAAACCAATTTCAATCCACGCACCCGCGAAGGGTGCGACGAATTAAAACGTGATGCAATGTTGTTATTTGATTGATTTCAATCCACGCACCCGCGAAGGGTGCGACTTATTTTGGATAAATGTAGCTAACTGCTCCTTGCCATTTCAATCCACGCACCCGCGAAGGGTGCGACAGCGCATAGTTACACTGTTTGTGGCTAAAATCAAGAATCTATTGAGCTAGTTTCCCCAATAAAACGAGGTTTTTGCCACTATAATTCTAAGTTGATGCGCGAATGTCACAGGTTTTGATGTGTAACCTAGGCTCGCACACAAGTTTTTATAAAAGCAATACCCCCACATCAGGGTCATAACTATCATCTCGACCAATCGTTTCAACACGATTTTGCCAATTTTTGCCAAGTAAGTAAAATCTAACACTATCTGATTCTTGGTCAATGATTGTTAATAGTTCATTTTTTATCTCTACAAATTCGGCTGGAGTTAATGAGCATTCAAAAACTGAGTTTTGTACACGTTGACCATAATCAACACAAAGTTTTGCCACATGTCGTAAACGTCTCCTACCTGCTGTTTCTTCCGTATTAACATCATAAGTTACTAAAACCATCATAAGTCTACTCCTAGATTAAAAATGGTGGATACGATTCTAATTCTCCACGGATTGCTTTGGCTAATAACTGCGCCTGTACATAAGGTACCAACATCAATTTAACTTTTTCTTTTGTGAAAGGATGTTCAACTTCTGTATGTTTACGCTTCTGCCAAGCTTCAATAAAGATAGCACGTCCTTTTTCGGTTAAAATAACACTTCCATTTTCCTTCATGTCAAAGTGCATTTTATTTAATTGTCCTTTATTTATTAAAGAAAAAACAAAACGATCAACAATATAAGAACGAAATTCCTCTACTAAATCAAGAGCTAAACTGGCACGCCCTGGTCTGTCTGTATGATAAAAACCAACATAGCTATCCAATCCAACAGCCTCTAAAGCAGATTGACACTCGTAGGTTAATAAACTATAGCCAAACGACATAAGAGCATTAACACAATCTTGGGGCGGTCGTCGTGTACGTCCCTTAAACTGAAATGTGTCTTTGTCAGCTAAAACTAGTTCATTGAATGCTCGGAAATATTGATTAGCTGCTTGTCCCTCAATTCCTAGTAAAGTTTCCTTATTCGGCACCGATTGAATCATTTCTAAAGCCCATGTTAATTCTGTATTAATCTCTTCAAATAGCTGATTATCAATTCTATCTCGATGATCACGTTTGAAACGAAGCAAATATTTTCTAGAATTGGATACCTTTGCTAAGATAAAGCGCTTGGCATATTCCGTTGAAAGATCATTATCTGCTAAACGATAATGCTCACGCCTGAGCAAAACATTTCCATTGGTTGGTCCTACAAAGCGACCACAAAAACGTCCTTGAGGAGTATGAAAAGAGAGATTGATTTGATTTTGTGCACACAATTCAATCAAAGATGGTGAGACACCCAAGTATGAGAAACACACAATACCATCAATAATGCGATAAGGAAAGCGACTAACAACCTTTCCTTCTTGCTTGACAACAATATTATCTCGCTCACGCGTTAAATAAAAATTATCTTGGGTAAGATACAAAGTATTCAATAATTTTTTCATAAGCTATCCTCACTCATCAAAGACTGTTTAATGTAATTATTGACGTTACGAGTTTTTTTGCTTAAGCGTGGCATACAGATATCAGCCAAAGAGCATAACGGGCAATTTTTAAAATACTCTGCTTTATCTATGATTTTATTGTCATAATAATAATGCATTTGCGCAGCTAAATCAAAAACTTCCTGACGCAATTCTTTAGTAATTTCAATGACCTTTTTTTGATTTACACTATGGTAATAGAGACAGCCTGTCTCAATGTGGCATTCCAAGGTTTCTTCAAGACAAATAGTTTGTGCTACCAACTGAACAATGTCACGGATATCCCTTTTAGGTTTTCCACGTTTATACTCAACAATACAAGGCAGCCACTTTCCTTGTTTACCTTTCAAATTGACACCATTTTCATCTTTATAAAATTCTACGACATCAAGAATACCATAAAGACCAAGTGCTTTTGATGAAACATGCATAGCTCGTGAAGTGATCATATCCTTACGTTTTTCTTTAATGTAAGGATTATCTGCCTTTTGGTGCAAAATTTGACCATGTGCTGTCGCCTCATTATCCGCCCATTGCTGCTCAATGTGAATTAAGCCCTATTGTCTTTTACAAAACTGGAAATGCTGAATCCCCGATAGCATGAGGTAGTCATTTTCTGAATAGACCATATTAAAGTCCTTCTAAGATATCAACTTTCAGTCCTTTAGCTTCATAATCTGCCAACTTCTCTTGATTAAGATGAATAGCATACTCCTCATAGCTATCCTTGTCTTGCTTTTCTTTGTCAAATTCTAACAAATCAAAGATACGAGCACTTGAAACATTACCTAGTTTACTAGAATGTGTGAACCAGAAAACATCTCTCACACGCATTGAACCTTCTGGGCGAGCTGATGAAGCATCATTTTCAAATAAACTAATCAGAGCTTGCTTAATAACTTCAGCATCTTCATCAGAAAATCCTGTTTTTTCAGCAAAATTTGGATTGATAGAGCCTTTGATAACATATACACCATAATCCACAAAATGTTTTGTTCCCATAGTGTCGGATGAACGTCCACTTTCATTTTTAGCTTCCATACCATTAGTACTACGGGTGATTTGCAAACTAGAAATCACAATTGGCTCTAGAGATTTTGCCATACTGATAGAAATAGGACCACGCACACCTATTGATTTTTTTAAGTAAGTGAAGACTTGACCAAAAGAACGGACATCCAACCATAATTGATTAGCTTTTTCCTCAACTTCACTATCAGGTGTTTTAGAAGTAAATTGATTGGAAAAGCGTTTTTCTAAAGATTTAAAATCGTCTTCAATACGATCTCCTGCTTGCACAAAAATTGATTGCCCCATATCTTGCATGCGGTTTCTAATTTTACGCTTAATAGAAACATCACTCATCAAGCCATGACCTTTTGCGTCCGTCCTAGGCATATTCCCTGACAACGGATCCCCGTTTGCGTTAGCTTCTCTCACTTCAACTGTTGCGATAAAATCAATTTTATGTTCTAACATTTGTTACTCCTCGCTTTCACCTTCATTTTTTGCTTGTTTAAAAGGAAAAACTTACTAAATTTCTGATTATCTTTTCATAAGTTGGTAAATGCCGATATATCCCGTATTTTAGGGCTTTATCGGTATTTTCTTTTTGGAAGATACCTTGCATAAGCTGGCATTTACCAGCATGAAAATGCAACCAAAAGTAGTAAATGAGTAGTAAATATAAGCTCCGATATTAACAAGCCAGTCTTTCCAGTTCTGCTTTTGCAGATTGAAATGTACCGTGTGCATAATAGCCAAGTGTCATGGTTATGTTAGCGTGTCCCATGAGATATTGCAGAGTGTTAGGGTTCATTCCTTTGTTTGCCATATTCGTACAATAAGTATGTCGGAATGAATGTGGTGTGATGTTCGGTAACTTGTCCGTGTGATACTTGTTATACTTCTTAATCAGTCCTCGCACCATGCCCTCATAGTTTCCTGCAACTTTAGGCAAGCCCTCACGGTTTAAGAATAGAAAATTGCTGTAACCACCTACAATCAGCGGTTGTGCTTTTCCTCTGTTCTTTAGTATTCTTTGGATTGCTTGATAAGCCCGTTCTGTCAATGGAAGTTCCCGTTTTCCGTTTTTGGTCTTTGGCGTTTCAATATAGTAGCCGATTTCGCTATCTTTCAATAACTGGTGGTCTATATTGAGTATTCTGTTCTGCATATCAATATGCGTCGTCAGTCCGCAAAATTCAGAAATACGAAGTCCCGTTTCCAGCAGAAGCACAATCTCATCATAATACTTGCTGTAAATCTTATCCGTTTCCATAAAGGCAAGCAGGCGTTCTTCCTGCTCTGGTGTAAGGATAACTTTCTGCTCCGTATCATCTTCCAGAACATCACTTAGCCTAAATTCAAACGGGTTCTTTCTGATACAGTCGTCTTGTATCGCCATGTAAAATGACGCTTTCAAGGAACGCTTATAGTTATCAATCGTTTTGTAGGCATATCCTTTTTCACTCATTCTGATAGCCCATTCTTTAGCGTCCGACTGCTTGACGGTATCAATCGCTCTCATACCCAACGGGTCATTTTTCAGAGCGTTCATAAGATACTGTCGTCCTTTTTCAGTAGCCCTTTTGATGTTCTTTCTTTGGCTGTTCTTCTTGTCGTAGAGCTGGCAGACTGTCATTTTACCGCCTGCTGTGTCGATACCGTCGTTAAGGTCTTTTTTTATCTGTGTTTCTTTTTCCCTCAACGATATATCATCACGTTTTCCAGCAGGTGTCTTGTCTGTCGGTACAAGTTTCCAAGAATAAATAAATTGTGGCTTTCCGTATATATCGGTATATTTATAAACGTATCTTCCGTCTTTTCGCTGGCTCTCTCCATTACGCAAATTGCGATTTTTACTGTCTTTTCGTTTCACATTAGACATAGTGTAAAGCTCCTTTCCGTCATGGAATGAGCCGTGATACGCTACATTTATTATACCATATCTACGGCTCAATGACATTAGATTTCGTCCAATGTATCTATGATTTTTTCAAATTGTTTTCGCTTAATCTGAATACGGTTACCGTTCACGATAACCCAGCCAGCGTCAATGTTTTCTTCGGCTAATTTACGCAATTTCTTTTCGCCAATGCGGAAGTATTTGGATGCTTCTTCAATCGTCAGCGTATATTTTTCCCAGATAGGCACATCAGTATTGTTCATAATCTATGCACCCCCTTTACTGTGTGTCATTTTTTTCAAGCAGGCAGACGGCTTTGGAAAGCTCCGTTAGTATCTCAACTATTCCCATTCTTGTGGGCAGAACCGCACCATGCGGACGTATCATTATTCTGTGAGGATAGGTCGTGGCAAAGCGACTTTTCCAACGGTCGCTCTCGGATCACTGCGTGGATCGCTCGCTTTCTTTTGAAAAGGTCGTGGCGTACAGTTCCCGTGGCTCGCTATCTCACAAACGTATCTGTCTGCTTTATTCAGTTTTCAAAGAGCTGTGGCGAAAGCGGTATGCTTTCATGTAAAAGCAGGGAGCAGAGCAGGAAAGAGGGGATTAAACAAATCATGCTCTGCGGTTACTGCTTGTTATTCTTCGGTTTCTAAAGGAATATCAAAGTCCAAAATCATTTTAATAAGTGCTTCTCTGATACGTCCTTTTAATTCCATGTCTACGACTATGCAGACATTACCATATTTGTCGTAGAACGGACGCAAACAACATTTTGATATGTACGGGTCATACAATGCCAGTATCTTTTCAATCGCATTTACGTTGCCGTCCACAGCCGACGAGATAAGGTAAAATGACGGGCGTGTGTTATTCATCATTCATGTTCTCCTTTAATTTTTTCTTGATTTCTTCAAGTGAGTTCTTCCTACTGCGGAACGACGTTGAACGGTTAATCTTTAATCTGTCGCCGATTTCTGTATCGCTCATGCCTAAGAAGAAATACATCAACAAGATTTCTCTGTCTTTTTCAGACAGATACTTAATCGCTTCTGCTAAATCATCATCAAGGACACGAACCTCAATACCACATACATCAAAGGCGGTATAATCGCTTTCATATTCGTCCCAGACTGCCAGCTTTTCCACGACGATTTCTGGAAGTTCACAATAGGAAATTTCCTTATTTCTTCGTCGCTTTAATTCTTTGCGATAATTACGGACAATACCTTTTACTACACGTTTGAGCTTGCAGTCGAATTGACATTGTATTGTCTTTTGGAAGTCCGACGGTTTCATATCATCACACCCCCTTTCTGTTATGACGTGAAAAGTGTTTATCCCTCTTTCCGCACCATATCTGTACAGCAAGGTGTGATTTGTTGCATAAATTTGAAAAAAAGTGAAAAAATTTTTTCGGGTACAAAAAAAGCCCGCACAAAACATATAGTCTGTACGAGCTATTAAAGCTGTGAGATATTCAGTTGTTGATAAAATGCTGTTAGGTAGTGTATGACCGTATAAGATTATGCTTAAAACTTTCCATAATACAAGCCCCCTTACAGCACTTGATTTCTGTTAAACTTTTGTCTTTTTTGTAATCTTGTAAATATATTCTTCTGGCGTAGGGTGTTTGTTTCCAAAATACTTTCTGAAATTTGCCTGCACTTCTGGGTCGGTGCTGTTCATAGCTTCATCAATCGTCGCTTCAATATCAGCCCGAACATCAGCCAATGATACACCGCCAGCTTTTGCACCAGCTTTCAGTGCTTTTTTAATATCTCGTTTTTTCAATCCTATCATAAGCTCTCCTTTGTATTTAAAAAGGGTACAACTACTTTCAACCACTCGTCAGGCAAATATATTGCTAAATATCCATGATTATATCCTTTCGCTTCGTATATTTGACATGAAGGAACTAATTCTTTAAAGAGTTGTGCCGACTTCTTTACACATTTCATTTCTTTTGAACCATAACAATACATAATTTGTGCTTTCGTTTTAGAAATATCTTCTTTTAACTGATATTCTGCCATGTATGTGCGATACATATTATAAAGTGTATTCTTCTTTAATAAGGGCATATCATGTATATAATAATTTTCAATTTCTTTTGTAAATCTCATATTAGGAAACAATCGTAGCAAAACCATTTGACATTTGCACGAAAATCTACTAAACATCAATCCCCCAAAAAGACGGACTGTGGCAATACAAAATTTTTCCAATTTGGGTTGTGGATAACAAATACTTCCGTCTATGATAGCTTTTTGAGAAATATCAGCTTTAAGAGAAAGCATTTCTATCACAATCTGCCCCCCTAAAGATACACCACAAAGCAGAAAAAGCTGTCCATTACAATTTTGATTTATATACGAGATTAGTTTTTGGGCGCTATCTATTGTAGAGACATATTCTGTATTATATTCTTCTCCATGTCCATCTAGAGTTGGCAAAATAACATGATACTCTTTAGACAATGCTTTTGCTTGTCTTAAATAATTCCACCATGAATTTCCACCGCCATGAATTAACATAATATGCTGATTTTCTTTATCTCCAAACTCATGGAATTTCATTTATATTTCCTCCTCAAAAATCTGTTCTGTAATATTTTCTAATAGTTTTTTTACTGTACTTTCAATTTCCTCTTTGACTAATAAATCACTGTTTTGTAAACAAAGATTAACAAGCTGTATAAAATTTATAACAGCATTAAAGTTAATATTTTTCTTTGGCTTATCTATATATTTAATATTTTTTTTCATAGAAGTTCTTATGGTTTCAAAAGATTGATTTCTTTCTGTTCGTAAAAGAATAGCAGTTAAATCATCTCTTGATAAATATCGAAAAATGTTTTTTTCATCTCTCAGAAAAAAGAATGAATATAAATCTATAAATTCCGATTTTGTTATTTTTCCATTACATTCTAAAATCTTAAAAAAACGATTTTCCAAGTTGTGCTGCGACTCTTCCATAATAGATAAAATTAAATCCTCTTTTGAGTTATAAAAATTGTAAAATGTACCCGTTGAAATGCCTGTGGTTTTTGCTAACTCTCTAATATTAAGCTGTTTATATCCTTTTTCTCTAATTAAATTAATACAATTTTGTTTTATAATTTTATACAAAGACTGTTTCCTTGCGTCTGAAAAAATTTTAGGCATATTTTTTCTCCTTTAATTTAAGTGATAAAATAAACGGTATGTTTATGTGTTCATTTTATCACTTTCTACAATTTAATACAACTGTATTTTATAAGTGCAAGCTAAAAGCTTAATTTACAATCTTCCAGTTACTATCCTTATGTAACACAAGCTCATACTGTGATACCTGCGTCGCTTTTGTCTGATTATCAATGAATTTTACCGCTACATTGACTTTCACATTATCCCCGTTCTTTGTAAAGATAGGGTTTACCAATTCAGAATAAAAGTAGTCCCTGCCGATAGGTTCAATCACATTTCCAGCTACATAGTAGGCAAGCTCTTTTTCTGTGGCTGTTGGGTAGAGCTTAAAGAATGTTTCCAGAAATGCGGTAGCGTCATTGACAGTATCAGCGTCTACGCTTGTGTCTGCTTCTGGTGTCTTAAGCTCATAGTCTGATTTTTCAACTGCTGGTGCAAGGGTAGGGTTTTGAACGATTACCATATCCCCGTCAGCGTCCACATGAACTTTTACGGTATAGGTTGCTTTCACATTGTTTGTCTGTTCTCCCTCTTTTATCTGCTGATCTACTTCGTAGGTAGCAGAAAAAGTGTCCGTTCCCGATTGCTCGATATGCCATACAATCACATCTGTAACCGTAGAGCTGGTCGGTATATCGTTTCTAATGGTATCTATATTCAAGTCCTGCAATTCCTTTGTCAGATAACCGCTGATTGCCTGCGTCCTTGCTTCAATCGCTTCTTTGCTGTTATTCCATGTGTAATAAGACTTCGCAAAGTTCTTCACGAAATTTTCTATCCCGTTGGTGTCCTGCAAGCGAAGTTCAATGATTTCTTTTTCGTGGGTCGTGTGCTGGTCGATAGCGGTAAAATTCTTATATACCCCAAAGCTCACGCTTGCGATAAGCACCACCCATAACACAATCACGGTTTTCTTATGTGTGCCTACCTTGACAGTACGCACCTTTTTTTCTTTGACATTTTCTGTCTGTTTCTTATTTTTCTTAAACATATTTTCAAGTCCTTTCTATTGTTTTACTCGTCCTGCACCGATTAAGTGCTGTTGCCAGTAACTACTACTTAGGTCTGCATATCCTATCGGGTCGCCTGCATGGTACATCTGGTTATTTCCTACATAAATACCGACGTGAGTTACATACGAACCAGCGTTATAAGTAGAATGGAAAAATACCAAGTCCCCAGCCTTTGCCTGCGAGAGTGGAAGATGTTGGGTTGCGTCATACTGGGCTTGTGCTGTTCTCGGTAAGGAGATACCAGCTTTTCCATAGCACCATTGCACAAGTCCGCTACAATCAAAGGAAGTGTTCGGGTTACTGCCACCATACACATACTTCCAGCCTTGATATTTCAACGCTTCATTCATAATCGCTTGTGCCGTCGCATTATCAAAGTGTGCCACAGTCAGATATTGATTGACTAATTCCACATAGAACATATTTCCATAGCCATATCGCCAGCCCCCGTTCTTCGCAACGGCTATCGGGTTGGTGTAGGTTACTTTCTTTCCACCCGATTTCTCACGGGCGAAGCTCTCTGCAAGATTATAGGTATGTTTCTTTCCTTTTCCTGCCACATAGCCCACATAGCCACCGCCATAGTTATAGGACTGTATTGCTACATTCAAATCGTCGATACCTTGATTTTTGCAGGAAGAAAGCAGGGACGCAAAATATTTACACCCCTGCTTGATTGAACTTTCCGTATCTAAGGAATTAGGCGGTAAACCAAGACTTTCCGAACTCTGCATAACATCTTCTGCCGTACCGCCACTTTCTACTTGAATGATAGCCAATAGCACATTGACATATTCGGAAATGCCGTATTCTCTGGCGTATTTTTCCACCATAGGCTGATGTTTCAAGACTTCTGCGGATAAATTCATACCCGTAATGCCGGAAGAAAAGTTGCTGTTCTCGTCGTCGCTGTCCGCACTAATGAGGACACCAAAGAAAAGCACCAGAGAAAAGAGGATAGGAAACAGACTGCCAATGAGAGCGATATGTTTCAGTTTCATTTTTTCTTCTGTCCTTTCTTCGTTACAAGGTTACGGGTTTTCTCTAAGGTCTGCTGGTTCTTCTGGACGGTTTGCGTCTGCTGAACCTTTGTCCTGCGGTCTTTGGTGTAATTCTGGCGTGTTTCCTGCGATACCACTTTTTCTACATTCTGCCTATGTACTGTCTGTGTAGGCTGGGTCGTTTTCCTATCAGAAGCACCAGAAGATAACGGACGCTCTTTTACAACATTCGTCTTGACTGGCTCACTTATCTTTGAAGTGGTCGCTGTGGCAGGGCGTTTGACTTCCTGCATTTTTTCTGCACTCGGCTTTGAAAGGGTTGAAGCTGTGGCTGGTCGCTCATGGGGACGGGTAGCTCCCGTTGTCGCTGATCCGTCAGCCTTTCGCTGTGCCTGCCTTGCTTCTTGTGCCTTTTGAAGCTCCATACGCTTATCAGCGATATTCTGTCTATGCTGTTCCTGCTTTTCCAATCGTCCCGTCTGTCTGGACTGCTGTTCCTGCACCATGCCACGCTTGAAGTCGGACACGCTGGACTTTGCCTTTTCCTTTGCGGAATACACCGCATAAGCGGTCTGTGTCGGCATATCTTTGATATTCTCTTTGACAGCGTTTGCTTTGTCTTTCACTTTATTTTTCGTATCTAAGACAGCACCCACCTTTGAACCTGCACGCTGTCCCATGCTGGAAGTGGTATTGCCCCGATTTTCTTTAGAAACTGTATTTTTTCTTTCAGCTCGTTTTCCAGCAACGGCACTTCCAGCCACCGCACCAGCGACACCGCCCGAAATACCGCCAGCACTTACCGCCCTTGCAATACGGTGTTCCATACGCCTAGCCCTATGTCGCATAAACAGATACGGTCTGCGGAAAATTCTTCGTCCCATGCTTTGACTGTCATTAGCGTTCAAAGAGAACATACTCACTAAATCGCCCAGCTTCATATAGATACCAGCGAAACATACTATCTGCAAGAACGCCACCATAAAGAACGGGTAATCCGTGGAAATGTTATAAAACATACTGGAAATGCTGAACGCCACCGTTACAATGAGCGTTATTCCTGCCCGTGTCATTATGGTATTAAACACTCTCACGATTGCCTGCTTTGCCATGCTTTCATAGCTCGGTATCATAGAGAGCAGAAAACTAATAGGCAAGAACATAGCGAAAATGATAAAAAGTATCTGGCTGAACAACATCATACCCGTAAGCAAGAATACAAATATTGTTATTCCTAAATTGAAGAACAGTAGGAAGAACACCATACCTAAACGGTTTACGACCTGTGGTATCGTCAGATTGTTGTTGTCGTTGTCCTCGATTTCTGTTTTCACGACTTCTTCTCTGGTTTTCCCGTCCTCGTCCTCTGGGCTTGCCGATACAAGAGCTTCTACACGGTCTGTCCCGATTTCCTCTGCGTTGCTGTTACCGAATTGAAGTAAGAGCCACGGCTGTTCCACTTGAATAGAAAATAAGCTGTCCCGTATCAAGTCCACGCTGTCCTTGCCCTCGCTGTCAGAGTTGGGGAGCATGATTTTTGTTCCTAAGTCAAGTGAAGCGGTACTGATGTCGCTTGAAAATTCATTTATCTTCTTGATATAGTCGGGAGCATAGGCAATAAACGAAGCGGACAGCACGAATACCACCACAAAGTTGATAACAGCGTGAAGTGCCTTGCTGGTTTCTCTTTTTATCAGTCCCGTATAGGAAACATAAAGTCCCACCACTAAGATAATGAGAAGCAGGAAACCAACATAGAAGCCAGAGCTGGAAAAACCGTTTGCTGTAACACCAGCAAGGGTCTGTATGCTTTTTCCGATACTGTCTGCCATATCGTTAATAAAATCAAGTTTATAGGCTTCCTGCACCACATAGCCCGTTGCATTGCTTAAATAAAGGCTTATCGTCCAGACAAAATTAGTGATACAGTAAAGCCCGTACTGCACACTTTTTCCAATCCCGTCCAGCCAGTTCCACGGAAGCCACGACCAGCTATTATCTACATAAAAATCAAGCTGATAATTCGACAGCGGATATTTTGAGTAAAGATTTTCTGCGTTTATGGTATCGTCTACAAGTCCTGTCGCATGAGCCACCGTCCCCAAAAGTGAAAGCAGGATAAGGGAGAGTGCCACGACAAACAGAGCCATTTTGAGAAAGTGGAAAATCTTCTTTTTTGTGAACGCACCTTTTATCCTTTCTTTCATCACTCCACCTCATTTCTCTGTATAGGCGGTCTGGTATCAAAGGCGTGTAGCAATTCTTCAAAGACTGGGTGTATCTGTACCACACCGACACGCCCGTATAAGTCCTGCAATAAGCATTGTCCGTTCTCCAAATCACGCAAGCGTTTCTGGTTGTTCTCGTCGTCCTTGTCGATACCGAAAAACTCTAAGGTCTGCTTTATCTCGTTAATGTCAGTAGAACGAAAGGCAAATTTCAAGCCGATATTGTTTTTCAGACTTTCTTTTGACACGTCGCCAGAAGATTGTGTAACAAAATAAACGCCTGCCTGCATAGCTCGCCCAGCACGAACCAGCTTATTTGATAAGGTTTCGCCTTGTGCCACATTTAAGAACGCCCATGCTTCGTCCAAATCTACAATCTTAAAAATACTTCTGTCCGAATGGATAAAATCAAGGGCAAAGGTGCTAATCACAATCAGCATAGACACCGACAACAATTCAATGGTCGTGTATTCCTCAAAAGTGGTATCTTTATCTGGCAACACAAGGTCTGCTACTTGAATGATATTGAGCTGGTTATCAAGGCTGATTGCATTTTCCACCGTACCGTCTGAAAACAGCAGATGTGCAAAGTCGTAGTCCGTGAAGCTGTCGATATGGTCTGCAATATTTCTTGATATGGGCGTATCTTCACTGCGTAGCTCGTCTATCACATGGAGCAAGCCCCGACTGTCGCTCTGGGTAACGGAACGCACCGCTTTACGTAACACGGGGAATTTTTCGCCATCCCTAGAAGAAATACCCGTAAGGAATGTTAAGATGTCGATTGCCAGACTTTCAGCGTCTTTTACATTCTTCATAATCACGAATGGGTCAAGAAGTCCTGCATTTTCTTTTTCGCTTGTGAGATTGACAATGTTTATCTCATGGGCTATCTCTGGGAGCGTTTCTTTCCAGTTGCCACGCTCTGATTTTGGGTCTAAGATAACCGCTTGTCCCCCAAAGAGAACAGAGTAGTACACAAGAAGATTGTTGCAGAACGACTTTCCACCGCCAAGCGAACCGACAAAAGCAGACGCTAAAGCGTTGGTAACTGTACCTTTTACACCTTGACTGGCAAGGGACGGTTGCAGGTACACATTTCTTCCCGTATCAACGGAATAGCCCATATAGATACCCGTAGTTTCTCCTAACTGCTGGGTCGCTCCAAAGCCAAGCCCAGCCAAGAAGTCTGATTTTACATACTGCACATAGTCATTGATATATCGCTTGCTGGCAGGAAGAAATTCAGAATGAAGCCCCAGCATATCCCCAGCAGGACGCACCAGCTTTACATTGAGGTCGTCGTAAAAGTCCTTGACTTCATCACAACGGCGTTTCAGCTCGTCAAGATCGGGTGCAGACACCCGTATCACGTAGCTTAACTTATACATACTTTCTTTGCTCTGGTCTAAGTCCGTTTCCAGTTCGTCCACACTGTCTAATGCGTCCACCACATTTGAGCTGGTTTCACTTCCTGCTTGATAAGCGTGATTGTCAAGGTCTTTCAATTCCTTTTTCTTATTTCTTACGGTGGTAAGTGCTTTTCGGTTCTCCACGATTTCTACATTCATAGAAGTATCAACGGGGAATGTGAATTGCTGTTGCTGGAAATAGAAGATTTCACTTGACGGAAAATCAAGCTCGCCTACAATCGCATTGACGGTAAAATAGGACACATAGCTTTCCTTGTCCTCATGTTCCAAGCGTAAATACCGCTGGCTTTCCTCAATCACACACCTTGTCGGACGGATAAGGTCGTAGTATTTTATCAGCGTTTCTTTGTTCAATTTCTTCTTTGGTAGCTGGTACTCATAATCTTCATAGGCAATACCGTCCCTACCGTAAAGATGTTCCATGAGATACCCAAAATCATTGATTTCCAAGCGACGCACCTTAAAGCGACGGGAGATTTTATTTTCCAGTAACTTTTCCATTTTCATGTAACGGTTGATTTCATCATTCGGCATGGAAACAAAGTCATTCATCAGCGTGTGGTTCACTTCATGGAGAAATTCCGTGAACGTCAGCCACGTCGATTTTTTGATGTTCTTCAGATTGAGCTGTTCTTCCGTAACCATGAGCTTAAAGCCGAGAAAAAAGCGGTAGTCCACTTGATTGTCCCCAATCATAGATACTAACGCTTCGGTCTGTTCGTCTATCTTCTGATAGGCAACTTCCTTTAATTTTCCAGTTACCAGCTTCTTTGACTGCTCCTGCATACTTCGTATGGAACTTTCTGTGGCAATCTGCAACGCATGAATTTTACCCTCACGGGACTGTGCGATGAGCTGTCGAAAGCTGTCATGCACGATAAATTTTTGCTCTGCGGATAGAAAAGAATAGTTGTACGGTATCAGCTCATAGTAAGCGAACACCTCATTGTCCTTGTTCCAGACAAGGTTATTGTCAATATATTTTATCGGGAACATAGTTCACACTCCTTACTGCCGTGATTGTTTCATTCAATATCTGCTTATGCAGTTTTACGGCTTTTCCTGCATAAGTGATTTTAGGTCGCAGGGCATAGGTTATCTGTGATTTCAAAAAGCTGTACGGCTTCTTTCCGTCAAAGGTTTTCTGCGACATAAACCAAGTAAGAGCAACGGGAATACCAAAGTATTTGAGAAATGCTCCCTCAATCATGGAAAGTGGGGGAATATCCCCAAACAGAATGATGATAAATTCTGTAATCACAAACCATGTAATCTGTGTAAAAGTAACGGGAAAGGGTAAGTTAAAGTCATTGATTGCATACAAGACTTTTTCCACGTTCCAGATACCCGTGTAGCTTTTAATCTTTTTCAAGTTCTTTCAGCTCCTTTCGTAAGTTTCTAAATAGAAAAGGACAGCCATGTTTCAGACTGTCCCTTAAAAGAGAAATACGCTGTCAGTAACAACCATGCTTGTCGCTGATCTTCCAGCGTTAATATGGTATCTCGCACATACCTCGGCTTGTTTCAATAAAGCAACCACCCATATCCAAATCTCGCCCGTAGGCTTCATAGTCAATGTAGTTCTGTAAGCTGGGTGGAATGTCGCCAAGTGCCTGCAATTCGTCTATGTAGTAGTAGGCAACGTCTGTCATAGTTTCACAGTCGGGATAATAATAAATATCGTCCTTGTGTTCCACGACTTCTTCCAGCGTCCCGTAGTGGCTGATAAATTCGTCCAGACACTCTACGATATAGTCGGGAAGTTCCTCTATCATTTCATACATCTCATTGAGTTCTTCAATGGAAACATACTCGCCAATCGCAATGGGGAAGTTATCGGTATCATGGATAGCGTATTCCTCATATTGTTCATTCAAGCCGATTTTTTCTTTCACATCTTCCTCGTCAATAGGAAACGTGAACCAAGCACCGACTAAATAGCCCTCATTGTATTTGCCAAGATTAGCAATGTAAACCGCCATATCATCAATCATAAGCACCACCTCATTTCCTACTCTGGCAGTTCAAAGATACCGTGTTCCGTTACTAAAAATTTCCCGTGTTCCTGCAAGTGAGAGGCGTAGGCTTCAAAGTCAAAATAGTATTCTTGACAGTCCTCGGATAAATGCTTGAACGTCGGGTCGTTCATCAGCTTTTGCCTTGCAACATCTATCATGCTTTTGCAGTCGGGATAAACCGTAATCACATTTCTGCAAATATAAAGTGCTTCTAAATTTTCATACACCGTAAGTAGTGATACATATTCTTCCTGCATATCACTTGAAAGCTGGCGGTACATAAAATCTAATTCGTTGAGCTGGTACACGCTGGTGTGTTCGTGGACTTCATCAGCATAAGGCAACACCTTTTCGATAATACGATAATCTTGACTTTCTGCACCGATACCTAACTTTTCTTCAAACTCGGCAACATCTATCGGTAGGTCGAACCAGTATGATGTTGTTTCTTCGCCAGTTGTTCCTCTCGTTTCCACCAGCACCCTTGTTTCCTGCATTGTTCCTCACGTCCTTTCTGTTGTTTCATCACATCTTTTAAGGTCTGGTACGACATACCAAACACATATTTAGAAAAATCTTCTAACTGTCTTTCTTCATAGTCGGCAGGGTTCAGTCGTTTCATTTCATGCCATACCTTACGCTTGTAAGAGGGCAGGTCGGAAATGTATTCACAGCCGACGTTTGCCTGCATATCCTTAAAAATATCGCTCATTTCATCACTCCAATCTGAAATTTTGGTAAGAAAAAAGCAGTCAATCCTAAGACTAACTGCTTTGTGTGTATGGATATGAAATTGTTTATCAGACATATTGTTTGAAAAATACATTTAACTTTTGCCCTAGTAGTGTTGGCGTATCTGTATTTACTTCATGTCCTGCATTTTCAATAATAGCTATTTCTGCGTTTTCTATCTGTTGTTGCAATTCTAAAGAAGCTTTTTTATTTATCTTATCCTTATCGCCACAGACAACAAGTACCGAACATGATATTTTTTTCAGTTCATGTTTAAAATTAAGTTCTGTCATAGATTTGCATAGATTGATAAAATCTGTTTTCTGAAAGCCCATTTTTTCAAATGCTGAACAAGGCATAATACGGAATATCAGATTTTGCATTTTTAACAGATACTTTGGCATTTCATATTGTGTGCCTATTAACACTAATGAGTTCATTTTTTCTGGGTGTTCTATCGCATACTGCATAGCAAGAATACCACCTAAAGAAAGTCCACAAATATTTAGCGGTTCTTCAAACTGTTCACAGTATGTTTCCAATGTCCGATACAATGTATCATAACATGGTGTTTTCCCAGAAAGCCAATCTGATAAATTAGGGCATAAAACTTCAAAATCATCATTGAATACTTTTACGGTATCACTCCAACTTTCAGAAGATTGTCCCAAACCATGAAGCATTATATATTTCATTTCATCACTCCTAGATACTGTGTTTCATATCCACATTATAACATTCTCATATCAGCACCACAATAAAATTCTATGCACCGATAATCTTATTGAACAGCTCTAACAGACACCATTTCATCACTCCAATCTGAAATTTTGATAAGAAAAAAGCAGTCAATCCTAAAACTAACTGCTTTGTGTGTGGGGATATAAAATTGTTTTTAATCTTGAATAGGTATCCAAATTTCAATAACTGAATTATCTCTATTCCAATGGAAACGGTAATCATATTTTTCAAAGTGCAGGATAATATTTTTTATAGGGGTATATGGTGTATTAGGAATAATTTCCTGATAAATTTTTCCATAAGTTTCATATATTTTTTCCATAGCACCGATATGCTCCATGACCAAATACTTATAAGACGGTATTTCTTTATACAGAAAGTTGTCTGGAATAATAGTTCGCTTTGGTATAGAACAGAAATAATAAAGTTTTCCATTTCTCCGTTCCATAAAAGCATATTTTACCCAATTTCCCGATTGTGAAAGATATGATTTCTTCAAATTACTGTTAAACTTTCTCCAAAACTGCGTACTAATCTGAATATTCCTTTTTTGGTAATTCGTAAGCTCTACTTCCTGCCCAATAACTGAAAATGCGTCTAATTCTCTTATAGAATAATTCATCATTTTACTTTGTGAGCAGTGATAATGGTATAACTGTACGCATTTATTGTAATGATACAATTATCAATCGTTATGTACCAGTTTTTCCCTTTTCTTATAATTTCTGCATTAGAAAGACTGATTTTTTCTTTGCACCATTCAATCACGTTTTCTACATTCAAAGATAAGTTCTTTTTAATTCTAATAACGCCAAGTTCAGTTGTATGAAGTCTATCCAAGTTTTCCAGTAATTCATTTGCCATATTTTGACACCTCATTTTTCAACAGATTTATTTGTATATTTCATATCCCAATTATATCATTCTCATATCAGCACCACAATAAAATTTTATGCACCGATAATCTTATTGAACAGCTCTAACAGTACATCTTTCACACCGCCAGCGTTGAATACCAAACCGACAGCAATCAAGGCAACTACCAAGAAGCCGATAAGTTTGGAAAACTCACGCTTGAAACCTAAGTAGATACCGATAACCACAATCGCCATAAGCACTAAGCTCTGTGCGTTTGATAAAAACCATTGATACAAATTTTGCCCGAAATTCATTTAATTGTCCTCACTTTCTCTTAATTGTTTCATTTTATAGTCGGCTTCTTTGCCGACGCTTAACATACACATCAAGACCACGCCGATACCCATTCCCATAGATACCAGCAGGAAGTCTTTTACTAATTCCCACATTTTTTATCACTCCTAACTTTCTACTAAATCTTTTGCAGGGGTCGTCTGCTGTTTGATTATCATTTCATGCTTTTCTGTGAGCTTTGCCTGCTGTTCGATTGTTTCCATGTAGTCTGTGCCGTTTCCTTTATCAATCCTTTTCAGCATTTTCAAGGTCGGTGCTACCTGCCTTTGTACCCAACGCAACGTGCGGTCTAAGGTATAAGGCTCTGGCTTTGTCGTCAGCTTCAAACTCTGTCTGTTATCGCCGATAAACCAAGCCCAGCGGTCATTGAGTTTCCAGTCATTTTTTCGCTTGTCTGGTTCTTCATCAACAAACCGCACATACTGGTTGATGATAGAAAAGGCGGTCTGCTCTGCGTCATAATAGGTCAGCAAATCTCGTACTGCATAATAGGCACGTTCATTTCTAAGCCGTATCTCAAAACGGTTGATAATGTCGGCTTCTTCAAGCGGTGTCCCTAACTTGATATACTGCTCATAGTCCTTTTCATAGATACAAAAATACACATCTGATTTCAGCGACCCAAGATAAAGGGTACGTCCCATATATTCTCTGTCGTCCTCTCTGTGCTTGATAAGCTCGCCCGACTGGTAAAACTTATAACTTCTGGACTTTCCGATATATTCCCGTTTCCTGCATTTTTCCGCAAGCTCTGGAATATCCAAAATGCCCGTATGGTCGTTGATAGCAAGGTCGATACGCTTCATCACGCCACCGTCTACCAATGCGTCCATGAGAAAGTCATACCAGCTTCGTTGCTGTGCCAGCAGGTAACTTTCAAACTGTCGGCAACCACGCCCCTTTAACTCTAAAAGGACACCTTTTTCTTCGTCAGCCGACGTATAGATAAAGATGTCCCCTAAAGAATAATGCTCCGTATAACTGTAACGCCCGTAATCTTCATGGAGCATATAATTGATATTCAGTTTTAATATATCTTTGATGATGTGCTGTATATCCAGCGTGGGAAAACGAATTTTCACATAATCAAACAGCATGGTAAGCGGTGCTTCTGGATTGAACCTTGCCAGTTCTTTATGCAGAGTTTCCAGAAGTTCCTTTGACGGCTTCATTTTTCCGCTTTCTATCTTGTTGAGATATTCCCTTGTGATACCAGAAGCCACCGCCAGCCTGCCTTGTGAGATACCGTAAGCAATCCGTTTCTCCCGTAATTCTTTTATCCATTGTTCTTCATTCAGAACCATACCCCCAATCTGTAAAGTGTGAAGTTTTTTAAGGCAACTTCACAGCCGATTTTTGCTAGGAAACCATGCCAGAAGCCTTATGTTTCCTATGTTTTTTGTCTATTGTCTATTTGCAAACGTACCCCTCTGTTAGATACCGAGGGGTTTTACCTGCTGGCGTGGCTAACGCCACACCAGCAACGGCTAGTCCGTGCCGTCGCCTTTCGCTTCGCACGTCGCCGTCCCGTCCTGCCTTGCTTGTGCAAGAGAGCCGATAGTCTGCAAAAAATCATGTCCTTTTGGGACTAAAGGCGTGTAAAATTCACTTATGACGCTTGTTCCCACATCACAATAGCCACGCCCCTTGATACGCTTCTGAAAAAACTGCTTTTTCACATCTGAACCGAACAGCATACCGTAACCTAATTCACTGATACGCCCAAGTCCCACACGGAAATTGAAGTTATCTCTGATACCGTCCGAGAAATACTTTGCGTCTGGACGCTGGCAGGCAACGATAAGGAAATATCCTGCTTGTCGCCCTAACATAACGATTTTCTTTAACTGGCTAAGCAGGCTTACGCTTTCTTTCGTCCCCAGCATTTCAAAAAATGCTACATATTCATCAAAGATAAGAAAGCAGGGTGGCAGTCCCAGATAGGCATAGTTTTCGCCAGTCTTATAGTTCGGGTGTCGTTTCATTTCCTCACTTCGCTGTACCATGCCCTCATAAAAGGCATGGACGCAATCTATCATTTCTTCTTTGGTATGATACACATTTCCCATAACTGTCCCTAAGTCTGCAAGGTCACCGTTTTTCGGGTCTAAGATATAAAGGACAGCGTTGGTATGCAGTAAGGCTTCAATGAGCGTCAGCAGAAAATAGGTTTTACCGCCACCAGTCCCACCAGCAATCAGAGCGTGGGGGAGTGCGTCATATTCCCAGACAAGATTTTTCATCAGCTTTAGACAGCCATTTTCTGCCCGTACTTCATCAATGGTAATGCGGTTCGCTATCATATCATAAAGCAGAGTATATTCGATATAGCCGTCATGCAGGGTCTTGTCGGTCAGCTCACAATACAAGCCACTTTCCAATTTATCCTCTAACCGTAAAAGCTGGTCTTGATATTTCCCCAGCGTAATTTCACAGCGGATATGAAGCAGTCCTTTTTCCATTTGATAATAAATCTTTGGAAACCAGACGATTTTTTCCCTTGATCTGCTTTGCAGGTCAGTAAAAAAACCGCTGTCTTGTACAGTATCGGCTTCATACCACTTATTTTCCAGTATCATTCTTGCCAGCTTTTGACGGTGCAGGAGCTTCTTGAAATCGTCGTAACAGAAACGGTAATACAGAAAAGCGACCAATGCACAAACACCAATCGCTACCAGTATGGTTATGAAGTTGTAAGGGGAAAGCGTCAAGCCATTCTCTAACAAGCTGAAATGCTCCCAATCGGTACGTATGAGCTGTTTGATATTCAGTAGCAGGAGAACCGCTACGAATACAAACAGAAGCGTCCCTATGGAAAAGTGATAGACAAGGTGCTTGTCGCTGGCTCTGATACGGTGTCCTTTGTTCCAAATCATACGCATAAATCAATCACTCCTTTCTGGGTACGAAAAAAGCAGTCAATCCTAAGACTAACTGCTTTGTGTGAGGATATGAAATTGTCAAACTGGGATTTAACGCATACAGGCATTGACAAATTTCATAGGTACGTCCATGCGTTCTGCTACTTGTTCTGGTGTCATTCCACTGTTTAAGAAACGCTTGCATACTATTTTCATGTTCTCGCCAACTTCGATAATATGTTTATCTGGGTCATAGAAACGAACAACACGCTGTCCCCATGAATGTTCTACAATAGGGTGGACATATTCAACATCACATTCTTTCAGCTTATCCGCAAATTCATCAAAATTATCTTCTTCAAAGTAAATTTCAAAGTTATTGCCACCAAAAGAAATATCGCTTTTCCCGATAAAATCTTTATATGTTTCAACTGTCTGCAAAGCCAAACCGCCCGTTAAAGTTTTATTTGCTCCAAAATCCATAATCACATGAAGCCCGAAAACCTTTTTATAAAACTCAACTGATTTGTCTATATCTGTTACCACCAGCATAGGATTTTTTAATTTCATTTCCGTTACCTCCATAAGTTTCAATTTGTTCATTTCTTCATATCCATATTATAACAGTTCCATATATCCGCTACAATGAAAATCTATTCAGCAATCCTATTTTTTCGGCTGTCCCTGCGGTGTAGAGTTTTGTGAACTGCCTGCGTTCTGGTTGACTTTATTCTTCAATACAATATCCTCTGCCTTTACATACCAGTCCACATCTGCACCCGTATAGGTTTTTCGTGATACAGTATCGGCTACGGGATTGACAAGTTCCACGACTGCATTGTACGGAAATTCCCTTAACGGTACTTCTGGCGGTACAGACACGGGGATAATTCCACCATGCAGACTGCACTTCAAATCATAGATACGCTTTTTAAGCTGTGTACTCGGTGTTCCGTCCTCGTTCTGCAAGAACACATCACGCACCGCTGTAAATTTTAATTCTCCAAATGTTTTCTCTTTGTCAATAACAAACCCGTTTGATAATCTCATAAATTCTTCACTCCTTTACTTTTCTTCAACTGCTACAATATCATCAGCAACTAACACATAATCGGTATGTCCCATATCCCCGATTGCGTAACCTCTGCCGTATAACTTCGGATTGACAAGTTTTACTTTCTGCTCATACTTGAAATGCTTTTCGCCAGCCTGCACGGGAATTTCCACCACAACATTTTCGCCTTTCTGTATGTCAGAATAAAGGTTATAGCTTCGTCTGGCTATAACCTTGCGGTTGTTTTTATCCCTTTCAAAGATAGGCTCGCTTTCGCCTGCAAATTCAAGAGTTCCAAAAGACTGTGCCATATTTGGCACGACATATTTCATTTCCATATTGTTTTACCTCGTTTCTTTCTATATTTGATAAGTTTTTTGATTGTGATTTCTTATTCTGGCGGTTTGGAAAGTACCAGCAATCCCACAGATAGTAAAGGGTAAAATCAATGCTTCGCACCCTTGACTATCCGTGTTCTTGCAGGTTGTTGGCAGACAAGCCAGAATAAGCGGAAGTCTTCCGATACGTTATCAGCGGAGAGCGTGATTTTCCTTTTCTCATACTGTTACCGCCTTATGATTTCTTCATTTTACGGCGTTTATAGAAGAAGATACCTGCCAGTCCAGCACCAGAAGTCATAAGAAGTGCAAGCAGTCCGTAAAGGTTGGTGTTATCGCCCGTTTTGGGACTGTCGCTCGGTCTGCTAGGCTTTTCTGGTGTCTGTGGTGTTTCGGGTTTCTCTGGTTCTTCTGGTTTTTCCTTAAAGGCAATCGTCTGTCCCTTATCCTCAATATCCTTATGCTCGGTAACTTTCTTCGGCTCGTCTGGATTGCTTAAATCGTACAATTCTTCAAAAGTTACAAGCTGTTTGCCGTCAAGAGAAGTAGCGTCAAAGGTAAAGGCAACTTCCACTTTCATAGTTTCGCTGTCAGCGGTAAACGTATAATCACTTTCTACACGCTTTCCATTGATAAGAAGCTCTGCATTTTCTTCTTTCAACATCTGCCAGCCCACAAGTTTGTACTGTGTACCGACTTCTAAGCCCTCTAAGGTTACGGTATCAATGATTGTAACGTCTTTTCCTGCTTCAATCTCTTTGTTGCCGTCCTTATCGGTAGCGGTTGTATGTATCTTGATGATACGCTCTGTGATAAGTACCGTCTGCCCGTCGTCCTCAATGTCCTTATGTTCCGCAACTTTCACGGGTTCGTCTGGATTGCTCAAATCGTATAATTCCTCGAATGTTACCAGATTTTTACCGCCAAGCTCGGACGCATTGAATGTATATGTAATTTCTATTTTCATTTCCTCATCATCAGCGATAAAAGTATAGTCATTTTCTACACGCTTTCCGTCAATGATAAGCTCAGCGTTTTCTTCCTTTAACATCTGCCAGCCTTTTAACTGGTATTTTGTGCCTTTTGTAAGTCCGTCCAATTTGACAGTATCAACGATTGTAACCTCTTTTCCTGCAAGGATAGTCTTTTCGCCGTCTTTGCTGGTCGCTGTGGTATGAATAGAGATTTCTTTTTCGTATTCATCAGTCAGCGTTCCTAAATCAATCACAAGATTATTTCTTGATACCACGATTTCAAAAGGTGGGATAAGTTCAAAACCTTTGTTGCTTTCAGAGCGTAATTCTTCAATGATGTAGGTATCATAAGGTAATGCACCCTTGCTGTCGTCTGGTTCAGAAGTCCCAAACCACACACCGTCCTCACTGGTCTTGCCTGCGTTAGTATTATGCTTGTGAGAAGCCCAGTCGGCAGAAGTGGAGAACTGCCCGTTATCATCAGTTACAACAATATGATTTTCTCCCGTCGTCTTGCTTGTGATCCTAAAGGGAACATCAGCAAGACGCTTATGTGTGCCTGCACCGATTTTTACACCCTCAATATCTCCACGCTTAATCTGATTGTAGATAGAATGAGCTTCGTCGGTTAAGTCCACGATTTTTCCATTTTCTGTGATTGCAAAGTCAATCGGTTTTGCACCGTCAGTTAAGTAACCGTCGGGAGCTTCACTCTCAACAATACGGAATTTTCCATAAGGTAAAAGGTCGGCAGAAGTAGAAGCGATACCCTCAATGTCTGTACGAATAGTTTTTACGACTTCATTTTTCTTATAGAGCTTGCCCTCAACCAATACAGAATGATCATTTAAGGAAATGATGTCAAAGGCAGTATCTTTCAAAGTGGCACTTCCTTGTGGTTTGGTATCGCCCGTTTCTAAATCTCGTTTCTGAATTTTCACACCGCCACGGATAACTTTATCTGATACGGAAAAATGGTTACTTCCCGTCAATACGGCAAGGTCGCCGTCCTCGGTAATCTGTGTTACATATAAGTCCTTAATCTGTTCGGACTTATCGCCAGCCTGCATATACGCACCGTCTAACAAGTAACCGTTTGGAGCTTTTGTTTCTTCTACGGTTAGCGTTCCAAGTGGAAGAACCGACTTGCCGTCCTGCATATAGAAGCTGTCGCCAGATACCTTGTATGCGTCCGCTAATTTTGTGATGTAGTGAGTTGTCCCGTCGCTGTCTGTTTCAGCGATTGTCTTTGTAACCCATGTACGAGTAGCTTCGGCAGGGAGATTGTCTTTATTATAGAAGCCTGCATAATACTTCCATGTAAATTCCGCACCTGCTAAAGAAGCGTTCCCTTGCGGATTGTCTTTCTGTGTTTCCATATCAATCTTGAAAAGCTCAATCAAAGTGTCCGTTACTTTCGGTGTATCTGATACGTTCAAGGTTGCTGTTTCGCCAGCTTTGATTGTCAATGGATAGACTGTTTTATCCACTTTATATCCTGCTGGTGCGGATAATTCCTTGATATAAACTGTCCCTGCTTTTACCTCTGCAATATCTGTATCTCCGTTTTCATCAGTCGTAAGGGTGGCAAGCTATTTCGTGCAGTCCTTATCAGAAAAGACACCATAGGTCGCACCTGCAATAGAGTAATTCCCGTTACCGTCTGTAATGCTGGTATTACTGGAAACCTTTTGCAGTTTCGTATTTCCAACATTCAGTTTCGCCCAGAATTGCCCTAATTCCTGCCCCTCGCCAGAGTAGATATAACCGCCACATTCATAGCGTCCTTTATTCTCTTTGACAAAGGCTTTTGCACCAGAGAAAACTTCGTCCTGCGTAGCCTTTGGAATTTCATCATAAGAAGCTCGCACGTTATCACATTGCCAGCCAAGATGTACGCTTAATCTCTGCCAGACTACAATCTGTCTTAAAAGGTAAGCGTGATTTTTGCTTATTCCGCTGTGGCTGTCTGTGTACTGTTTTACATATTCGATAGATAAGGCAACGTCGCTTATCTGGTCGGTACTCATGCGTGAGCTTGCGTCAGCTCTGGTCTTGTAACCATTCTTAAAGTCTGTGTTGATGTCAATACAGTAAGCGTCCTCGCCCTCAACGGTCAAATGTCCCTCATTAAAGGTAGAACCAATCGAACCGTCATTCATTACTTTTTCAACGATACCGACACGCTCTTTTGACTCCGTCCAGTATTGCTTACTTTCTGCATGAACGGGTGTAGTCGGTAAAGCAGTAACGACAGTCGCAAGAGCTAAGAAGCCCGTACACAATCGTTTCCATGTCTTTTTCATAAATCTAATGCTCCTTTCATTTTGAGTAATAAAATAGCCGTCCAATAAGAACGGCTGGAAATAGAAAAGGAACGTCATTTTAGGCGTTCCATAGTCTATAAGTTATTCAATTTTTTCTTGTTTCAATACTGATGTGCTGTACCATATCTTTGCATATCTAGGAAAACTTGCGTATCAAGGCTCATTCGTTAGTAGTAAATAAGTAGTAAATTGATGTGTTTGTTTCCTTGAAAATGCTGATAGATACTGTGTTTTAGCGGATAATCAGATTTTTATTGTGTTTTTTGTATAAAAGAATTGCTTTTCAGCATAGTAACCAAAAATAAATTGATAATCCAATTGCTTTGTGAAATCCTTATGGTTATATTTCGGTGTCAATAATTGGATAATTTCTTCTCTTTCTTTCTCTAATTTGTGCCAGATACCAGGTCTATTCTGCTTCAAAACTTCCTCATAAGGTTTCACTTTATTTTCCAGATGGATCATCATCTTGGCTGGTTGACCTGTATAAGCATTCCAATAACGTTCTGCATTAGTAATTCTATCTTGACTGCCACCATCTATTTTATACCGTTGTGCCTCAATTAATTCATAAATTGCTAACAATCTTCCAAATAGATAAGAACGATCTGTTTCTGTATGGTCTAACATCGGTGTAAACTCCTTTCCGTTTTGTTTATGTAAAACCGCTAAACTCACTTGTTGTACTTGATACCAATGTTTAGGATATTTCTGACGCTGTTTAATATTAGCCTCTAATTTCTTAACAATTGTATTTGGTAGCGGTCGTCCATCAATTAAAGCTGTTACTAACTGCTGATATTGGTCACTTCGGAAACTATCATTATCTAACTCTAAATAACGTTCTCTATCCACGCCATAGGCAGCATTGATGATTTCATTAAAGGACGGTGTTTTTAAGTTATAGTTTCCTATTTTAGTTCTTGCTTCCCAAGAATAGTGCTCCTGCCATATTTCAAGATTTTTCAATAATTGAGAAACTTGAATTTGACGGAAATATTTTAAAGCAATTCGACCATTACTCGTTTTATTCAATATGGCAATGTAATATGTAGCATCATTACCAAATAATTTTTGCCCTTTGATAAACGAAGAACCTATTTGCTTATTTTCTTCATTCGGTTTAATTAAAAACGTATTTTCTTCTTCGTCTTCATCATCTTCAAATAAATCATCAAACATCGGCTTAACAATATCCAATTGACTCTCGTTTGCTAAATCATCGCTAAACCAATTAATCAAATATTGTGACGAACCTAACCAAGCACTGCTATTTTTATTTTCTAATAGGTATTTTATCATCAGATGAATTTTTTCAGAGGTCTCATAGCCAACACTAAAGACATCTTCTCGTTCCTTGAAGCGCCCTTTATAGGCTTCTCCTTTATTACTAACCGAAATGATTTTAGCATTTCCCATTAGTCCTCTGTGTTTATTTGTAATCTGTTCCGTTCGTCCACTAATATTACAAGTGCCTAAATTTTCCCAGTTAGCTTCTATAAATGAGATAAATGATTGATGTAAATCTTTGTAAGTAGTTACCGATTCATTCTTAAATCCATGAAATTTTTCAATTGAAAACTCTAAGAAATAAGCAGATAAATCAATCGTTTTTTCTTTTTGATCAGAATCTAAATATGTAATTTGTAAAGCCTCTCTTTTGTAATACTCGCCAAATAAAGACTGAAGAATCTTATTTAGAAAGTCTGGCTGGATGATAAACTGCTGAATTTTTGTCAAAAAATTTTTGACTTCACCTTCTTCACAATAGTCAACCCAGTTATTCAATTGTTCATGAAAAGTATCATACTGTGTTTGATTTACTTCCGAAACATAATAAGAAAACTTGTCTACAAGAGGGTGAGGTGCTGGATTACTGCCAGAACGAGCGACAGAGTCTGCTGTCACAGGAAAAATAATGGTTTGAGCCATTCTCATGAACTCTGCCTTATAAAAGCTACCGTCTGCATCCAATTTAACCGAAATGATATTTTTACCATTGGATTTCAAACTGGTATGATAAATCGGTAGCAAAACAGGGTCATTTTCACCTTTTTGTTGATCAACCAAATCAATTTCTTCTGCTTTTTCATAGGCTTTTAAGAGAGAAGTAAAAAAATCCATTAGCTTTCCCCTTTCTCCATAGCTTCATATTTTTTGTATTCTGCGTATTCTTTGTCCACTGATTTAATCTGATTAGGTGTTTTGAATGCGTAACTAGACAAGGTGTTGACAATCTCACACTCTGACTGAGCCTTAAACTTAATCACCCCATTTTCCATCACTGTCTTAGTAAAATAAGATTTCAGCGGCGTAGCTTTATCTGTCGGGTAGGCAAAAGAATGGAACATGATACCTAGATCAATCATAACTCCATCATAGTAAGAAGGGGTAGTTTCATACTCTTCTTGACTGATTTCATCAACTAAACCTAAGCACTCTCTTGTACCAAGGAAAATATCGCGTCGCCCCCCTTTGCGAATAGATCGTTCCATAATGGCTTCATGCTTATTAGGCAATCTATCTTGTATCAAATCTTTACGATTCTCATTCCAAATGAAATGGAATTTCACAAGGTATTCAACATTGCTCAAATAAGACACGTAACTCAGATCAGCACTATAATCATGTAACAACGCACGAACACCATGCAGCTCTGTCTGGATTTGATTGACAACCTTCACTTCAGTGACGATATTTGTAAATGTCGGCTTGTGGTAAATACCATCAACAATCCCCTGCAAAGCTTGCCGTGTAGGAACCGAATATGACGATCTTTCACTGCCGCCTTTAGTTGCCGGATTCGTAAAAAGAGCCCTATCTCCGCGAATCCTTGCATAGAAATTTCTCGATCTGTACAAGGTCAAAACCTCCTTCTTGTTATTTTATAATTCTATCTTAACACTTGAATTTCTAAAAGTCAAATATTTTTTTCTATATATAGTGTTTTATTAAATGTTGATTATATTAAATAGTTTTGATATAATCTAACCATCATAGTAGTATCTATGCGGATTGAAATTATATTTAGTGTTTTTGTAAGATGAATTGCAGGTCAACAAAGTCCTCTACTGACTTTCGTTGGCCTGTTTTCATTTAAATTTATAGCAGAAAACTTCCTGTTTCCAACGCGATTCCCTTTTTCTCATCATAATAACAGTCAGACAGTATAAGAATTTGACCATGAAGATATGATTTTGTCGCTTCAAGTATCGGATCATGTTCTCGGATATTTACAGTATAGGGTTGCAATTCTTTCAAAAGAGATTTTATTGTTTGATAGTCTTCTACTGACGGGTAGTCGGATTCACATAATTCTTCTAATATATATAATTTTTCAATCGCATCTCCATAAGGAACCAGCACTCCTATACTATCATTGTTTATCAGATTCATTTTTGAACCTGCTGTCTTAAAGGCTTGTTTTAACTTTCCTTTAAATTTTTTTCTATATTGATATGAGTTATCACTTAAATAATCATAAACTGATTCACCATCATGTTCCAAAGGATAATCCATTGAATTTTTGTTGTTTGCATAATAGTATTCAAAGAAATCTCGATTTAAAGTCGAAACGTCAATAGGCGATGAAATTTTATGTAGAATATATTCTGTTGACTCTTTCTTGGCTTTTATTTCTTTAAGCCGTGAAGTATTTTCTTCTTCATTTGTCAGATTAACTAAAGTTACCTGACCCTTATCACGTTTGCCTTCACGATTACAACGTCCACTGGCTTGCACAATCGAATCGATTCCAGCATAGGAACGAATGACACGATTAAAGTCAACGTCAACTCCTGCTTCTATCAGTTGCGTACTAATACAAATAATAGGCACACCATCCGCTAATTGTTTCTTAATTTCTGAAATAATATCCAACCTGTGCTGCGCACACATATTTGTCGAAAGCTGATAGATTGGTCTATCTGTCAGTTCTTCAAGTAGAGTATAAAATTTATCAACTGTCTTTTTGGTATTGAAAATTGCAAGAATGGATTCATCATTTCCCAAGACAAAATCTACTAAATCTGAAAGTTTTGACTTTTGGTTGTTCTCATCAAATTTTCTAAGTTCTGTTCTTGAAAAGACTTCTCTTTCTTCAACGGTTAAATCAACAATATCCGTACTTTCTCCATTTTTCCCACCATAAGATAGTCTATGAGTAATTTCGCTAGAATCGTAAGCCGGTTGCGTAGCTGTACATAGAATAACTGTCGTATTCATGACTTTATTTAAAAAATTCATCGTTAGATTGAATAAAGTCGTCACTTCAATGGGCAAAGACTGCACTTCATCTAAAATTAAGACGCTGTCAATAAGACTTGAAAAACGTCTAATGTTAGACGATTTTGTTTTAAATAAGGTTTGAAAAAATTGTACCATTGATGTCAAAACAACTTGACTATCCCAACTATCAATCAGATACTCAGACATCAATGTTTCTTTTTCATCGCTGTCATCAGTCTGTCGGATAACATTTGAATGGTGCTCCAATATACCTACATCACCAGTTATTTTCCTAATTTCAGCAGCGTTCTGCTCTAGGACAGATAAAAACGGTGTAATGTAGAAAAATCTTGATTTATTTTGATCCACTAATTGATGAAAAGCATATCTCATACTAAGATTCGTCTTACCAGCACCAGTAGGTAAATCTAGGCGATATATACCCGCCGAATCATTTTCTCCCCTACTTTTAACGCGTTCACTAATTTGTGTACGAATGACATTAAGTTTACTCGTTGGATGACTAAAACTACGATATTTTTGCTCAATAGATTTTAGATAGAATTTATTTAATTTTATTTTTTCTTCTTGTTTTATAGGATTGACAAGTAGCTCATAAGCATTGATTGTGTCAAGAATATCAGCATTCTTTAGTAAGGATAAATATAGTCGCACGAGGCATGATTGATAATAAGCTTCTTCACTATCATCCCGACAATCTAATTTTGATATAACTTGTTGGTAATTTTCAAAGGATTTTAAAATCAAATCATCTAAATCATGATAACCATACTCTTTCAATTTTTCTTCTAAAAAGAGGGTATAATCAGTAACGTCACTGTTAAAATGATAGTCTGTCATCGGTCTTGCGATACGATTTCTGAGCTTATTATACGTGTATAACTCCGCTTCTTCGTCATAATAATAAATATCAAACATTCCATGATGAGCAGCAATAACATAAGCAATAATATCATTGAATTGTATGCGTGCCGCCTTATCAACTCCTTTTGTAGACAGCTGCATTTGAATTTTATTATATAAATATTTTGCCCCTGCATAAGAATGATCAACGTGTAAGCTTGGTTGTTCTTTTAACTTTTTTTGAAAAAGTTGATCTGCCTTCCCTAGATCATGATAGAGACCTAACAAGAAAAGTACATCGCCTTGCCCAATAATTGAAGCAGCCTTCTTTGCCTTGTTAGCTACATTAAAGGAATGTTCTTCCAATGACTGTTTTTTATCTGTTTCACGTTCATAATGCGCTAAAATCACCCTAGTACCATCCTTTCAAAAATTACTTTCTAGAATAATTTTAATAATATTATAACATATTTTTATGCTCTTGAAAACGGATACATTTTTGGGTTGTTATATATTATTAAGAATACACCGCCCCTTTCAAATATTATAACCATATAAAAACACAGTCTTTCGACTGTGTTTTCATGCATCAAGTAATTTTAGCCCTCTAGCTCAATTTCCTCATCTCTTCAATCCGTTCTTTTGTCGCATCATACTTAGCTTGGTAGTCGGCTTGTTTGTCGCGTTCTTTGTCGACGACTTCTGGTTTAGCGTTGGCGACGAATTTTTCGTTGCTGAGTTTCTTGGCAACTATATCCAATTCTTTCTGCCACTTGGCAAGTTCTTTGTCAAGGCGAGCTAATTCTTCTTCAACATTGAGCAAGTCAGCGAGAGGCAGATAGATTTCTGCGCCTGTGATGATGCTGGACATAGCTAATTCTGGCGCCTCAATGTCAGAAGCAATTTCCAAATGCTCTGGATTTGTAAAGCGTTTGATATAGTTCACATTGGCGTTGAAGAATGCTTCTAATTCTCTGTCGCTTGTTTTCACAAGAAGTGTAATTGGTTTGCTTGGAGCAACATTCACTTCACTACGTGCGTTACGGACAGCACGAATCAGGTCCTTCAGGCTTTCAACGCCTTTATGCGCAGCTTCGTTTTCAAAGGCTGGGTTAACAGTTGGGTATTCAGCGGTTACGATTGAACCTTCAGAAATTTGTTCAAAGATTTCTTCCGTCACAAATGGCATGATTGGGTGAAGCAAACGAAGAATCTTATCAAGTGTGTAAAGCAGAACTGAGCGAGTAATCACTTTTTCATCTTCGTTGTCGCTGTAAAGCACTTCTTTGGTCAATTCAACGTACCAATCCGCAAATTCATCCCAGATGAAGTTGTAAAGAATATGACCAGCCACACCGAATTCAAATTTATCAAAGTTTTCAGTAACTTTGGCAATTGTTTCATTCAAGTTGTGAAGAATCCAGCGGTCAGTTACGTTACCAGCCGTACCAGCAACAACTTTGTCAACATTTGCGCTAGCTTGGTCAAGTGTCAACCCTTCATTGTTCATCAAGATGTAACGAGAGATGTTCCAGATTTTGTTAATGAAGTTCCAAGCGGCATCCATTTTTTCGTAAGAAAAACGAATGTCTTGACCTGGTGCAGAACCGTTTGATAAGAACCAACGAAGGGCATCGGCACCGTATTTCTCGATGACATCCATTGGGTCAATACCGTTACCAAGTGATTTAGACATTTTACGCCCTTGTTCGTCACGGATAAGACCGTGGATAAGTACGTTTTCAAATGGACGACGTCCTGTGAATTCCAATGATTGGAAAATCATGCGTGATACCCAGAAGAAGATGATATCGTAACCAGTTACCAATGTTGATGTTGGGAAGTAACGTTTGAAGTCTTCATTGTCCACATCAGGCCAACCCATTGTTGAGAATGGCCACAGAGCTGAACTGAACCAAGTGTCAAGCACATCTTCATCTTGAGTCCATCCGTCACCTTCTGGAGCTTCTTCACCAACGTACATGTCACCTTCAGCATTGTACCAAGCAGGAATTTGGTGCCCCCACCAGAGCTGACGAGAGATAACCCAGTCGTGAACATTTTCCATCCATTGAAGGAAAGTATCGTTGAAACGTGGCGGGTAGAATTTCACTTCGTCATCAGTGTCTTGATTGGCAATAGCATTTTTAGCTAATTGATCCATTTTAACGAACCATTGTGTTGACAAACGTGGTTCAACCATAACACCCGTACGTTCTGAATGACCAACAGAGTGTGTCATTTTTTCAATGTTAACAAGCGCACCGATTTCTTCCAATTTTTTAACGACAGCTTTGCGAGCTTCAAAGCGGTCCATACCAGCAAATTCACCAGCGAGTTCGTTCATTGTACCGTCATCATTCATGACATTAACTTGAGGAAGATTATGACGCTGACCAACAAGGAAGTCATTAGGGTCGTGGGCTGGAGTGATTTTAACCACACCAGTACCAAATTCAGGGTCAGCGTGTTCGTCAGCCACGATTGGAATAGCTTTATTGACAATTGGCAGGATAACATTTTTACCAATCAAGTCTTTGTAGCGAGGATCTTCTGGATTGACAGCGACAGCCGTATCTCCAAACATAGTTTCAGGTCGAGTTGTTGCTACCTCAAGGGCACGTGAACCATCTTCCAACACGTAATTCATGTGGTAGAAAGCTCCTTCAACATCTTTGTGGATAACTTCGATATCAGAAAGAGCTGTACGAGCTTTTGGATCCCAGTTGATGATAAATTCACCGCGGTAAATCCAGCCTTTTTTGTAAAGTTCAACAAAGACTTTACGAACCGCTTTTGACAAACCTTCATCAAGGGTGAAACGTTCACGAGAGTAATCGACAGAAAGTCCCATTTTACCCCATTGCTCCTTGATAGTGGTAGCATACTCGTCTTTCCATTCCCAGACCTTATCTAAGAATTTTTCACGACCGAGGTCATAGCGTGAGATACCATCTTCAGCAAGTCGCGCCTCAACTTTAGCTTGTGTAGCGATACCCGCATGGTCCATACCAGGAAGCCAAAGGGTATCAAAGCCCTGCATACGCTTCTGACGGATGATAATATCCTGCAAGGTTGTGTCCCAAGCGTGACCAAGGTGCAATTTCCCCGTCACATTTGGCGGTGGAATCACGATAGAATAAGGCTTGGCCTTTTGATCTCCTGAAGGCTTAAAAACATCCTCATTAAGCCATTTTTGATAACGTCCAGCCTCAACCTCAGCTGGATTGTATTTTGGTGAAAGTTGTTTTGACATGTGTTTTTCTCCTTTTATAAACTTCATTAATTGAAATATCCTTTTGACGAATCTAAATAATAACTTTTCAAACGTTTAATTATTTTTTTACTCATCCATTGTGCAAGTGAATACGAAAAAACTATTATTATAGTAGTAGCTAAGATATTAGAAACAAAATTAGGCGAAGTGGATTTATTTATCATACTCAACATATAATTAATAGCATTTGCAATTGCATCTTTTAGTATATTGATTTCTACAATTTCATTGTTCTTTATTATTTTTTTTGTAAATAATGATGATAATACATTTAATATAAATAGTGTATTAAAACTCACTATCTGTAGCCAGTGTAAATGCTTTTTCAGCTTTAGAGTCTTGGTAAATTTGGAGTATTTTTCTCGTGATTGTTGTAAATTTATGCCACCAATGAAACTTGGTATGAAAATAGGCAAGAACCACGTAAAAATTCCAATCAAATCACTTTCAATTTGCTCTAAAAGAAACAATATGAATAGCGCTGTGCCAATTAATGTCCATTTTGATATCTCCGATTCTTTGTCTTCTCCACCTCTGTTTATATTTTCATACACTTGCATCCAAAAGTAAATATTTATTGACATAGGTAAAAAAAGAGTAAATACTGTACTAAAAGATAAATCATTTACTTGTAGTAATAAGCTAAGATACATTAAAACAGATATCGTCGAACCAAAATATGCCTCTAGATAGGAATTCCAAAGTACCTTCCCTGATTGTACAGAAATTTCATTTTGTCTTTTATAAATCCAAACAGATATACTTCCTTTTAATAATGGTAAAAATATGAACAACAATAGGCTTATTAAAATTATGACAGTAGTCTCAAAAACTTTTTGAGATAGATGAAGTTCGTTAAAAATTTCAAAAAAACTACTTAAAACGTTTTCTATATAATTTACATTATTTTTTATCAAAAAACATAAACCAATAAAAAGTGTGTCAAACAGATTAAAAAAAGCAAACACGCCTATACTTTTTTGAAAAAATTTCTTAATGGCTTGAAATCTTTGCTCAAATAAAGCAAGGTAAACTATAGGTAAAATCGGCTGAAATAAAATAATTAATCTATATTTCAAAAGTAACAGCACTCCAGCTGATACTCCTAAAAGAATCCAATAGATAATTTGAAGTTTATTATCTATTTGCAATCTTCTTAATCTAAATCCATATAAACCCAGTAGTATTCCTAAAATAAGTTCAACAATATATATAGGAGCAACTGGTAAAATATTATTTGGAAGTAAAGTTATCGGAAAAAGCAAAATAGCTAATAGCAACAAAGAAACTATTGAAAGAAGAGGCAGTAACGCTAATATGTATAAAACTATTCTTTTCATTCTATTTTCCCCCTTCTTACTGAACTATTCGATTTTTCCGAACAGTTCAATTTGTAATAACATTTTTTACAAGTTATCAAATTTTAACTTATGCAAGTTTACACAGTTTCATTTATTTTTTCTGTGTCTCCCACTCACTCCTCAGTAATCCATAACGCAATAAATCACAACGTTGTCCTTGTGCATCTTTGCGGTCACGAATGCGAGATTCGAGGGTGAAACCAAGTTTTTCAGCAATACGCTGGCTTGCTTTGTTGTATCCATAACATTCAATTTCGATTTTGTGGAGATTGAGTAGGGTGAAGCCAACTTCCAACAGCGCACGCGCAGCTTCTGTCACAATCCCTTGCCCCCAATAATCTGGGTGAAGCAAATAGCCCATTTCAAGAACATCATCAGCATAGCGATTATTAAAATCAATTGAGCCAATGACTTTATTTGTCCCTTTTAAACAGATACCATAACCAGACGGTATTTTTTGCTCAATCCAGCGCTTTGGCATAATGTTTTCGAGATAATTTTCCTCTTCTTCCACGCTTTCCGCAGGTGGAAAAACAGCTGGCCAAGTTACTTCTGGCAAGCTCGCATAAGCAAAAATCTCTTTAGCATCTGAGACTAGACGTTGGCGCAAATACAACCGTTCTGTCTCAATATCAGGAAGTTTATTGTCTTCAATTTGACCTAAAATATTTATCATAATTCCTCTCCCCATTCCGATTATAAAAATTCGTCCCTGCCATACATGACAGGGACGAATCTCTCCGCGGTACCACCCAATTTCGGGCAGATGCCCGCAGCTCTAGCCTTCTTGTTTATCTTCTATTACGTCGTTAGCTCGCTTAGGCGTACGCCAGTACAGCCCGCAACTCGTTGCCTAGTCCTAAAAGTAAACAAAAAGACACCATTATTTCATTTTTAGCCTTAGCAACCAGTTTTGACATTTGTGCGGATTTCTCAGCAGTGCCGCTTTCTGTGACAAATGGGATTCAAAACACCTCTAATGCATTTAGTTTAACATGTTTTCTAGAGAAAATCAATAATTTCTCTGCCCAAAAAGTCCGTCTGGTAGGTCATGAAATCCCTTGCCCTCTTGATAGTTGGCAAATTTCCCCAATAAAAACTGATAAGCATCCAGACGGCTCTCATAACGAATCGCAGCTTCCTTAGCGCGTTCATCTTGGTCTTCTTCATAAACTTTCTGGCTTTCTTGAAGAGCCATTTCGTTGATTGCCACTTGAGTTTTGACCCAAGCTTCAAAATCCTTTAAAAATTCCTGTTCGTACGTCATCATATTCCTTCTAATCTACTCCTCGGTAGAAATCTTCTTCAATATCACGGAAAGGCTGAATATCTTGGACATATTCTAACACACCTTGAAATTCTCCTGCTTCATCTCTTACTGCCGCATACGTTACATGAACAAATTTATCCCGCGACTCAGACTTGAACCACATAACAAACTTGTCTCGCTTGCCTTCACGCAATTCCTTAAAAATAAAGCGAACTTTCTCCAAAAACTTAGGCGGGTGGCACAACTCGACATTGCGCCCCACTTGACTCGGCGTCCGCTTGAAAATCATCTCGTCTGCTGGCACGCTGTCATTGTAGTATTGGAAAATATCTTCCTTATTGACAAAAGTAATCTCCATCGGCAGATGATTCAAGATTAGATTTGCCTCTTCCACTGACAAATAGCCATGTCCAAATGGCTGTTGGGTCTGTCGATCAAAATTGTTTTCTGCCTTTTTCTTTTTTGGCTTAAAGGAAATGGTGACCTGTCCATCAGGTGTCTCAATGACTTGCTGAATAGTATCATCTGACACCAACTCATCACTGGCTGCCGCTTCACTTCCAGTCTTCTCAGCAGCCTCTTTTTCTGCCTCCGTGAATGATTGACGAGCTGGTACCCACTTCTCAGTCGGCTTGATAATTGCATAGCCGTAAGCATCACTTTCTTCTGCAATTTTCAGCCAATCGTCCTGTGTGAATGTTTCCAGCAAGATCATAAGCAAGATGGATTCTTCCTTAAAAATCATCGCTTCAAACTCAGCCGCAAAATTTTCAAATATTGCTCGAACTTGCTCAATACCTAGGTTGGATAAATCTTCAGCAGCAGTCTTTGCTTCCTGAAAAAGCTCTCGAATCTGGTCGTCCACGCCCCACATAACCTTGGGTGGTGAATCGTGACCATATCTCTCCATAATCGGAAACATCAGTTCTTCCTTGCGCTGATAATGAATGTCAAATTGACCGACCAAGCCCAGCTGGCGCATCAGTCCCTTTTCTAACTCTGTCCTCATTTCTGCATCATCTGTTTGAGCATAGGTATCAAGGAGACGCCGAATCCGCAACAGAGCCGCTCTCAGAGCCAGATTTTCCTGCTTAAAAATTTGAACTGGATGTCCTGGATGATCTGTGTCAGCCACTTCTACATTTTTCACCGCTCCCTTAAAAAGATTCGCATGAACATTGCAAAGCGACATAACATCCTCAAAGGTTACACCCGTATCCGAGTTCATCAGTTCGTGCTCCATAAGGCTGATTTCAATAGCCGAAACGCCTGTAAAATGCTTGTTAAACTGCTCTTGAACCTCTTCTGCTGTTGCACCATGATGCAAATCCAGCAAAATAGATTTTAAAATCTCAATTCGTTCATCTGCCATTAGTCTAGCCCCACCACTTCATAGCCATTTGCTTCCAATGTCATGACAATTTTATCCATAGGGGTTCCCTCTAACTTAGAACCTTGTTTTAACGACACCTTGCGACCAACCGTATTGCGCATGATTGGATTGGCAAGCGGTTTAAAACCCAGTTCCACCAAAATTTCTAACACTTCTGGGTGCTTGTCCACTACTTCTGCCACAGGAATGGATACATCAATGATATTGTCCATACTTCACCTCATGAACATTTTTCTATTATTATAACACAAAAAGCAGTTGCTTTCTAAGCAAAATCAACACGTTCCTTATCTTTGCCTCATTCCATTTTTCTGAATCAAGCATCTATAACTATTTTTAATATAGTATAAGTAATTGTTATAATAAAATGATTCTGTGTTTTTCACAAGTAAAATAATTGATAACCCCTCTTTTCAAAGCAAAATATTTCACAAACAAAAGAAAATTTATTAAACCACGGATTTGAAAACGCTTTTATAATCGTGATATAATAATTTCAAAAACAGGACTAAGGAGATATTATGTCTATTACAACTTTACTAAACATCAAATATCCAATTTTTCAAGGTGCTATGGCGCAAATTTCTCACTATCAGTTGGCTGCTGCTGTTTCAGAAGCGGGTGGCTTGGGGATTATTGCCTCAGGTGGTATGACTGGTGAACAATTGCGCAAAGAAATTCGTGAGTTACGCAAACTCACAGACAAACCATTCGCTGTTAACGTGATGCTGATGCTGAAAAACGTTGAAGAGCTTGTGAATGTTATCATCGAAGAAAAAGTTCCTGTTGTGACAACTGGTGCTGGCACCCCTAAATTCATTCTGCCCGCTCTCAAAGAAGCAGGTATCAAGGTTATTCCGGTCATTGCCAGCGTGAAACATGCTAAAAAAATGCAGGAATTAGGTGTTGACGCTATTATCGCTGAAGGAGCTGAAGCAGGTGGTCATATCGGTAACACCAATACCATGGCTTTGCTGCCACAAATCGCTGATGCGGTTGATATTCCCGTGATTGGTGCAGGAGGTATTGCAGACGGTCGTGGACTTGCTGCTGCTTTCGTTTTAGGCGCACAAGGAGCTCAGCTTGGTACGGTATTTCTCGCGTCAGAAGAATGCCCAATCGCTACTAGCTATAAAGAAGCAGTTATCAAGGCAAATGATACAGATACAGCTGTCACAGGCAGGAGAAGCGGTGCACCCGTTCGTTGTATCCGAAACGAAATGACAGATCATTATATAGAACTTGAAAATAAAGGTACTAGCCGTGAGGAACTGGAAGAGATTACTATTGGAGCTCTCTCAAAAGCTGTATATGACGGAGATACCAAAAACGGCTCCATGATGTGCGGTCAAATTGCTGGTATGATAAAAGAAATCCGACCATGCAAAGAAATCATTGAAACAATCGTCTCAGATGCACAAAAAGTACTGGAAAACACAGAGATTTCCTTGTAAAATAGAAAAAACTTGTAGAAAATGATTTCTACAAGTTTTTTCTATTGCTGAAGTAGTTAAAAATATTTGCGTTTCATTTTAGTTGCTCAACTTCTGTCGTCTATTTGTCATCTGCCTCAAACTAGACTCAGTCATGAGCAAGTCATTCTATCCCATTTACCAAACGCTATAAAATATCAATAGCATTGCTACAGGATACCTTCTTTGCAATTTTTACATCCTGATTCTTTGAACTTTCGTTGTTAGGAGGTGCCTTGTATATTATTCTAACATACAGTAAAAGTACTTTATATTATTTTCCGTCGTTTTCAGCACGTTCTTGCCTCCGCCATAAGGCGGTTTATCACGAAAAGCCAATACTCTTTTAATTTTTGTCTGTCCAGAATACTGATACATATTAAAAGCTGCTGCCCTTTCAGCGCAGAGATGAAAAACACCAGATTTATTGATATCAACTTCGTTGATTTTATCCGCAACCTCCAACAGCCCTCAAGCTGTTGGAGCAAAGCAAAAGCCAGTATAAATCTTTCCATCCTCTGCTTCAATAGCTGCTACAACATGATTAGCGTACACAAAAGGCGATACCTCATGCGGATCATAGAGCTTCTTGGCTTCTTCATACATTTTTTCCCAAATATCCATTCTAATCCTCTTTCCTTATCAACTTCACTACAGCCTCGGTCCTGGCTGTGTGTGGAAACATATCCACAGATTGAATATAATGAACATCGTAGACCTTGCTCAATTGCACCAAATCTCTAGCTAGAGTAGAGACATTACAGGAGACATAAACCATTTTCTTCGGTGCATAACGAACAACCGTTTCAAGCAGCTTATCATCTAAGCCAGTCCGTGGCGGATCCACAATCAAGGCATCTGCTCGATAGCCTTCCTTGTACCAGCGAGGAATAATGCTTTCAGCAGTCCCAGCCTCATAATGAGCATTGGCAAACCCCATTTTCTTGGCATTTCGCTTAGCATCCTCAATAGCTTCTGGTATAATATCCATGCCACGAAGAGACTTTACTTTTTTAGCAAAAGCAAAGCCAATCGTTCCCACACCACAATAAGCATCAATCAGACAATCCTCTGAATCGACATCCAGAGCCTTAACTGCTTCACTGTAAAGCACCTCTGTTTGCTCTGGATTGAGCTGGTAAAAAGCCCTAGGCGATAAGGAAAACTCGTAATCCAAAACACCTTCCTGAATGGTATCTTTTCCCCAGATGATCTCCGTCTTGTCTCCATATATTTCACTTGATTTTGTCGTATGGTAATTGACCGCCACTGTTTCCAACTCTGGAAATTCTGCTGACAAATCGCGAATGATTGGAGAAAAGTCCAACTTCTTTCCCGTGACAAAAATCATCTGCACCTGACCTGTTTTCCGAGCTCGGCGAATCATGACTGTCCGAACACCGGCATTTTTTCGCTCATCATAGATAGGAAAATTGTACTTTCCCAAAAGGAGAGCCACTTTATTGATGATTTTCTGTGTGACTTTATCTTGAACCAGACAGTTTTTCAAAGAAATTAAATAATGAGAATTCTGCGCATAAAGACCCGCTTTTACATCTCCCTTAAATTTCCGTGTTTGAAACTGCAACTTCGCTCGATAATATTGAGGCTCTTGCATACCAATCGTTGGACGAATCTCGTAGTTTTCATAACCTTGAGGTGCAAATTTTTTCAAAGCCTGCCGCAACAAGTCCGCCTTAAATTCTAACTGTTTGTCATAATGCAAGTGCATAATCTGGCAGCCCCCGCATTTTTCATAAATCTCACAAGGAGGCTCTACTCGATATTTGGAGCGCTTGTTAATCGTCAACAGCTTTGCTTCGACAAAATTGCGCTTAACCGTCGTGATTTGACAAAAAATATCCTCACCTTTTAAAGCACCTGGTACAAAGACCAATGTCTTTTTATAAAATCCAATCCCTTCCCCGTTGATTCCCATTTTTTTGATTTTCAAGGGGATTTTTTGTTTCACTTTCAGATTCATAAGCCTATCTTACCATATTTTGAGGTATAATAGAATCATGAAAATTACAAAAATTGAAAAGAAAAAGCGGCTTTATCTCTTAGAGTTGGATGAGACGGAAAAACTGTATATCACCGAAGATACCATTGTTCATTTTATGTTGTCAAAAGGCATGAATATTACTGAGCAAGAGCTAACAGAAATTCAAGAATATGCTCAATTTTCTTATGGAAAAAATTTGGCACTATATCATCTTTCTTTCAAGCAACGAACTGTAAAAGAAGTCAATGATTATTTGCGCAAGCATGACATTGAAGAGGGAACGATTGCTCATGTTATTGACAGCTTAAAAAAGGACAACTGGCTAGATGATTCCAAATATGTCCATGCTGCTATCAATGCTAATCTCTTATCTGGAGACAAAGGTGCGTATGCACTCAAGCAAAAGTTAATGCAAAAAGGAATTGCTGCTTCTATCATTGATGATGAGCTAGGTCAACATGATTTTACAAACCTAGCAGAAAAAGTTGCTCAGAAATTACTCAAAAAATATCAAGGGAAGCTCCCAACCAAAGCGCTTCACGATAAAATCTTACAACAGCTCATCAATAAAGGTTTTTCCTATGAAGAAGCAAAAGTGGCGTACCAAAGCCTCACGATAGAAGATGATGAAGAAAATCAACAAGAATTGCTTTACAAAGAATTAGACAAACAATACCGCAAGTATTCCAAAAAATACGATGGCTATGATTTAAAACAACGGCTCACCCAAGCACTCGCACGCAAAGGCTATGATTTCTCCGATATTGCGAGCGCTCTCAAAGAATATCTATAAAAAATGTAAGGTTTATTTATGTTTTTTCATGAAAATATGTTACAATAAAAGCGATAACCTGATAAATTGTAGAAAGTTGGTAGATGATGAAGCTTCCAAAAGAAGGCGACTTTATTACAATTCAAAGTTATAAGCATAATGGGAGTCTGCACCGCACTTGGCGCGACACCATGGTACTAAAAACAACAGAAAATGCCATTATTGGTGTTAACGACCACACCTTGGTCACAGAAAGTGACGGTCGACGTTGGGTGACACGTGAGCCAGCTATTGTCTATTTTCATAAAAAATATTGGTTTAATATTATCGCTATGATTCGCGAAAATGGAATTTCCTACTATTGCAATCTAGCCAGTCCATATTATCTTGATGCAGAAGCGTTGAAATACATAGACTACGATTTAGATGTCAAAGTCTTTACTAATGGTGAAAAGCGATTGCTTGATGTAGATGAATACGAGCGCCACAAACGGCAGATGAACTATTCCAATGATTTAGATTACATCCTCAAGGAGAATGTGAAAATCTTAGTAGATTGGACTAACAATGAGCGCGGGCCTTTTTCACCCGCCTATGTCAATATTTGGTACAAACGTTATGTAGAGCTAAAGAATCGCTAAAGTTGCCAAGGGACCTCTGGTCCTTTTTTATGTGATAAATTGTAAAATATAGTTCAACAAAAAAACTCATAGCGTTTCATTGGTGTAAACTGTAAGTAACCACACAAACAGAACCCGAGGAAAAACTATGAGCTACTCCCAT
>NZ_CABHMZ010000020.1 GCF_902167705.1 Streptococcus constellatus | reverse complement strand
CCACGAAAATGTTTAGCTTACAGAACTGCTTATGAAGCTCTAGTGGATGAGTTAGAGTAAATGTTGCACTTATTCTTGCAATTTATCTTATATAAAAAGAAATACCAGAACAAAAATACACGAGGAGTTTTACTTACCTTTTTTTAAAATTCTCTTACTCCAACGCTAAGCTAGAGACTACCAGCAACCTCTTCAAAGTTATCAAGCGAAATGCTTTTAGCTTGATGACTTTTGATAAGATCAAAAACGCATTCTCATCGATTTGAACATAAAAAAGAGAGAACTTTGTTCTCTCTTAATGTTAACTGATACCAGCTTACTGTAGCTGACAATGAGTCTTTTTACATTTTAAACTTATTCGGGTTTTTGCTCTTCCATTTGAGATTTCACTTCATCGTAGCTCAAAGCATGTGAAGAACTTGCATTTGGTTCATCAGGCATTTCGCCAGTTTCATATAATGATTTGATTTGATGACTATCAAGTGTTTCGTATTTAAGAAGAGCTTCTGCAATTAATTTATGCTTTTCGCGATTTGATTGGATAATTTCTGCTGCTTTGTTGCGCGCTTCATTAAGCAAATTACGAACTTCTTCATCAATTTCATATGCAGTTTGCTCTGAAATTGATTTTTGTGGGCTCGCAGCGCCAAACATCGCATGGTTTCCTTCATATTGAACAGGACCGAGTTTTTCACTCATACCATACTCTGTTACCATCGCACGTGCCATTTGTGTAGCTTGTTCAAAGTCATTTGAAGCACCTGTAGTTTGGACATTGAAAATAATTTCCTCAGCAACACGTCCTCCCATAAGTCCTGCAAGTTGTTCCTTCATATCTTCTTTAGATAAAAGGGTCTGGTCTTCTTTCGGGAGAGCAATCATATATCCACCTGCACGACCACGGGGTACAATGGTTACCTTGTGAACAACACGTGCATTTGATAAAACAAGACCAACAATGGTATGTCCTGCTTCATGATAAGCAACAATTTGCCGATCACGTTGTGAAACTGTCTTATCTTTTTTAGACGGCCCTGCAATAACACGGTCTTCTGCTTCATCTATATCGGAAGCATCAATAACTTTTTTATTCCGACGCGCTGCGACAAGAGCTGCTTCATTTAAGACATTTTCCAAATCAGCACCAACAAAACCAGGCGTTTGTTGAGCAACTAGTTTTAAGTCAACATCTTCAGCAAGAGGTTTATTTCTAGCGTGAACACGAAGGATTGCTTCACGACCTTTTACATCTGGCTGACCAACAAGAACTTTACGGTCAAATCGACCAGGACGCAAAAGAGCGGGATCTAAAACATCACTTCGGTTAGTAGCAGCAATGACGATAATCCCTTCATTGCCTTCAAAACCATCCATCTCAATCAGAAGTTGATTAAGGGTTTGCTCGCGCTCATCATTTCCTCCGCCAAGACCGACACCACGTTGACGACCAACAGCATCAATTTCATCAATAAAGATAATCGCTGGAGCTGCCTTTTTTGCATCTTCAAAAAGGGAGCGAACACGGCTAGCACCGACACCGACAAACATTTCAACGAAATCTGAACCTGAAATACTAAAGAATGGAACGCCTGCTTCACCAGCTACTGCTTTAGCAAGAAGAGTTTTACCAGTCCCTGGAGGGCCTTCAAGAAGAACACCAGCTGGTATGCGAGCTCCTAGTTTTGTATAACGTTTAGGATCTTTTAGAAATTCAACAACTTCAACTAGTTCTTGTTTTTCTTCTTCCGCACCTGCTACATCAGAAAAGCGTACTTTTATATCTTCTTTATTTGTTGCACGCGCTTTATTACGCCCAAAGCTCATAGCTCCACGCGCTCCGCCGCCTCCACCTTGATTCATCATAGAAAACAGGAAGAAAGCAAAGATGGCAAATGGCACCAGAGTTGTCAACACTTGAATCCATATACCACTTGAACTTTCACGTTTAATGGTGATTTCAGTTCCCTTAGCTGAAGCTAATTTTTGCAATTCAGCTACTGTTAAGTCTGAAGGCAGAATAACACTAGTAAAGCGACTTACAGATGTAGAAGAGGGCGTAAAAAACTGAATACCTGTATTGTCTTTTACTTTCTTTTCTTTCTTATAAGTACCTGCAACTTCAATAACACTACCATTTGGCTGATAGCTAATATCCTTTACATTTCCATTTCTAATTTCTTTAACTAACTCAGTATAGTTAATTTGTTGGCTGCGACCTACAGAACTTCCAGCTGAAAAATACTGAAAACCTGTAATAACAACAACAATGATTAAAATATATAAGAAAGGATTTTTTATAAAACCATTATTTTGTTTATTTTTCATCTATCTATCAATATACCTTTTTATTTTGTATAAACTTCTTCTTTTAAAACCCCTACATACGGAAGATTCCGATAATTTTCATCAAAATCCAGACCATAACCGACTACAAACTCATTTGGAATCGTAAAGCATGTGTAATCTGCTTCAATATCAACTTTTCGCCCTTCGGGCTTGTCCAAAAGTGTCGCAATTTTAACAGACGCAGCCTTTTTCTCTCTAAATAGTTCACAAAGACTTTTCAATGTTTTTCCTGTATCAATAATATCTTCAACAAAAAGAATATGCCGTCCAGCAACATCCTGATCAATATCTTTTATGATATCGATCACACCACTACTAGAAGTCCCTCCATGATAGCTTGATACTAACATAAAATCTATTTCAATATGAGTATCAACGTGCTTTATCAGTTCTGCCATAAAAGGAACAGAGCCCTTGAGAATTCCTACAAAAATAGGATTTTGTCCCTCATAATCATTCGTTAATTGAGCTCCTAGCTTTTGAGTTGCTGTTACGATCTCATCATGTGAAACCAACACTTTCTTAATGTTTTGTTCTAGCATCTTTTTTACCTATCTAAATTTTGTATATAAAGTTTGTTATACATTATATCATTTTTTTGACTCTTACTCAAATCACTTGCTACGATTCCAGCAATTGCTAAGATTTTCCCATTTTGCTCAATGATAATAGCACTTTTTCTTTGATCTATAGGGATTTTTTGATCAATAAAGTAACGACGAAGCTTTTTATGGTGTTGGTTCAAGATAATTTCATCTTGTTCTTTTCTATGCCGAAGTAAAACTTCTGTTTCACGTGAAACAAACACTTCTTGGATGTTTTTTCCATGAAGCTCTTTTCCAAAGGAAAAGCGATAATGACCATATTCCACAATGTCGTTATATTTTAACAAAATTGAATCCTCTTTTAAATCCGACTGTGGACTGATTTTTCGAATCTCAAAGGAATCATAATTTTTATAGAGTTCATAACCCGCTTTAAGTGGTTGCTGATAATTAGATTGCTTGTTCAAGATTGCTAAAACATCAGCAAACTGTGCTTTCCTGATCTGCAGCTCAGGAAAATTTTTTAAATAAGTCTGTAGCAAAAAACTTTGCACAAAATATGGTTGAGATTGAAATTCCTGCAGATTTGTTAATTCAATATTTTTAGTTAAATATGCTAATGCGTCCTGCATTTGAGAAATTTCTGTTCCCAATTCTATTAAATGCTTTCTAAACTGCGGATTTTCTTGTTCTAACAACGGAAAATACTCATTCCGAATTCGATTACGTAAATAATGGTTCTCTTGATTTGTCCAATCCTCAAAATGAAAAATAAGAGGGAAATCTGATTTTTGAAAAGAAAGCAACGGTCTTATCAATTCTCCATTTGCAAATTTTTGTTTTTCTTTCATTCCTGAAATATGAAATAAACGACTGCCACGGAGAATTCTCATAAAAATCGTTTCTGCTTGGTCATCAGCATGATGTGCTGTTACTAATGCCGTGCATTGTTCCTCTTTCATAATTTTTTTGAAAAAAGTATACCGAAAATCACGTGCTTTTTGTTCTGAAAATGGACCAGAAAAACTCGATGTAAAAATCCTTACACCAAGTTTCTTTGCTATTTTTTTTAGTTCTTCTTCTTCAAAGTCAGATTCTTCTCTCACTCCATGATTGACATGAGCAAGACAAATTTCTATTTCTAATTTTTCACGATACTTATAAAGCCAATCAAGCAAAGTCATAGAATCTAGTCCACCAGAAATGGCAAGTAAAATTTTTCTATGATGTTTAAAATAGCCTTTTTTTTGCACCAACTGAAAAAATCGTTGTCCCATCATTTCAAAACCTCATAAATGTCATCTGCAATTTTAGAAATGGTATCATAATCAGAATGATTTGTAAAAATAGACAGAACAAAAGGAGAGTTAGTATAAACGATAGCAACATCATGCTTAAAATCATAAGCATCTCCAATTTTATGGGCAACTTTTGCATTTATATTTTTAGAAATACGCTGCTCATCAAAATTTGTTTGTGATAGTGCATTGATAATGTCCCCATTTTGTTCATAGATAGCTTCCATCACATTTCCTGCCATCCTTGCTGAAGCATCGCGTTTTTCCACATCCCATTTTTTCCCAGCAATTTGCTCAATTGTTGTTTGATAAGTGCTGTCTGATTGATTGGTAATATAATATCCTAAAATATTTGTAGCTGCATTATCTGATTCTTTTGCAATATGGTTCATCAAATCTTGAATGCTGTAGGACTTATTATCTGATTTTTTAGAAATGCTTCCACTACCTTCTGTATCATAAGCACCTGAATAGTCATTTACAGCAGGAATATATTTTAAACCAGAAAATGGTTTGTATTTTCCTTCATTTAATTGCTTCTGAGCATAATAAAGAATGGGAAGTTTCGCTACACTAGCAGAATACATTTCTAAATCTGGGTTGATACCAGCAGTTTTTCCAGAATCTAATTGTTTTACATAGATAGAATAGTCTGCTTTATTATACTTGCTTGTTAAAATCTCTTGAACTTTATCCATACGATTATCTGTATCAGACAAGTATTTCACATCAATCCAACCTTTGCCTTCAACATGAGCATATTTTCCGGATGTTGTCTCAGCAAGTTGAGTAATTTTCACTGAATGATAAGGTGATAAATTCGTCTTCACTTCCTTTGTTCCATTTACAAAAGCTTGATTGTAAACTACAAATGATGGCCTAAGCCACATTGTTTGAGAAACATCTGCACTAGATTGGACAACATCATCATAAATCATTCGCTTATCAGCAGGAACAAATTGGCCATTTGCGAGTTTAAATACTGGAATACCTTGTTCATTGACCTGCAATTCAGAAAATTTAATTGGTGTATTAGGAGCTAAACTTCCAGCTACTTTTTCTAAATTTAATGATGTATAAGTTAGAAGTTGCTCATAAACATTTGGATTTGTTGGAAGGTCAGTGTAATAGTTACTGTATGTCGTACTAATGATTTCATACTGTTGCTTTGCAGTCAATTCGACATCTTGTTCTGTACTTACTACTAGTTTTGCAGTAAAAAATGCTGGCAACAATAATAGAAATAGCAACTTACGCATGCTCTCCCCTTTCCTTTTTAGTCTCTTCTAATTTTAAAGCCTGATTCTTTCTGGACAATTCTTCTAATTTTTCATCAGAAAACTCCAAAAATTGTTCAACTGTTTGTAATAATTTTTCCATTTTTACTGTGGTAACAATCCTGGGATTGTATAAACATATTCCCCTTGTTTAGAATAATAATATTTAGCGCGTGCATACTTTGCAGCATACTCTTCATCTTTTAATTTGCTAGCAAAAGCTTTTTGAGATTCTTTTTCGCTGCTTATTTCCTCATATTTCTTTTGTAGATGCGTCAGTTGTGTCCGGCGTTCTAGTAAATTTTGATAACTTTGAACCAAATTAAATGTCGGTAAAATAAACAATAAGATGACTAAAATCAATACCCAACCCATAAAGCGATTCTTTTTTCTTCTTTCTTGCTCTAAATAACGGCGATGTTGATTTTCATCTTGTATATAGCGATTATTTAATTGAACAATATTTCTAGCCATCGACTTCTACCCTTGTTTCTTTTATAATTTCATACATTTTAGCAGCATCTTCTTTTTTAGTACTGTCTTTCATTTCTAGAACACGAACTAATAAAATTTTATTTCCAAAACGAATCTCTATTTCATCATTGATTTTTAAATCTGTTGAACTTTTAGCTAAAATTCCATTTACTTTAATTCTTCCCTTATCGGCCACCTCTTTAGCGATAGGACGACGTTTTATAATACGGGATACTTTTAAATATTTATCTAATCTCATAAAGTTACCTCAATTCATTATTTTACCATTTTTTAAGAAAATATTATAGATGAAAGCGAAACTTTACAAAATTGTAAAGTTAGCAATCTTTCTTTTGATTTTTAATTTCTACCAACTTTTCTGAAAACTGCAGAAGTCCTTCTAAAATTTCATAATCTTTTTTATTTTTTACATCAAATATAACTTCAATCAATCCTTTATTTTCTGAAATTCTTGCTTTTAAATTTGTTACAGAAAGAGCTTCAAAGTAATCTTGAGTTAAGAAAAACTGTTGAGAAACTTTTTCAAATCGGACAATCACAGATTGTTGCTTTTTTTCAACGAGCTGAACAAAAACTTGATCTAAATAAGACTTTACAAGACCAATTTCTAATAAAAAGGCAACAACATCTGGATATTCTCCGAAACGATCTATCAATTCATTCTGTAATTCTTCATAATTTACACGACTGTCAATCTCGCGAATACGTTTGTAAATTTCAATTTTTTGCCTTTCATCAGCAATATAATCGCTAGGAAGATAAGCATCAATCTGCAAATTAATTTCAGCATTTCCTTTTTGCCTTCTTTTTTCTTTACCTTGTTTTTTAGCAATAGCCTCTTCTAATAATTGAGAATACATCTCAAATCCAACAGAATCAATAAAGCCAGATTGTGAACTTCCTAAAATATTTCCAGCACCACGAATGGATAAATCTCGCATAGCGATTTTAAAACCAGAACCTAATTCTGTAAATCCTTTTATAGTTTCCAAACGTTTTTCAGAAATTTCTGTCAAAGCCTTGTCAGGGCGATACATGAGATAGGCATAAGCAATACGATTACTACGACCAACACGCCCTCGTAATTGATATAAAGTTGACAATCCCATATGATCTGCATTTTCAATAAAAAGAGTATTAACATTAGGAATATCAACACCCGTTTCAATAATAGTCGTTGTGACTAAAAGATTATATTCCCCATTAATAAAATCAAGTAAAGTATTTTCAAGAAGAATTTCACTCATTTGACCATGCACATATCCGATAGAAGCCTCTGGAATCAATTCTTTCAATTCTGAAACTTTTTGCTCCATTGTGTCAACTTTATTGTAAAGATAGTAAACCTGTCCTCCTCGATCCATTTCTCTTAAAACTGCATCTCTAATAACTGTTGCATTATTTTCTAAAACATAAGTTTGAACAGGATAGCGATTTGTTGGAGGAGTTTCAATAACTGATAAATCACGTATACCTAACATAGACATGTGAAGTGTACGCGGAATAGGAGTTGCCGTCAAAGTTAAAACATCAACTTTCGTTTTCAACTCTTTTAATTTTTCTTTATGTTTAACTCCAAAGCGTTGTTCCTCATCAATAACAATGAGTCCCAAATCAGCAAATACAATATCTTTTGACAGGAGACGATGCGTTCCAATAATAATATCCACCTGCCCTTTTTTTAATTTTTCTAAAATTGTTTTTTGTTCTGATTTACTTTTAAAGCGACTTAATACTTCAATATTGACAGGAAAATCATTGAAACGTTCCTTAAAATTCGTATAATGTTGTTGAGCTAAAACAGTAGTTGGAACTAAAATTGCCACTTGTTTATGATCATTTACTGCTTTAAAAGCAGCTCTCATAGCTACTTCCGTCTTCCCAAAACCAACATCCCCAACTAAAAGACGATCCATAGGATGATCACTTTCCATGTCTTTTTTAACTTCTTTTATAGAACGCAACTGATCTTCTGTTTCTACATAAGGAAAATCATTATCAAATTCTTGCTGATAAGAATCATCACTAGAAAACGCAAATCCCTTTAGTTGACTTCTCTCTGCATAAAGTTTGATTAAATCCTCAGCAATGTCTTCGACTTGATGTTGTACTCTCTGTTTAGTTTTTTGAAAACGTCCATCATTTAATTTATTGATTTTAGGCGCTTTACCATCACTCGCAACATATTTAGAAAGTAGATGAATCTGATCAACAGGAATAGAAATACGATCTGCATTTTGATATTGAATAGTGAGATAATCACGATGAATTCCTGAAATTTCAATCGTTTCAATCCCTAAATATCGACCGATTCCATGAACGTTATGAACAACATAATCTCCTTTTTCCAGCTCATTATAATTTTTCAAACGTTCAGCATTAGAAATATTCTGCCTGCGAACTTTTCGTTTTACTTTTTTTTGCAGAATATCATATTCAGTGATTAAAACAATTTTTTCATCTACAAAATTAAATCCTTGAATTAAATGTCCTTCTACTAACTGAATAGCATGTTTATGAATTTTAGTATCATTAACATAATCGAGTGGAATTTCATATTCTTGTAAATTTTTATGTAAACTTTGTAAAGTCAATAAAGAATTTGATTGTATAATGATCGTGTAGTTAGATTTTTTATATCGACTAATCTCTTCTTTCAAAAGCTGAAATTGACTAAAAAATTCCTGCATAGGATACTGATTAAACTGATAAAGAGAATCAAATTTTAAATTTCCCAATCCTTTATGAAAATTTGAAAAGAAGGTAGCAGGTTTATACTTTCTAAATATTGAATATGTATCTGCAAAATAAGATTGATTTGCAACAGCTTTACTGTTTTGTAAATCTTCTGTCAATAAATTTGCTGCTTCTAATTGAAATTGAGCATGCTTATTCATAATTTTTTGAAAGTCATCAAAGAAAATCGGGCTATGTTTTGGAAGATAATCAAGAATTGTCCATTCATTTTGATAAAAACAAGATAATAATTTTCTAATATCAGTATGTTGAGTTTGTTCTTTTATACTAGCTAAAACTTCCTTTAAATAGGATTTCAACGTTAAATCTACAGTTTTTTCTATAAGATTTTCTATTTTTTTCTGTGCATTTTTATAATCTGCTTTAGCAAATATGATATCTGTAGCAGGATGAACACACACATGTTCTACATTTTGAATAGAAATTTGACTTTCAGGATTAAATAGACGAATACCATCAACTTCATCACCAAAAAATTCAATCCTAAAAGGCATTTGACTAGAGCGCTCAAAAATATCTAAAATATCACCACGAAGACTGAATTCCCCTTGGTTCAATACTTGTGATACTTGCTTATAACCCGAATTTGACAATTGATGAATCAAATCTTTTAATTCATATTCTTGCCCTATTTTTAGATCAATATATGCTGAATTGAAATTAACAGGATTGGGTAAAAATAGTTGACTAGCTGCCACATTAACTATCAAAAATCCTGATTGTTGAGAATCTAATAAAAAATCTAAAGCTTCTAAACGAGAAAAAATCTTTTCTTGAGAAGAAAAGACAAACTCAGCTAACGGAGTATCAGCTGCAAGAAATGTATATACTTTTTTCTCTCCCAACAATCCAATCAAGTCACTAGAAAGTTTTTCTGCCTCACTATAACTAGATGTTAAAATCAAAATTTTATGATTTTCTTCTACACAAGAGGCCATTGTAATAGCTTTACTTGAAGATAACAATCCCATCAATAGTTGCCGAGTTGATTTATTTAGATTTCTTTGCCAATCAGCTATCTGTTTATTTTGATTAAATAACTCAATAATATCCATCTTTTTATCCATTGTATTGTTGCATTGTTTGTTCAAAATTATTAGATTGTAAATAATGATTTACAGCATTGTCAACTTTATCAAGTGTGTTCAAAATTGTAATATAGTCTTCTTTTGCAAATTTTCCTAGCACATAATGAATAATTGTCATATTATTTTTTGGACGACCAATGCCAATTTTAATTCGTTTAAATTCTTGAGTTCCAATATGTTTAATAATTGATTTGATGCCATTATGACCACCAGCAGAGCCTTTTGCTCTAAGTCGTATTTTTCCAATATCCATATCTAAGTCATCGTAGATAACCACTAAATCTTCAATATCTAATCCATAATAAGACAAAAGAGCATGAACAGCTTTTCCACTCTCATTCATAAAGGTCGTTGGTTTTACAAAATACACTTTCTCACCATTTAAAAATGTAGAAGCTATCTCTGCTTGAAAAATTTTATCAGTTGTAAAGTTTAAGTTTTCTTCTTTACACATTTTGTCAATCAGCATAAATCCGACATTATGTCTTGTTTCAAAATATTTTTCTCCAGGATTTCCCAAACCTACAATCATCTTTACCATTTTTTACCTCTAAAAAGACCAAAAGGGCTGGAAAAGTTTTTCCAACCTTGTTTATATTTAGTTTACAATGCTTTACACATTAAATCTAAATTCCATAATATCGCCGTCTTGAACGATATATTCTTTTCCTTCTTCGCGCAGCCGTCCTGCTTCCTTGACTGCTTTTTCACTCCCATATTTCACTAATTCATCATAAGACATAGTTACAGCACGGATGAAGCCTTTTTCAAAGTCTGAGTGAATAATGCCAGCTGCTTGTGGTGCTTTCATGCCACGTTTAAATGTCCAAGCTCGAACTTCCTTTTCACCAGCTGTAAAGTAAGTTCCAAGTCCTAATAAATGATAAGCTGCTCTGGTTAATTTGTCAACCCCAGATTCATTCAATCCCATTGCTTCAAGAAATTCAGCTTTATCTTCATCATCTAGCTCAGAAATTTCTTCTTCAGCACGCGCAGATATAACAACTACCTCTGCGTTTTCAGTTGCTGCAAACTCACGAATTTGTTGAACATACTCAATATTATCAGGATCTGCTACCTCGTCTTCGCTGACATTAGCAACATAAAGGACTGGTTTTGTGGTCAATAAAAATAATTTTTTGACAATCTTTTGTTCTTCCTCATCAAATTCAATGGTACGAGCTGATAAACCATTTTCCAAAACTGGCTTAATTTTTTGCAAAACATGAAACTCAGCTACTGAATCTTTGTCCTTTTGGGTTCGAGCAACTTTTTCCACACGTGCATAGCGTTTATTGATACTTTCTAAATCTGCTAAAATCAACTCAAGATTAATTGTTTCAATATCAGCCATTGGATCAACAAAACTTGACTCACGTCCTTGTTCTCGCATAACATTTTCATCATCAAAAGCCCGAACCACATGAACGATAGCGTCTACTTCACGAATATTAGCTAAAAATTTATTTCCTAGACCCTCTCCTTTTGAAGCACCTTTTACAATCCCTGCAATATCTGTAAACTCAAAAGTCGTTGGAACTTTTTTCTGTGGTTTGATAAGTTCTGTTAATTTATCCAAACGAGCATCTGGAACTTCTACCCGTCCAACATTAGGGTCAATCGTCGCAAAGGGATAGTTAGCTGCCTCTGCTCCTGCTTTTGTAATTGCATTAAATAAAGTGGATTTTCCAACATTAGGCAATCCCACAATTCCTGCTGTTAAAGCCATTTTACTCTTCCTTTCATCTTTTCAATTCAATAAACCATTATATCATACTTTACCACTATTTGACTTATAACTTAATCATTTTTGTAAAATGTTGTATTTTCCTGATAAAAATATTATAATTTTAGGGAATTATATACTTGTTTACACAACCCCAAAATATAGTTGTCGAATTTACAAAAATCTTGTTTTAAAATACTACATATTGCGATTGGTGTAAACTGCTATATAGTTCCCTAATTTTATTAAGGGACAGGAGGTAATACTATGAAAAAAGGATACTTTAAACAATTATTGATTAGCTTCGTAGCGATTATTTCACTAATCATTCTTGGAGCATGTGGAGCTCAGGAAAAAACAATGTCATTCCAAAGAATTGATCAAAGTTTACAATATGACTTACGATTAACTTATTATTATAAAGGGGATACTGTCACAAAACAAACTACTGATTCATTTTGGTCTTATAAAACCTTAGGAGCTACTAAAAAAGAAGATGTTAAAGACAGAATTGATAAAGCTTCTCAAATGTATCAAAATATTGAGGGAATTAAAGAAAAAGTCACTTATGAAGAAAAGGGAGTTAAGGAAACTGTAGAAATTAACTTTAATAAAGTAGACTTTGATAAATTAGCAACCTTGCCTGGAATGTATACAGATAAGAATACGAGAAAAACTAAAAAAATTAGTATGAAAGCTAGTAAAGAACTCTTAACAAGTAAAGGTTTTAAAGAAATTACAGACGGTAAATTTGAAAAATTAAAATAAGATTAAGATTATGAAAAGGTGCTAAGAAATCAATTTCCTAGCACTTTTTTTAGTTTTCGTTCAAAATCATATCGGCTCATCATCACAATATGATGACAATTTGTACAGCGAATTTTAATATCCGCACCCACTCGAATAATTTCCCAACGATTTGCTTTTTTGCCTGTGGATTTGATTGTACAGGCATGTGGTTTTTTCATTTCAACAAAATTTCCTACATCATACATTAGTTTGTTCTCACTGGCGTAATCAATTGAATAAAGTTTTCTGTGTCATCACTTGGCACCAAAGTAAATGGACGAACAGCTGAAATAAAGCTGATTGTAACCTTTTCGCTATCAATAGCTTTTAAAGAATCAATTAAATATGTTGGATTGAAACTAATGGTTAAATCTTGACCTGAAATACTTTCAGTATCAATTTCTTCATTTACACGCCCAACTTCAGGGGAGTTCACATGCGCACTAACTACACCATTTATAATTTCTAATTTAACTGTTCCATTTTGAGTCGCATTTGAAAGAAGACGTGCACGTTCCATTGCATAACGAAGATTATGATTATCAAATGTGACAACACTCGTAAATTCTGTTGGAATTAAACGGTCGGTATCAGGATAATTTCCTTCTAAAAGTCGAGTGTAAAAGCTAATATTTTCACTTCTAAAGAGTAATTGATTATTTGTGAAGTAAATCTCTACTGTTTCAATATCATCCGTAAAAACGGCTGAAAATTCGCGTAAAGAACGACTAGGAATAACAACATCAAAGTTATCCCCATTTTTTTCTAAAACAATCTTCTTTTGACTCATCCGATGAGAGTCTGTTGCGACTGTCTTTAAATTTTTATTGTCTGTTAAGACAAAATGAACTCCTGTTAAAATCGGACGACTTTCTTGCGTGCTAGCTGCAAAAGCTGTTTCGTTAATAATATTTTTAAGGACACTTGTTTCAAGCACCAAAGGGTTACTTGCTGAAATTTCTTGAATACGAGGATATTGATCTGCATCTTTTCCCTTTAAGGTAATTTCTGATTTGCCACTTGTTAAGACAATTTGCTTTTGCTCAATTTCTTTAAAATCAAGCGTTATATCAGGAAGACTTGATACGACATTGATGAAAAAAGTTGCTTCAAGCAAAATGGAGCCTGGAGAAGTTACTAAAAGTCCTGCATTTTCATTTTTAATTGAAATAAAATTTTCGATAGAAATTTGACCATTAGAGCCAATCAATGTAATTCCTTCATTTGTGACATCAATTTTTACTGTAGAAAGAATTGGAATAGCATTTTTATGACTGATAGCTCTTTTTGTTGTATTTAAAGCTTGTAAAAATAAATTTTTATTGATTGAAAAGTTAATCATAGAAACTCCTTTTATTATTTTATGATTATTAAGTTAATAGTAATAGTAGTTTGTGTGAAACTTGTGGAAAAGTTTTTAAATTAGCGGTAGAACGCAGAAATAAACTTGTTTATAAATTGTGAATAACTTCAACTTTTTTTCTGAGGTTATCCACAATCATCTGATTTTATTTTTTATGTTTTCTATTTCTAATCGAAGATTATCATCTGTTTCAAGCATTGTTTTTATTTTTCCATGAGCATGTATGACCGTCGTATGATCTTTACCGCCAAATTCTCTTCCAATTTTTGGAAGGCTATTATCGGTTAATTCACGAGCTAGATACATAGCTACTTGTCTAGCAAGAACAATATTTTGAATCCTACGACTTCCTTTCATTTCTTTAACGCTGACTCCATAGAAATTTCCAACTTCTGTTTGAATTTTATCAATTGGAATAACTAAAATTTGACTTGCATCTTGTTTTCGGGCTCGAATAGCTTCAGCAGCGACATCAATTGTAATTTCTCTAAGATTTTTTACTCTGGCCATAAGGGAGATGTCATTTAAAGCGCCTTCTAAATCTCGAACATTTGAATCAAACTGACCTGCTAAGTATTCCAAGGTATCATTTGGGAAAATATAATCTAAATCTTCTATTTTATTGCGCAAAATGGCAATTCTTGTTTCAAAATCTGGTGGGGTAATATTTTGAGTTAATCCCCATTTAAAGCGTGTGACTAAACGTTCTTCAAGATTATCCAGATGATCAGGACTACGGTCACTTGTTAGTACAATTTGTTTATTGTCTCCATGTAAAGCATTAAAAGTATTGAAAAATTCTTCTTGAGTAGAAACTTTCTTTCCTCCTAAGGACTGAATATCATCAATCAATAAGAGATCAAGGCTTCGATAAGTTCTTTTAAAGCTTTCCATTTCCCCTAATCGAAGATGTTCTAAAAAGTCGTTGATAAAAGTTTCAGCAGGAATATATTTCACTCTGGCATCAGGAATATTTTCTAAAATTTGATTTCCAATTGCATTTAGTAAATGGGTTTTTCCTAATCCTGGTCCACCATAGATAAACAATGGATTATAAGTTGTTGCCAAATTTTCAGAAACAGCGAGTGCAGCTGATAGAGCCCAAACATTTCCGTCACCCTGAACAAAATTATCAAATGTATATTTTGCTTTTAACCCAGTTTCAATAGGAGGAAGACTTGGTTTAATCACTGAATGATTTGTATTTGTTGACTGAGTAACCTCATCATTCTCTTCTTGAAAGATATAATGCACTGTAATTTGATCATTGTACACTTCAAAACCTGCAGTAATGATAACATCTGCTAAATTTTGGTCCCAAAATAATTGTTTGACTGGGCTATCAAGAAGTACAGTAGCTTGAAAATTTTCAACTTTCATTAACCGTGCTCCTGCAACAAAATAATCATATGTATTTTTTTTGATTTGCTTTTGAGCTAATTCTAAAACACGCGCCCAAAAACTAGTTTCTTGCGTCATGGAAAACCTCCTTTACTAATTAAGTTTTTAGTCTTATTTTAATGATCCATAAAAGTTATTTTAACATAAAACGCAAAAGTTTTCCACAATCTGTGGAAATAAATTCACATTGTTCTTTCGAGTTTTCCACAGATTGTGAATAAAGCAATTTTTCTGTGATTTATTAAGGTTTTCTTATAAAATAATAGTGGATAATCTTGTGAGTTTAAAAAATAAAAATAACAGCCTTATTTAAAGCTGTCAATAATTCTTTGATATTCTTCTTGGCTTGAAAAGTGAATACAGATTTTTCCAGATTGGGACTGCTTAGAAAATTGGAGTGAAATTTCTGTACCGAATATCTTTTTTAACCTTTTTTCCTCTTCTTTGAGAAAAAGTTGATGTTCATCTTTCGCTGAAGCTTTTGTTTGCTGTGGATGCAATTGTTTTTCTAGCTGTCGAACTGAAAGTTCTTGAGATAAGATTTTATCAAACCACTGATTTTGATCTTTTTCTGAGAGATTGATGAGTAGGCGAGCATGTCCTTGAGAAATAATTCCTTCTTTTACTGCTTTGATAATATTGGGTGGTAAGTTTAATAAACGAACAGAATTTGTAATATAAGGACGTGATTTTCCCATTGTTTGAGCGATTTCTTTATGTGTCAACCCTTTGTCAATTAAATATTTATAAGATTGTGCTTCTTCTATAGGATTTAAATCTTCTCGTTGTAAATTTTCAATGATGGCTTGCTTCATCATTTCATCATCTGTTACTTCTTTTATAATAGCTGGTATATTTGTTAAGCCTGCTAATTTAGCAGCTCTAAAACGCCTTTCACCAGCTAGCAATTCATAACCAATTATCGGAGATTTTCGTACAATGATGGGCTGAATAATACCATGTTCTTTTATAGAACTAGCAAGCTCAGCAATTTTTTCTTCTGAAAATTCTTTTCTTGGTTGATAAGGATTTGTTTGGATGTCATTAAGTGTGATATATTGATATTTTTCCATGTTTATATAGAATAACACACCTTTACAATTCTGTAAAGATGTGTTAATAAAGTGTCAATTATTTGAATCTAAATCTTTTGTAGATTTTGTAAGCTTAATGGTAGTCGTTGTTTCTTTTCCATCACGATAAAATGTTATTTTTATATCATCACCGATTGAATGTTTGTATAAAGCGGATTGTAAATCACTTGTTGAGGAAATTTCTTTCCCATCTACTTTGGTAATAACATCATATTTTTGGAGTTTTCCTTCAGCAGGCATTCCAGATTGAGCTGAACGTACGACAACTCCACTAGTTACTTTCGATGGGAGTTTTAAGCGTGATAGATCTGAACTAGACAGATTAGTGATATCGATCATTTGGATTCCTAGGGCTGGTCGTGTAACAGTTCCATTTGCTTCTAATTGATTGATAATGTTGATAACATCGTTAGATGGAATGGCAAAACCTAAGCCCTCAACGGAAGTTCCGCCATTGCTAGCAATTTTACTTGAAGTAATGCCAATTACTTGTCCTTGAATATTCACAAGTGGTCCACCAGAATTTCCTGGATTGATAGCTGTATCTGTTTGGATAGCTTGTGTTGAAATAGTTTGACCGTCTTCAGATTTTAGAGAAACATTACGATTTAAACTAGAAATAATTCCTTGCGTCACAGTATTAGCGTAATTTGATCCGAGCGGACTTCCAATCGCAATAGCTGTTTCACCAACAGTTAATTTACTAGAATCTCCAAATTCAGCAACTGTTTTTACTTTATCGGCACTAATACGAACAACGGAGATATCAGAATAGGTGTCTGAACCTACAATTTCTCCAGGAACTTTGTTCCCATCTGCTAAACGAATGTCAACTTTTTTAGCACCACTGATAACGTGGGTATTGGTTACTAAGTAAGCGTATTTTCCGTCTTTTTTATAAATAACTCCGGATCCTTCACTAGCTACTTGTTGAGAATTATCGCCATTAGTGTTCGAATCATCATTTCCAAACACACTGTTCTGTGAATTGTTATTAGCATAGGTAATAACAGATACAACAGCATCTTTTACTTTGCTTACAGCTTGTGTGGTAGAATTTGTATTTTTATAAGCAGTAGTAACCTGGTTCACTTTAGTTGTTGTAGAACCATTTGTTGATAATTTTGATGAGGTTAAGTTTCCAAGTAAACCACCGATAAAACCTATGGCTAAGACCATGAAAAGCCATAACAATTTTTTTGTGAAATTTGAAGAATTTTTCATATCTTCCTCCTAGTTATTTCAATTACTGAAAGTATAAGTAATTTATCTTAATTATAACTTAAATGTTTTACCTTTTCCACAAATTGTGGATAACTTTTAAAATCTGTGATTTTCTTAGTAATTTATAAGGTTTTTGAAAGGAAATTTAAATTTTTATCCTGTGAATAAGATGTGAAATAATTGTGGATATGGTAGAATAGAAATATGAAAATAAAACTTGTAACTGTTGGAAAATTAAAAGAAAAATACCTTAAAGATGGAATAGCAGAGTATGTAAAACGTTTAGGGCGGTTTACTAAATTTGATATGATTGAACTGCCAGATGAAAAAACACCTGATAAGGCAAGTCACTTAGAAAATCAACAAATTCTTGACAAAGAAGGAACTCGTATTTTATCGAAAATAACTGATAAGGAATTTGTGATTGCTTTAGCTATTGAAGGACAACAATTTCCGTCAGAAGAGTTTAGTAAGATATTGAATGATATAACTATTCGTGGGATTTCAGATATTACTTTTGTGATTGGAGGAAGCCTTGGTTTATCTAATACTGTTAAAAAAAGAGCTAATTTATTGATGAGTTTTGGAAAATTGACTCTTCCTCATCAATTGATGCGATTAGTTTTAGTAGAACAAATTTATCGAGCATTTATGATTCAACAAGGAAGTCCCTATCATAAGTAATCTTGACGTTGTAGGCTTTTTTTGTTAAAATGATAGAGCATTGGTCTCATAGCTCAGCTGGATAGAGCATTCGCCTTCTAAGCGAACGGTCGCAGGTTCGAATCCTGCTGGGATCATATAAGGTTTAAAGGCACGAAAGAAGCGTGCCTTTTTCTATATCTGTGTAAAAAGTCTTTTGAGATGTAAAAATGTATCGTTTAGAGATTTTTTCAATTTGGTTATAAAGGTTTGGTATAATTACTTTGTAAGTTTTCTTACAAAAAACAAACATTAAGGAGAAATTATGAAAAAATTTTTTAGCAAAAAGGAAACAGCTAAAGTGAAAGTGGAAGCATTTAAGGAACTTAATGATGAGCAGTTAAATAAAATTATTGGTGGGGATAGTCGAATTAGAATGAGGTTTGATTTCTTGAAACTTTTTGGTAAATAATTATTTAGGAGAATAATATTGTGAAAATAGAATTTATACATTGGGTTATTTTCTCAATTATAGAAGCTGTTTCTGTTGTATATTGCTACAAGAAGATAAGTAGAGTGAATAAAGTAAATATTCACTTTACTTTGTTGTGTTTAGGAATTGTATTTTTAACTGATTTCACTACTTTAATACATTATTCAGTTAGATATATGATGTTTTTTATTCAACCATTATTTTTTTATTTATACTTTTTCAAAATAAAAAAGGTTAAAAAACACCTTTCTGTATTTTTAGCACTATTTTTATCTTTAGCTGTGTCGAGTTCTGAAACATTCTTTTCAGTTATTATTTCTTCTGTCACAGGTGATGAGTTTGTTGATAGATATTGGGGATTGTTCTATATTTTTATCAATATTATTTCTTTGATTTTTATTTTAAAAGCAATTGATTATTTTAAGTTTAATTTTAAATATTTGATAAATTGCAAGAATAAGTGCAACATTTACTCTAACTCATCCACTAGAGCTTCATAAGCAGTTCTGTAAGCTAAACATTTTCGTGG
>NZ_CABHMZ010000019.1 GCF_902167705.1 Streptococcus constellatus | reverse complement strand
CCACGAAAATGTTTAGCTTACAGAACTGCTTATGAAGCTCTAGTGGATGAGTTAGAGTAAATGTTGCACTTATTCTTGCAATTTATCAAAAATAAAAATGTAATTTTGTTTATTCCAGAAATAAACTATGAAACGCCAATTTGGAAAAAGAGGGCTGTACAGACTATCCCGAAGTTTCTAAATCTCATAGAAATGATAGGCTGTAGTCATTCATTGTATATAGAAAAGCCTAAAGAAATAGCAACTTTGCTTGAAAATAAAATGGAACTTGGGTCGTTCTTTTGAGAAAAGAGACTTTTTCTAGGACACATTTCAAGCGATAATCTTCCAGACTAAATCGTAACTGTTTGTTGGATTTAGTTTTTTTATTTCTATAATTTCTGTATTATTTTACTACTTACTTTCTTTATTTTTAGCTTCTTTTAAGAAAAAATTCAGTCACTTTTAAGAAAAAGTGGATATGATAGTTCCATTTAAAAGAAAGGACGTGATGAGATGAAAAAATCAAAGTTAAGTATATTTGTCTGATGAACCTTGGAATAAAGGGTCTAATTGTTACAATGCTCTTTGTAGTACAGTCTCTGAACGCTTAAAAAATAGAAAGAAGGAATTTGACAAGAATGAAACAAGAGAATGCAAGTAGAAAAGAGAAGATGATTGTAGTGGAAAAAAGTACGAAACGGTGGATGACTGTTGTAGCAAGCGGGTCACTCGCTGTTGGTCTTCTCGGTGGGCTAGGTATTGGTTCTTTGGCAACAAACGCACTCAATCAGCAAGCAAAAGTACAGACAAGTACGACAACTCAGGCACAGAATAACCAGCAACAGGGGAACCCAAATCAAGGTGGTCCGGGAATGCCTCCAGGAGGACAAAACGGAAATAGCCAAGGCGGTCCAAATGGAATGCCACCCCAACAAAATGACGACCAAAGTGATAATAGTAATAGCCAAAATGGATCAGGAAACGGTAGTAACTCAAAGAAAAAAGCTCCATCAAATGCTGACGGTTCGACTAAATCAGATAAGAATAGTAGTACGACAGAAAATAATGATTCAAATACAACAAATTCTTAATGTTTCAGAGAAAGTCATGATATAATAGAATCAGAACAATAGAAAGTTAGTAGATTTGATTTTTGGCAAGACAATGCGAAAGCATTACTTGGTTCATGATGAAGGGAGCGGGGCAGAACCAAACATTAAAAATGTTTAGTTCGTAGTCTTATTCCTGCAAGGTTCAGAGCATTGTTTTGAGCAATCAACTACTGTGTCGTTAGTTTCGTGCATAACGAATTTTGAAACTAGGGACTTTTGTTCCAGACTTGTATTTTAGAAGGAAAAGCGTATGATTAAGATTCTATTAGTAGAAGACGACCTCGGTCTATCTAATTCAGTATTTGATTTTTTAGATGATTTTGCAGATGTCATGCAAGTTTTTGACGGTGAGGAAGGATTGTACGAGGCTGAGAGTGGCGTATATGACCTTATCTTACTTGATTTGATGTTGCCAGAAAAAGACGGCTTCCAAGTATTGAAAGAATTGCGTGAAAAAGGTGTGACAACGCCAGTATTGATTATGACAGCCAAAGAAAGTTTGAATGATAAAGGACATGGATTTGAGCTAGGGGCTGATGATTATTTGACTAAACCATTTTATTTGGAAGAGTTAAAAATGCGGATTCAAGCTCTCTTGAAACGTTCTGGAAAGTTCAATGAAAACACCCTTTCTTATGGTGATGTCACTGTCAATTTATCAACTAACACTACACTTGTAGATGGAAATGAAGTAGAATTGCTCGGAAAAGAATTTGATTTGTTAGTTTATTTCTTGCAAAATCAAAATGTCATTCTACCGAAGACGCAGATTTTCGACCGCTTGTGGGGATTTGATAGTGATACAACGATTTCAGTTGTAGAAGTTTATGTCTCAAAAATCCGGAAAAAATTGAAAGGGACGACCTTTGCGAACAATCTTCAAACGCTTCGCAGCGTCGGATATATTTTAAAAGATGCTGAATAAACTGAAAAAAACATGGTATGCGGATGATTTTTCTTATTTCATTCGCAATTTTGGTATTTTTACTCTCATTTTCTCAGCTATGACCTTGATTATCATTCAGGTGATGCGCTCAAGCCTTTATACAACGGTCGATAATAACTTGAAGAGTTTAAGTCAAGATTCGGCTTCTGTAATTAACTTGGCGCTTGCTCGAAAAGTAGGGTTGGAGCAAAAGTCAGAAACTGAAGAACCTAAAGCCGAAACAGATGACAAAGAGCTGGCGGATAAACCAAATGTGAGTGCTAATACAGAAGTTATTTTATTTGATAAGAATTATAAGCCAATCATTACAAGCAATAATTTTTTGGGGCTTAATAAACTTTCCTTCAATAGCAAGCAATTGGATCGCATTCGACAAATTCAGGTAAAAAGCAACTATGGTCGACAAGAAACCTATCGGATGATTTTATTTGAAGTGAAAATCCCAAATTTTGAAACCAATGTCAAATACGCAGCGGTCTTTATCAATATCAGTCAGTTGGAACAAACTAGTCAAAATCATGAGCAGTTAATAGTCGTGGTGATGATTAGTTTCTGGGGAATTTCTCTGATTGCCAGCGTCTATCTCGCGCGGGTTAGTGTCAAACCTTTGTTGGAGAGTATTCAAAAGCAAAAGAGTTTTGTCGAAAATGCCAGTCATGAATTGCGCACACCTCTAGCTGTTTTGCAAAATCGTTTGGAGACTTTGTTTAGAAAACCAGAAGCCACCATTATGGAATCAAGCGAAAGCATTGCTTCTAGTTTGGATGAAGTGCGGAACATGAAAATGTTGACGACAAATCTGCTCAATCTAGCACGGCGTGACGATGGGATTAAGCCAGAAATTGGCGATGTCGAGCCAAATTTCTTTAATACGACCTTTACCAACTATGAAATGGTTGCCGCAGAAAATGGGAAAACTTTCCGATTTGACAATAGGATTCACCGTATGATTAAAACAGACAAGACCTTGCTGAAGCAATTGATGACGATTCTGTTTGACAACGCTCTGAAATATACAGATGAAGACGGTTTGATTGAATTGACAATTTCTGCAAATGATCGAAATTTGTTTTTAAAGGTTTCAGATAATGGTCCGGGGATTAGTACGGCAGATAAGAAAAAGATTTTTGATCGTTTTTATCGTGTTGATAAAGCACGGACTCGGCAGACAGGTGGTTTTGGTCTAGGCTTGTCGCTTGCAAAGCAAATCACAGAAGCCCTTAAAGGAACCATTACGGTGAAAGATAATAAGCCGAAAGGAACCATTTTTGAGGTGAAGATTGCCATTAGAACGGACAATAAAAAGAAGAAATAAGTCAGGAATAACCCCAAATATCCGTAGAGAAGGTTGTTTCGGAAGATGAGAAAAACACGAACAAAGTCAGAATTAGTTGTTGGCTATCTTGCTCTGTTCGTGTTTTTATCTTTTTTAAAAGCAGAGTTGAATGGTTGCGGCTGGGATGTCATTACTTTCGTCAGCCAAGCGGACGAGTTGTCTAACTTTTAGTTTATACCGTCAGCCGGGCGGACGAGTTGCCTGACTTTTGGTTTATGCTGTCAGCCAGGCGGACAGACTGCCTGACTTTTAGTTTATGTCGTCAGCCGAGCGGACAGAGTGCCTGACTTTTAGTTTATGCTGTCAGCCGGGCGGACAAGACTCCCAACTTTCGGTTTGCTTCGTCGCCCTAATCGACAGAGAGAACGAATTTGGGTTTCAATCTCGCTGTTGTTCCTTATTTATTGCACAGACCAAACACTAACTGACTTTTCTGCAACTGGGAAATCTGCCCAGCCGTCTTTTTTGATTGTCACGGTTGAAGTGCTGTTTCCTAAGTAATCTTTGAATTTCTTACCAGCCCAATTTTTGCCGACATACATGCGTTTTGAAGTCGCTTGATCGTTTGTTAAGATGACAGCAATCGGCTGTTCGTTGTCTTTGCCTGAACGGGTCCAAGCAATGCAATGCTCGTCGTCAAAATAATCTTTCTGTTCGCCATAGGCTAAGTTGAGGCGAATATCTAGTAATTTATCAAGAACTGTTTGGAAGCTATCTTGAGCGAATTCGCCTTTGATACCATAGTAGTCGCCATAGAAAACGCAAGGCAGACCGGCTTCACGCAACAAAATGAGAGCGTAAGCAGCAGGTTTAAACCATTCTTCAACAGTTGATTCCAGCGCTTGTCCACGTTGTGTGTCGTGATTATCGACAAAAGTAACAGCCGATTTAGGATGATTTTTGACAAGCGTTTGTTCAAAAATATTTCGCAAATCATAATCCGCCCCAGCGCGGCTAGCATCAAATAAATTGTGGTGCAGTTTGACATCTACGAGATCAAAACGATAGTCAATACTTCCTAAATAATCGTTATTTGCAGTTTCATCACCATTCCAAAACTCTCCAAAGACATAGAAGTCTTCTCCATACTTCGTCATAATGTCGCGGATAAAATTTCCCATAAAGAAAGAGTCGATATGCTTGATAGCGTCCAGTCTAAAGCCATGAATGCCGGTCGTTTCGATAAACCAATCTGCCCAATCATAAAGGTTTTGAATGACTTCTGGATGCTTAAAATCAAGGTCAGCATACATGAGATAGTCAAAATTGCCATTTTCATTATCAACCAAGTCATCATCTGCCCAGCCCTTATTATCCCCTTGAATGAGATAAATTCCTGATTGATTTCGTTTAGCATCATAATCCGTCCCAGTGAAGTGGTACCAATGCCATTCAAAATCATTGTATTTTTTATGGCGACCAGGGAAAGTGAACTTGGTCCAACCTGTAATTTCAAAAGGTTTAGAGAGTGCGACTGTACGATCATTTGGGTCAACTTCAATAACAGTAAATCGTTCTTTGTAATCCGCTGCTGCCTTGTGATTTAAAACGACATCTGCAATGGGTTCAATTCCATTTTCTTTGAGTGCCTTGATTGCGTTCAAATAGTCTTCCTTAAAGCCATACTTTGTCCGAACGGTTCCTTTTTGGTCAAATTCGCCCAAGTCAAATAAGTCATAAATGCCATAGCCGACATCGTTAGAACTAGTTGCTTTGAAAGCAGGTGGCATCCAAACTCTGCGGATACCTTTAGAAGCTAGATGTGGAGCGTCTTTTGCCAAGCGATTCCAATGTTGTCCGTCATTTGGCAGATACCATTCAAAATATTGCATCAATGTTTGATTTTTCATACGAGATACCTCTTTCTTGTCTTGTTGGCTATTATTTTATCAAAATAATCCCCTCAACGCAAACGTTTGCGTAAAATTTATAAAATTAGAAGGTGAAAATAGATTGAAACTGTTATTTTGAAGGTATATAATAAGGCTAGTGAGCTATTTTTATAAAAAGTTGAAGGAGCCGTTGATGAAAAATAGAATTCAAGATATTTTTGATAAGAGCATGGCGATTGAGAGTTTCACGCATACGGATTCGGAAAGAAATATTGAAAATTTTCTCAATCAATATATTGGCAGTCTGCCGTATTTTCAGGAGCATTCGGATTACTTTGGCACCTATCAGATTTCGGATGATCTTTTTCATCGTAGTGTGAATTGGGCTTTGGTAAAACGTCCTTGTGCAGATACAGTGATTTTGTTTCACCACCATGATACAGTTGATATCGAGGACTTTGGCAATTTAAAAGAAATTGCTTTTGATAATCTTGCTTTGAAAAAAGCTTTAGCGAGTTCTTCACTGGGTCAAGATGTGTTAGAAGATATAGTTTCTAACGAATGGCAGTTTGGTCGCGGGTCATGTGATATGAAAGCAGCGTTGGCTTTGCAATTGGGAGTAGTAGCAGAATATGCGAGCAAAGCAGAAGGAGAAGTGAATCTTCTTTATTTATCAGTTGGAGATGAGGAATCCTATTCTCAGGGAATGCGAGCTGCTATAGGTTTGCTTTCCGATTTGAAGAATAAATTTCATCTGAATTATATCTTGGCTATTGACTCGGAACCATTTGAAAGTCCTTCAGCTCAAGAAAAAGTACTGCATGTTGGAACAGTTGGAAAAATGATGCCTGTCGTGGTTACGCAGGGTATTCTTTCCCACATGAAAGAACCTCTCAAAGGTATCAATGCTGTATCGCTTCTAGCAAAAGTAGTGGAAAAAATTGATCTCAATCCCCTTTTGTCGGATTCGATTTATGGAGAGCAAGCTCCTTTGCCTTCGTGGTCTTACATGCGTGATTTGAAGGAAAATTATGATGTGTCAACTGTTCTCAGAGCAGCAGCTTATTTTAGTGTTCTTTATTTAGATAAAAGTCCAAAAGAGCTAATGACGACGATTCAACAACTTTGTCACGAAGCTGTTGATGAATTTTATGAGCGTTATCAGGCTTTGCAGGTGACTTATAAAGAGGATAAAAAAGTCACAAAACCTCATGTATTGACTTATGAAGAGTTAATACAGTTATGTCAAAAGAAGGCTGGATTTGAAGAATTCATGCACAAGGTAGACCAATCTGCTTATAAAGCATTTCAAGCGGGCTCAAGCTATCAAGAAATAACCATTGCAACTATTCAAAAGGTATTAGATTTCTATGATAAAAAGGAAGCAGTTGTTGTGCTGGCTATTGCACCGCCTTATTATCCTTCTATGAATTGCCGGCATCTGAAAAATAGCGTGGTTGATATTGAAAAACTCATTGCACTTTATAGTGGATACTTATCTGACACAGAGACTGGTCGTCTCGCAGTAGAAGAGTTCTTTATGGGAATTTGTGATATTAGTTACTGTGCTTTAGAAAAATCTGTTGAAGAATATCAGAAAATTATCGAGAGTATGACTGTCCCTGAACATTTATATTCGATTGATTTTGAGAAAATTCAGGACATCAATGTCCCCGGCATCAATCTGGGACCCCGGGGAAAAGATTTACATCAGTTGACAGAACGCGTCTATGAAAAGGATATGTTGGAGACGATTCCTCAATTTCTGTTATATTTGCTAGAACATATTGACAGCATTAAAAAATAAAAAACAAGAGCTATATTCTTAACTGATTTGAATATAGCTCTTGTTTTTTATGAAAATTGCGCTAAAAAGTTATCTAGTTCTTTTTGATTGTGAAGGATTATCCATTTATAAGAGTACATTTTTTGAAGTTTTTCATATCGTTTCCGAATGTTCATCGTTCGTCCGTCATGTAAAATCCAGCGGATAAATTCCCAATCAAACTTTTCAGGACAGCCTTGTGCTATACTGTCTCTGACCTTACCTCTGTTCTTGGAATAACGCTTTGCAGCCCGTAAAAGACAGCTCCAACGCGAGAAATTTAAAAAGATAATTTGGTCTGCTTGCTCCATTCTCTCTTCATAGTAGCAGGAGCTATAGTTTCCGTCTATTACCCAGCTTTCTTTGGTTTCTAAAAAAATCTTAACTTGCTCTTGCATCCAGCTTCGGTCACTCATTTCCCAATTGGGTAAAAATTGTAGTGTGTCTAAATGCAATTTTGGAATAGAGTAATACTGGGCTAATTTGGTCGCTAAAGTAGATTTTCCTGACCCAGAATAACCAATGATTGCAATTTTCATATATAGCCTTTCTATTTTCAGCAACAAAAAAAGCTCCTTTGAGCTCTTTTTACGTTATGCAGATTATTTTGCAAGTTTTGTAGCAAGACGTGCTTTATCGCGGCTCGCTTTGTTTTTGTGGATCAAACCTTTAGTTTCTGCTTTATCGATAGCTGAGCTTGCAGCGCGGAAAAGTTCTTCAGAAGGGTTTGCTTCAAATGCTTTAATTGCAGAACGCATAGCTGATTTTTGAGCTGAGTTTTTTTCGTTTTGTTTAACGTTTAATTCAGCGCGTTTGATAGCTGATTTAATATTTGCCAATGTTTTCACCTCCAATGATATACTAACTATCTAATTATATATGAAAAGTTGAGATTTGACAAGCCTTTTTATTTTTTTAAGTAAATTTCATCAATCTCATGATTTTCTGTCTTATGAAGAATAATTTCAGCTCGGTTGCGTGTTGGTTCAATATAATCCTGTAAATTGACAAGGTTAATAGATTTCCAGACATTTTGAGCAAATTCCATAACTTTGTTTTCTGGCTGAGAAGTAAAAGGATGATAATAGTTATTTGGATCTTCTTTTGCTAAAGTGAGCAATTTTTTAAAGCGGTCCAGATACCAAGTTTCGATATTTTCAACTTCTGCATCCACGTAAATCGAAAAATCAAAGAAATCCGTCATATAGAGGCGTTCATTTTGTGGATTTTGGAAAACATTGATACCTTCAACGATGACAAAATCTGCAGCCGTAACAGACTGTTTTTCGTCTGGAACAATATCATAAATTTCATGTGAATAAACGGGAATTTGGTAGTTCTGTCCATTTTTGATATTGTCAAGAAAATCAAGCAGCAGCTCCATGTTATAACTTTCTGGAAAGCCTTTACGCTTGAGAAGATTTTGCTCTTGTAAGTGAGTATTTGGATAAAGAAATCCGTCAGTTGTTACCAATTCAACGGTTGCATTTGAAAATGTCCGAGATAAAAGTATTTGCAACAGCCGACTGGTAGTAGATTTTCCAACAGCAACACTTCCAGAGACACCGATAATAAATGGTTGGCGCTTGCTTTCTTTCTGCAAAAAAATCCCTTTTGAGAATGCCAAATCTTCTTTTGAACGCTTATAAATCTGGATGAGATTGGTCAAGGGCAGATAAACATCTGTCACATCTTGAAGACTGATCTTATCATTGAAACTTTTGATAGAATTCAACTCTTTTTGTGTCAAAGGCGGGGTTGTTTTACGATGCAGATTTTGCCAAGTTTTTCGACTAATTTTTTCAAAATGGATAAATTCGTTCGTCATATTTACTCCTATAGTTGACAAATAGTATAACATATTTTTGATAAAATTGTAAACGGTTTACAAATAAAAGGTCTTTATGTTAAAATAGTTTTATGACTAAAATGTATTTCGCAGAAAATCCAGATGCAGAACATGATATTCACGAATTGAAGGTTCAACTTCTGGGGCAAAATATGACTTTCTTGACTGATGCAGGCGTCTTTAGTAAGAAAATGATTGATTATGGCAGTCAAGCTCTTTTAAGGTGCCTTAATTTTCATAAGCAAGAAAGCGTATTAGATGTTGGTTGTGGCTATGGAACACTAGGACTTACTTTAGTCAAGGCTAAAGAAGTTGAAGCGATCCTTGTTGATATAAATCAGCGTGCTCTTGATTTAGCTCGTCAAAATGCTGAGCGCAATCAAGTTCTAGCTACGATTTTTCAATCTAATCTTTATCAAAATGTAGAAGGGAGATTTCATCACGTTATCAGCAATCCACCAATTCGAGCTGGTAAACAGGTCGTTCATGAGGTGATTGCAGGAAGCTATGCGCACTTACTAGACGGGGGCGACTTGACGATTGTGATTCAAAAAAAACAAGGGGCACCAAGTGCAAAAGCTAAGATGGAAGATGTATTCGGAAACTGCGAAATTCTAAAAAAAGATAAGGGATATTATATCCTTAGAAGTAGGAAGGAAATATGAGGGCAGTTGATGTTATTCAGAAAAAGCGGGACGGCTTAGAATTAACCAGCGATGAAATCAAGTGGTTAATTGAAGGATATGTTGCCGGAACTGTGCCAGATTATCAAATGTCGGCTTTTGCAATGGCAGTATATTTTAAAGGTATGAGCACTCGCGAGATTTCTGATTTGACGATGACTATGGTAGGGACAGGTCAGCAAATTGATTTGTCGGCTATTTCGGGAATCAAGGTTGATAAGCATTCGACCGGAGGCGTGGGCGACAAGGTAACGCTTGTACTGGTGCCTTTGGTAGCTAGTTTTGGTGTGCCCGTTGCTAAAATGAGCGGTCGTGGACTTGGTCATACAGGAGGAACACTTGACAAATTAGAATCCATTAAAGGATTTCAGATTGAGCGCAGCCAAGAAGAATTTATTAAGCAGGTACAAGACATCGGATTGTCCGTTATTGGTCAGTCAGATCAGTTGGTGAAAGCTGATAAATTACTTTATGCGTTGCGTGATGTAACAGCGACCGTTGATACCATTCCTTTGATTGCAAGTTCCGTTATGAGCAAGAAAATCGCCGCTGGTGCGGATAGTATTTTGCTAGACGTGACAGTTGGTGAAGGTGCATTTATGAAAAATATAGAAGATGCACGTGCTTTAGCTCGGACCATGGTTGATTTAGGAAAGGCAGTTGGACGTAGGACGACAGCTGTTATCACTGATATGAGTCAGCCTCTGGGAACTAGCATTGGTAATCGATTAGAAATCCTTGAAGCCTTGGATATTTTGCAAGGAAAAGGTCGGGAAGATGTGACAGAATTTATTTGTGAATTGGGTCAAATCATGCTTGGCTTAGCGAATATTGAAAAAACGGTGGACGAAGTTCGAGAACATTTATTTGATGGTTCAGCTCTTCAAAAATTTGAAGCCATGGTTAAGGCGCAAGGTGGCGATTTAGAAGATTTGTACCGCCCTTCTTCAGCAAAATATGTTGTGGAAGTGACTGCGGATGAAGCAGGTTATATTTCTGAATTGCCAGCTATGGAATTTGGTTTATTTGCTATGCGGCTAGGTGCAGGCCGAGCGGTGAAAACGGATGCCTTAGACTTTGAAACAGGAATTGTTTTTGAAAAGAAAGTCGGAGAATCGCTCAAAATTGGTGAAATTGTCGCAAAAATTTATGCAAATGAAAAAATTTCACAAGAACTAGTTACAGAATTTAAAAAAAATGTTAAAATGAGTAATGAACCCAAAAAAGTTCAAGAGATTATTGAAGTAATCGCTTAACTTACAGGAGAACCGAAAATGAAGTTAAATAAATACATAGATCATACGCTTTTGAAACCAGATGCTCAACAAGAGCAAATTGAAAAATTGATTGAAGAAGCAAGAGAATATGATTTTGCAAGTGTTTGTGTCAATCCAACTTGGGTAGGCTTTGCAGCAGAAGGATTACGTGATACAGATGTCAAAGTTTGTACCGTTATTGGCTTCCCTTTGGGAGCAAATACACCAGCTGTGAAAGCTTTTGAAGCAAAAGATGCTATCAAAAATGGAGCGGACGAGGTAGATATGGTTATCAATATCGGTGCTTTGAAATCCCAAAATCTGGTTTTGGTAGAAGAAGACATTGCAGCAGTAGTAGAAGCAAGTGGTGATACACTTGTAAAAGTAATTATTGAAGCTTGCTTGTTGACAGATGAAGAAAAAGTTGTAGCGTGTCAATTGGCTAAAGCAGCTGGTGCAGACTTTGTGAAAACCTCAACTGGATTTTCAACTGGAGGAGCTACTGTTCATGATGTGGCGTTGATGAGAAAAACAGTTGGTCCAGATATGGGAGTCAAAGCTTCAGGCGGAGCTCGTTCGTATGAAGATGCAGTTGCATTTATCGAAGCAGGTGCAACGCGTATCGGAGCTTCTTCTGGTGTAGCCATTATGAAAGGAGAAAAAGCTAGTGGCGACTACTGAGTTGATTGATCTAGCGATTGAGACAAGTAAAAAAGCTTACGTTCCTTATTCTCATTTTCCAATTGGAGCCGTACTAGTAGCTAAAAATGGTCAGATTTTTACAGGCGTAAACATTGAAAATGCTAGTTTTGGTTTGACAAATTGTGGAGAACGTACAGCTATTTTTAAAGCTATTTCAGAAGGCATTACGGAGTTTGAGGAACTAATCGTTTATGGTGAAACCCAAAAACCCGTTTCTCCGTGTGGAGCTTGTCGTCAAGTAATGGCAGAATTTTTTTCTCAGGATTTAAAGGTGACACTTGTTGCCAAAGATAAATCGACGGTCGTGATGACGGTCAAGGAATTACTTCCGTATTCTTTTACTAACTTGGATTAGTTGGTAAAAATGGTCAGTTGACCAAAGTTAATTTTGCAACCTTGTTGCACATCTTATTTAGGAGGTTCAGAAATGAACAAGAAACAATGGCTAGGCCTTGGTCTAGTAGCTGTCGCAGCATTCGGACTTGCTGCATGTGGTAACCGTGCATCTAAATCAGATAATAAAGATGCAAAGACAGATTTAAAAGCTGCAATCATTACAGATACAGGTGGTGTGGATGATAAATCATTTAACCAATCAGCTTGGGAAGGTTTGCAAGCTTGGGGTAAAGAAAATGGTTTAACAAAAGACCATGGATTTACTTATTTCCAATCTACTAACGAATCTGAGTATGCAAACAACTTGGAACAAGCCGCTTCTAGCGACTACAAATTAGTATTTGGTATCGGATTTGCTCTTCGTAATGCAGTAGAAGCTGCTGCAAAGGATCACTCTGATATTAACTATGTTATCATTGACGATGAAATCAAAGGTCAAAAGAATGTAGCATCTGCACTCTTTGCTGATAACGAAGCCGCTTACCTTGCAGGTGTAGCTGCTGCAAAAACAACTAAAACTAAGATGATTGGTTTTGTTGGTGGTATCAAAGGCGCTGTTTTGACGCGTTTTGAAAAAGGTTTTGAAGCAGGTGTGAAATCTGTTGATCCATCTATTAAGATTGATGTGAAATATGCTGAAAGCTTTGGTGATGCTTCTAAAGGTAAAACTATCGCAGCAGCTCAATATGCAGCTGGTGCAGACGTTGTTTATCAAGTAGCTGGTGGTACTGGTGCTGGTGTATTCAACGAAGCAAAATCTATCAACGAAACTAGAAATGAATCTGAAAAAGTTTGGGTTATCGGTGTTGACCGTGACCAAAACGATGAAGGTAAATACAAATCTAAAGACGGCAAAGAATCTAACTTTGTTTTGGCATCTACTTTAAAACAAGTTGGTGGTACTGTAAAAGATATTGCTAACAAAACAGCAAAAGATAAATTCCCAGGAGGAAAAACTACAACTTACGGTCTTAAAGACGGTGGAGTAGATTTGACAACTAAGAACTTATCAGATGATGCTAAAAAAGCTGTCGAAGATGCAAAAGCAAAAATCCTTGACGGAAGCATTAAAGTACCTACAGAATAAATAAAACATGACACTCAAGAAGCGACCTTCGTGGGTCGCTTTTTTGAGATTGAGACAACTTTTGTCTCAGTAAAGCTGACTAATCTTTTAGTGAGTTTTACTGAAATAAAATAATTTCTGAAAGGAATCAATCATATGGCACATGAGAATGTCATTGAAATGCATGAAATAACCAAAATTTTTGGTGAATTTGTCGCAAATGATAAAATCAACCTTAATTTAAGACGCGGTGAAATTCATGCACTTTTAGGAGAAAACGGAGCGGGAAAATCCACTCTGATGAATATGTTGGCTGGATTGCTTGAGCCAACAAGTGGTGAGATTACTGTGAATGGAAAATCAGTGACAATTGATTCTCCGTCGAAATCAGCATCTTTAGGAATCGGGATGGTTCACCAGCATTTCATGTTGGTAGAGGCTTTTACGGTTGCTGAAAATATCATCTTGGGTAGTGAAACGACCAAAAATGGTGTCTTAGATATTCGAAAGGCAATCAAAGACATCAAGGAACTATCTGAAAAATATGGTCTAGCTGTAGATCCGACTGCAAAAGTCGAAGATATTTCAGTTGGTGCACAACAGCGTGTTGAAATTTTGAAAACATTGTATCGTGGCGCAGATATCTTGATTTTTGACGAACCAACAGCAGTATTAACTCCTTCAGAAATTGAAGAACTAGAACATATCATGAAAAATCTAGTTAAAGAAGGAAAATCCATCATTTTGATTACGCACAAATTGGATGAAATTCGTGCTGTTTCAGATCGTGTTACCGTTATCCGTCGTGGTAAGAGTATTCAAACCGTTGAGATTGGCGGAGCAACGAATAAAGATCTTGCCGAAATGATGGTCGGGCGTTCAGTATCCTTTACAACTGAAAAAGAGGCTTCAAACCCTAAAGAAGTTATTCTATCCATTAAAGATTTGGTCGTTAATGAAAATCGTGGTGTGCCTGCTGTTAAAAATTTGTCTTTAGATGTGCGAGCTGGTGAGATTGTCGGAATCGCTGGGATTGATGGCAATGGACAAAGCGAACTAATCCAAGCAATCACAGGTCTTCGGAAGGTAAAATCAGGAAGCATTACTATAAAAGGCAAAGAAGTCATGGGTCTCTCTCCAAGGAAGATTACCGAAATGCAAGTTAGTCATGTTCCAGAAGATCGACATCGCGATGGCTTAGTTTTGGATATGATGCTTTCTGAAAACATGGCTCTACAAACCTATTATAAGGAGCCATTAAGCAAAAATGGAATCTTAAATTACAACAATATCACGTCTTATGCGCGCAAGCTAATGGATGAATTTGATGTTCGTGCCGCAAGTGAAACGGTTCCAGCATCTGCTCTTTCAGGAGGAAATCAACAAAAAGCCATTATTGCTCGAGAAATAGATCGTAATCCTGATCTTTTAATCGTTAGCCAACCAACTCGTGGATTGGACGTTGGAGCGATTGAATACATTCACAAACGTTTGATTGAAGAACGTGATAAAGGTAAAGCAGTACTTGTTGTCAGCTTTGAACTAGATGAAATTCTGAATGTTTCAGACCGTATCGCTGTTATCCATGATGGTAAGATTCAAGGTATTGTTACTCCAGCAGAAACTAATAAGCAAGAGCTGGGTATCTTGATGGCTGGTGGTGAAATTAAGAAGGGAGATTCAAATGACTAAGAAAACACAGCAAATTGCGGTGCCTTTGATTTCAGTTGTTCTTGGGATTTTACTCGGTGCCATCATCATGTGGATTTTTGGCTATGATGCTATCTGGGGCTATGAGGAACTGTTCAAAGCTGCCTTTGGTACTGTTCGAAGCATTGGTGAAATTTTCCGAGCAATGGGTCCACTTATTTTAATTGCTCTTGGATTTGCAGTAGCAAGTCGGGCTGGCTTCTTTAATGTCGGCTTGCCAGGGCAAGCTTTAGCTGGTTGGATTTTGAGTGGCTGGTTTGCACTTTCTTTTCCTAACCTTCCACGTCCTATTATGATTCTTGCGACGGTTGTCATTGCAGCAGTAGCTGGCGGAATTATCGGTGCTATTCCTGGTATTCTTCGTGCTTATTTGGGAACGAGTGAAGTTATTGTGACCATTATGATGAACTACATTGTTCTTTATGTTGGAAATGCAATGATTCATAGTCTCCCAAAGAGTGTTATGCAAAGTATTGACTCAAGTGTTAAAGTTGGAGCCAATGCAACCTATCAAACAGAATGGTTGCGAGCACTGACAAATAATTCACGGATGAATATTGGAATCTTCTTTGCAATCATTGCCGTTGCTCTGATCTGGTTTATGTTGAAAAAAACAACACTTGGATTTGAAATCCGCTCTGTCGGCTTAAATCCAAATGCGAGTGAATATGCAGGTATGTCTGCTAAACGGACGATTATTCTTTCAATGATTATCTCGGGTGCCCTTGCTGGTGTCGGGGGTGTTGTTGAAGGGCTTGGAACTTTCCAAAATGTCTATGTACAAGGAAGTTCTCTCGCTGTCGGCTTTAATGGTATGGCTGTCAGCCTACTTGCAAATAACTCACCAATTGGTATTCTCTTTGCAGCTTTCTTATTTGCTGTGCTTCAAGTCGGAGCCCCAGGTATGAATACCGCAACGATTCCAGCTGAGTTGGTCAATATTGTAACAGCGTCTATCATTTTCTTCGTAAGTATTCATTATATCATTGAACACTTTATCAAACCAAGAAAACAAGCAAAAGTAAAGGGAGGAAAATAAGATGAATTTTGTAACAATGTTAAGTCTGTTAGTTTCCTCTATGCTCATTTATGCAGCGCCTTTAATCTTTACAAGTATTGGCGGTGCATTCTCCGAACATGCCGGAGTTGTCAATGTCGGACTTGAAGGTATTATGGTTATGGGAGCTTTCTCAGGAGTTGTCTTTAATCTTACCTTTGTCAATACTTTTGGAAATTTGACTCCTTGGCTTTCACTTTTAGTCGGTGGTATTGTGGGTCTAATCTTCTCACTCATCCATGCTGTAGCGACTATCAATTTCCGTGCGGACCATGTTGTTAGTGGTACAGTGCTCAATTTGATGGCACCTGCATTAGCAATTTTCTTGGTAAAAGCTTTTTATAACAAAGGACAAACTGATAATATTCAAGTATCATTTGGTAAATTTAATTTTCCATTATTATCAGATATTCCTGTCATTGGAGATATCTTCTTTAAACATACCAGTTTAATGGGATATATTGCAGTAGCATTTGCCTTTCTAGCTTGGTTCATTATGTTTAAGACGAAATTTGGGCTTCGTTTACGTTCTGTAGGGGAGCATCCACAAGCGGCTGATACATTGGGAATCAATGTTTATCTCATGCGTTATTACGGTGTGATGATTTCAGGTTTCCTTGGCGGTGTCGGTGGTGCGATTTATGCGCAGTCTATCTCAGTAAACTTTGCTGCGACAACGATTATCGGACCAGGCTTCATCTCACTAGCTGCGATGATCTTTGGTAAATGGAATCCAATTGGTGCCATGCTTTCAAGTCTCTTCTTTGGACTATCTCAAAGTTTGGCTGTTATCGGAAGTCAATTGCCATTCTTATCACACGTACCAGCAGTTTATTTGCAAATTGCACCGTATGTATTAACCATTGTTGTATTAGCAGCATTCTTTGGAAAAGCTGTTGCACCAAAAGCAGATGGTGTTAATTATATCAAATCCAAATAATTTATTGCAAAAAGCCAAGTTACTGTTCAAAGTAGCTTGGCTTTTTTTCTACAACAATCATTCTACGAATAGTTGTTTTTAAAGTTACTTACATAAAATAGACAATAGCAAGGTATTGAAGTGCAGATGCAGCTAGGATAAAGAGGTGCCAAATCATGTGGAAATATGGTTTTTTCTTGGCATAAAATCCTGCACCAACCGTGTAGCAGAGTCCTCCAGCTAACATCAAGCCCCAGAAAATAGGTCCCGTTTGACCAATGATTTGCGGAATAATCAGAATCACTAACCAACCCATAATAAGATAAAGTGCTAAGCTGAATTTTTCATTAACTTTTTTAGCAAATATTTTATACAAAATACCAAAAATGGTCGTTCCCCATTGAATTGTGATGATAAGGTAGCCCAGCCAATTGTTCATGAGAGATAGTACGACTGGTGTGTAACTTCCAGCAATAGCGATATAAATCATTGAATGGTCGATAATTCGTAAGATATACTTATGAGTGGAACCGTAACTCATTGAATGGTAAATCGTTGAGGAAAGAAACATCAGAAATAAACTGATGACAAAAATTGAAACTCCGACAGCGGCAAGTACACCATGCTCTTCATAGCTGTAAATGGCTGAGATGGGAAGTAAAACCAGCATGATGACAGCGCCGACAGCATGAGTAACTGCATTGGCGATTTCCTCTACAAAGCTTAGTCGCTTGCTAAGTTTAAAGGTTTGGTTCATCTTTTGTCCTCCTTTCCAAGGATAAAGCAAGATCTTTCGTTTGATGAAATAATTTCACTGTTTGACAAGCTGCTTCAATAGCAAGTGCAGTATTGTCTGCTTTTTCTTCTCGCATACAATAGACAAATTCATTATAGAGAGTAGCAGAATCCTTTTCGTTTACCAAAAGCTGAATCGTCTTGATAATATCCGGTATTGGAAAGACAGGTTTTAACGTCGTCAATACAATCAAACGAGCAATTTGTACGCGATTGTATTTTTTCTTAATTGGCTTCGGGATGTGAGCGTGTTTCACATAGTTATTAACCATAGCAGCGGTTAAGGATTTATCTGTGCCATGAAAGGCTTGTTCGTTTACACCATTCACATAAAGGAGAACCTGATCAAGATAGAGATCCAAGTCAGGTAATTCTTCCCAAGTTGGGAATTTTGTGATTTCCAAAATATTCACCTCTTTCTTATCTGGTCTTTATAACTAGATTATATGATAACAAATGTCTAATGTCAAGAGAAAAATCAGTTGTTCTGCAAAATAACTTTTGATACAATAAGATTATGAAAATTTTAATTCCAACTGCAAAGGAAATGAATCTTAGCCTTAAACCTCAGGGGAAATGTTTTCTTTCGGAGCAAACAAAAACAATTGTAGCTAGTCTGTCACAGTATTCTATTGAAGAATTAGCGCATTTCTATCATATTAGTCTGGAACGAGCAGAAGAAGAGTACATTCATCTTCAACAATTAAAAAATGAGCAGGCCTTGACTTATCCAGCTTTGCATTTATTTGATGGTCTTATGTATCGAAACATCAAAAGAAGGGATTTAACGGAGAAAGAGTCGAGGTATATAGACAACCATTTGTTCATCACCTCTAGTCTATATGGTATTATGCCAGCTATGGCATTGATTTCACCTCATCGATTGGATTTTTTAGCGAAATGCACTATTTCAGGCAAAAGCCTGAAAAATTATTGGCGCAATGATTATGATGCAGCTATTTCAGACGAGGAAATGATTTTATCTCTGCTATCAAGTGAGTTTGAGACAGTGTTTTCCAAATCTATACGCGATAAGATGCTTCGGTTTAAATTTTTAGAAGACAGAGAAGGGAGTTTGAAAGTTCACTCAACTATTTCTAAAAAGGCTCGTGGTCAATTTTTAACTGCCTTAATTGAAAATCAAATAACAACGAAAGAAGAAATCAAGCAATTGCAATTTGCAGGCTTTGCCTTGCGAGAAGATTTATCCACCATAGATACTTATGTCTTTGTCAAGGAAAATAAACAAAAAACGGAATGATATAAAAGCGTCATTCCGTTTTGGGTTATTTTTAGTTAATCGCTGCTAATAATGCTTCAGCTTGGGCTGCGAGTTCAGCTTGCTTTTCTTCAGAAACTGTCAATTGACCAGTTCCCCATGCTTCTGGGTTCACAGCAACACCAGTGAATGGTTCAACGACATTCATGCGAATAAATGGAAGGAGGCTGCGATAATGTTTGAAAACTTCATCTGGAGAAGTTCCATTTGCTACAGAGGAAACTGTTACAAGCTTTTCGTTGAGAGCAGAAGGTCCAGCAGGCTCTGAAAGATCAAGAGCACGTGATAGCCAGTCTAAAAGATTTTTTACGACTCCTGGGATTGCCCAGTTATAAGTTGGGGAGAAAATCCAGACAGCGTCAGCGGCAAGAATTTCTTCGCGAGCTTTGGCAACAGCAGCAGGAGCTGGGCTTTCAATATCTTGGTTGAAAAATGGAACATCTTTGAAATCAAGATAAGAAACTTCAGCTTTGTCAGCAAGAATGTTTTCAGCCTGAGTAGCTAATTGATGATTGAATGAGCCTTGACGAAGAGACCCGACGATAAATAGTACTTTTTTAGACATATAAGTCACTCTCCTTTTCTTTTGTACCTGTTTATGTTACAACAAATATCACTAGTTAGCAAGAAATTAGCTCAAATTTTTAAATTTTTTTAAAATCCGAATCAAATCTTCTTTATCTTGCTCTGTTAAAATCCTTAATCCTTGCTGGATATTTTGAATATGCTCTGGGAGCACCGTTTCAATTTTGCTACGTCCTTCTGGGGTCAATCCGACTAAAAAAGAACGCCGATCAGATGGATCACAGGTTCGAAAAATCCAGCCATTTCGTATCATATTTTTTATGACAACAGTCATATTTCCAGATGTAGCAAGCATTTTATCAATTAAGTCTTGAATGCGTAAGTTCCCTTTGCTATAAAGAGTTTCTAAGACTGAAAATTGAGTGGGAGTCAGATTGTGTTGTTTTGCTGCTTGGCTTTCAAAATGCCGAATGGTGCGAATTGCTTTATTTAAAACACTCATTGTTTTTAAATCAAGACGATTTTCCTGTAAAAGATTTGTTAGTTTGTCCATATCTGTATTTTATCAATAAGTAGTAATAAAATCAAATTTTAGAAAAAGATAGAAAAAAATCCTTATTTATAGTATAATGGACGAGTGAAAAATAGAAGAAAAAATGATAAAATTTTCGTTATTTGGCAATATATTATCGGAAGTGTGATAGTTTTAGCCGTTCTCACTTTTTCTTTTCTTTACATTTTAAATCTATCTATGACTCCTTATCAATCTGCTAAGGAAACAGCTAGCAAAATCGCTCGCGAATACGCAGATTTGGATGAAGTGGATCGCTTTGCTATCTATAACGGCAAAAAGAGTTATTATAGTCTTTTGGGGAAGAATCGTAAAAAGACACAGCTTGCTGTTTTGATAGAAGCTGATAGTGATAAAATCTATACTTATGAGTTGTCTAAAGGAATTAGTCAAGAAAAAGCAGAAAAAATCGCTCGAGATAGTGGCGCCAAACAAATTGATAAAGTAACATTTGGCTATATAAATGAGCAGCCAATCTGGGAAATTAAATCCGAAACAACTTATTACAATGTCGGATTTGAAACGGGAGGGTTACTCAGTAAGGAGGGGCTATGATATTATCAAATCGTGTTTTAAATATGGAAGAAAGTGTAACCTTAGCAGCAGCAGCGCGCGCAAAAGCTTTAAAAGCACAAGGGCGTGATATCCTTTCGCTGACTTTGGGAGAGCCAGATTTTCCTACTCCGAAGAATATTCAAGATGCAGCTATCTCTGCAATAAAAGACGGTAGAGCTAGCTTTTATACGGTTACTAGTGGTTTGCCTGAATTAAAGGAAGCAATTGTAGCTTATTTTGCAAAATACTATGGTTATACGATTAAACCAAGTCAAGTGACTGTTGCAACGGGTGCAAAGTTCTCCCTTTACACCTTTTTTATGAGTGTCATCAATCCAGGTGATGAAGCGATTATTCCGGCACCGTGTTGGGTTAGTTATGGCGACCAGATTAAGATGGCAGAAGGGATACCAGTTTTTGTTCAAGCGACGGAAGCAAATCATTTCAAAGTGACCGTTGAGCAATTAGAGGCTGCTCGGACAGAGAAAACGAAAGTTTTGGTGCTCAATTCTCCTTCTAATCCAACGGGAATGATTTATACTGCTGAAGAGTTATTAGCGATAGGTAATTGGGCTGTAGAGCATGATATTCTCATTTTGGCAGATGATATTTATGGTCGCTTGGTTTACAATGGAAATGAATTTACACCGATTTCGAGTCTGTCTGAAGCTATTCGCAAGCAAACAATTGTTATCAATGGTGTATCTAAGTCGTATTCGATGACTGGTTGGAGACTTGGTTATGCTGTTGGAGAACCTGAAATCATTGCAGCGATGAGTAAAGTGGCTGGACAAACGACTTCTAATCCAACTGCTGCTTCTCAATATGCGGCAATTGAAGCTTTAAAGGGTCCTCAAGATACTGTTGAAGCCATGCGTCAGGCTTTTGAAGAACGTCTCAATATCATTTATCCTTTGCTTGCAGAGGTTCCTGGTTTTGAAGTGGTGAAACCGCAAGGAGCTTTTTACCTCTTTCCAAATGTAAAAAAAGCAATGGAAATGAAAGGCTATTCAGATGTGACAGAGTTTACAACAGCAATTCTAGAAGAAGTAGGTGTCGCTCTTGTAACAGGTGCTGGCTTTGGTGCGCCAGAGAATGTTCGTCTTAGTTATGCGACGGATATGGATACTTTAAAAGAAGCGATTAAACGTCTTCACCAATTTATGAAAAAAATAAAATAGAAAAGAGAAAAAACGTGTCAACAAAATATACTTCAATTATTGATGTTAAAAATCATGTCGGAGAAGAAGTGACGATAGGTGCTTGGGTTGCCAATAAATCAGGAAAAGGAAAGATTGCTTTTCTGCAATTGCGCGACGGGACTGCCTTTTTCCAAGCTGTGGCTTTCAAGCCAAATTTCCTTGAAAAATTTGGCGAAGAAGAGGGTTTGAATAAATTTAATATCATCAAACACTTGAACCAAGAAACATCTGTTTTGGTAAAAGGGATCGTCAAAGAAGATGAGCGTTCAAAATTTGGATATGAATTAGACGTGACGGATATTGAAATTGTTGGAGAGTCTAATGATTATCCTATCACACCAAAGGAGCACGGAACAGACTTTTTGATGGACCACCGCCACTTATGGCTGCGTTCACGCAAGCAAATGGCAATTATGCAAATTCGCAACGCGATTATCTATGCTTCCTATGAATTTTTTGACCGCAATGGCTTTATCAAATTTGATAGTCCGATTTTATCAGGAAATGCAGCGGAAGATTCCACAGAGCTTTTTGAAACAGATTATTTTGGAACTCCTGCCTTTCTAAGTCAATCTGGGCAACTTTACTTAGAAGCAGGTGCTATGGCACTTGGTCGTGTATTTGACTTCGGTCCTGTTTTCCGTGCTGAAAAGTCTAAAACACGGCGCCACTTGACAGAATTCTGGATGATGGATGCGGAATATCCCTTCGTCACTCATGACGAGTCGCTTGATCTTCAAGAGGCTTATGTGAAGGCTTTGATTCAAGGAGTTCTGGATCGTGCACCACATGCGCTTGAAGTGTTGGAACGTGATACTGATCTTCTTAAAAAATACGTGGCAGAACCCTTCAAACGTATTTCTTACGATGAAGTAATTGACCTTTTACAAGAACATGAGAATGATGAAAATGCAGAGTACGAGCATATCGAACGAGGGGATGATTTCGGTTCACCGCATGAAACTTGGATTTCAAACTATTTTGGTGTGCCAACGTTCGTTGTGAACTACCCTGCTAGCTTTAAGGCTTTCTATATGAAACCTGTTCCTGGAAATGAAGAACGTGTTCTTTGTGCAGATCTTTTAGCACCAGAAGGCTATGGAGAAATCATTGGTGGTTCTGCTCGTGAAGAAAATTATGAAACATTATTAACGAAGATTGAAGAAAATGGTTTAAATCCCGATGATTATGCTTTCTACCTTGACCTTCGTAAATATGGATCTGTACCGCATGCTGGATTTGGACTTGGTTTGGAACGTATGGTGACATTTGTTGCAGGAACGAAACACATCCGTGAAGCCATTCCATTCCCACGTATGCTCCACAGAATTGAACCTTAGGAAATGTAAAAACGCCGATTGGCGTTTTTTTAAAAATTAAAAGATTATGAAAAATGAGCAAGTAAGAAAATTGAACAGAAAGTTCAGTTTCTTCTTGATAAAGGAAAAAGTATGTTTAGGAGAAGTTATAAAAGAAATATTCCTCTCATGGCTGGAGTGGAGTTTTTAGGATTTTTGGGTATTACAAGTTTTTGGATTTTATTTCTCAGTCAAAATGGAATGTCTTTACTGCAAATTGGACTTTTAGAAAGTATATTTCATGCAACTGGCGTCATTTTTGAAATTCCGTCAGGCATGTTGGCAGATCGATTTTCTTATAAAACCAATCTGTATTTAAGCCGTTCGGCAGGCATTTTATCATCTGTTTTAATGTTGATAGGGCAAGGAAACTTTTGGATATATGCAATCGCAATGATGGCCAATGCTTTGTCCTACAATTTTGATTCAGGAACGAGCTCTGCACTGTTATATGACTCCGCTATAGAAGCGGACTTAAAAGATCGTTATTTGAAAATATCAAGCTTGATGTCAGGCGTTTCAGAAGCAGCAATTTCTTTAGGAACGGTGTTAGCTGGATTATTTGTACATGGATATTTGTATATTACTTATTATATCATGATTGCAGTTTCTATTATTGTTTTAATCCTGATTTGGTTCATAAAAGAACCAACGCTTAAAAGGAAAACTGATGAAGTGGTCACGATGAAGAAAATAATCCTGACGGTAAAAGAAGAAATGAAAAGTAATCCCAGTCTTTTTACGTGGATGATGACTTTTCAATTCGTTGGAACAATGATGTGTATGTTTTATTTTTACTATCAAAAACAATTACCGAATTTAGCTGGATGGCAAATTTCGACAGTTATGTTGATTGGCAGTGTCTTAAATATTTTGGCAGTTTCTATTGCTAGTAAGATTGGGAAAACATGGCATTCTTTTCGGATTTTTCCAGTAGTTGTCAGTTTAACAGGAATGGCTTATGTGCTGTCATTTTTGGGGACGCCATTTATATATATCCTTGTTTATTTGACGACAAATACTTTGTATGCCATGTATCAACCAATATTTTACAATGACTTGCAACAGTATTTACCAAGTTCAGCCAGAGCGACCATGTTAAGTATTGCTTCAATGATGTTCAGTTTCAGCATGATTATCATTTTTCCAATTGTTGGTTGGCTGATTGACAGTTTTGGCTTTGATCAGACTTTTATTGGATTAGGGTTAGTCCTTATCTTACTAACGCCGCTTTTAGTGATTGTTTTCCAAATGATTCGTAAACAATTGAAATCAATCAAAAATTAGTCCATTATTTATTATCTGCAGGAGTGAATTGTATCTAATTTTTAATGAATGCAACAGTTGTTACTGCTTATGAAATAATAAAGAAAACTATATCCTTGTTTACACAACTACAAAATAAAATTATCAAATTTATGAAAATTTTGTTTAAAAATAATATATATATTGTAGTTAGTATAAACTGCTATATAATTCCTTAGTTTTATAGAAATGATAGGAGGAAAACATTGTGCGCGATAATCATCTTCATACTTACTTTTCTTACGATTCAGATGCTGATTTCAGAGATTATTTGGAACATTACGACGGTGAAATCGTGACGAGTGAACATCTGGATTTGTCTAATCCCTATCCGTATGATGCAGGCTCTCCTCATGATGATATTCCTGATTATGAGTCTTATTCTAGAAAAATAGCTGCTCTCAATCGGAAATACGGAAATCGAATCAAAAAAGGGATTGAGATTGGCTATTATAGACCACGAAAGAAAGATATTTTAGCTTTCTTAGAAAATAAAAATTATGATTTAAAACTGTTGTCTGTTCACCATAATGGGAAGTTCGATTACTTAGAAGAACCTGCTTTGCAATCTGATAAAATGAAAGTGATTCCAGCTTACTTTAAAGAAATGGAAGAAGCTATTGAAAGTATTCTAGCTGATGTTTTGGCTCATTTTGACTATGGTTTTCGCAAGTTCAATGTGACGGTTGAAGAATTGAAAAACTTTGAACCTCAACTCCGCACCCTTTTTCAAAAAATGATAGATTACGACTTAGCATTTGAACTGAATGGCAAGTCTATGTATCTCTACAATCATGAAGATATTTACATCTATGCTCTATCTTTGGTGAAAGAATTGGGAGGAACAAAGTATTCTGTTGGCTCTGATGCTCATACGTTAGAACATTTTCGCTTGAATTTCGACCGAATCCAGCAAATCCTAACGGAATTTGGCATAGACGAAGGAATGTTACTATAAAAAAGGGGGGTTAGAACAAAAAGTTCTTAACCTCCGATTATATTTGTTTTAGATTGCAAGGTGTAGTAGTTGTCGGACATGGAAGCGTCATAACAAATATTCATATTCTCTGATAATTAAACCATTTTCAAACTCGAAAATATCACAGGATAGTTGACCAAAATCATTTTTGAGAATAGTAACAATCCGATTTTCATTAGTTGAAAAAGTATGCAAGCAGGAAAATTGAACGTTACTATGATGATAGGCTTGCTGAATCTTCAGAAGATAATCGTCTATTCCATGAATGGTTGAAACTTCTCGCCCGTGCAATTCCCAGATAATTTCAGGATGTAAAAAATTTTGGTAAGTTTTCCAATCTCTTTGATTTTCTGCTTGAAAGAATAAGGTTAGTTTTTCTAAATTTGTCATCAATGAGCCCTTTAATGAAACAACTTTCTCCAAAAAGAAGGTTTCTTTTCTGCTTTTTGGGGTGAATCTGTTTGAAAAAGTCCAGAAAATTGATCAGCAATTTCTTTTTCAGCTATTTCTACTGGATGATCACTATGAATGACCAAGCCAAATGGAGAATTCTTGCAGTTACTAGACACGATCGTTGCTTTGCAGCCAAGATCTTTTGCTATTTTTAAGTAAAAAATTTGATATTGACTGGTGACCTCAGGAGATATTTTCACAGTTATAGGCTGATAGTCCAAGATAATCTTTTGTAAAATTTCTTTAAAATGGTTGTGGATGGGAGTGCTGTTAGCTTCATCAATACTACATTCTGCAATGACCCGTTCTTCAAATGTTTCTAAAAATTTTCTTTGCTCATCGGGATTTAATTTTAATCCCCCTTGAGATTTTTCCATTATTGTTTTGTTTATATCTGTCATAAAGTTAGTATAACATACTTTTTTTGAAATTTATCCAAGAAACATTCGGAAATATAAAACGCTTACATAGAAAATTATCGTAAATTTCATAGAAAGGCACGATTTTTCCTTGAAAAAAACTGATTTTTAAGGTATGATAGGAATGTAAATAAAATAACTCAAAGGAGAGTAAAAAATGTCAATTATTACTGATGTTTACGCTCGCGAAGTCCTAGACTCACGCGGTAACCCAACACTTGAAGTAGAAGTTTATACTGAATCAGGTGCTTTCGGACGTGGTATGGTTCCATCTGGAGCTTCTACTGGTGAACACGAAGCAGTTGAACTTCGTGATGGTGACAAATCTCGTTACGGCGGTCTTGGTACACAAAAAGCTGTTGACAACGTAAACAATATCATTGCTGAAGCAGTTATTGGTTATGACGTTCGCGATCAACAAGCTATTGACCGTGCAATGATTGCACTTGACGGTACTCCAAACAAAGGTAAATTGGGTGCAAACGCAATTCTTGGTGTATCTATTGCTGTGGCACGTGCTGCTGCTGATTACCTTGAAATCCCACTTTACAGCTACCTTGGCGGATTCAATACTAAAGTTCTTCCAACTCCAATGATGAATATCATCAACGGTGGTTCTCACTCAGATGCTCCAATCGCTTTCCAAGAGTTCATGATTGTGCCTGCTGGTGCACCTACATTCAAAGAAGCTCTTCGTTGGGGTGCTGAAATTTTCCACGCTCTTAAGAAAATTCTTAAATCTCGTGGTCTTGAAACAGCTGTTGGTGACGAAGGCGGATTTGCTCCTCGTTTCGACGGAACTGAAGATGGTGTAGAAACTATCCTTGCTGCTATCGAAGCTGCTGGTTATGTTCCTGGTAAAGATGTATTCCTTGGTTTTGACTGTGCATCATCAGAATTCTACGACAAAGAACGTAAAGTTTATGATTACACTAAATTCGAAGGTGAAGGAGCTGCAGTTCGTACAGCTGATGAACAAATTGACTACCTTGAAGAATTGGTAAACAAATATCCAATCATCACTATCGAAGATGGTATGGATGAAAATGACTGGGATGGTTGGAAGAAACTTACTGATCGTCTTGGTAAGAAAGTACAACTTGTTGGTGACGACTTCTTCGTAACAAACACTTCTTACCTTGAAAAAGGTATTGCAGAAGGCGCTGCTAACTCAATCCTTATCAAAGTTAACCAAATCGGTACTCTTACTGAAACATTTGATGCTATCGAAATGGCTAAAGAAGCTGGTTACACTGCCGTTGTATCACACCGTTCAGGTGAAACTGAAGATTCAACAATTGCTGACATCGCAGTTGCAACTAATGCTGGACAAATTAAGACTGGTTCATTGTCACGTACTGACCGTATTGCTAAATACAACCAATTGCTTCGTATTGAAGACCAACTTGGTGAAGTAGCTGAATACCGTGGTTTGAAATCTTTCTATAACTTGTCAAAATAATTCAGTTATAACATGAATCGGCTAGTTCTTCTAGCCGATTTTTTCTTTAATAATATTGGTAACTTTTAGGAGGGCGATATGGACAAGATTGAAGAACTGGCTCATATCATTCAAAGTAGTCAAAATATTGTATTCTTTGGTGGTGCAGGTGTTTCAACTGAATCTGGTATTCCGGATTTTCGCAGCTCAAATGGTATTTACAATATTGAATTAAATCAGCATTTTACAGCAGAGCAACTAGTTTCCCATACGATGTTTGAACTTTATCCAGAACAGTTTTTTGACTTTTACAAAAAATATCTCATTTATCCTGATGCTAAGCCAAATGCAGCTCATGATTATTTAGCTCATTTAGAAAAGATAGGGAAATTAAAAGCAGTTGTCACACAGAATATTGATAGTTTACATGAAATAGCAGGAAGCAAAAATGTATTGAAAATTCATGGTAGTGTGGACCGAAATTATTGCACCAACTGTCATCGTTTTTATGACTTAGAGGATTTTTTGAAATTACCTGGAACCATTCCTTATTGCGAGACTTGCGGTTACGTAGTTAAGCCGGATGTGACTCTTTATGAGGAATCGCTAAATATGGACGTCTTTTCTCAAGCCATTCAGGCTATTCGTCAAGCTGATTTGCTCATCATTGGTGGAACTTCGCTCGTTGTTTATCCAGCGGCAAGTTTGGTTCATTATTTTCAAGGGCGACAGCTAGTCCTTATCAATAAAAGTAATATAGTACAAGATAATCAAGCTGATTTGGTTATCAAGGGCAAGATTGGAGAAGTGCTGAGTGAGGTATGGAAAATAAACGGATAGCTGATTTAAAAATTAAAGAACAGGTTATATGTTAAAAATGTCCTTTGTGACGGAAATTTCAGAAAATGTCCTTTATAATGGAAATTTTTAAAAATTTCCATTATAATAGACAAAAAGAGGTGAGAAGATGATGTACATTGCTCTTATTGGAGACGTTATTGAATCAAAAAAAATACAAGATCGAGCGCAGGCACAACAGCAATTGTTGCAATTGATGAAAGAGTTGAACCAGCAATATCAGAATGATTTGATTTCCCCCTTTACGGTCACAGCAGGCGATGAATTTCAAGCCTTGTTCTCGCCCAATTCTTACATGTTTCAAATCATAGATCAGCTTTCTGTTGCATTTGCTCCTTACGAAATTCGATTTGGAATTGGCGTTGGAGATATGATTACAGAAATCAACAAAGAACAAAGTATTGGCTCTGACGGTCCAGCGTACTGGCTGGCAAGAGAAGCGATCACCTACATTCATGACAAGAATGATTATGGCATCAATCACATTTCAGTTTCTATGGCAGATGAAAATGTCAGTCAGACTATCAATACTATGTTAGCTGCGTGTTCTTTTATTCAGTCTAAGTGGACAGATGTTCAATACGATGTGCTCAAGCAATTACTGGCTGAAAATGTATACGATGAAACATTTTCGCATAAAGAAATGGCAAAACTGCTCGGTATCACTCCAAGCGCTTTCAACAAGCGTATCAAGGCGAGTGGTCTAAAAATTTATCTCAGAAATAAACGAGTTGCTATGAATTTGATGTTAAATGCGATAGACAAGGAGGAGAAGAGGCATGTCTAATTTATGGGGATTTTCAGATTTTTTCTTACAAAATCCAATCTTATTATTAACATTATCGGCACATATTTTAGCCGATTTTCAATGGCAAAGTCAAAAAATGGCCGACTTAAAAAGTCGGAAATTCCCATATTTAATATTGCATTTGATCATCGTTTTTCTTCCGTTACTGATTTTGAGTGTCTTTTTCCCGAAAAATAGTCTATATTTTGCTGCGGTTTGGCTTAGTCATGTAGTTATTGATTTCTTGAAATATAGGCTCAATACTTTTATAGAAACAAAAAGATTTACCAAACAGGCTTTTATTGTTGACCAAACACTTCATCTGGTTTGCATTTTTCTATTTTATGCTTTATTGGCGAGTAAAACCAGTCCACTTTGGCTAAAAAATAGTGCTGCAGTGCCTCAGACACTTTTATTTTTGGCTATCGTTGGAAAACCTGTTAATATTTTATTCAAGCTTTTCTTCAGTAGGTATCAGTCGAAGGGAGATAACCAAGACACTATAGCAGGTGCAGGGGCGATGATTGGGGTTTTGGAGCGTTATATTATGGCTTTATCTCTCATATTTGGACAATTCGCCTCAGTTGGCTTAGTCTTTACCGCCAAGTCAATCGCACGGTATAACAAAATTTCTGAAAGCCAGTCCTTTGCGGAATATTACCTCATTGGCTCACTTTTTAGCATGATTAGTGTGCTCATTGTTTTCGGTTTGCTTTATTTATAAAAAAACTAGGACGAAAAATTCCTAGCTTCAAAGTATATAAGATAATAAACCAAGGGAAGGGCGCAGCAGCAGGTTGCTCAAAGCGCTTGTAATTAGAGCCTGCTGAACAGATTCGTTCGTTTTTCAAGCCAGACGGTTCGAGCCTTGTAGGAGTGAGACTAGGAACTAAAAATTTTCAAATTTTGGTTCGTATACGTAATTTTCTCAGATGACATTCGTTTGCGAGTGATTGTCCAGTGAATCATGGTCACCTGTTTGACTGACTTCTTTATGTTATATTATTGAATTTCATAACCCATGAGGAGACCATTTTCTTCAGCATAAAAGCTACAAAGTCCAGAAGTTGGGATGACTTCAATAACAGCCTGAGGAAATTTTTCACGAACCATTTCGGAAAATTGCTGACAAAACTTGGGATTATTTCGATGAGCAATAATAATTTGTCCGCCAGAATAGCCTGCCTTAATGAGTTCATCAAAAGCTGCAATGAGTGATTTTTTAGCACCACGCGCCTTTTGAAGTAACTCTAGTTTACCGTCTTGACTGGCTTCGCCTACCATACGGATATTCAATAATCCTACAACAGCTCCAAGTAATTTGCTCAGTCGCCCGTTTTTGACTAGATTGTCAACTTTGGCAAGAACAAAAAGTAATTTTGTCTTGGTTTGATAGGCTGTAATTTCTTTTACGACCTCTTCATAACTTAAATCTTGACCGATAAGAAGATTAAGTTGTTTGATAATCAAATCATTTTCACCGCCAGCAGAAAGAGTATCAATAACATGAATATTCACGTTAGGATGGTCTTCAAGATAGAGTTTTTTAGCCACTTGTGCGCTATTATGGCTTCCTGATAATGTTCCTGTAATAGTGACCACAAAAATATTTGAAGCTCCTTCAAAAGCTTTCATATAGTCATCTGGACTAGGACAGGCAGATTTTGAAGCCGAGGAAGTGGCATACATTTTTTCCATCATATTATCAATATTGAGCTGAGCATTATCTATAAAGATTTCATCACCTACTTGAATGGTCAAAGGAACACTTTCAAATAAGGTGTCAACAGCAAGGTTTTCGATAGTTCTATAATCACATCCTGAATCAGCTACAATCTTCCAAGTCATTGCATTCTCCTTTAGTTGAGTAGTAAACTAGTTAGACATTGACAAAAGTTTTGTCTTTTTTTACAATTATATCATGAAACTTCTGCTTTAGAAAGCCTTTACAGTCGGTTGTTACACGTAGAAAGAAAATGTTATGTCGGAACGTAAAATATCGAAAAAATCTTTAGAAAATCTAAAAATATCAAATCAGGAATCTAACCGAATTACAAAAGAATCATTGGAAATTTCTTTGTTGCAATTGTTGGAAAAGAAAGAATTGACCAAAATTACCATTTCTGAATTAGTAGAGAGAGCGGGTGTCTCGCGCGCAGCTTTTTATCGAAATTATGATTCAAAAGAAGAAATTTTACAAGAGATTTTCCAACGAACAGTACAAAAGATTACCGATAAATTGGAACAATTCAATATGAGAACCGAGCTTTATCAAGTATGGCTGTTCTTGTTTAAGGAAGTCAAAAAAGAAGCACGAATCCTTAGCTTAGCAGTGGATTATAATTTAGAAAAACTGTTGACAAGTGCTGTGTTTGATTTTTTGGAAAAACAAAATAGTTCCAGAAAAGAAGCTTCAACTTACATGAATTCCTTTTGGAGTTCGGCGGTGGTTTCTGTTTTAATCAAATGGACAAAAGACGGCATGAGGGTTCCGGCAGAAAAGATTGCATCGCTCGGACTTCCGCTTTTTCCACATCGAAAAAATGATAAACTGAGTGATAAGTAAGAAAAGAAGGTGGCAATATGGTTACAAAAAGATTGGCTTGGGATGAATATTTTGCAGCACAAGCACTCTTGATTGCAAATCGCTCAACCTGCAAACGAGCAAGCGTTGGTGCGGTTATTGTAAAGGATAATAAAGTTATTTCAACAGGATATAATGGATCCGTTTCAGGAACGGAACACTGCATCGATCATGAATGCCTGATAGTCGACGGGCATTGTGTGAGGACTTTACATGCAGAAGTAAATGCGATTTTGCAAGGTGCAGAGCGCGGAATCCCGAAAGGATTTACTGTTTATGTCACGCATTTCCCTTGCCTCAATTGTACGAAACAGCTTTTACAAGTTGGTTGCAAGCGAGTGGTTTATATCAATCAATATCGTATGGATGATTATGCGCGTTATTTATATAGCGAAAAGAAAGTTGAGCTAGTACATCTGCCAATCGAAAAAGTGAAAGAGGCAATCTCGGAGACTGATTTGATATAACTTTTAAAGTGTGACATTTTGTTTTCTATGAATAAAAGGAAAGAAAATATGACAGAAGAACAACTTCAAAAAGCATGGCAAGCATTGTTTGACGGGAAATATCAGCTTGCCAAGCAATTCGTTTATCAAATAGACCAAGATAGTTATAGTACACTGAATTTAAAAGCTTATATTGCTTTGGAAGAAAAGGATTTTCAGTTGGCTCGTCAGTTTTTTAAAGACTATTATGCTCAAGCTGTGTCTGAAAAGAATCTGGAAGAACAGCATATAGGCTTGCATCAATTAGCGATGGTCGAACGAGAAGAAGAGCATTTTCAAAAAGCTTATGACTTGATAATGGCAGAAGCTGCAATTATTACAGAGCATTTCCCCGATGATGTCCTAAAGAAATCTGTCAATTTGTACGAACAGGGATATTTACAGTTCAAGCTTGGAAATATTCACCTTGCAGAGAAACTTTTGCAAGAAACACTAAATTTAGCATTGCAGACAGATGACTTAGTCAATCATGCTTGTGCTTATCGTAGCTTAGCTGAGGTAATGTTAGCTAAGGGAGATATAAAAATGGCTAAATCTGATGCTCAAAAAGCACTGGCGTGTTTTGAAAAAGCAGGTGATACCGTTGGAGCAGCAAGACTGAAAGACTTGATGATACAGATAAACTCACAAGGTAGAAGTTTGTAAATAATGTTTGTGAAATAAGATATTCTAATGTAAAAGTTAGAATATTTTTCTTTTTATGACAATTTTAGCGAACGATGAGACAAAGCTTGTTCAATAAGGTTTTATTTTACCAGAAAATCTTGTATAATAGAATCAAAAAATAATAAAAGAGGATTGATTATGAAGAAGAACAAATTCATTGTCCCTATTTTGTCGACATTGCTAATTGCTCCAGCAATTTTAGCACATCAGGTTTCTGCTGATGCTGTAGATCCAGCTACTTCAACAACTCTTGTAGAGCAAGTAGAAACTCCTAAAGAAAATCAGTCGGTTTCCCCTACGACCGCTCAAGGAGATTCAACAGTTTCGCCTGCTACTGAAGTTTCTACGGAGAAAGCTGCAGAAAAGAGCGAGGGGGGACAAGTTGAAAATTCTGTAACCCCAGCAGATTCTACAACTCCGGCAAATCAAGCTGTTACTGCGGCTGTAACTCAATCTGAAAAGGATACGGTTATTCTTCATACAAATGATGTGCACGGTCGTATTGTGGAAGAAAAAGGTGTCATTGGCGATGCTAAATTAGCAGCAGTCATTGAACAAGAACGTGCAAAGACCGATCAAACAACACTCGTTGTGGACGCAGGCGATGCTTTTCAAGGACTTCCGATTTCCAATAGCTCAAAAGGAGAAGAGCGCGCGAATATTTTAAATAAGATTGGCTATGATGCAATGGCGGTCGGAAATCATGAATTTGATTTTGGTTTGGATGAGGTGAAAAAATACAAAGAAATTTTGAAATTCCCTCTTCTTAGCGCCAATACTTATGTCAATGGAGCACGTCTTTTCCAAGCTTCTACGATTGTTGATAAAGACAAGAATGTTGAGGGAGATGAATTTGTGGTTATTGGTGTGACAACGCCAGAAACTGCAACAAAAACACACCCACGCAATGTTCAAGGGGTTACGTTTACAGATCCAATTTCAGAAGTCAATAAAGTCATCGAAGAAGTGGAATCCCGTGCGAAAGCGGAAGGTAAAACTTATAAACATTATGTCGTTTTGGCGCATTTGGGTGTAGATACGACAACACCAGTTGAATGGCGCGGTTCTACCTTGGCAGAAGCATTATCAAAAAATCCTTTGCTAAAAGGGAAACGTGTGACGGTGATTGACGGGCATTCACATACTGTAGAATCAGTAACCTATGGAGACAATGTCACTTATAATCAAACAGGTAGTTACTTGCATAATATTGGAAAAGTAACATACAAATCTGGTCAACTTCTAGGAAATCCTCAGCAAATCTCAGCTGATTCAGTAAAAGGCGTTACCCCAGATCCAGCTATTCAGCAATTAGTAAACAAAATCAAAGAGAAATACGACCAAGAAAACGCAAAAGAGGTTGTTGCTAATAGCCCAGTTGAGTTAAATGGTAACCGAGAAAATGTCCGTGTGCGGGAAACCAATCTTGGAAATGTCGTAGCAGATGCGCTCTATGAATACGGGCAAACAGGATTTAGTCATAAGACAGACCTTGCTGTAACTAACGGTGGCGGACTTCGTGAAACAATTGCGAAAGGAAAACCAATCACCAAGGGAGATATCATTGCGGTTCTGCCATTTGGAAATACCATTACTCAAATAAAAGTAACTGGGCAAAATATCGCAGACATGTTTGCTAAGTCTTTAGGTTCTATTTTACAAGAAAAAGACGGAAAACCAGTCTTAGATGAAAATGGCCAACCGTTACTTGAACCAAGCGGCGGCTTCCTTCAAGTTTCTGGCGCAAAAGTTTATTATGACACAACCTTGCCAGCCGATAAGCGTATTCTTGGCATTGAAATTAAAAATCCTGAAACAGGAAAATACGAAAAATTAAACCTTGAGAAAATCTACTATCTGACAACCAATGACTTCTTGGCTGCAGGTGGTGACGGTTATAGTATGTTGGGCGGAGCTCGCGAAGAAGGTCCTTCAATGGACGTTGCTTTTGCTGATTTCTTGGCAAAAACAGACTTAACAGCTTATGCGGTTGTCAATCCTAATTCACGGACTATTTCAATCTCAACTGCACAATACCAGAAACTTCAGGATCAAGCTGCTAACCAAGTGAAGCCAAATGAAACTGGACAAAAAGAACTTGTACCAGCAGTTCAAACAAATAAACATCAAAGAACGGCAACTATTCCAGTTAATGTACACAAACAATTTGTGCCCTCAGGTCAAAAGAGCTTGCCAGAAACAGGTACAACAGATACTGCCTTTATCAGTTTACTCGGCTTTGTTGTTGGACTTTTAGGATTATCCAAATTTAAAAAAGCTCACAAAGAATAAAATAAAAGGAAGCTAGGATAAAAATCCTAGCTTCTTTTATTTCTGTTTAGGTTGTTGTTTTGTGATATTCAATCCAAAGGGAATGAGGTTTTCTTGTTTCATCTGAATTCGCTGGATATTATCTTTGTGTCGAACGATAATGATAAGCGCTAGTGCGAGCACAATCACGGTAAAAAGCACATCGTAACGTGACAAAAGAAAGCCAAATAGTGGGAAAATTAAGACTCCCAGAATAGCAGAGGTAGCAGCTGTCACGCTTGAAAAAGAAATCATACTAGTCAAATACAAGCAGCTGAAAAAGATGACAGCTAAATAAGTGAAGAAAGTCGGTGAAAAGCCAAGAATGACACCTGCGCTGGTTGCCACGGCTTTACCGCCTTTAAATTCTGCGAAAATGGGGAAGGTATGTCCAAGAACGGCTAAAAGTCCAAAAACGAGAGGAGAAATGCCGTTGATATGAAGGAAAAGAGGCAATAGTGTCGCAAATGTTCCTTTAAAAAAGTCAAAAATAAAGGTGATGATGCCTGCTTTTTTCCCAAGGACACGAAAGGTATTGGTCGTTCCTGTATTTCCGCTGCCGTATTCGCGGAGATTTTTCTTGTAAAATACTTGTCCAATCCAAAGCCCAGCAGGGATTGAACCAATCAAATAAGCTACTATCAATGTAAAAACTATCTTTATCATGCTTTTATTATACCATGAATTTTGATTTTGATAGTTGAACGACCAGAAATATTTTATAAAATTTGTCTAGGCTGAAAAAATGGTGGTGAGAAGCAGAAAGAATACACTATTTTCTAAAAATCTTTGCAAAATTTGCTAAAAACTTGTAAGATAGAAAGGATGAATGATTCAGGAGGTTCCTTGTGGCAAAAAAGGAAATCAATATTAACAATTACAATGATGATGCCATTCAAGTATTAGAAGGCTTGGACGCGGTTCGTAAGCGTCCTGGTATGTATATCGGTTCAACAGATGCAACTGGGCTTCACCATTTGGTCTGGGAAATTGTGGACAATGCAGTTGATGAGGCTCTGTCTGGCTTTGGCGACAAGATTGACGTGACGATTAACAAAGACGGGAGTTTGACTGTAGCAGATCACGGTCGGGGAATGCCGGTCGGTATGCACGCTATGGGAATCCCGACAGTAGAAGTTATCTTTACGGTGCTCCACGCTGGCGGCAAGTTCGGTCAGGGTGGCTACAAGACCTCTGGGGGTCTCCACGGTGTTGGTTCTTCTGTTGTTAATGCGCTGTCTAGCTGGCTGGAAGTTGAAATCACACGTGACGGAACAGTTTATCGGCAACGATTTGAGCAGGGTGGAAAACCTGTTACCAGTCTGGAAAAGATTGGCAAAGCTCCCAAATCAAAAACAGGCACAAAAGTGACCTTTATGCCAGACGATACGATTTTCTCAACGACAGATTTCAAGTACAATACGATTTCGGAGCGGCTCAATGAATCAGCCTTTCTTTTGAAAAATGTTCATCTTTCTCTGACAGATGAGCGAACGGGCGAGTCTGTTGATTTTCATTATGAAAATGGGGTGCAGGATTTTGTTAGCTATCTGAACGAAGACAAGGAAACTTTGACACCAGTTCTTTATTTTGAAGGAGAAGAGGGTGGTTTTCAAGTGGAAGTGGCTCTCCAGTACAATGACGGTTATTCAGACAATATTCTTTCTTTTGTCAATAACGTTCGCACCAAGGACGGAGGAACGCACGAGACAGGACTAAAGTCTGCTATTACCAAGGTCATGAATGACTATGCACGAAAGACTGGATTGCTGAAAGAAAAGGATAAAAATCTGGAAGGCTCTGACTACCGTGAGGGCTTAGCGGCTGTTCTTTCTATCTTAGTACCAGAAGAGCATTTGCAATTTGAGGGGCAGACCAAGGATAAGCTGGGCAGTCCGCTTGCTCGTCCTGCGGTGGATTCGATTGTATCAGACAAGTTGACTTTCTTCCTCTTGGAAAATGGGGAACTGGCGTCTAATCTTATCCGCAAGGCAATTAAGGCGAGAGATGCGCGCGAGGCAGCCCGCAAGGCGAGAGATGAAAGCCGAAGCGGCAAGAAAAACAAGAAAGACAAGGGGCTTTTATCTGGAAAACTAACGCCAGCTCAATCCAAAAATCCAGCTAAAAACGAACTCTATCTGGTTGAAGGAGATTCAGCTGGTGGCTCTGCTAAGCAAGGACGCGACCGCAAGTTTCAGGCGATTCTGCCCCTGCGCGGTAAGGTTATCAATACCGCCAAAGCTAAAATGGCAGACATTCTCAAAAACGAAGAAATCAACACCATGATTTACACCATTGGTGCAGGTGTTGGTTCGGACTTCTCTCTCGAAGATGCCAACTATGACAAGATTATCATCATGACCGATGCCGATACGGACGGCGCCCATATCCAGACGCTCTTGCTGACTTTCTTTTACCGCTACATGCGCCCACTCGTAGAAGCGGGGCATGTCTATATCGCCCTGCCCCCTCTCTATAAAATGTCCAAAGGTAAAGGCAAGAACGAGGTTGTCGAGTATGCTTGGACGGACGGCGATCTAGAAGACCTGCGCAAGAAATTTGGCAAAGGTGCCATGCTGCAGCGCTACAAAGGGCTTGGAGAAATGAATGCCGACCAGCTCTGGGAAACCACTATGAATCCTGAAAACCGCACCCTCATTCGCGTCACCATTGACGACTTGGCTCGTGCCGAGCGCCGCGTCAATGTCCTCATGGGCGACAAAGTCCCACCTCGCCGTAAATGGATTGAAGATAATGTTAAGTTTACGCTGGAGGAGAGTGGGGAAGTTATTTTTTAGGAGATATAGAAAAAGTATGTTTATAGCAGTACAACAAAATGTTCAGCAAAGTGGTTTTCAGCTATCCCAACAGTGGTGGTGGCTAATCTTAAGTCTGATAGTAACTGTGATTGTGGGGCCAATTATAGTACATCGTTCTAAAAACAGATTTGATAATGAGAAAAAGATAGAGATAGTTGGAAATAGTATTTCAAACATAAATAACAGAAGTGGAGTTCCCGAACAAGCAACTTCTGAATCACCAATATATTCAAATTTCTTATTAAACACTCTAGCTGTAGAAAATAAAAGAAGTGTTACTCAATCAGTAACAGAAATTGAATTATATAATATAAAGAAGGAAAATAATGATTTTCCTGATATTCAATATGATGGTGGTTTTTATGATAGAAATCAAAAATTTGTGCTTCTAGCATATAATAATGGAACCAAAGAGTCGTTTGTAGAGCAATGCACTGTTAAGTTTATTAGGTGTGAGAAAGACACTTTTAAGGAAGTTTATGAAACAGAGAAAGTTCTACAAGAATCTCTAATTTTAAAACCAGGAGATATTAGGAGTTTAATTATATGTTCATTTGATGAATTCGTTTCTGAATTTGAACAGAATAGCAAATTATATCTTCTTAAAGTATCAGTATTCAATAGCAAGGGAAAAGAAATTCCTAATCTGATGTTAGTAGTAGCTTATGATAGCAGAGAAAAGAGATTCCATATTGTGGCACGAGGCTCTGTTGGTTCTAGTATAGGTGAAGTTCCATTAATTAATCTAATTGAAGATACTACTCAAAAATCTGTTACTTGCTCTCAAAAATTAACTGCGGGAGCTAATGATGTTAATTTTTACATTTTGGTTGATAGAAGTTGTAGTTTGAAATATGATGTTGCTATCAAAAGTGGCGAAAAAATAATAAAAGGTAAAGAAAAATACTCTTTAGATATTCGAATTCCTGTGTATAAACAAGAAAAGGGAGGATTTTATGGAGACTTTTATATATTTTTACAAGATCAAAGAATTGAATTAAATCAAGATGTTGATTATAACAAAGATCTAATCAAATCTTTAAAGAGCGATTTGATTTATGATAAATATTATGCAGCCAGAAAGTTTGCTAATGCAAAAATATAGTGTGAATTAAAAAGAAATTATCTATATCTGAGATGATGTTCTCAAGTACAATAATAAACTCTCACTGTCCGAGTTTCGGACAAGCTCGCTAGAGCAAAAGTAAAGTCGTTCAACTTTCGGACAAGCGACTTTTTAGTAAATCCCGATTGTTCTGTTTTCGGACAAGGGTTTTTAGAGCAAAAGACGAACATTCCGATTTCGGACGAACGGTTTTTGAGTAAAAAGCCTTTTCCGAAACTGAACAATGTAAAAATGATATGAAATAGATTAGAATTTAAAAGAATTAGGAGAGAATAATGAAATTGACATACGGAATCACTACATTGGACACGAAAACTCTGGATAAAAGTGAATTTTCCCAGCTCATGACCGAGTCGAAAGAGGCGATTGCTGCTTTTAACAAGGCGCACAAGGTTGAAAGTATTTATACGAGTAAGCTGGAAGAGATGAGCCAGCATTTGGCTAAGTTTCAGGAGGGGCTTCATCAGACGAAAGCCAGTCGCTTGGTGACCAGTTTAGACCAAGCCGACCGCGAGCGAGACGATGCTTTGGGGACGCTGACTGCTTTGGTGCGGGCGTTTTCACGGGTCAAGGAGACGACAACAAAAGAAGCCTACGACACCTTGGCAGGCTTGCTGAAAAATTACGCAGGGATTGCGGCTGCCAACTATGAAAAAGAGACAGAGGGCATCAACCACCTGCTCCAAGAGCTGAAGAAATCGACCTATCAAACGGCGCTGGCAAAACTGCACTTGGAAGCTCATGTGGAAAGCTTGGTGACTGCGCAAAAGCGGTTTGAAGAAGCTTACAAGGAGCGCTTGACTGAATTAAAAGGCAAAGTGCCTAGTCAAAGCAAGCAACTCCGCATTCAGCTACAAGAAATCTACGATTTCCTGCTGGATTTCACCGCTATCATGACCTATGCCTACCCAGAAAGAAGCCACTATGCAGATCTTCGCGACCACCTCAATACCATTCGCAGTCGCTACAAAAAACGCAAAGCGGTTAAGAAAGTAACAAAAGCAGAAAGTGTAGGATAAGGTTCAAGCCTTAGTAAATAAATGACAGGAGTGATTCTCATGCTAGAAAAAGTAGAACGCCTCATTACAGAAATTAATCGTATTCACTTAGAATACTCTAAAGATTATTTTGAAACTGGTAAGGTAGAGAAAATCAATCTGAAACATACCTTCGCTAAGGTGCCAACCGAGGCGATTCTTGCCTACCGCCTCAACCTCCATGAGTCCATCAATGACTATCTGATGAAGGCAGATGTGCAGGATATTTCTTATGTCTATCGGGTTAAGACATCCGAATCTATCCTAGATAAGATTGCTCGCTTTTCTGAGCGACAAGAGGGCTATCCGGTCAATTCAGTTCTCAATGATATTTTCGGCGCCCGCATGATTTTAACATCTGAGGAAATCGCTCAAGTCATGGAACGACTTGACGCTTGGCAAGAACAGTACGGTCTGAAAAACTGGTATTTACGTGACAAAGATGGTTATGTTGGGATTCATATCTATTTTAAGAACAAAAGCAATTTTTACTACCCTTGGGAACTCCAACTATGGGATAAAAAAGATGTGGACAGTAACATTGCCAGTCATATCAAGTATAAACGTGGGTTTGTGGGGGAAATAAACAATAGGAGTAACTATGACACCAGAAATGTTTGAAAGATTGATAAAAATACTGAGTGAGCCAGATATAAAGGGATATATCATTCAGATTTTTGCGGCAGCATTGCCTATTTGTTATGCAATGTGGATTTCTAAAAAAGATAACAAGGTGTTAGATGATCGACAAATAAAGTTAGAAGACAAGCAAAAGTTAATTGCTGAAAATATTTTAAAACTAACAGAACAACAGGCTAAACTGTCAGAAACTCAAGAAAAAGTTGAAGAAAATCTAAGAGAACTTACAGAGTTAGCTCAGCAATCGAGAAGGTCAAATCTTATAAAATTTCAAAATGATTTTCCGATATTCTTTAGAGCTTTGGATGATTTTGAATGGGAATATAGCACATTGTCGAAATCTGTTAGTGATTTTAATGCTAAGAAGAGGATATCTTCTGATATTGAGGATGAGGTAGATGAAATTTTTGCGGCAATAGAAGATCTGATTGAAGTCGAGATTAATTATTTAGACAATGTAGATGTCCCTCCATTAGCTCTAGGTTGTTTTAATAAATTATTAAGAGCGATAAACTCTTCATCGAAATATATTTCAGAAAACTTTGACGAAGATCAATGTGTAAGTTTTATATCAAATGAGTTTTCAAGAATAAAAATAGCCAGAGAGGAATTGCGTATGTTTTTCTGTATGTGATTTGTCTATCTTTATGGGATTTTTTCCGCTTTTTATTACAACCTACTCTACAATTTTCGAAAGGAGTTGAACTCGCCCTAAATGCTGTGTGAATTTGCATTTTACGGGCTTAGTATCCTATGAGTAACATTCAAAACATGTCCTTGGAGGACATCATAGGAGAGCGTTTTGGGCGCTACTCCAAATACATCATTCAGGAGCGGGCCTTGCCCGACATTCGTGACGGACTCAAGCCCGTGCAGCGTCGGATTCTTTATTCGATGAACAAGGACGGCAACACCTTTGACAAGGGCTACCGCAAGTCTGCCAAGTCCGTCGGAAATATCATGGGGAATTTCCACCCGCATGGTGACAGCTCTATCTACGACGCCATGGTGCGTATGTCTCAGGACTGGAAGAACCGTGAGATTTTAGTGGAAATGCACGGAAATAACGGTTCTATGGATGGTGATCCGCCAGCCGCTATGCGGTACACCGAAGCTCGTTTATCTGAGATTGCAGGCTACTTGCTCCAAGACATTGAAAAGGACACCGTGCCTTTTGCTTGGAACTTTGACGATACAGAGAAAGAGCCGACCGTATTGCCTGCTGCCTTTCCAAATCTTTTGGTGAATGGGGCGACGGGGATTTCTGCTGGGTATGCGACGGACATTCCGCCTCACAATCTGGCTGAGGTCATTGATGCGGTGGTCTATATGATTGACCACCCCAAAGCCAAGGTTGACAAACTCATGGAGTTTCTGCCGGGCCCTGACTTTCCAACGGGAGCCATTGTGCAAGGGCGAGATGAGATTAAGAAAGCCTATGAGACTGGAAAGGGGCGCGTTGTCGTGCGTTCTCGGACGGAGATTGAAAAGCTCAAAGGCGGCAAAGAGCAGATTGTTGTCACCGAGATTCCTTACGAGATTAACAAGGCTGTTCTGGTCAAGAAGATTGATGACGTTCGGGTCAATAATAAGGTAGCTGGTATTGCAGAAGTGCGGGATGAGTCTGACCGTGACGGGCTTCGTATCGCTATTGAGCTGAAAAAAGATGCCAATACCGACCTGATTCTGAATTATCTCTTTAAATACACGGATTTGCAGATCAATTACAACTTTAACATGGTGGCGATTGATCATTTCACACCGCGTTTGGTAGGGATTGTACCGATTCTGACCAGTTACATTGCCCATCGAAAAGAGATTATTCTGGCGCGCAGCCGATTTGACAAGGCCAAAGCAGAAAAACGCCTGCATATCGTAGAAGGATTGATTCGAGTGATTTCTATCTTGGATGAAGTGATTGCGCTCATTCGTGCATCGGAAAATAAAGCTGACGCCAAGGAAAATCTCAAGGTCAGCTATGATTTTACCGAAGAGCAGGCAGAGGCCATTGTCACTCTCCAACTTTATCGCTTGACCAATACAGACGTGGTAATTCTGGAGGAAGAGCAGGCGGAATTACGTGAGAAAATTGCCATGCTTTCTGCCATTATCGGTGATGAGCGGACCATGTACAATCTGATGAAGCGCGAACTCCGTGAGGTCAAAAAGAAATTTGGCAATCCTCGTCTTAGTGAATTGCAAGATACGGCTAACGCCATTGAGATTGATACGGCTAGTCTGATTGTAGAAGAAGAAACCTTTGTCAGCGTCACTCGTGGCGGCTACCTCAAACGCACCAGTCCACGTTCTTTCAATTCATCAACGGTTGACGAGGTCGGCAAGCGAGATGACGACCGTCTGATTTTTGTCAGCTCGGCGAAAACCACTCAGCACCTTTTGATTTTTACCAATCTTGGCAATGTCATCTATCGGCCGGTTCATGAGCTAGCAGACATTCGCTGGAAAGAAATCGGGGAACACCTCAGTCAGACCATTACCAATTTTGAGACAAACGAAGAAGTACTCTATACAGAATTGGTTGATAATTTTGACGAAGGAACTTATTTTGCGGTAACAAAACTAGGACAAATCAAGCGCGTAGAACGAAAAGAATTCAGTCCTTGGCGCACCTATAAGTCCAAGTCTGTCAAATTTGCTAAATTAAAAAATGAATACGACCAAATTATCACACTCTCTCCAATCAAGCTAGACGATGTTATGCTAGTGACCAAGAACGGTTATGCCTTGCGCTTCAATATCGAAGAAGTACCAGTTGTTGGTGCTAAAGCAGCAGGTGTCAAAGCTATCAACCTCAAAAAAGATGATGTCTTAGTAGCAGCTTTTGTTGCCAATACTGATTCACTTTATATCTTGACCCAGCGCGGAGCGCTCAAGCGAATGGCAGTTGCAGATATTCCTGTGACCAGCCGAGCAAATCGTGGCTTGCAAGTGTTGCGCGAGCTGAAGTCCAAGCCACATCGTGTTTTCCAAGCAGGTCCTGTCTTTGGAGAGCATCCTGTAGAACTAGACCTCTTTAGTTCAGACAATCCAACAGCAGAAGAAGAGCAGATTCTTTCTATTGTTTCTAACAAGGGAACGACTTACCAAGTGAATCTTGCTGACCTTAGCTTGTCTGAAAGAACCAGCAACGGAAGCTTTATCTCTGATACCATTTCGGATGAAGAAGTGTTCTCTGCGAATCTTAAATAATTGAAAATCAGTCCAAGTGGCTGATTTTTTATTGTCTTTATAAACTGAAATTAAAAAATTTTCAGAATTTTGCAAAAAGCTATTGAAAATATCTAAAAATAGTGTAAAATAAAAAGCATAAATTCAAAAAGGAGAATGTTATGTCAGTAAATCTTGATTGGGGAAACCTCGGCTTTTCCTATATGAAATTACCTTATCGTTATCTTGCTTATTATAAAAATGGCCAATGGGAAAAAGGAGAATTGACCGAAGATGCTACTTTGCATATGTCCGAATCTTCTCCTTGCCTTCATTATGGGCAGCAGGCTTTTGAGGGAATGAAAGCCTATCGCACGAAAGATGGCAGTGTTCAACTATTTCGTCCAGATCAAAACGCGAAACGTCTGCAACGTACCTCAGACCGTCTCTTGATGCCACAAGTTCCGACTGATATGTTTGTTGATGCTGTAAAGCAAGTTGTTCGTGCAAATGAAGAATACGTTCCACCGTATGGAACAGGAGGTACTCTTTATATTCGTCCGCTGTTGCTAGGTATCGGTGACATCATTGGCGTAAAACCAGCTGATGAATACATTTTTACCGTATTTGCTATGCCGGTTGGAAATTACTTTAAAGGGGGCTTGACTCCGACAAACTTTATCGTTTCCGACAAGTACGACCGTGCTGCTCCTTATGGAACAGGTGCTGCTAAAGTTGGTGGTAACTATGCAGCAAGCTTGCTTCCAGGAAAAATGGCCCATGAAAAGAAATTCTCTGATGTCATTTATCTAGACCCAGCTACTCACACGAAGATTGAAGAAGTAGGATCGGCAAACTTCTTTGGAATTACCAAAGACAATGAATTTGTAACACCATATAGCCCATCTATCCTGCCTTCTATCACAAAATATTCTCTTTTATACCTAGCAGAACATCGTTTGGGCTTAAAAGCTATCGAAGGAGATGTACCAATTGATGATTTGGATCGTTTTGCTGAAGCAGGGGCTTGCGGTACAGCAGCGGTTATCTCTCCAATTGGTGGTATTCAGCACGGTGATGATTTCCATGTCTTTTACAGTGAAACAGAAGTTGGACCTGTCACTCGGAAACTTTATGATGAATTAACTGGCATCCAATTTGGCGATGTTGAAGCACCAGAAGGATGGATTGTAAAAGTTTAAAAATTTTTGAAGCTATCTCTCGGTTGAGGTAGCTTTTATTTTCACGTAGCACTTGCTAGTTTTCCTATTTTTTTGTAAAATAGAGACTTGAAAGAGGTATATGATGAGTAAAAAAGATAAAAAGATTGAAATCCAATTAGCAGACAGCAAAGTTAAAGTAGGAACTGACCAGTACGAAGGTTATGTTCTATCAATTGGTAAAAAAGTCATTGGTCAAATTGCTGAGTTTGACGGGCAATTTGCTATCATAAAAAATGAAAATGTTGATAGTTTTTATAAAAAACTTGAAAATGCTGTGGAAAAATTGATTGAAACCTATAATTTGAGTAAATAAATGCTTGTATTTTCTTTTCATCAATGGTATAATGAATACTGTTGATTATACAGGAGAGGTAGCGAAGAGGCTAAACGCGGCGGACTGTAAATCCGCTCCTTCGGGTTCGGGGGTTCGAATCCCTCCCTCTCCATGAGCGTACTTAGTGTTTAAAGGATATGACCGCGTTCTTTTTGGGGTATAGCCAAGCGGTAAGGCAAGGGACTTTGACTCCCTCATGCGTTGGTTCGAATCCAGCTACCCCAGTTCTTAGGTAATATATCAGATAAATGGTAAAATATCTTAGGGTATTTTATTTCTTTATAGGGTGAGAAACGTTAAAGATAGTTCAATGTCATTGCGGTGCTTAGGAAAAATATTATAAGTATGTCAAGCGAAAAGTGCTTGATTGTTGGAGGATTTTTTTAGATGAATGAATTTGAAGATTTGCTAAATAGTGTTAGCCAAGTTGAGCCAGGCGACGTCGTTACTGCTGAAGTATTGACTGTTGATGCGAACCAAGCTAATGTTGCAATCGCTGGAACTGGTGTGGAAGGTGTTTTGACCCTTCGTGAATTGACAAACGATCGTGATGCTGACATTAACGACCTTGTAAAACCAGGTGAAACACTTGAATTGCTTGTTCTTCGTCAAGTAGTTGGTAAAGATACTGATACAGTTACTTACCTTGTATCTAAAAAACGTTTAGAAGCTCGCAAGGCATGGGACAAGTTGGTTGGACGTGAAGAAGAAGTTGTTACTGTAAAAGGGACTCGCGCTGTTAAAGGCGGACTTTCAGTAGAATTTGAAGGACTTCGTGGATTTATTCCTGCTTCAATGTTAGATACTCGTTTCGTTCGTAACACTGAACGTTTTGTAGGTCAAGAATTTGAAGCGAAAATTAAAGAAGTGGATCCAAAAGAAAATCGTTTTATTCTTTCACGTCGTGAAGTTGTAGAAGCTCAAGCAGCAGCAGCACGTGCTGAAGTGTTTGGTAAATTAGCTGTTGGTGACATCGTAACTGGTAAAGTTGCACGCATCACAAGCTTTGGTGCTTTCATTGATCTTGGTGGTGTTGACGGACTTGTTCACTTAACTGAATTGTCACATGAGCGCAATGTTTCACCAAAATCTGTTGTATCAGTTGGTGATGAAATTGAAGTAAAAGTTCTTGATTTGAACGAAGAAGAAGGTCGTGTATCACTTTCTCTTAAAGCTACAACCCCTGGACCATGGGACGGTGTTGAACAAAAACTTGTTGCCGGTGATGTTATCGAAGGTACAGTGAAACGTTTAACAGATTTCGGTGCTTTTGTTGAAGTATTACCAGGTATTGACGGACTTGTCCATATTTCACAAATTTCACATAAACGTGTTGAAAATCCAAAAGATGTGCTGAAAGTTGGTCAAGAAGTAACTGTGAAAGTTCTTGATGTAAATGCTGATGCAGAGCGTGTATCACTTTCTATCAAAGCTCTTGAAGAACGTCCAGTACAAGAAGATGATCAAAAAGAAAAACGTCAATCACGTCCTCGTCGTCAAAAACGTCAAGAAAAACATGACTTTGAACTTCCAGAAACTCAAACTGGATTCTCAATGGCTGACTTATTTGGTGATATTGAATTGTAATCAAAATAAAAGGATTGGAATTTATCATTTCAGTCCTTTTTTACTTGTTATTTTTATAAAATTTTTGTATAATAAAATGGTTGCCACCCTTAGTGTAATGGATATCACGTAAGATTCCGGTTCTTGAGATGGGAGTTCGATTCTCTCAGGGTGGATTGTGTTCATTACTGAAAAATCTTGTTTTGTGCAAGATTTTTTATTTTTACAAGGGAGATTACGAATGCCTGTGAAATTGATTGCTCATTCTTTAATTGAAAAAGATGGAAAATATTTGCTCATCAAACGAAGTAAAATAAAACGTGGTTCTCTAAACATGTATCCCGAATATTGGGATATTCCAGGAGGTCGTGTGGAAGAAGACGAATTGCCACGCGAAGGTGCTGTACGTAAAGCGATGGAAGAAGTCAACCAAAAGGTACAATTAAGTTCGATTCTTCATGAGGATAGCTGTTATGATGATACAAAGGGTATCGTTTTTACGCGTCTAGTGTATAAGGCGAAATTGCTGGAATATAGAGAGATTAAACTTGATTTGGAAGAGCATACAGCGTTTCGCTGGATTCGGACCTTGTCAGATATGAAAGAAGAATCAGTTGTACCATATTTAAAAGATATATTAGAATAAGTTATAAAATAAGACGAAGCTGAGACAAAAGTGCTCAACTTCCTTTGTTGCTTATATAGTTATAATTATTAAGACGCAGTGGTTGAGTGGACTCTAATACGTTGATAAATCAACTTTTACAGCCCTACTCAACTTTGCGGAGGTGGGACAGAAATCAAGTTTCTACGAAACTACTGATTTCTGTCCCACTCTCGTCTTATTTTAGTTCTGTTTTGTTCTTGTTTTTAAATGAAAAAACTCCTTGATAAAACAAGGAGTAAGAAAGGAAATTCTTTAGTTTTTAGCTGCTGAAGCAAATTCTTCTTTAGAAAAGGCATCGTTGATGATATCTTTTAGTTGTTTAGCAGAAGCTTGCATTTTTTGTTTTTCAGCGTCATTCAACGGGATATTTACTGGACGTACGATACCATGTGCGCCAACAATAGCTGGTTGTCCAATGTAGCAATCTGTAACGCCAGGATATTGACCTTCTTGGAATACTGAAAGTGGAAGAACTGAATTTTCGTCATCAAGGATAGCTTTTGTGATACGAGCTAAGGCAACTGCGATACCATAGAAAGTTGCACCTTTTTTATTGATGATTGAGTATGCAGCATCACGGACACCTTCAAACAAGTCAACTAATTCAGCAGCATTGAAGTTTTCTACGTCTTGAAGATAATTTTCAAGGTTGACACCTGCAACGTTGGCATGTGACCAAACAGCGAATTCTGAATCACCATGTTCTCCCATGATGTAAGCATGGACAGAACGAGCATCTACATCTAATTTTTCAGCAAGTGCTTGACGGAAACGTGCTGAGTCAAGAGAAGTACCTGAACCAATGACACGTTCTTTAGGGAATCCAGAGAATTTCCAAGTTGAGTAAGTCAAGATATCAACTGGGTTAGCAGCCACAAGGAAAATACCGTTAAATCCTGACTCAACAATTTTGGTAACAACATCTTTATTGATGCGGAGTTTTTTTTCAACCAATTGAAGACGAGTTTCACCTGGTTTTTGTGGTGCACCAGCAGTCAAAACGACAAGATCTGCATCGTGCGCATCAGCGTACTCTGCTGAATAGATTTTCTTAGGTGAAGTGAAAGCAAGAGCATGGCTAAGGTCTTCAGCATCCCCTTCCGTTTTTTCCTTGAAAATATCAACAATACCAAGTTCTTGAGCGATACCTTGGTTGACAAGAGCAAATGCGTAAGAAGAACCTACAGCACCGTCACCGACAAGGATGACTTTTTTATGTTGTTTAGTAAGAGTCATTTTGCTAAACATCTCCTTTATTTTATTGGGGAACGTTTTCCCTTTACAACTCCATTCTATCACTTTTGTAACATTTTGTCACGAATATAATACATATCATCTTATGTAAACGTTTTTACCATAAAGGGTGTTTACTGAAAAAAATCCCAATTTATGTTATAATGATATGGTCATATAAATTGAAGAGAGGCATTTTTTAATGCAGGATAATAATTTAGTAAATGTGAATTTAACGAGCGAAATGAAGACGAGTTTCATCGATTATGCCATGAGTGTCATTGTTGCTCGTGCTCTTCCAGATGTTCGAGACGGCTTAAAGCCTGTTCATCGTAGAATATTGTATGGGATGAATGAGCTGGGGGTGACTCCTGACAAACCACATAAGAAATCTGCTCGTATCACGGGTGATGTTATGGGTAAGTATCACCCGCACGGAGATTCCTCTATCTATGAAGCTATGGTGCGGATGGCGCAATGGTGGTCTTACCGTCACATGTTAGTAGATGGCCACGGAAACTTTGGTTCTATGGACGGAGACGGGCCTGCAGCGCAACGGTATACAGAAGCTCGTATGAGTAAAATATCGCTTGAAATGTTGCGCGATATTAACAAAAATACAGTTGATTTTGCGGATAACTATGATAGCAGCGAGCGTGAACCATTGGTATTGCCAGCGCGTTTCCCTAATTTATTGGTTAACGGAGCGACTGGTATTGCTGTGGGAATGGCTACCAATATTCCTCCTCATAATCTTGGTGAAACCATTGATGCTGTAAAATTAGTCATGGACAATCCAGATGTGACAACACGTGATCTTATGGAAGTATTGCCTGGTCCAGACTTTCCAACGGGCGCTTTGGTCATGGGAAGATCGGGGATTCATCGGGCTTATGAAACTGGTAAAGGATCCATTGTTTTACGTGCTCGGACAGAAATCGAAGAAACTAAATCTGGTCGCGAACGGATTGTTGTTACCGAATTTCCGTATATGGTCAATAAAACAAAAGTTCATGAACATATTGTGCGGTTAGTCCAAGAAAAGCGTATTGATGGTATTACAGCAGTTCGTGACGAGTCTAATCGCGAAGGTGTTCGCTTTATCATTGAAGTGAAGCGTGATGCAAGTGCGCATGTTATTTTGAATAATTTGTTTAAACTCACGCAAATGCAGGCGAATTTCAGTTTCAATATGCTAGCAATTCAAAATGGAGTTCCTAAAATTCTCTCCCTTCGTGAAATTTTGCTTGCTTATATTGAACACCAAAAAGAAGTAGTGACACGCCGAACGGTTTTTGATAAGGAAAAGGCAGAAGCTCGTGCACATATTTTGGCTGGTTTGTTGATTGCACTTGATCATATTGATGAAGTGATTCGTATCATCCGAAATAGTGAAACGGATGCAGAAGCACAAGCAGAATTGATGGCACGCTATGAATTGTCCGAACGTCAAAGTCAGGCGATTTTGGATATGCGTCTTCGTCGTTTGACAGGATTGGAACGGGATAAAATTCAGTCTGAATATGACGACTTGATGAAATTGATTGCAGATTTGATAGATATCTTGGCAAAACCAGAACGAGTTATTGCAATTATCAAAGAAGAGTTGGAAGAAGTCAAACGTAAATTCTCTGATAAGCGTCGTACTGAACTAATGGTTGGGGAAGTGTTATCTCTTGAAGATGAGGATTTAATTGAAGAGGCTGATGTTTTAATTACGCTTTCCAACAAAGGCTATATCAAACGGCTAAATCAAGATGAATTTACTGCGCAAAGACGTGGTGGTCGTGGTATTCAAGGCACAGGCGTTAAAGATGACGACTTTGTCCGTGAATTAGTTTCTACTAGCACACATGATCGTCTGCTCTTCTTCACCAATAAAGGACGCGTTTATCGTTTGAAAGGCTATGAAATTCCTGAATACGGTCGTACAGCTAAAGGACTGCCGATTGTCAATTTGTTGAGATTGGACGAAGGTGAAACAATTCAGACGATTATCAATGTTCAAGCTGATCATGATGACAATTCATATCTTTTTTTCACCACGCGCCATGGCGTAGTCAAACGGACGAGTGTAACAGAGTTTGCTAATATTCGTCAAAACGGGCTGAAAGCTCTGAATTTAAAAGATGAGGATGAGCTCATCAATGTCTTTTTGACAAATGGTCAAGCCGATATCATTATTGGAACCAAAATGGGCTATGCTGTACGATTTAATGAAAATCAAGTTCGAAATATGGGACGAGCTGCGACCGGTGTGCGTGGAGTGAATTTGCGTACAGATGATTATGTTGTGGGCGCCAGCGTTATTTCGGATAATCAAGAAGTGTTAGTCATCACAGAAAAGGGATATGGCAAGCGCACTTTAGCCAGTGAATACGCTACGAAAGGTCGTGGCGGAAAAGGAATGAAAACGGCTAATATTACTGAGAAAAATGGTCCATTAGCGGGGCTTATGGCTGTGAATGGTGATGAAGATCTAATGATTATCACAAATACAGGGGTTATTATCCGGACAAATGTTGCCAATATTTCTCAAACAGGGCGTGCCACATTGGGTGTTAAAGTGATGCGGCTAGATAAGGGAGCGCAGATTGTCACTTTTACAAGTGTTGAAGCAGAAAATGAAAAAGAAGTGGATGAAGAATAAATTAGATAAAAGGAAATGTTATGTCATCAACAGGAAAAAAGCATAATAAAAGAAAAAATATTCTGATTAACATTGTTGCGACGTTGTTAATTATCGTAGCACTTGCACTTATTTTCAACTCTTCTATTCGTAATATGATTATGGTTTGGCACACAAATAAGTATCAAGTGAGCAATGTTTCAAAAGATAAAATCACTCAAAATAAAAAGGCTAAGACTAGCTTTAATTTTGATAAAGTGAAATCATTGTCAACTGAAGATGTGATTAACGCTCAATGGCAGGCTCAGCAGTTGCCAGTTATTGGTGGAATTGCTATTCCAGAACTTTCAATGAATTTGCCAATTTTTAAAGGCTTGGATAATGTGGGGCTTTATTATGGTGCAGGTACGATGAAAGAAACGCAGCAAATGGGGAAAGGAAATTATACTTTAGCCAGTCACCATGTATTCGGGATTACAGGTGCAAGCAATATGTTGTTTTCTCCATTAGATCGTGCAAAATCTGGAATGAAAATTTACCTAACAGATAAAGAGAAGATTTATACTTATTCCATTACTTCTGTTGAAAATGTCTCACCTGACAGAGTAGATGTGATTAACGATCGTGAAGGGGTAAATGAGGTAACTTTAGTAACTTGTGAAGATGCTGCAGCTACTTCGCGAACGATTGTTAAAGGAACGCTAGAAGGAGAGACTTCTTACAAAGACGCACCAAAAGAAATTTTGAATGCATTTAGTAAAACATATAATCAAATGCAACTATAATACAAACCACCATTTTGCCCATGAATTGCACTCCAAAAGTTAGAGATAAAATCTAACGATTGAGGTGCTTTTTCTATGGAGTTAAATTCTAATGATAAGATTCAGATTTATGAGTTAAAACAAAAAGGTATAAGTTTTAACCAGTTAGCTAACCAATATTGGAGTTAATAGAGCTGTTATTATCTTCTACGACTGATTCATCGTTATGGACCGAATATACTTAATAAGAAGAGTCACACCTATTATTCCCTTGAATTAAAGTAGAAAATGATGGATAAAGTTCTTATTTGATTTAGGGCTCGTTAGCAGGCAAGATACTTACAGGACAATGATGATTACTAAAAGAAAAATGAATGTATCTGGTAAGCCGCTAGCGTGTTAGAGCATAAGATAGGGAGATTTTGTTATAGCTGAGTCTTGTTTCTTATAATTTTTCATTGACGAACTCGATAAAATTTTGCCACCAAATCAAGACAAGATACTCTTCTCTTTGTACTATAAAAAGAAATGAGAAATCTTTTTAGCCATCTCATGAGGCATTTCGTCTGCCTTATTGTTTCATTTAAGGGACGAATAGATGAATAAACATAAAAATCAGTTTATTCTGCATTCTTTGGTTCTTGTTTCGAAAAACAGCAAAAAGCTATAATAACAGCTGCTTTATATAGAAGAAAATTAAAAATGTAAAAATATTTTCAAAAAATATTTATTTTTATAAAAAAATAGAGTATAATAATACAAATAACAAATAAAGGAGATGTGCCAATGAAATCAGTAAAAAGCTTAGCTGCAATGGGAATGACGCTTGCTTCAGTGTTTTTGTTAGCAGCATGTGGAAAGTCTTCCCCGTCAGGAGCCAATACGACATACTCGTACGTTTATTCGTATGATCCTGATACGTTAGACTATACCGTATCAAATCGTGCTGTGACTTCCGATGTCATTGTCAACTTAATCGATGGCTTGCTTGAAAATGACAAATATGGTAATTTTATACCATCTTTGGCGGAAGACTGGACGGTATCTAAGGACGGTTTAACCTATACCTACAAACTGCGTAAGGGAGTCAAATGGTACACTCATGAAGGGGATGAATATGCAGAAGTAAAAGCTCAAGACTTTGTGACAGGTTTGAAACATGCGGCAGATAATCAATCAGCTGCTTTGCCGATTGTACAAACTTCTATCAAAGGCCTAGACGCTTATGTACGAGGAGAAAGTAAGGATTTTTCAACAGTTGGTGTGAAAGCAGTTGATGATTATACAGTGGAATACACTCTCAACCAGCCGGAAAGCTATTGGAACTCCAAGACTACTATGGGAATTCTGTTTCCTATCAATGAGGACTTTTTGAAATCAACAGGGAAAGAGTTCGGGACAGTAAAACCATCAAGCCTTCTTTATAACGGTGCGTACCTTCTTAAGTCTTATACTTCAAAATCTTCTATCGAATACAAGAAAAATGAGAATTACTGGGACAAGGATAATGTAAAGATTACGGATGTAAAACTCACTTTCTATGATGGTTCTGACCAAGAAGCCCTCGTTCGGAACTTCACAGATGGAGCTTATACAACAGCACGTCTCTATCCGAACAGCTCAAGTTATGCTTCTGTTCAAAAACAGTATAAAGACAATATTGTATACTCACCACAAGATGCTACAAGTTTCTATTATGCCTTTAACCACAATCGTAAGGCTTACAACTTTACCTCTAAAACAACCGATGCGCAAAAAGCTGCGACAACTGCAGCAGTACAAAATAAAGATTTCCGTCAGGCCATTAACTTTGCCTTTGACCGAACTTCTTATGGAGCGCAACAAAATGGGGAAGACGGAGCGACGAAGACTTTGAGAAACCTTCTGGTTCCACCAACTTTTGTTCAAGTTGGTGACAAGACCTTTGGTTCAGTTGTAGAATCAGATCTTGTGAGCTACGGAGATGAGTGGAAAGACGTGAAACTAGATGATGCCCAAGACGCTTTCTATAATGCTGACAAAGCCAAAGCGGAGTTTGCTAAAGCAAAAGAAGCCCTTCAAGCGCAAGGTGTAGAATTCCCGATTCACTTAGATCTGCCAGTCAATCAAACAAGCACCCTTCTTGTGCAACAAGCCAATTCATTTAAACAATCAGTTGAGTCAACTTTAGGAAAAGAAAATGTTGTCATTGATGTTCAGCAAATGTCTGATGATAATATGAACAACATTACCTATTTTGCGGCAACAGCTGCCCAAAAAGATTACGATATTACGTTGTCAGGTTGGGCGCCAGATTTCCAAGATCCATCTACTTATCTAGAGATTTTTGATCCAGATTCAGGAGCTATGCTGAGAGATTTTGGTTTAGAACCTGGTGAAAACAAAGAGCTTGCCGAAAAGCTTGGTTTGTATGAGTTCCAAAAATTAAATAAAGCTGCTAGTGAAGAAAAGCAAGATACAGTTGCTCGTTATACCAAATACGCAGCTGCTCAAGCTTGGTTGACAGATAGTTCGTTAGTGATAACGACTCAATCAAACGGTGGAAACCCAGGAGTTCGGAAAACTGTACCATTTAGCAAAGCTTACTCACTTGTTGGGATCAAAGGAGATGCTTATGTCTTCAAGTATATGGAGATTCAAAAAGATATCGTGACCACAAAAGAGTACGAAGTTGCAGAGAAAAAATGGACAGAAGAAAAAGAAAAATCGAATGCAGAAGCGCAAGAAGATTTGAAAAACCATGTGAAATAATGTAAAAAAATTCCATGCTCATTTGAGTGTGGAATTTTTTGTTGAAGTGCAGCAGAGCGTGATTAAATCGCAAACAGATCATTAAGATTTTCAGCTAGAGTTGGATGAGTAAAGATTTGTTTTGTGAAATAAGTATAAGGGATTTTATTGTCCATAGCTACAGTTAGAATGTTAATGATTTCTTGGGCACCTTGTGAAAAAATGGTAGCACCTATGATTTCTTTTGTTTCTGTATTGACAATAGCTTTAAATGCTCCTCTGAGGTTGGCATTCACATGTCCACGTGGCATGGCTGAAACTGGAATTTCTTTGGTAGCATAAGGTAAGTCTTGTTCTTTAGCTTGGGCTTCAGTCAAACCAATTTGCGCTAGTGGAGGAGTGATGAATATAGTAGTCGGTACATTTTTACGTTCTTCAAGTGTGTAAGTACCATCGCCCACTAAGTAACTGAAAACGACACGAAAATCATCTAATGAGATATAGGTAAATTGTGGTCCGCCGTTGACATCCCCAACAGCAAAAATGCCAGGAACATTAGTTTGACAATGTTTATCAACTTGGATAGCACCACGATCTGTTACTTGAATATCTGTATTTTCAAGTTTTAATGGCTCAATATTTGGCTTGCGACCGGTCGCATAAAGCAAAGCATCAAAGTGAAAAGTTTTATTTTTAGTAACGACCATCACCTCGTCACCATCGTTTTTAACTTCTTGAGTAAAGACATTTTGAAGAATTTCAATGCCATCTTCTTGCATGTATTGTTTGGCCATGGCAGCGATAGAAGGCTCTACACGGGGAAGAAAGGTATCAGCGGCATCGAGAATAGTAACCTTGCTTCCTAGTTTATTGAACAGTCCGGCAAATTCAAGACCAATATTTCCACCACCAAGGACGCCAAGACGTTTAGGTAATGTAGCAAGATTTTGGATGCCTGTTGAGTCATAAACATTTTTTGTTGTAGTAAGTCCTGGAATTGGTAGAATGTTAGAGATAGCACCCGTATTGATGACAATATTTTCCGCTGTTAATTCTTGTTTTTCGTCACCTAAGACAATTTCAATGACTTTATTGGATAGAAAATGAGCTTCTGCATCGATAATATCGACTCCAGCACCGCTGATGGCTGCGTAATTTTTTCCATTAAGTCTGCTAGTAACTGCATTTTTCTCAGCCATTACTTCATCAAAAGATAATCCCTTTTCTGCAGCTACCAGCAAAGTTTTGGTCGGGATACAAGCGATATTGATACAAGTTCCACCGTACATAGCTTTACTACGTTCAATTAAAGCAACCTTTTTTCCTTGCGTTGCCATTTTTGCTGCTAATGTTTTTCCAGCTTTACCAAAACCAATGACAATTAAATCGTATATTAACATGATTTTTCCTCTGTTTTTATAAGCATTGTAACACATCCATTTTGAAAATGCCTGTATTTTGCTCTGTAGGATTTGTCTAGCTACTACATGTAGCGGAAAGAAATTTTTAGATTCTGAAAAAATTTTTATTTTCATAAATTAGATTTTATACCTTGAAAAGTCAATAAAATCAATGAGTATAATGGTAACTTATGGGACGTTTAATTTATCTTAAGTAGACATTATAGCATGTTCGATATAAAATGAAAGCGTCAACAAATACTGAGCCTTAAAAATGAAAGCGCTCTTATAATATTATATACAAAGGAGTCCATACTATGGCAACCAAAGAAGAAATTTTACGTGAATTATATCCTGAAGATCTTTTCCATTATGCAGATGGTTTGACATTAGGAGAAGCGGAAGTCTTACAAGAAACTCGTCGTTTGATTGAAAAGCATCTTCGTCCTGTTATCAATGAACATTGGGAAAAACCTGATTTTCCATTTGAACAATTTTACGCAGTTGCCAAAGGTGCTCAAATTATGAACAATCCTAAATTGTTTGAAGGACGTGAAGGCAGTTACAAACCATCAGAACTTTATATTGCTTTCTTGTATTTAGAACTCGCTCGTTTTGATACATCAATGGCTACCTTCTATACCGTTCATGGCGGACTTTGCTATAACACTATTTTACTTGGTGGTGATGAACGCCAACAAAAAGAATTTCTTCCTAAATTGGCGGCATTTGATTTGCAAGGATGTTTTGCTTTGACAGAACCACTTTCTGGTTCAGATATTACAGGCGGTCTTGCAACAACTGCTGAACGCGTTGGAGATAAATGGATTATTAACGGTGAAAAACGTTGGATTGGTGGTTCAGATACAGCAGACGTTGTTCCAGTATTTGCTCGCGACGTTGCAGATGGTAAAATTAAATGCTTTATCGTTCGTAAAGGAGCTCCTGGTTACGATGTAGAAGTCATCCAACATAAAACAGCACTTCGTTGCGTCCGAAATGGTCATATCACTATGACAAATGTTGAAGTTCCAGATTCAGACCGTTTGGTTCATATCAATGGATTTGAAGATGTAGCTCGTATTCTTACATTTACTCGTGCGGATGTTGCTCATATTGCCATGGGTATAACTTGCGGTTCGTTTGTTGCAGCATTGAAATATACTACAAACCGCCAACAATTTAAACGTCCAGTTGCTAAATTCCAAATCATTCAAGAAAAATTGTCTAGAATGCAAGCGAATGCTGTGGCAGCCATTGCTTACTCAGTTCGTCTTGCTGAGATGCAAGAAGCTGGCAATGAATTGATGCTAAATTCTGCCCTTGCTAAGATGCATAATTCACTAGTTATGCGTGAAACTGTTGCGCTTGCTCGTGAAGCATGTGGAGGTGACGGAATTACTCTTGAAACCGATGTTGCACGTTTCTTTGCTGATGCAGAAGCTGTATATACTTATGAAGGTTCTCATGAGATTAACGCTTTGATTGTTGGTCGTGAAATCACTGGATTAGGTGCATTTGTATAATGACGAATCAGGAGCGATTGGAGAGTATGATCATCAATCGTTCCTATTCTTTCATTTTAGTTTTTTTAATGTTAATATTGAATAGGAGAAAAAATTGAATATTTCAAAAGTGATGATTATCGGATCAGGTCAAATGGGAAGCGGTATTGCGCAAGTTTTTGCACAATCAGGCTTTACGGTGTATTTGAACGATATTAAAGAAGAATTCGTTGAAAGAGGAATCGGAAATATTACCAAGCAATTGACACGCTCTGTTGAGAAAGGTCGTCTGTCAGAAGCTGATAAAAATAGTATTTTGAGTAAGTTGATTCCCTCAACCTCATACGAAGATGCAAAAAATGTTCAGTTAGTTATTGAAGCAGCTACTGAAAATCGAGACATCAAGCTGAGTATCTTTAAACAATTAGATGAATTAACAACACCAGAAACAATTTTAGCGTCAAATACATCATCTTTGTCAATTACTGACATTGCTGCAGCAACAGTGCATCAAGAACGAGTTATTGGTATGCATTTCTTTAACCCTGCTCCCGTTATGAAATTGGTCGAAGTGATCAAAGCACTTCAAACATCAGAAGAAGTAGTTAAAACTGTTCGTGAATTGACTGAAAAAATCGGTAAAACAGCAGTTGATGTTAGAGATTCTTATGGTTTTGTCGTTAATCGCGTCTTGATTCCTATGATCAATGAAGCTATTTTCATTCTTGGAGAAGGAGTAGCATCGGCTGAAGAAATTGATGAAGCTATGAAACTCGGAGCCAACCATCCTATTGGACCATTAGCATTAGCTGATTTGATTGGTTTGGATGTTTGCTTAGCTATTATGGGAGTGTTGAATAATGGATTTGGTGATCCGAAATATCGTCCTGCTCCATTGTTGAAAAAAATGGTTGAAGCTAATAAACTTGGACGTAAGACTAAGGAAGGTTTTTTTAAATACTAAGATGAGGAGCAAGAAATGAAAGAAGCAGTTATTGTATCAGCAGTTCGTACACCATTAGGTTCTTTTGGTGGAAGTTTGAAAAATATTTCAGCTGTTGATTTGGGAAGTTTGGTTATCAAAAGTGCGCTGGAACGCGCAAATTTGAAAGCAGAACAAGTTGATGAAGTCATCATGGGGAATGTCTTAGGAGCAGGTCTTGGTCAGAATGTGGCACGCCAAATGAGTGTCAATGCGGGTATTCCAGTCTCTTCCCCAGCGTTTACAGTGAATAAAGTATGTGGTTCAGGGCTTAAAACTGTTCAGTTGGCAGTTCAAGCTATTCTATGCGGAGATGCAGATATTATCGTAGCAGGTGGTGCAGAAAATATGAGTCAAGCACCATACGTACTGCAAAATCAACGTTGGGGTTCTCGTATGGGAGACTCTAAAGTTGTTGATACTATGATTCGTGATGGCTTATCAGATGCTTTTGGTGGTTTCCATATGGGTATTACTGCTGAAAATGTAGCAGAGCAGTATGATATTTCTCGTGAAGTTCAAGATGCCTTTGCAGTTCAATCACAACAACGTGCTGTAGCTGCCATAGAAGCTGGACGTTTCAAAGAAGAAATTGTTCCAGTGGTTATTCCACAAAGAAAAGGCGAACCAGTTATTTTTGATACAGATGAATTTCCAAGAAAAGATGCCTCACTAGAAGGTTTGGCTAAATTACGCCCTGTCTTTAAGGAAGGCGGAACTGTCACAGCGGGTAATGCTTCTGGGATCAATGACGGAGCGGCAGCAGTTGTTGTCATGAGTTCAGAAAAAGCAAAAGAACTGGGCATTCCTGTTTTGGCAACTATAAAATCCTATGCAAGTGCAGGATTAGATCCAAAAATTATGGGTTGTGGACCAATTTATGCTTCTCGTAAAGCGCTTGAAAAAGGCGGTTTTGCGGTTGAAGATCTCGATTTAATTGAATCCAATGAAGCATTTGCAGCTCAAGCATGTGCTGTTGGAAAAGAGTTAAATCTGGACCCAGAAAAAGTCAATGTAAATGGCGGTGCTATTGCGCTTGGACACCCTATCGGAGCATCAGGCTGTCGTATTCTGGTTACTTTATTGCATGAAATGGAAAAACGTGATGCCAAACGTGGCCTTGCAACTCTCTGTATCGGTGGTGGAATGGGCACAGCAGTCATTGTAGAACGTTAAAAATAATTACCTACTAAATTTAATTTACCATTTGATTTTTTACTCTGTAAAACAAATTCTATTTAAGATGTTTCTGATTCTTAATAGAATTTGTTTTTTGTTCCGAGAATCAGAAAGGTCTTAGAATTTTTTATAATTCTATAAGTTCAACTTATAGAATTATAAATTAAGATTAAGTAGACGAGAGTAGAAAAATGAGATATCATAGCATTGTAAGCTCTTACATTTTTGGTTCAAGTATTTGTTGACACTATACTTAATAATTCAAATTTTATAAGTAGGAGCATTAAAATGAGTAAAACTGTTTTACTAGAAGTAAAAAACAGAATCGGCTACATTACTATCAATCGTCCTGAAGCATTAAATGCTTTGAGTTTTCAGGTATTAACTGATTTGAATGATGTTCTTGATCAAGTTGAACAAAGTGAAGAAATTCGTGTTGTGATTATAACAGGGGCAGGAGAAAAAGCATTTGTAGCTGGGGCTGATATTAAAGAAATGGACTTGATGTCGCCAATTCAAGCTTTTGAATATATGACATTTGCAAACAATACTTTTACTCGACTTTCTGACTTACGCCAACCAACAATTGCAGTACTCAATGGGTACGCACTTGGAGGTGGAATGGAGTTAGCGCTTTCGGCAGATATCCGTGTTGGATTTGAAAAAACGGTCGTTGGCTTTCCAGAAGTTGGCTTGGGCATTATTCCGGGATTCGCTGGTACTCAACGTATGTCTCGTTTAATTGGAACAAGCCGTACGAAAGAATTGATTTTCACTGCTCGTACAGTGAAAGGTCAAGAAGCCTATGAACTGGGGATTCTTAACAAGTTGGTTTCTGCAGAAGAACTGTTAACTTCAGCTGAAGAATTGGCGGCTGCAATGATGAAGAATGCACCGTTAGCAGTAGAAAAAGCTAAACATGTTATTCAGGTTGGCTCTGAACTTCCACTTAAAAATGCTATTAGACTCGAAACCGAAGCGGAAGCATTATTATTCTCTACAGAGGACAAAGTAGAAGGGATGCGTGCTTTTGTAGAAAAGCGCAAACCTGTTTTCAATCGTAAGTAAATAAGTGGAGATATTGGTATGCAAATTGTAACATTATCAGAAGCGATTTCTAATATTAAATCCGAAGATATAGTGGGGATATCGGGGTTTCTTGGAGTAGGTGAACCATTTGAACTTATTGAAGAATTGGTTCGACAACATCAACAAAACTTAACAATAGTATCGGTGGTAACCTCACAACCAGGTAAAGAAGTGGGTGTTGGTCGTTTATGTGAAAACCACCAAGTAAAAAAATATATCGCAGCTCATGTGGGAACTTCTGCCGCAGTACAGCATGAATACTTTAGTGGTGATATGGAAGTTGAATTCACACCAATGGGAACTGTGGTAGAACGGCTTCACGCTGCTGGAGCCGGTTTGGGGGCCGTCTTGACTCCTACTGGTGTAGGTACCATTTTGGAAAATGATTATGAAAAAGTATCTCGCAACGGCAGAGAATATCTTGTTTATGATCCTTTGAAAATCGATGTTGCTTTGATTAAAGCTACCAAGTCAGACAAATATGGTAATTTATATATCGATGGAACAACTAAAAATATTTCATTGCAGCTGGCTCTTGCAGCTGATATAGTGATTGTTGAAACAAATGAAATTGTTGAAGTTGGTGAAATTGATCCCAACGATATATACATTCCTGGAATTCTTGTAGACTATGTTGTTAAAAGCTTAACTTCTAAAGAACATCATAAAATGATGGGTGACCTCTGGATGGAGACAAAAAAATTGGCAGGGGTAATGTAATATGAAATCAAAAGAAATTATTGCAAGACGTGTGGCACTTGAATTTAAAGATGGAGATGTCATCAACCTTGGATTTGGTATTCCAAATGCTTCTGCTGATTATATTCCCAAAGGCGTGAATGTTATCCTTCAAGCAGAAAATGGTGCTCTTCGCTTTGGTGAAACACCGACAAAAGAAAACTACAATGCCAATCTGGCAAATTCTGGGGGAGCACCCATCACTCTTTTACCAGGAGCATCTTTATTTGACCTTCAAACTTCGTTTGCCATTATTCGTGGAGGCCACGTTGATGCTACAGTTTTAGGAGCGTTAGAAGTTAGCCAAGATGGTAGTATTGCAAACTGGATTATCCCCGATAAGTTTGCTCCAGGAATGGGAGGAGCTATGGATCTTCTAGTTGGTGCCAAAAGGGTTATCGCGGCCATCCAACATACTACCGTTGACGGCAAATCAAAACTGCTGAAAGAATGCACACTGCCATTATCAGCTAAAGGAGTTTTGGATTTGGTCATTACAGAATTAGCAGTATTTGGCTTTCAAGATGGGAAGTTCCTTTTGAAAGAATTAGCTCCTGATGTCTCTTTGGAAGAAGTTCTTGAAAAGACAGAAGGAGAAGTAATCGTGTCAGATGACTTAAAAACAATGTCTATCTAGTTAAAATATCAAGCAAATATAGCTACTGTTTGCCATAAAGTGTGTTACTATATGCTTATAACTAACTTTATCGATGATAAGTTTTTAATCAAAATATTAGCAACTGTTCATCTGCATTAAAAAGATCAGTTGCTATTTTATTCCTGACAATTATATTACAAAATATTGAAAGATAGGAGATGATTAACATGGATATTATTCAAATGACTTACTTTATTAATATCGTCGAATGCGGATGTAATCTTTCGATTGCTGCTAAAAAAATTCATATTAGTCAATCTGCTTTGAGTCAATTTGTCACAAATTTTGAAACTACTGAAGGACTTCAGCTTTTTAATCGTAGAAATGGAAGACTAGAAAGTCTGACAGAAGCTGGTGGGAAAATTTATCGATTTGCTACCGAAATTGTCAATCGCCATGAAGAAATGCAGTCCATGATTCATATGGAAGCTCAAAAACAAAAAGGAACCATTAGCTTAGGTATTCCTTCTTTGGTTTTACGCGTTTACTTTGCTAGTGCTCTTCCTAAATTTTTAAAGGATAATCCACACATCAATATTCAAGTCGTAGAGGGAGGCAGTAAGGATTTACGCCAAAAATTTGTCGAAGGTGATCTGAATTTTGTTTTATTGATTGAACCAACTAGTTTGGATACCAAAAAATACGAGCAATACATCATACAAGTCGATGAATATGCAGCTTATATGGATAAAAATCATCCTTTAGCAGAGAAAGAATTTCTAGAATGGAAAGATATCGCCGCTTATGATTTAGCAACATTTAATAAATCATTTACCACTTATGAATTGATAACAGAGAAATTAAAAAATAAAAAAATTAAAACGAATTTTACATATTTATCATCGACATGGGACTTTTTAACAGAGTCTACTTATAAAAACGATATGATTGCCATTTTACCTCGTCCAGTAGAATACTTTGTAGATAAAGATAAATTTAAAGTTGTCCGTTTTAAAGATCCTATACCATTTAATATTTGGTTCTGCAGACCTTATAAAACAAATTATAATGAAGTTGAAGCATATGTTTATGAAGAACTTTTAAAAGATTATTATCAGCCTATTTCAGAGCCTTGATACTTAATAAAGGAGAGAATCAATGTCAAAAAATAGCACTACAGCAATGATGCTTGATTCCTATGTCAATACAGCAATCAGAAACTATGTAAGAGAATATGATGAGTCACATTATTTCCCAAGAGAGATATGGGATGATTTAGCGAATGATATAAAGATATTTTCGCCTATTTTATCTGAAAAAAATCACACCTTGAGTTCTGATTTCATCACATTTATCCGAAAAATTGCGAATGAATTTGCTGCTCTTTCAGCTATTTTATTAACCCAAGGTTGCTATGGTATCTATTCTATTTTAAATTTTGGGACAACAGAGCAAAAGGAATTATACCTTGAAAAATTACTGAAAGGCAACTATATAGCAGGTCTGGGATTTTGTGAGTATAAGCACCTAAATGGACTGGAAGATCTTGAAACTTATGCGACAAAAACCGAGCAGGGCTGGTATCTCTCAGGAAAAAAAGCTATGATTTCTAATAGTAGTGTTGCAGATATGTTGTTGATTTTGGCAAAAGTAAAAGAACAAGGTAAGAAGGAGAAGTACGGACTCTTTATTGTTGATCCGAATGATTCAAATGTTCTTATTGGTGAACAAATTGAAAAGCCAGGGTTAATAGGCCTTCCTTTGAGTTCAGTTACTTTAGAAAATGTCTTTCTTCCACAGCATGCTTTGCTGGGAGGTGAATTGCTTGGAGATATCCAATTCGCGAATATAATCAAAAATATGCAACTTGGATTAAGTGCTATTGCGTTAGGGATTGCTGAGGGGGCTTTTAAGAAAGGAATTGAATTTGCAAAAGTGAAAAGAGAATTTGGTAAACGCTTGATTGATGTCGAGGTTCACCAAAATAAGTTTGCTGATTTATATAATAAACTATGCTCGGCAGAAGCTTATTTTGCCTCCTATCCTAGTCAGATAGAAGAAGATGCAAAATTTGTTTCTCGCATAAAATTATACACAACTAAAGTGGCAATTGAAATATCCGATGAAATTATTAGACTTATCGGGCCTTTTCAAAAGTTTGATAAAATCAATATCAGACGTTATTTACAAGACGCTAAAACTATTGAAAATTATGGTCGGTCTGGAAATTCGATTAGACGAGAAATTGCCGAAAGATGGCTAAAGGAGTAATAAATGACAAAACTCACTCTACAAGAGTATCAATTTGGAGACATGAAATTGACTTGGTTACGTGGAGCTGATAAAATGACGGATGCAGGTACCTTGTTTGGTCCTGTGCCAAAAGTTGTTTGGTCACGCTATTATCCAACAACTGAAGAAAATATGATGATTGAGTTAACTGATCCAATATTGATTCAATACAAGAACAAAAATTATTTAATTGATGCAAGTTTTAATACTGCTAAACTTTCTGATAAACAGAGACGAAATCTAGGAATTCTGTCTGAAAGCAGAATTGAGGAAAGTTTAGAAATTTTAGGTCTAACTCCTGAAGATATTTCTTATGTGTTGATGACCCACATGCACCACGATCATTCTGGTGGTTTAACGAAACTAGATGAGAATAATCAATTGGTTTCAACCTTTCCCAACGCTAAGATTTTTGTCAATGACATTGAATGGTACGAAATGATGAATCCAAACAATCGAACGCGAGGAACGTATCTCAGAGAAAATTGGGAACCAATTCAACATCAGGTTGAGACATTTACTGAATATTTAAATGTCATTCCAGAAATTCAACTGGTTCATACGGGCGGTCATAGCAATGGTCATAGCATTATTTTGCTGAAACAGGGAAAGGAAACGATGATCCATATGGCAGATTTGCTCTTAACCCACGCGCATCGTAAGCCTGTGTGGGTTGCTGCTGTAGATGATTATCCCATGCGTTCTATCATTGCAAAAGAAAAATGGCTCAAGGAAGCATTTGAAAATCATTATAAATTTTTCTTTTATCATGATCAATTTTTTGCCGTTGCAGAATTTGACTATGAAGGAAAAGAAATAGTTGATTATGTAAAAAGAATTCGTGAACCAAGACTTCCATTTACCGATAAGCAAGATAGAAAACCTGCTTTATATCATTAAAATTTGAAAATTGCCTTTTATTTTTGAAAGGCTTTTTTATTGCTCTACTTATCAATGCGGATTATTTAAAATTCTGATATAATGAAGATGTTAGATTACTGTAAGAAAGAGGTTTTCATGGCAACAATTCAATGGTTTCCAGGACACATGTCAAAGGCTCGGAGACAAGTACAAGAAAATATCAAATTTGTGGATTTTGTGACAATTTTAGTAGATGCGCGTTTGCCATTATCCAGTCAAAATCCCATGCTAACTAAAATCGTGGGCGATAAGCCTAAGCTCCTTATTTTAAATAAGGCAGATTTAGCTGATGCTGATTTGACGAAAGAGTGGCGAAGATATTTTGAAAGTCAAGGCATCAAGACATTGGCAATCAATTCAAAAGAACAATCAACTGTAAAAAAAGTCACAGAAGCAGCTAAGTCTTTGATGAAAGAGAAAATCGCTCGGCAAAAAGAGCGCGGCATTCAAATTGAAACATTGCGAACGATGATTATTGGTATTCCTAATGCCGGAAAATCCACCCTGATGAACCGTTTAGCTGGTAAAAAAATCGCTGTGACTGGAAATAAACCAGGTGTTACCAAAGGACAGCAGTGGCTCAAGTCGAATAAGGACTTGGAAATTTTAGATACTCCAGGGATTCTCTGGCCTAAGTTTGAAGATGAAAAAGTTGCTTTGAAACTCGCTTTAACAGGAGCGATTAAAGACGATTTACTTCCAATGGATGAGGTTACTATTTTTGGGATCAATTATTTCAAAGAACATTATCCAAAGGAACTTCAAGAACGGTTCACGCAAATGGACTTGGAAGAAGACGCACCGGAAATCATTATGGATATGACACAAAAATTAGGATTTCGAGATGATTATGACCGCTTTTATCGTCTTTTCATAAAAGATATTCGCGATGGTAAATTAGGGCGTTATACCTTGGATACTTTAGGTGATATAAATGACAACGATTAAAGAAGTGCAAAAGCTATTATCTGAAATAACAGACATAGATAGTCCCGTTTTTGAGCAATTTCGAGATGATAGTCGGGCTGGTGTCCACAAGATCATTATGAAGCGTAAAAAACAAATCCAAGCTGAATTGGACGAAGACCATCGTTTGGAGCAAATGTTGCGCTATGAAAAGGAACTTTATGCTACTGGTTGTCAATACATTGCTGGTATTGATGAGGTTGGGCGTGGTCCGTTAGCGGGACCTGTTGTGGCAGCGGCCGTTATTTTACCTCAAAATTGTAAAATCAAAGGTCTCAATGACAGCAAGAAAATACCCAAGAAAAAACATGAAGAAATCTATCAAGAAGTGCTAAAACAAGCCGTTGCAGTTGGTATTGGTGTTAAGGATAATCAAGTGATTGATAAGGTGAATATCTATGAAGCGACGAAATTAGCCATGTTAGAAGCAGTGGGAAATCTTGAAATCTCTCCGCAACATCTCTTGATTGATGCTATGCAGCTAGATGTTTCAATACCACAACTGTCTATCATCAAAGGAGATGCCAATTCGCTCTCTATTGCGGCCGCTTCGATTGTGGCAAAAGTAACGAGAGATCGCATGATGACAGATTATGAGCTGACTTATCCAGGTTATGATTTTGCACACAATGTTGGTTATGGGACCCAGCATCATTTAGAGGGCTTAAAGAAAAAAGGAATTACTCCTATTCACCGAAAAACCTTTGAACCCATTAAATCTATGATTGAAAAGACAGAGAGCTAAATATGATTATTAGTAAAGTTTTAAACAATAATGTAGTCATTTCTGAAGAAAATCACCAAGAAGTTGTGTTAATGGGACGTGGGCTAGCATTTGGTCGTAAAGCAGGAGATGACATTCGGGACAGTCTGATTGAGAAAAATATGTTTTATCAGAAAACAAACGTGAATTGTTGTTAGAATTGCCTGCTGACATCATTGAAATGGCCGATAAGATTATTACTTATGCACATGCAAAAATAAATAAGAAATTGCAAGATAGTGCCTTTTTAGTAATGGCTGATCATATGTATGGTGTTGTTCTGCGGACAAAAGATCAATTTTTCATGAAAAATTTTCTGATGTGGGACATTAAGCGATTTTTCCCTGACGAATTTGAAGTGGGGAAGTATGCTAATCAATTGTTAAGTGATTATTTAGGACAAGACTTACCTTTGGATGAAGCCGGCTTTATGGCTCTTACCATTGTCAATGCTGAATTAGATAGCGGCAATGTGGCTGCTCAAGATTTGACACAGCTAATGGAAGAAATCATGACGATTGTCAAATATAGCTTAGAAATTTCATTAGATGACGATGATATTTATGTCCAACGATTTATTACGCATCTGAAATTTTTCTGCGAACGTGTTTTAACAGACGTCGGATATCAAGAGTTAGACGACAATGACATGTTTGATTTGCTGAAAATCAAGTATCCGTCAGCTTATGAGACCACTGTTAAGATCACACAATATCTCAAGCAGACACGAAATTATCAGACGTCTGATGATGAACAAATGTATCTAACCATTCACTTATCAAGAATGAAAAGGAAAGTCAATGAAAACTGAATATGAAAAAATGATTGCGGGAGAATTATACAATCCGCAAGATTCAGGATTACGGAAACTTATAGCTCGTTCTCGTCGATTTCAATACGCCTTTAACGCAGAACAAGACAGTAAAAAAAGAAGTGAACTAGTCAAAGAATGGTTTGGATCAACTGGTGAGAACATTTCGATTAAACCAAACTTTGTCTGCGATTATGGTATCAACATTCACTTAGGAGAAAATTTCTATTCTAATTGGAACATGACCATGCTTGATGTCTGCCCGATTAAAATTGGAAAAAATGCATTGTTCGGACCGAATTGTCAACTCCTGACTCCTCTCCACCCTTTAGACGCCCAAGAGCGCATATCAGGTGTAGAGTACGGTGCGCCGATAACTATTGGGGATAATTTCTGGGCAGGTGGTGGTGTAACGATTTTGCCTGGGGTAACATTGGGAGATAATGTCGTAGTAGGCGCAGGTTCGGTTGTCACCAAATCTTATGGTGATAATGTCGTTGTAGCAGGGAATCCAGCTCGGATTATTAAAGAATTAGATAAAATGTAAAAAGCGAGAAATTCTCATTTTTTAATTTCTTTTGCGAATAATATATTTGAAATGCAATTAAAAAAGTAAAAGGAATGATAAAATGGATAATTTTGATATTTATAAATTAAAAGAAGCTGGTTTGACCAACCAACAAGTTATCAATGTATTGGAATATGCAGAAATACATGAAAAAGAATTGTCAGCCAAAGATATGGCAGTTGTTTCAGAATGCCGCAATCCAGCTCTTTTCATTGAAAAATACTTGCAGTTAGATGATGATTTATTACGTCAAGAATTTGAAAAGTTTCCGTCCTTTTCTATCTTGGATGATGTATATCCCTGGGATTTGAGCGAAATTTACAATCCACCTGTTCTCCTTTTCTACAAAGGAAACTTAGATTTATTGAAATTACCGAAAGTAGCCGTTGTGGGAAGTCGCAATAGTAGCCGAACAGGCAGCCAGTCTGTTCAAAAAATTATTAAAGAGTTAAACAATGAACTAGTTATCGTGAGCGGCTTAGCGCGCGGAATTGATACATCAGCTCACATGGCAGCATTGCAAAATGGCGGTCGTACTATTGCCGTTATTGGAACAGGTTTAGATGTTTTTTATCCAAGAGCCAATAAAAAACTTCAATCTTATTTGGGAGAACACCATCTGGTGCTTAGTGAATACGGTCCCGAATCAGAGCCATTGAAATTTCATTTTCCAGAACGGAATCGCATTATAGCAGGTTTGTGCAGAGGCGTTATTGTCGCTGAAGCCAAAATGCGCTCAGGAAGCCTAATTACTTGTGAGCGTGCAATGGAAGAAGGACGAGATGTGTTTGCTATTCCAGGGTCAATTGTAGACAGAAGGAGTGACGGCTGTCATCATTTGATTCAAGAGGGTGCAAAGTGCATCACATCAGGCGCTGACGTACTTTCTGAGTTCCAATTTTAAAATAAGTTCTCCTATAAGAGAATGCTACTAGTTGACATCTTAAAAAAAATAGTTTAAACTCTATGAGGTTTATTACTTTTAGAAGGTGTTTGCATTGGTAACGAAAACAAAGAAAAAAACAACAGCTAAAAAGAATCTGGTGATTGTAGAATCGCCAGCTAAAGCAAAAACAATTGAAAAATATTTAGGGCGGAACTACAAGGTTTTAGCCAGTGTTGGACATATTCGCGATTTAAAAAAATCTACCATGTCCATCGATTTTGAAAACAACTATGAGCCAGAATATATCAATATTCGTGGGAAAGGCCCTCTTATCAATGATTTGAAAAAAGAAGCTAAAAAAGCGAAACAAGTCTATCTTGCGAGTGACCCGGACCGTGAAGGAGAAGCTATTTCTTGGCATTTGGCTCATATCTTACATCTGGATGAGCAAGATAAAAATCGTGTTGTTTTCAACGAAATAACGAAAGATGCAGTTAAAAACGCTTTTAAAGAACCGCGCCAGATTGATATGGATTTGGTAGATGCTCAACAAGCGCGTCGTGTTCTTGACCGTATTGTGGGGTATTCTATCTCTCCAATTCTCTGGAAAAAGGTCAAAAAGGGATTGTCAGCTGGACGTGTGCAATCTGTTGCCTTGAAGCTCATCATTGACCGCGAAAACGAAATCAATGCCTTTAAACCAGAAGAGTATTGGACGATTGACGGAACTTTCAAAAAAGGCACTCGTCAATTTCAAGCCAACTTTTACGGCATGAATGGTAAGAAGATGAAACTTGCTACCAACGATGAAGTAAAAAACGTTCTTTCTCATATCAAAGGCGATGAATTTACTGTCGAAAGCGTTGAGAAAAAGGAACGCAAACGTAATGCACCGCTGCCTTACACAACGTCATCTATGCAGCAAGATGCTGCCAATAAAATCAATTTCCGAACTCGCAAGACCATGATGGTCGCTCAGCAGCTCTACGAAGGAATCAATATTGGTTCTGGTGTGCAAGGTTTGATTACCTATATGCGTACAGACTCCACTCGTATTAGTCCAGTTGCTCAAAACGAAGCTGCAACCTTCATTACAGACCGTTTTGGCGAGAAATATTCTAAACATGGCAGCAGAGTCCGAAATGCTTCTGGTGCACAAGACGCTCATGAAGCTATTCGTCCGTCAAGCGTGTTCAATACACCTGAAAATATCGCAAAATATCTAGATAAAGATCAATTAAAACTGTACACGCTGATTTGGAATCGTTTTGTGGCTAGTCAAATGACTGCAGCAGTATTTGACACTATGAGTGTGAAATTGGGACAAAACGGTGTTCAATTTGCTGCAAATGGTAGTCAAGTTAAATTTGACGGTTATCTAGCTATTTACAATGATTCTGATAAGAATAAAATGTTGCCTGATATGGAAAAAGGCGATACAGTGAAACGGGTCAATACCAATCCTGAACAGCACTTCACACAACCCCCAGCACGCTATTCAGAAGCAACTTTGATTAAGACTTTGGAAGAAAATGGTGTCGGTCGTCCGTCAACTTATGCACCAACAATTGAAACGATTCAAAAACGCTACTATGTAAAATTAGTTTCTAAGCGCTTTGAGCCAACTGAACTTGGTGAAATTGTCAATTCCTTGATTGTTGAATTTTTCCCCGATATTGTCAATGTGAAGTTTACCGCTGATATGGAAACCAAGCTAGATGATGTTGAGATTGGAAAAGAGCAGTGGCAAAAAGTTATTGATGAATTTTATAAACCGTTTGAAAAAGAAGTTGCAAAAGCAGAAACTGAAATGGAAAAAATTCAAATCAAAGACGAGCCTGCTGGATTTGACTGCGAAGTTTGTGGAAGTCCTATGGTTATCAAATTGGGGCGCTATGGTAAATTCTATGCATGTAGCAATTTCCCTGACTGTCGTCACACCCAAGCAATTGTTAAAGAAATTGGTGTCGAGTGTCCTAAATGTCATCAAGGGCAAATTATTGAGCGCAAAACCAAACGCAATCGCCTTTTCTATGGTTGTAATCGCTATCCAGATTGTGACTTCACTTCTTGGGATAAACCGGTTGGTCGCTCTTGCCCGAAATGTGGTCAGTATCTTGTAGAAAAGAAAGTTCGCGGTGGTGGCAAACAAGTTGTCTGCAGTAATGGTGACTATGAGGAAGAAAAAGTAAAATAAGCTAAAGATGTTTACATAATTTATTTTATGTAAATTTTCTTTAATGTAGCAAGGGAAACTGTATGAAAGAGAAATTTGATGAATTTTTAAAAATTGCAAAGGAATTGAATGGAATTGGAATCACTCCTTTGCTTATGGGCTCACTAGGGCTTGAACAGGTAACTGGTCGATACTGGCAAGTGCGAGATATTGATATCCATGTGCCGGGAGACCCAAGAGGCTGGGAGGCACCTGATGAGGAGCGGATTTATGATTTTAAAAAGATTGAAGTAATTATGAATCGGCTTGGTTATCACTTAGTAGATCTGCATGAGCATGAATTTCAAAAGGAAGATCTATCAGTTGAGTTTGGTGCTATGAATACTTTGGAAGACTTTGCTGGGATTCCTTTAGATGAATTAGCGAAATATCAAACAGCGGGAGTGGTTTATTTCCTTCCTAACGCAGAGCAATATCTCAGCATTTACCGAGCATCTTCGCAAGATTCTTATCGGAATGAACAAAATAATGATAAGGATTTTGCTAAAATTGCCTATTTGGAAAAGCTTTTAAATCAATAGATAGAAGATAAGAAACATCAGTTGATGTTGTTGATAAAACTATTTTTATTTAGTGATTAGCATAATCATTGTAGAAAGTCTCACTCGTCAGTAGAGGCTTTTTCTGTTATAATAGTAAAGAATAATTAGAAAGATTTGTGGGAATCTCTTCCCAAAGAGGTATTCGTTTCATGTCTCAATCTTACATCAATGTCATCGGAGCTGGTCTAGCTGGCAGTGAAGCAGCTTATCAGATTGCTAAACGTGGTATTCCTGTTAAGCTGTATGAAATGCGCGGAGTGAAATCTACTCCGCAACATAAGACTAGCGAGTTTGCAGAACTAGTTTGCTCTAACTCTCTACGGGGAGATTCGCTGACAAATGCAGTTGGTCTCTTAAAAGAAGAAATGCGCCGTTTGGATTCCATCATTATGCGAGTAGCAGAAGCTACACGCGTACCAGCTGGAGGGGCGTTGGCAGTTGACCGAGACGGTTTTTCAAAATCAGTCACCGATGAGTTAAGTAACCATCCTTTCATTGAGGTTATTCGTGAGGAAATTACTGAACTTCCTGATGATACGATTGCTGTTATTGCGACAGGGCCTTTGACAAGTGATGCACTTGCTGAAAAAATCCACGCGCTAAATGATGGAACTGGATTTTACTTTTATGATGCGGCAGCACCGATTGTAGATATCAATACGATTGATAGGGAAAAAGTTTATCTCAAGTCTCGTTATGATAAGGGAGAGGCCGCTTATCTCAATGCTCCTATGACTAAGAGTGAATTTATGACTTTTCACGATGCTTTAGTCAATGCTGAAGAAGCACCGTTAAATATCTTTGAAAAAGAAAAATACTTTGAAGGCTGCATGCCGATTGAGGTGATGGCTAAGAGAGGGATAAAAACCATGCTCTATGGACCTATGAAGCCAGTTGGTTTGGAATATCCAGATGACTATAAAGGACTTCGTGATGGTGAATTTAAAACACCATATGCAGTTGTGCAGCTTCGTCAGGACAATGCAGCTGGAAGTCTTTATAATATCGTTGGATTTCAGACACATCTTAAATGGGGCGAACAAAAGCGTGTTTTTCGGATGATTCCAGGATTGGAAAATGCAGAATTCGTTCGATATGGTGTGATGCACCGTAATTCTTACATGGATTCACCAAATCTTCTGACTCAAACTTTCCAGTCTAAAAAGAAAGAGAACATTTTCTTTGCTGGCCAGATGACTGGTGTAGAGGGATATGTGGAATCTGCTGCATCTGGACTGGTAGCTGGTATCAATGCAGCCAGACTTTTCAATGGAGCAGAATCACTGGTCTTTCCAGAAACAACTGCTATTGGAAGTTTACCTCATTACATCACGCATGCTGACAGCAAACATTTCCAACCAATGAATGTCAATTTTGGAATTATCAAAGAGTTGGACGGTCCTCGGATTCGAGACAAGAAAGAGCGGTATGAAAAAATAGCTGAACGAGCGCTACAAGCTATCGAAAACTATCAAAATCTCTAATTTTCTCCTGTAAAAGATAGAAATAATGAGGATTTGTTACAAAAGTGTTAAAAAAGTTAGGAAATTCCTAACTTTTTTGCATATTTTATGATATAATAGATAAAAATTTTGAAAATAGAAAGTTTTCTGATAATGAATCAATCCTATTTCTATCTTGAAGTAAGAGAACATGAATTAGAAGTACCTTACACTAAACAAAAACGTCGTGTTCGGGTGCTTCTTCCTAGAAATTATGAACAAGATACTAAGAAATCCTATCCTGTAGTTTATTTTCACGACGGTCAAAATGTCCTTTACAGCAAGGAGGCCTTTAGCGGTCATTCTTGGAAAATTATTCCAACAATTAAGCGAAATCCGGACATTGAAAAAATGATTGTGGTGGCTATTGACAATGACGGTTTTAATCGAATGAATGAGTATTCTGCTTGGAAATATCAGGAGTCGGCTATTCCAGACATGCAATTTGGGGGCAAGGGGACAGAGTATGCTGAATTTGTCATGGAAGTTGTCAAACCCTTTGTTGACGAGCATTATCGCACCAAATCAGACAGAACACATACAGCCATGATTGGTTCTTCCTTGGGTGGAAATATTACGCAGTTTATGGGAATTGAATACCAAGAGCAAATTGGTTGCTTAGGTGTTTTCTCATCTGCAAACTGGCTACACCAGGAAGCGTTCAATCGTTATATAGAACGCCATAACCTATTAGCAGATCAGCGTATTTATATTTATGTCGGAACGGAAGAAGTCGATGATACGGATAAAACCTTGATGGCTGGCAACATCAAGCAAGCTTATATTGATTCGTCATTAACCTACTTTCGTCAGTTAATTGCGGGCGGTTTAGATTTGGAAAATCTGTTGTTTCATATCCAATCTGGGGCAGAACACAATGAAGTAGTCTGGGCTGAGCATTTGCCTGACTGCCTTCGTTTCTTTAGTGAAAAATGGTAAATAAATCAATTAAAAATATGAGGAGAGAGTATTTATATGCATGTTGAATTTTTAAGTCATTGGAGCGGTCATTTAAATCGTGAAATGTATGTGAATCGTTATGGACACGCTGGGATGCCTGTAGTCGTTTTTGCTTCATCAGGAGGCAGTCACAATGAATATGCAGATTTTGGTATGATTGAGGCTTGTTCATGGTTTATCGAAACAGGAAAAATCCAATTTTTCACTTTGAGTAGTGTAGATAGTGAAAGTTGGTTGGCTGATTGGAAAGCTCCTCACGACCGCGCAGAAATGCACCGAGCTTATGAGCGCTATGTCATTGAGGAAGCCATTCCTTTTATCAAGCATAAAACAGGTTGGTTTGATCCAATGATGACGACAGGTTGTTCTATGGGAGCCTATCATGCTGTCAATTTCTTTCTCCAGCACCCCGATGTCTTTAACAAGGTCATCGCCCTCAGTGGAGTTTACGATGCCCGCTTCTTTGTCGGTGATTGTTTAGATGATGAAGCAATTTATCAAAATTCACCAGCAGATTACATTTGGAATCAAAACGATGGCTGGTTTATTGACCGCTATCGCAATGCTGATATCATTGTCTGTACAGGACTTGGTGCATGGGAGCAGGACGGACTACCTTCTTTCTATACCTTAAAAGAAGCCTTTGAGCATAAGAACATTCCTGCATGGTTTGCTGAATGGGGATATGATGTTTCGCATGACTGGATTTGGTGGCGTAAGCAAATGCCTTATTTTCTAAGTCAATTAAACTTATGATTAGAAAGGAAATAATATTATGAACTATATCGTTATTTCACCTTATTATCCACAAAATTTTCAACAATTTACCGTTGAACTTGCTAACAAAGGAATTACTGTTTTAGGGATTGGGCAAGAGCCTTATGATCAATTAGATCAACCTCTGAAAAATGCTTTAACAGAATATTTTCGTGTGGAAAATCTAGAAAATCTTGATGAAGTGAAACGTGCTGTAGCTTTCCTTTTTTACAAGCATGGACCAATTGACCGCATTGAGTCACACAATGAATATTGGTTGGATCAAGACGCAAAATTGCGTGAACAATTTAATGTTGTAGGACCAAAACCAAAAGACTTGAAAAAGACAAAATTTAAGTCTGAAATGAAGAAACTCTTTAAAAAGGCTGGAGTTCCTGTCGTTCCTGGTCAAATTGTAAAAACCTTGCAGGCAGTTGACATGGCTGTCAGTAAAATTGGACTTCCGATGATTGCGAAGCCAGACAATGGAGTTGGTGCAGCAGGAACTTATAAACTTGAAACTACTGAGGATGTTGAACAATTTAAACAAGAGTGGGATAAGCAAACCGTTTATTTCTTTGAAAAATTCGTTGATTCTGGACAAATTTGTACGTTTGACGGATTACTGGATTCAAAAGGAAATATTGTGTTTTCAACGACTTTTGACTATGCTTATACTCCTTTAGACTTAGTTTTGAATCATTATGAAAACTCATATTATATTATAAAAGACATGGATCCAAAATTACGTCAATATGGAGAAGCTATCATTAAAGCGTTTGGCATGAAAGAACGTTTCTTCCATATTGAATTTTTCCGTGACGGAGATGATTATATTGCCATAGAATATAACAATCGTCCAGCAGGTGCTTTTACGATTGATTTGTATAACTTTGCTCACTCCATTGACCTTTATCGTGGGTATGCAGATATTGTGAATGGTGAACCTTTCCCACAACCTCAAGTTGAAGCACAATATGGCTTGGTTACTTCACGCCGTTCAACCTCAAATTATGTGTATTCGGAAGAAGAATTGCGTGCGAAGTACGGCGATAAATTAAAAGCGGTCAAAATCATGCCAAAGGCATTTGCAGACTTACAAGGAGATGTTCATTATATTTTGACAACACCAAGTCGTTCGGAAATCGATCAAATGATAGAGGATTTTGGAAAAAAGTAGAAAAACAGTAATTTGTGAAATTTTAGTTCAATCAATTCAAATCAGCTTGCCAGTAAGGCGAGCTGATTTGAATTGTGAAATTCTGCAAGCATAAATTTTGACAGTTTTTTTAGGATTGGTTAGAATGTGATTGTAGAAATCAAGTTTAGAAAGGTAAAAAATATGGCAATGTTAGATAAAAATCTCTTATTAGAGATGTTTCGGAAGATGGAAGAAATCCGTCGGATGGACTTGAAAATTGCTCAACTCGTAAAAAAGGGGAAAGTTCCAGGTATGACTCACTTTTCAGTTGGAGAAGAAGCAGCAAGTGTTGGAGCTATGTTGGCCCTCGATCCTGATGATTTGATTACATCTAACCATCGTGGTCATGGTCAGGCGATTGCTAAAGGAATTGACCTAAATGGCATGATGGCAGAAATCATGGGCAAATACAATGGAACCTGCAAAGGAAAAGGCGGCTCCATGCACATTGCTGATTTGGATGCTGGAAATTTAGGGGCAAATGGTATTGTCGGCGGAGGTATGGGAATTGCAGTCGGTGCAGCCCTTACTCAGCAAATGCACCATACAGGAAAGATTGTCGTTTGTTTCTTTGGTGACGGAGCAACGAACGAAGGTGTTTTTCATGAAGCAGTTAATATGGCCTCTATTTGGAAGTTGCCAGTGATTTTTTATTGTATCAATAATGGTTATGGTATTTCTGCGGATATTAAGAAAATGACCAATATAGAGCACATTCACGAGCGCAGTGCCGCTTATGGCATTCCTGGGATGTTTATTCCAGACGGGAACAATGTCATCGATGTCTATGAAGGTTTTCAAAAGGCTGTTAAACATGTTCGAAGTGGTAATGGACCTGTCTTGATTGAAAGTGTCACTTATCGCTGGTTGGGCCATTCTTCATCTGACCCTGGTAAATATCGGACGCGCGAAGAAGTAGAAGAGTGGAAGAAAAAAGACCCAATCGAAAATCTTCGTAAATACTTGCTAGCAAATCAGATTGTAAGCGATGAAGAGTTAGAGGCTATCCAAGCAGAGGTTAAAGAAGCAGTAGAAGCATCTGTAAAATTCGCGGAAGAAAGTCCATTCCCACCACTTGAGTCAGCTTTTGAAGATATTTATGCAGATTAAAGAGAGGAGATTGAATAATAATGGAAACAAAAACAATGTCCTTCCGTGACACCATTATCCTTGCCATGTCTGAGGAAATGCGTCTTGATGAAAATGTGTTGTTAATAGGAGAAGATGTCGGCATTTTCGGAGGAGATTTCGGAACATCCGTCGGAATGTTAGAAGAATTCGGTCCAGAACGAGTACGTGATTGTCCAATTTCTGAAGCAGCTATTTCGGGAGCTGCAGCAGGAGCAGCAATGACTGGACTACGCCCGATTGTAGATATGACCTTCATGGACTTTTCTGTGATTGCCATGGATGCAATTGTCAACCAAGCCGCTAAAACACGTTATATGTTCGGTGGTAAAGGTCAGGTTCCGATGACAATCCGCTGCGCAGCTGGAAATGGTGTCGGTTCAGCTGCTCAACACTCGCAATCTTTGGAATCTTGGTTTACACACATTCCGGGCTTAAAGGTCGTGGCACCAGGCACTCCTACAGATATGAAAGGCTTGTTAAAATCCTCAATCCGCGATAACAATCCTGTTATTATCCTTGAGTACAAATCAGAATTCAACCAAAAGGGAGAAGTTCCACTTGACCTTGATTATACAATTCCTCTCGGTGTTGGTGACATCAAAAAAAAGGGAACGGACGTGACAGTTGTGACTTATGGGAAAATGCTCCGTAGAGTCATGCAAGCAGCTGAAGAATTGACAGAAGAAGGCATTTCGGTAGAAGTGGTGGATCCACGTACTTTGGTACCTCTGGACAAGGATATCATTATCAACTCAGTCAAAAAAACAGGAAAAGTCGTTCTGGTCAATGATGCCCACAAAACCAGTGGTTATATCGGTGAAATTTCCGCTATCATTTCTGAATCAGAAGCATTTGACTATTTGGATGCACCAATTCACCGCTGTGCTGGCGAAGATGTTCCTATGCCCTATGCTCAAAACCTTGAAAACGCTATGATTCCGACAGTTGAAAGTATCAAAGATGCTATCCGTAAGACTTATCATAAAGAGTAAACTGGAAATAAACGGCAAATTTAGTTTTACATAACCTTAATTATGTAAAACAATTAAAAATTTACCCCCGATTTTTGCTAATATTAACAGTAGAAACTTTGTGAAAACAAAGAAATAGGGCAAATAGTGCCTCAACCAATGAATTATTTAAGAATGAGAGAGATCATGGATGACAAAAAATTAAGAGCGACCCCTGCGGCTCGAAAGTTAGCAGATGAACTGGGCATCAACCTCTACGATGTACTTGGTTCAGGAGCCAATGGTCGTGTTCATCAAGAAGATGTAGAAAATTATAAAGTAAAAAATGTTGTAAAAATATCCCCGCTTGCAAAACGGATTGCGAAAGAGCATAATATTGCTTGGCAGGAAATCCAAGGGACAGGCGTGCACGGCAAGATTATGAAAAAGGATATTCTGGCTTTGCTGCCTGAAAATGTTGAGTCAGACAGCATCAAGTCACCTGCTCAGATTGAGAAAGGGGAAGAAATACCTGACACCATCACTCCTTATGGAGAAATTGAACGCCTTCCAATGACGCCAATGCGGAAGGTCATTGCAAAACGAATGGTGGATTCTTATCTGACAGCACCAACTTTCACTCTCAATTATGATGTAGATATGACAGAGCTGCTGGCGCTACGCAAGAAGGTTTTAGAGACAATTATGGAAGCGACAGGAAAGAAAATTACGGTCACGGATTTGCTTTCTATGGCAGTTGTCAAAACTTTGATGAAGCACCCTTATCTTAATTCGTCTCTGACAGAGGACGGGCAAACTATTATTATGCACAATTATGTTAATCTGGCTATGGCTGTTGGTATGGACAACGGGCTTATGACACCGGTGGTTTACAATGCCGAAAAAATGAGTCTGTCTGAGTTAGTCGTTGCCTTTAAGGATGTGATTGAACGGACTTTAAATGGAAAATTAGCACCAAGTGAATTGCAAAACTCAACTTTTACGATTAGTAATCTAGGAATGTTTGGTGTTCAATCGTTCGGACCAATTATCAATCAGCCCAATTCGGCGATTTTGGGAGTTAGCTCAACCGTTGAAAAACCAGTCGTAGTGAACGGAGAGATTGTTATTCGACCAATCATGAGTCTTGGATTAACCATTGACCACCGAGTTGTGGACGGTATGGCAGGTGCTAAATTCATGAAAGACCTAAAAGCACTGATTGAAGATCCGATTTCAATGTTGGTGTAAAAAAAGTTAAAATGAGAGGAAAATAAAAACATGGCCTTAGAAGTAATTATGCCAAAAGCCGGCGTTGATATGACAGAAGGACAGATTGTTCAATGGAATAAAAAAGTTGGCGAATTTGTAAAAGAAGGAGAAATCCTTCTGGAAATCATGACAGATAAAGTCAGCATGGAGTTAGAAGCAGAGGAAGACGGCTATCTGATTGCTATCTTGAAAGGAGACGGTGAGACTGTTCCTGTAACGGAAGTTATCGGTTATCTAGGCGAAGAAGGAGAAAATATCCCAAGTGCAACTGCTGCTCCCGCAGAAACAGCTACACCTGCTGCGACTTCTGCAAATCATGATGGCAAGAGTGATGACGCTTATGATATTGTGGTTATTGGTGGCGGACCAGCTGGTTATGTGGCAGCGATTAAAGCCGCTCAATTAGGTGGCAAGATCGCCCTGGTCGAAAAGTCTGAACTGGGCGGTACCTGCCTCAATCGCGGCTGTATCCCGACCAAGACCTATCTCCACAATGCAGAGATTATCGAAAATCTGGGCCATGCAGCCAACCGTGGTATTATCATTGAAAATCCAAACTTTACCGTCAATATGGATAAAGTTCTGGAAACTAAAAACAAGGTTGTCAATACACTTGTCGGAGGCGTTGCAGGTCTGCTTCGCAGCTACGGCGTTGATGTTTACAAAGGAATTGGTACCATTACCAAAGATAAGAATGTCTTGGTGAATGGTGCTGAACTTCTTGAGACCAAGAAGATTATCTTAGCTGGTGGATCAAAAGTCAGCAAGATTAACGTTCCAGGAATGGAATCACCACTTGTTATGACTAGCGATGATATTCTAGATATGAAGGAAGTTCCAGAAAGTTTAGTAATCATTGGTGGTGGCGTTGTTGGTATTGAGCTAGGACAGGCTTTTATGACCTTTGGTAGTAAGGTGACGGTTGTCGAAATGATGAATCGGATTGTTCCAGCTATGGATGCAGAAGTCTCTAAAAACCTTCGGATCATTCTTGAGCGCAAGGGCATGACCATTTTGACAGAGACCAAGTTGGAAGAAATTATCGAAGAAAATGGCAAGCTCCGCATCAAAGTTGCAGGAAAGGAAGATATCATAGCTGATAAAGCTTTGCTTTCTATCGGACGAGTGCCTGATTTGGAGGGAATTGGCGAGGTTGACTTTGAACTAGACCGCGGTCGTATCAGGGTCAATGAATATATGGAAACTTCTGTTTCAGGAATTTACGCGCCTGGAGATATTAACGGTACCAAGATGTTGGCGCATGCAGCTTTTCGTATGGGAGAAGTAGCTGCAGAGAACGCTCTCAAAGGCAATCACGTAGTTGCTAAATTAAATCTAACTCCAGCAGCTATCTACACTTTACCAGAAGTTGCGGCAGTCGGTCTGACAGAAGAACAAGCTCGTGAAAAATACGATATAGCTATCGGTAAATTCAACTTCGCAGCAAACGGACGAGCAATTGCATCTGATGCTGCTCAAGGATTTGTCAAGGTGATTGCTGATAAGAAATACGGAGAAGTTCTCGGTGTTCACATCATCGGTCCTGCTGCAGCTGAGTTAATCAATGAAGCCTCTACTATCATCGAAATGGAAATAACAGTAGAAGAAATGCTCAAAACCATTCACGGTCATCCGACATTCTCAGAAGTTATGTACGAAGCATTTGCAGACGTACTTGGCCTGGCTATTCATGCTCCGAAGAAAAGATAAGAGGCACGATTGAGATGAAATACATTATTAACAACAGTAATGATACAGCTTTTAACATTGCTCTTGAGGAGTATGCCTTCAAGCATCTCCTTGATGAAGATATGATTTTCTTGCTTTGGATCAATAAACCGTCTATCATTGTCGGACGTCATCAGAATACCATCGAAGAAATCAATCGCGACTATGTCCGAGAGCATGGCATTGAGGTTGTTCGTCGTATCAGCGGAGGCGGAGCTGTCTATCATGACTATAACAATCTCAACTACACCATTATTTCCAAAGAATCTGAGAACAAAGCCTTTGATTTTAAGAGCTTCTCTATTCCGGTCATCAAGACTTTGGAAGAATTAGGTGTAAAAGCAGAATTTACAGGGCGTAACGATCTGGAAATTGACGGAAAAAAATTCTGTGGCAATGCTCAGGCTTACATCAATGGCCGAATCATGCACCACGGTTGCTTGCTGTTTGACGTCGAATTATCTGTCTTGGCGAATGCCCTAAAAGTTTCCAAGGACAAGTTCGAGTCCAAAGGTGTCAAATCTGTTCGAGCTCGTGTAACCAATATCGTTGATGAATTGCCTGAAAAGATTACTGTCGAGCAATTTCGTGACCTCCTGCTAGACTACATGAAGAAAGAATATCCAGAAATGACAGAATATGTCTTCTCCGATGATGAACTAGCTGAAATCAACCACATCAAGGAAACCAAATTTGCTACTTGGGATTGGAATTATGGCAAATCACCAGAATACAATGTTCGTCGTGTCACCAAATTTACTAGCGGTAAAGTGGAAATCTTTGCCAATGTTGTTCAGTCAAAAATCGAAAACATCAAAATTTACGGAGATTTCTTTGGAATCGAAGATGTGGCAGCAGTAGAAGAAATTTTGAAAGGCGTCAAGTATGAGCGCGAGGACGTTCTACATGCTCTTGAAAAACTAGATATTGCTCGCTATTTCGCTGGAATTAGCCAAGAAGATATTGCAGAAGCGATTGTGGGCTGACACAGCCCCTTTGTCAACAAAAAAAGATAACCTGTATGCTTAGGTTATCTTTTTGTAAAATATTTGTGATAGAATAAAGGATAAAGAGTGAAGAAAGAGAGGTTATACTTGTTAAAAATCAATCACTTTTCTATTTTCTGGTGGATATTTAACAAGTAAGAGTTCTATGCAAACAGTTCCTTTTGAAACACTTGGTTTATTTGAACAGCTGGACCGTACGGTTATGGCTTTTATCAAAGATTCTAGTGATACGATTTACGTCAGCATTGCGCAGGAAGATTTTGAAAAGATAAATTGCAAGAATAAGTGCAACATTTACTCTAACTCATCCACTAGAGCTTCATAAGCAGTTCTGTAAGCTAAACATTTTCGTGGTCGGTGATTGATATCATATAAGGCCTTGTTCAAAGCCTCATCAGAGATAGCAGCTAAATCTGTTTTCTTTGGGAAATATTCTCTTAGTAAGCCATTTGCGTTTTCATTACTTCCTCTCTGCCAAGATGAATAGGCGTCCGCAAAGAAAAAGGAAATTCCTAAATTCTCTACTAGAGGATAGCAGGCGAACTCTTTTCCCCTGTCTGAAGTGAAGGTTTTAAGAGTCTCTTTTGGAAATAGCTTACAAAGTTGTTCGATGGCTGAAAACATGGCTTTGGCTGTTCTATCTGGTATCTTGAAGGCTAAGTAAAAACGAGTTTTTCGCTCTAGAAAAGTCGCTAAACACCCCTTGCTTTTGCCTCTGGAAGACACTACAGTATCAAGCTCCCAGTGGCCAAAAGTTTCACGATTCCGAACCTCTTTAGGACGTTTGGCAATCGGCGTGCCAATCCTAAATGTCCCACGTGTTTCTTTGGGTTGTCGAGTTCTTCCTTTACGACGGAGGACGCTTAAATCCAGATCAATCAAACCAGCATAGAGCCAGTTATAGATGGTTTTAAAAGCTACCATTGGCTTTTGTTCAAGCTGATAGCGCCCACAAATCTGTTCAGGCGACCAGGAGGATTTTAAACCGTTCTCAATTTCCTTTTTCAACTTTGGTGTTAAACAAGACTTCCGACCTTTTTGCTTAGCCCTGTGGTCGTACTGTTCCTGTGCTAAGACTGCGGAATAACCA
>NZ_CABHMZ010000018.1 GCF_902167705.1 Streptococcus constellatus | reverse complement strand
TCGGTGATTCCGCAGTCTTAGCACAGGAACAGTACGACCACAGGGCTAAGCAAAAAGGTCGGAAGTCTTGTTTAACACCAAAGTTGAAAAAGGAAATTGAGAACGGTTTAAAATCCTCCTGGTCGCCTGAACAGATTTGTGGGCGCTATCAGCTTGAACAAAAGCCAATGGTAGCTTTTAAAACCATCTATAACTGGCTCTATGCTGGTTTGATTGATCTGGATTTAAGCGTCCTCCGTCGTAAAGGAAGAACTCGACAACCCAAAGAAACACGTGGGACATTTAGGATTGGCACGCCGATTGCCAAACGTCCTAAAGAGGTTCGGAATCGTGAAACTTTTGGCCACTGGGAGCTTGATACTGTAGTGTCTTCCAGAGGCAAAAGCAAGGGGTGTTTAGCGACTTTTCTAGAGCGAAAAACTCGTTTTTACTTAGCCTTCAAGATACCAGATAGAACAGCCAAAGCCATGTTTTCAGCCATCGAACAACTTTGTAAGCTATTTCCAAAAGAGACTCTTAAAACCTTCACTTCAGACAGGGGAAAAGAGTTCGCCTGCTATCCTCTAGTAGAGAATTTAGGAATTTCCTTTTTCTTTGCGGACGCCTATTCATCTTGGCAGAGAGGAAGTAATGAAAACGCAAATGGCTTACTAAGAGAATATTTCCCAAAGAAAACAGATTTAGCTGCTATCTCTGATGAGGCTTTGAACAAGGCCTTATATGATATCAATCACCGACCACGAAAATGTTTAGCTTACAGAACTGCTTATGAAGCTCTAGTGGATGAGTTAGAGTAAATGTTGCACTTATTCTTGCAATTTATCTTTTGAAAATCAAGGCGCAAACTGGAATGAAGCCAATCGAGAAAAATTAAGCCGTTTCAAACAAGTCGATTTTGTTAAATATGCTTATGCTCATTATGAAAATCCAAGTCAATTTCGTGATTACAATCATTTCCTGCTCAGTAATACAGACGGGGCTTATATTTTTTACGATGAGGAAAATGAAACGAATTTAAAATATCTTTACCAGATGATGAAAAAACAAGAACAATATTTTATCAAACAATTAACATTTGATGACTTGAACGAAGTCGCAGAAAATTTTTCTGAAAATTAGATGTTTAACCTTGATTTTTGCAGTTCATTTTTTATATAATGAAAGTAATAAACAAGAATGGAGAGAGAAATGGCAAGTATTATTTACACACCGAAAGATATTTTTGATCAAGATTTTAAAGTTGGCGTCCGAGGTTATAGCAAGGTAGAAGTGGATGAATTTTTAGATGATGTCATTAAAGATTACGAAACGTATGCCGCTTTGGTAAAGGAATTGCGTGAAGAAAATGCTCGCTTAAAGGCGGAACTTGCTAACAAGCCAAATGAGGCAGCGACTTCACCTTTGACGCAATCCATAATGGAAACTCCTCAAGCGGCATCTGCTACGCTGACAAATTTTGATATTTTAAAACGTTTAAACCGTTTGGAAAAAGAAGTATTTGGCAAGCAAATCTTAAATAACGAAATTTAATCAGTAATGTGCAATTTTTGGATAATCGCGTGAAGAGTTCGTCTTTTCATGAGGAAAGTCCATGCTAGCACGGGCTGTGATGCCCGTAATGTTTGTGCTAGGTGAAACAATAAGCCTAGGGACGGAAATATCCGTTACGGCGACCGAAATGGCTAAGTCTCTGATAAGCCAAAATAGGTCTGAAAGTGCCACAGTGACGTAGTTTTTGCGGAAACGCAGGAAGTGGAACGCGGTAAACCCCTCAAGCTAGCAACCCAAACTTTGGTCGGGGCATGGAATGCGTGGAAACGAACGCAGCATTCTGACTGGAAACAGTAGACAGATGATTATCGAAGGAAATGATACCTAGTTATTTCTGGAACAAAACATGGCTTATAGAAAGTTGCATATAGGTTTAGCTAGCGTATTATGCTAGCTTTTATTTTGAGAGGACAAATGAAAACAAATTTTAAGTTGATTGCGACTGCTGCGGCTGGTTTAGAGGCTGTAGTTGGTCGTGAAATCAGAAATCTTGGCTTAGAATGTCAAGTTGAAAATGGGCGAGTTCGGTTTGAAGGAAATGTTGAGACCATTATTGAGACCAATCTCTGGCTGCGTGCTGCAGACCGCATTAAGATTGTTGTTGGCAGCTTTCCAGCTAAGACTTTTGAGGAATTGTTTCAGGGTATTTTTGCTTTAGATTGGGAAAATTACCTACCGCTTGGAGCTAAATTTCCAATTGCCAAGGCAAAATGTGTCAAATCAAAACTCCACAATGAACCAAGTGTACAGGCTATTTCTAAAAAAGCAGTTGTTAAAAAGTTGCAAAAGCACTATGCTCGACCAGAAGGCGTCCCCTTAATAGAAAATGGAGCAGAGTTCAAAATTGAAGTTTCTATTTTGAAAGATGTAGCTACTGTTTTGATTGACACGACAGGATCTAGTCTCTTTAAACGTGGCTATCGGACTGAAAAAGGTGGCGCACCGATTAAAGAAAATATGGCGGCTGCGATTTTGCTCTTATCCAATTGGTATCCAGACAAACCTTTGATTGATCCGACTTGTGGCTCTGGAACTTTCTGTATTGAAGCAGCTATGATTGGCATGAATATGGCGCCGGGGCTTCATCGTCATTTTGCGTTTGAAGAATGGAATTGGGTTGACTCAGACTTGGTTGGGCGTGTTCGTGCTAGAGCTTTAGGTCAGATTAAGCAAGATATTCAGCTTGATATTTTAGGGACTGATATTGATGCACGTATGGTGGAGATTGCCAAGCGAAATGCCGAAGAAGCAGGTGTTTCTGAGCAGATTGTTTTCAAGCAAATGCGTTTGCAAGATTTGCACACCGACAAGATAAATGGTGTCATCGTTTCCAATCCGCCTTACGGCGAGCGATTGTTGGATGATGATGCTGTGACCAAGCTTTATCAAGAAATGGGACAGACTTTTGCACCACTAAAGACGTGGAGTAAGTTTATCTTAACGAGTGATGAAGCATTTGAAACAAAATTTGGCAGTCAAGCCGATAAAAAACGCAAACTCTATAATGGAACTTTAAAAGTTGATTTGTACCAATATTTTGGTCAGAGAGTCAAACGTCAGATAGATTAGAAAGGATTTGCCGTGAGTAAAGACGAAAAACATTTGCCAGAACAAGAAGAATCGATTCTTGATTTTGAAACAGCTAAAGAAATGACAATTGGTCAGGCTGCTCGAAAAAGCGAAGAACTTGAAGCAGGAGTGACGGAAGAGGATAATGTGCTGGATAAATACATTAAACAGCACCGCCAAGAAATTGAAGCTGGAAAATTTTCGGCTCAATCTGTAGAAGAAATGCCTGAAGTAGAAGACCAAGAACAACTGAGTCAGTTAGATTTGGCAACATTTATCCAAGAGATGCACGAGGATGTTCAAGAGGAAGAAGTCTTAGAAGCTGCGGATGTAGCGTCTGAAGAGTCTGCCTTTGATGAAACGGTCGCTGCACTTGCAGCCAGCGAAGCAGAGCCGCAAGAAACTTTGGAAGAAAACAGCACACAGACTTCAGAGGAATCAGAGGCTGAGCCGGAAGTAATGGAAGTAATTCAGCCTGAAATGGATGATATTCCTGTGAGTTCAACGGAGCCAACGGAAAGCTATTCGACTTTTACAGCGCTGGATGAAGAAATGGAAACAGAGAAAGTTCCATTTTATAAAAATAAGAAAGTCCTCTATTCTGCAGCGAGTGTCGCTTTACTAGCTCTAATCGGTGGGACTGTTTATCTGTCGTTGAATAGAAAGCAAGCAAAGCCAGCTACAAATTCAACGAGCCAAACCAGTAAATCTTCTACTACTTCTAGCTCTGAAAATAAGGATTTGAAGGCTTTTAATAATCTTTATGATTCATTCTTTACGGATGCAAACAAATTAGCTTTGAAAAATAGTAGTTTTGGCAATTTAGATAAATTGAAAGCAGCACTAGAAAAATTAAAAAATACCAACGAATACAATGTTGCAAAAGCAAAATATGATAGTTTGGTCAAACAAGTTGAGGCTGTTCAAAATGTGAATGCGCAATTCACTTCAGCAGCTATTACAGATGGCGTTTTGGATACTAAAGCAAAGGTTAAGGCTGATGCTAAATTTACAGATGTCACAACTGGAAATACGGACTTGGATAAGGTGTTGAAATCTGCGATTAACTTAGGAAAGAGCCAGCAAGTGGCAACGCCAGCTCCTCAAACAGAAGAAGCAGCAACTGCTGCACCGTCACAAAGCCCCGCTCAAGCCCCTGTAGCAGAACAACCAGCTTCTGTACCAGCGCCAGCAACTGCTCCAGCAGCACCAGCGTCGGGCACGAATTTACAGCGTCATTTAAGTCGAGTGCCATACGACCAAACTAAAATTAACGACAGTAATAATCCAGCTTGGAATTTCAATCCTGGTGTGTTAGAGAAAATCTTAGCAACCTCACGGGAACGTGGTTACTTCACAGGAGATAATTATATTCTTGAGCGTGTGAATATTATCAACGGAAATGGTTATTACAATTTATTTAGAACAGACGGTACTTATCTCTTTAGTATCAACTGTAAAACTGGCTATTTTGTAGGAAATGGCGCGGGTTATGCAGATGCTTTGGACTATTAGGAAACGTTTTCAAGCAAATTGTTAGACTCTAAAAACCTTATACGCTATAATAAAGCGTATAAGGTTTTTATTTTATAATTAAACTATTTTTGGAGGTAATCCTTATGTCACTTATTGGTAAAGAAATTGTCGAGTTTACAGCAGATGCTTATCATGCTGGAAATGGAAAGTTTATTACAGTTTCTAGCGAAGATTTAAAAGGTCATTGGAGCGTTGTTTGCTTCTATCCTGCTGATTTTTCATTTGTTTGCCCGACTGAGTTGGAAGATTTGCAAGAGCAGTATGCAGCTCTTAAAAAGTTAGGTGTAGAAGTATATTCTGTTTCAACAGACACCCATTTTACACACAAAGCTTGGCATGATCATTCAGATGCCATCGGAAAACTTGAATACATCATGATTGGCGATCCATCTCATACCATTTCACTTGGTTTTGATGTGTTAGATGAAAGTGGATTGTCTCAACGTGGTACTTTTATCATTGACCCAGATGGAGTTGTACAAGCACTTGAAATCAATGCAGATGGTGTTGGGCGTGATGCTTCTGTCTTGATTGATAAAATCCATGCTGCACAATATGTTCGGAGTCATCCAGGTGAAGTTTGCCCAGCTAAATGGAAAGAAGGAATTGAAACACTTACACCAAGTCTTGATTTAGTTGGTAAAATTTAAGGAGGCTTCTTATGGCTTTAGATGAAACAATTAAAGCGCAACTTAAGCAGTATTTGGAGCTTCTAGAATCTGATGTTGTGTTTCAGGCTTCTTTAGGTCAAGATGAGCGTTCTGAGCAGGTACGAGCTTTTTTAGAGGAAATCGTAGCGATGTCTCCACGTTTATCACTGGAAAATACAGAAACTAATCGCCAACCAAGTTTTACTGTTACACAAGTTGGTCAAGCAGGGCGTGTGCAGTTTGCAGGACTTCCCTTAGGACATGAATTTACATCTTTTGTGCTTGCTTTGCTACAAGTCTCTGGTCGCGCACCCAAAGTAGAAGATGCTGTTATAAACCGAATTCAGGCTATCCAATCCCCGCTTCATTTTGAAACTTATGTCAGCTTAACCTGTCATAATTGTCCAGACGTTGTGCAAGCTCTCAATGTAATGGCTATTCTGAATCCCAATATCAGCCACACAATGGTCGAAGGAGGCATGTTTAGACAAGAGGTTGAAGACAAAAAGATCATGGCTGTTCCAACGGTTTTCCTAAATGGTGAAGAATTTGCGAATGGTCGTATGACAATTGAGCAACTGCTTGACAAGATTTCTGGACCTGCTTCAAGTGAGGAATTTGACAAAAAAGAACCATTTGATGTCTTGGTCGTTGGGGGCGGACCTGCAGGAAATAGCGCAGCTATTTATGCTGCTCGTAAGGGAATTCGTACAGGTATGGTCGTTGAAACTTTCGGTGGACAAGTCATGGAGACCGTCGGTATTGAAAATATGATTGGCACGCCTTATACAGAAGGACCTAAACTGATGGCGCAAGTAGAAGAACATGCCAAGAAATATCCAATTGATATCATGAAGAATCAACATGTGAAGAATATCGAGAAAAAGGATTTGATTGAAGTTGAGCTTGAAAATGGAGCTGTTCTGAAAGCGAAAACGGCAGTTCTTTCTGTTGGTGCTCGTTGGAGAAATGTCAATGTTCCTGGTGAAGAAGAATTCCGAACGAAAGGTGTAACCAATTGTCCACATTGTGACGGTCCTATTTTTACAGGTAAAAAAGTGGCTGTTATTGGTGGAGGAAATTCTGGAATTGAAGCAGCAATTGACTTAGCTGGTCTGGCAGAGCATGTCTATGTGTTAGAATTTCTGCCAACTTTGAAAGCCGATCAAGTATTGCAAGACCGAGTGCACCAACTTGAAAACGTGACGGTTCTAACCAATGTAGCAACAAAAGAAATTCATGGTTCCGATCAAGTTGAAGCCATTACTTATCTCGATCGTGCGAATAATGAAGAACATAAAATTGAGCTCAGTGGTGTCTTTGTTCAAATTGGTCTTTTGCCAAATACAGACTGGCTTAAGAATAGTGCAGTGGCTTTAAATGAGCGCGGTGAAATCGTTGTTGATAAACATGGTGCGACAAATGTTCCAGGAATTTTTGCGGCAGGTGATTGTACCGATAGCGCTTATAAACAAATCATTATTTCAATGGGTTCAGGAGCGACAGCAGCTCTCGGAGCGTTTGATTATTTGATTCGTCAATAAAAAAGAAAATGTGTAGGAAACCTGAAATTTCCTACATATTTTTAAATTTTACACAAGATGGCGTTCAAAAGGATCGTCAGAGATGCCTTGTTCTAAAATAAGTTTGCACCATTCTTTGGCAGAAAAGAGACTGTGGTCTTTGTAATTTCCGCAGGATTCAATGGTTGTACCAGGAACATCATCCCAAGTCGTTACTTCAGCAATTTCCTCTAAAGATGGCTTGATGACTTTGGCAATTTCAGTCGTACTATGCCGACCCCACATAATCATGTGAAATCCTGTCCGACAGCCAAAAGGTGAGCAATCAATCATCCCCTCAATCCGAGTACGAATGAGCTTTGCTAGGAGATGCTCAATTGTGTGTAGCCCAGCAGTTGGAATAGCATCTTCATTAGGCTGTACGAGACGAATATCAAAATTAGAGATAACATCGCCCTTGGGACCAATTTCTTCCCCAATCAAACGCACGTAAGGGGCTTTGACAATCGTGTGATCCAACTCAAAACTTTCAACAATGACTTCTTTGACCATAAATAGAACTCCTTTTGCTTTTAGAAAATTATATCATATTTTATCTTTTTAAGAAAACTTAGCTGAGAGAAGGGCAAATGAAATAATATGTGAAAATGTTCACTTTTAATAAGAATTTAGTTTGTGAAAAATTGATTTTTATGATAAAATAATTAAGAATTTTACAATTCAATATCAATAATTTGAGGTAAAAACATGGAAATGATTTTTGCAGGTGTTTTTGCCGTCATCATTGGTTTAGTCATTGGATATGTAAGTATCACAGCTCGCATGAAATCAGCGAAAGAAGCTGCGGAACTTACTCTTTTAAATGCTGAACAAGAAGCAACTAATTTACGTGGACAAGCTGAGCGCGAAGCGGATTTGTTATTAAAAGAAGTGAAGCGTGAAAGTAAATCCCTTAAAAAAGAAGCACTGTTAGAGGCAAAAGAAGAAGCCAGAAAATATCGAGAGGAAGTTGAGGCAGAATTTAAATCTGATCGTCAAGAGTTGAAGCAATTGGAAAGTCGTTTGACAGAACGTGCGACAAGTCTTGATCGTAAAGATGACAATTTGACCAACAAAGAAAAAACGCTCGAACAGAAAGAACAAAGTATTTCTGACAGAACAAAAAACCTTGAGGCGCGTGAAAACAAACTGACAGAGTTGGAGCAACATAAAGAAGCAGAATTAGAACGTGTTGCTGCACTCTCACAAACAGAAGCCCGAGATATCATCCTCACTCAGACTGAGGATAAGTTGTCAAAGGAAATTGCGACACGGATTCGTGAAGCAGAGCAAGAAGTCAAAGAACGTTCTGATAAGGTGGCAAAGGATATTTTAGTCCAAGCCATGCAACGGATTGCAGGTGACTACGTTGCGGAGCAAACCAACTCAACAGTTCATTTGCCAGACGACACAATGAAAGGTCGGATTATCGGACGTGAAGGTCGGAATATTCGGACGTTTGAAAGTTTAACTGGTATTGATGTCATTATTGATGATACACCAGAAGTGGTGACTTTATCAGGATTTGATCCTATTCGACGTGAGATTGCACGCATGACAATGGAAGCACTGTTAAAAGACGGCCGTATCCATCCAGCTCGCATTGAAGAATTAGTAGAGAAGAATCGTCTGGAAATTGACCATAAGATTCGTGAGTATGGTGAGGCAGCGGCTTATGAAATCGGTGCACCAAACTTACATCCGGACTTAATGAAGATTATGGGACGCTTGCAGTTCCGTACTTCCTATGGACAAAATGTATTGCGTCATTCTGTTGAAGTTGCTAAGTTATCTGGTGTTATTGCGAGTGAACTCGGTGAAAATGCTAACTTAGCTCGTCGTGCGGGCTTCCTTCACGATATTGGCAAGGCTATTGACCGTGAAGTGGAAGGCAGCCACGTGGAAATTGGAACAGAATTGGCTCGTAAGTACAAGGAACATCCAATTGTGGTCAATACAATTGCCAGTCATCATGGTGATGTAGAACCTGAAAGTGTGATTGCAGTTATTGTTGCCGCAGCTGATGCGCTTAGTGCGGCTCGTCCTGGTGCCCGTAGCGAATCCCTTGAAAGCTATATCAAGCGTCTGCAAGACTTGGAAGAAATTGCCAATAGCTTTGAGGGCGTGAAAAATAGCTTTGCCTTACAAGCAGGTCGTGAGATTCGGATTATGGTCAATCCTGGTCAAATCAAAGACGATAAGATTACTATCTTGGCTCATGATGTGCGTGAAAAGATTGAAAATAACCTTGAATATCCGGGAAATATCAAAGTAACGGTTATTCGGGAAATGCGTGCTGTAGATTACGCCAAATAGACCTTGCTTAACATGAGTTGCTCATCTATGATATACAACTCTCTGTAAGCAAATGCTGCCTATATTGATTTTCAAAAACAAGCACATATCTATGCGAAAAAGCAGTTGAAAAAATACTGCTTTTTTGTTACACTAGATAGAAAGACAATGAAGGAGATATGATGGCGGATCGTGGCTTGTTAATCGTTTTTTCTGGTCCCTCAGGTGTGGGGAAGGGAACGGTTCGACGTGAGATTTTTGAAAGCTCAGACAATCAGTTTCAATACTCTGTATCCATGACAACTCGTGCTCAGCGTCCTGGTGAAGTGGATGGGGTGGATTATTTTTTCCGTACGAGAGAAGAGTTTGAGGAGTTGATTCGACAAGGTCAGATGTTGGAGTATGCAGAGTATGTCGGCAATTACTATGGAACTCCTTTGAACTATGTGAATGAAACCTTAGATAAAGGAATTGATGTTTTCCTTGAGATTGAAGTTCAAGGGGCGCTTCAAGTGAAGAAAAAAGTTCCAGATGCTGTTTTTATCTTTTTGACGCCACCTGATTTAGCAGAATTACAAGATCGTTTGGTGGGGCGCGGAACAGATAGCGCCGAAGTGATTGCCAGACGCATTGCCAAGGCAAGAGAAGAGATTGCTCTCATGCGCGAATATGATTATGCCATTGTCAATGATGAAGTTCCTCTGGCTGCTGAGCGCGTCAAACGTGTGATTGAAGCTGAGCATTTTCGAGTGGAACGTGTCATTGGTCACTATCAAGATATGCTGTCAGAACAACTTTCAGTAAGATAAGAATTTAGAAATTAGGTAAAGAATTATGATGTTAAAACCTTCAATTGACACCTTGCTTGATAAGGTGCCTTCAAAATATTCCTTGGTGATTCTTGAAGCAAAACGTGCTCATGAATTGGAAGAAGGAGCAGCTCCAACCCAAGAGTTTAAGTCTGTCAAATCAACACTTCGTGCTTTGGAAGAAATCGAATCTGGCAATGTTGGGATTCACCCAGATCCTGAAGGCAAGCGAGAAGCAGTTCGTCGACGTGCTGAGGAAGAACGCTTGCGCAGAGAAGAAGAAGAGCGTAAAATCAAAGAACAAATTGCGAAGGAAAAAGAAGAGGGTGAAAAAATTTAAGGTTGGGTCAGCTCAATCTTATTTTTTCTTTTACTGAGAAATGAGAGGTGGTGAGAAAGTGCAGATTGCAAAAGTCATTGTGGATGTTCCTCTAATGCAGACAGATAAACCTTATAGTTATGCGGTGCCGAAAGAATTTTCGACTATGTTAGAAATTGGCATGCGTGTGCATGTGCCTTTTGGGAAAGCCAATCGCTTGATTCAAGGGATTGTCGTAGAGCTAGCAGAAGAAACGACAACAGAATTGAAAGAGCTCGCAGAGGTTTTGGACTTTACGCCAGTTTTAAATGAGGAGCAGCTGTGGTTGGCAGAAGAATTGAGAAAATCTGTCTTTTCTTACAAAATTTCAATTTTAAAAGCTATGTTGCCGGGATTTCTGAACTCCAGTTATGATAAAATTCTTCATGCTCAACCTTCTTTGAATGAAGAAGATCGACTGCTCATTTTTGACAATGCAGATCAGCAGCATTTCTCATCGCTTGATAAAGAATTGCAAGCTAAGGTAATGCGTTTGACGCGGCAAGGAGCGATTCAGGTAGAATACCAAGCGATAGATCAAAAGCATATTAAAACAGAAAAATGGTATCAGGTTAATCACGAGATTTTAGGTCAATTGGTCATTCCTAATCGGGCGAAAAAAAAGCAAGTCTTGCGAGAAATTTTGCAAGCTCAGACTGGAATATATCGTTTAGCAGACTTGAAAGAAACATTTTCACGGGAAATTATTCACTATTTTATAGAGCAAGCAGCCTTGCAAATCGTTGAAAAAGAGGTGAGTCGTTCTGAGGCTTATTTTGAAAATATTTCAGCGTCTTCTGCCTTGGTGTTAAATGAAGAGCAGGAAGCTGCGGTTCAAGCTATCACGCAGCAAATTGGGCATGACGGAAAGCCGCTTCTGCTAGAAGGAGTGACAGGTAGCGGTAAGACGGAGGTCTATTTGCAGGTCATTCAGGAGGCGCTCAGCTGTGGCAAGACAGCCATTATGTTAGTGCCTGAAATTTCCTTGACACCACAAGTTACCAATCGTTTTATTGCTCGTTTTGGAAAAAAAGTTGCTATTCTTCATTCGGGGCTTTCAAATGGAGAAAAGTACGATGAATGGCGCAAAGTTGAGCGTGGAGAAGCGCAAGTTGTCGTTGGCGCTCGTTCTGCCATTTTTGCTCCTTTAAAAAATATTGGAGCTATTATCATTGATGAGGAGCATGAAGCGAGTTACAAGCAAGACTCCAATCCACGCTATCATACACGAGATGTCGCTTTACTACGTGCGAAGTACAATCAAGCCGTTCTGGTGTTGGGGTCGGCAACGCCGAGTTTAGAAAGCAGAGCGCGGGCTGGCAAAGGTGTGTATCACTTTTTGCAACTGACCAAGCGAGCAAATCCGCAAGCTCAGATTCCTGAAGTGGAAATTGTGGATTTTCGTGATTACATTGGACAGAATGAAACTAGTAATTTCACGCCTGTTTTGTTAGAAGCCATTCAAGATAAGCTAGATAGAAAAGAGCAGGTTGTCTTAATGTTGAATCGACGGGGCTATTCTAGTTTTGTCATGTGTCGTGAATGCGGAACGGTTGACACCTGTCCAAATTGTGATATTTCCTTGACCTTGCACATGGATACCAAAAGTATGAATTGTCACTATTGTGGTTTCTCAAAAGGAATTCCTCATAGTTGCCCGAATTGTTCCAGCAGGAGCATTCGTTACTATGGGACTGGGACGCAAAAAGCCTATGATGAATTGGCAGAAGCCTTTCCACTGGCTCGAATTTTGAGAATGGATGTTGATACTACTCGGAAAAAGGGCAGTCATGAACAAATTCTCAAAGAGTTTGGGGAAGGACAGGCAGATATTTTACTGGGAACCCAGATGATTGCAAAAGGACTGGATTTTCCAAATGTTACTCTCGTTGGAGTGCTCAATGCAGACACGGCTCTGAATTTGCCAGATTTTCGTTCGTCTGAGCGCACTTTTCAACTCTTAACCCAGGTTGCAGGGAGAGCAGGACGAGCTGAAAAAGAAGGACATGTAATTATTCAAAGTTACAATCCGAAACATTATGCGATTGTATTTGCGAAGAAGCAGGATTATGAGGGCTTTTATGCCTATGAAATGGGCATTAGAAGGCAGTTGGCCTATCCACCTTATTATTTTACGGTGGGGCTTACCCTATCTCACAAAATGGAAGCAGAGGTCGTTAAAAAATCATACGAAGTGCTGAATATGATACGTTCTGGCTTATCAGACAAGGTTCAGATATTAGGACCAACTCCTAAGCCGATTGCCCGCACTCACAATCTCTATCATTATCAATTGATTATTAAATACCGTTTTGAAGAGCATTTGCAAGAGGTTTTAAATCAGATTTTGGATTGGACGCAAGAAAAAGACAATAAGGACTTACGTTTAAGTATAGACCACGAGCCACAAAGTTTTATGTAGCCTTATTTTAGCTTTTTTTAAAGAAAAGCAGGCTTTCTTCTGATATAATAGTAAAAAAGAATATGAGGAAACCATGACAAGTATTATTTTTATGGGAACGCCGGATTTTTCTGCAACGGTGCTTAAAGGATTGTTGGAGAGCAAGCAGTACGAGATTTTGGCAGTTGTAACCCAGCCAGATCGTGCAGTAGGACGCAAAAAAGAAATCCGCATGACACCGGTCAAGCAGGTGGCTTTAGAGCATCATTTAGCCATTTATCAACCAGAGAAATTGTCTCAAAGCAAAGAGTTGGAAGAAATAATGGCACTTAGTGCAGACGGGATTGTCACAGCAGCTTTCGGTCAATTTCTGCCGAGCCGGCTATTAGATTCGGTCAGTTTTGCCGTCAATGTGCATGCTTCGCTATTACCCAAATATCGTGGAGGGGCCCCTATTCATTACGCCATTATCAACGGTGACAAAGAAGCCGGTGTGACTATTATGGAAATGGTCAAAGAGATGGATGCGGGTGATATGATTGCGCGTCGAGCGATTCCTATCGAGGAAACAGACAATGTTGGTACGATGTTTGAAAAGTTAGCGTTGGTCGGACGCGATTTGCTACTTGAGAGTTTGCCTAGTTATATAGACGGAAATTTAAAACCAGTTCCGCAAGACAAAAATCAAGTTACTTTTTCACCAAATATTTCACCGGAAGAGGAGAGAATTGATTGGACCAAGACCAATCGACAACTTTTTAATCAGATTCGAGGCATGTATCCGTGGCCAGTGGCGCATACGCTTTTAAATGGAGAACGTTTTAAAATTTACGAAGCCACTCCAGTAGAGGGCTCAGGACAGGCTGGAGAAATTCTTGCTATCGGAAAAAAAGAATTGATTGTAGCAGCTGGTAAGGGTGCACTTTCTCTTCAAACAGTACAGCCAGCTGGGAAGCCAAAAATGACAATCGTTGATTTTCTGAATGGTCTGGGTCGGCAGTTATCGGTAGGTGATTGCTTTGGTCAATAAGAAAAAAACAGCGCGACAAACGGCTCTTGCAGTTTTAGAAGAAGTTTTCTCAGAGGGGGCTTATTCCAATATTGCTCTCAATCAGGCTTTGCTAGAGGCGCCTTTAAGTTCTGTTGATAAAGGACTTGTAACAGAAATCGTCTATGGAACGGTTGCGCGCAAAATGACCTTAGAATGGTATCTATCTCATGTCATTGAAGACCGTGAAAAGCTAGATTCCTGGCTTTATATTCTCTTGTTGATGAGTTTGTATCAAATACAGTATCTTGATAAAATTCCAGTGCATGCAGTTGTCAATGAAGCGGTAGAACTAGCAAAGGTGCGAAAAAAAGGAAGTGAAAAGTTTGTCAATGCAGTGCTGCGAGGGTTATTGCGGGACGGTGTGGCAGATATCGCTAGCATTAAGCGTAAAAACAAACGCTTTTCTATTCAATATTCTCTGCCAGTTTGGCTGGTTAAAGTGCTGATTGAAGAGTACGGTGAAACACGAGCTCTAGCCATTTTCGAGAGTTTATTTCTTCGAAATAAAGCCAGCGTTCGAGTAGTGGACTTGAGCCGTAAAGAAGAGTTGAAACAACTGTTGCAGGCTGAAGAGTCACTATTAGCTCCGAGCGCATTGGTGAAAAATCACGGTCATTTTGCAGGGCATGCCTTGTTTGAAGAAGGGACTATTACTATTCAAGACGAGTCTAGCCAATTGGTCGCGCCAAGTCTTGATTTACAAGGCAACGAGAAAGTGCTAGATGCATGCAGTGCGCCGGGTGGCAAAACCATGCACATTGCTTCTTACTTAACGACAGGGCAGGTCACAGCATTAGATCTCTATGACCATAAGCTGGCTTTGATAGAAGAAAATGCACAGCGCTTAGGTGTGGCAGATAAAGTGATCACGAAAAAGCTAGACGCGAGAAAAGTTTTTGAAACTTTTGGCGCAGATGCTTTTGATAAAATTTTAGTCGATGCACCATGTTCAGGAATTGGCTTGATTCGACGGAAACCAGATATTAAATACAATAAAGAAAATGCAGATTTTACCTCGTTGCAAAAAATTCAGCTTGAGATACTGGATAGTGTTTGTCAAAGCTTGCGAAAAGGTGGTATAATAACTTACAGTACCTGTACGATTGTTTCGCAAGAAAATTTTCAAGTTGTTGAGCAGTTTTTGGCAGCTCATCCAAATTTTGAACAGGTAAAACTAGAACATAATAGACAGGATATTCTAAAAGACGGCTGTATCTTAATTACACCGGAATTATATGGAAGTGACGGATTTTTCATCAGTCAATTCAAACGAATATCCTAATAGGAGGAAATTGACAGTATGGAAATTTCATTATTAACAGATGTTGGTCAGAAGCGTACAAACAATCAAGATTACGCCAATCAATTTGTTAATCGTGCTGGTATGACAATGGTTCTTTTAGCAGATGGTATGGGAGGTCACCGTGCCGGTAATATTGCTAGTGAAATGGCAGTAACAGACCTCGGTGCTGCTTGGGTGGATACTCAAATTGATTCTATTAACGGCGTTCGTGAGTGGTTCGCAGAACATCTCGAAACAGAAAATCAAAAAGTTCACCAATTTGGTCAAGATGAAGAGTACAAAGGCATGGGAACAACACTTGAAGCCCTAGCGATTATTGGTAATCAAGCAATTTATGCCCATGTAGGGGATTCTCGTATCGGTTTAGTGCGCGGTGAAAGTTATCGTCAGTTGACGAGCGACCATTCTTTGGTAAATGAATTGCTTAAGGCGGGACAAATTACGCCTGAGGAGGCAGAACGTCATCCACAACGCAACATCATCACCCAATCAATCGGCCAAAGAGGCGAAGTGCAGCCTGATGTTGGTATGATTAGTCTAGAGGACGATGATTACATTGTTTTAAATAGCGATGGTTTGTCCAATATGATTTCAGAAAGTGAAATTTATGATATTATGACAAGCGATATTGCTCTTTCAGAAAAGGCAGAAACCTTGATTCGTTTTGCAAATAATGCAGGCGGTCTGGACAATATTACAGTTGCCCTAGTTCATTATCATAAGGAGGACGCAGAATGATTCAAGTCGGCAAGATATTTGCCGGACGATATAAAATCATCAAACAAATTGGTCGAGGTGGCATGGCAGATGTTTACTTGGCCAAAGATTTGATTTTAGACGGGGAAGAAGTCGCGGTTAAAGTTCTAAGAACGAATTATCAGACGGATCCGATTGCTGTGGCGCGTTTTCAAAGAGAGGCGCGAGCCATGGCAGACTTGGACCATCCTCATATTGTTCGGATTACCGACATTGGAGAAGAAGAAGGTCAGCAATATCTAGCAATGGAATATGTGGCTGGACTTGACTTAAAGCGCTATATTAAAGAGCATGCTCCTTTGTCCAATGAAGAAGCGGTTCGAATCATGGGACAAATCCTTTTGGCGATGCGTTTGGCACACACGCACGGGATTGTTCACCGTGATTTGAAACCTCAAAATGTCCTTTTAACTCCAGATGGTGATGCAAAAGTAACGGACTTTGGAATTGCGGTAGCTTTTGCAGAAACGAGCTTAACGCAAACCAACTCTATGCTGGGCTCTGTGCATTATCTATCACCAGAACAGGCGCGTGGTTCAAAAGCGACTGTTCAGAGCGATATTTATGCCATGGGGATTATTTTCTATGAAATGCTGACAGGACATATCCCTTATGACGGAGATAGTGCTGTTACAATTGCTTTGCAGCATTTCCAAAAGCCTCTTCCTTCTGTGATTGCTGAAAATCCAAATGTTCCACAAGCATTAGAAAATGTAGTCATTAAGGCAACGGCTAAAAAATTAACAGATCGTTATCAATCTGTTGCAGAAATGTATGTGGATTTATCAAGCTGTTTATCTGCAGATCGCCGAAATGAGAAAAAGTTGGTTTTTGATGATACTGCAAAAGCAGACACCAAGACGCTTCCTAAGGTATCACAAAATACGTTAACTTCTGCAAGCAAACCAACTACTCCTACGCCTATAAAAGAAGCAGTCAGTAGTAGTCCTAAACCCACAACCAAACCAAAAGCAAAGAAAAAACGTCGTTTAAGAACGCGCTATAAAGTTTTGTTATCGGCAGTAGTTTTAGTTATTGCAGCTCTGGTAGCTTTAGTCTATTTGAGTCCGTCAAATGTAAAAATTCCAGATGTTACTGGAAAAACCATTGCACAAGCTCGTTCTGCAATTGAAACGGCAGGTTTGAAGGTTGGCAAGGAGAAAGACGAATATAGCGACTCTGTAAAAAAGGATTCCGTCATTCGTACCAATCCAGAAGCGGGAACACAACGCCGTGAAGGAAGCACAGTGGATCTGATTGTTTCAAAAGGTACAAAAAACTTCACTATGGAAGATTATACTGGTCAGAAAAGAGCAGATGCTATCAACAGTTTGGTACAAAAATACAAAGTTTCAAAAAGTTTGATTAAAATAGAAGAAGTTGAAAGTAGTGAGTATGCGGCAGGAACAGTTATTGGTCAAACGCCAGCAGCAGGTAGTACATATGATTTGACTTCAAAGACACGTATTACGTTAAAAGTAGCGAAGACGGTTTCAAGTGTTGCCATGCCAAGTTATATCGGTTCAACCTATGAATTTGCCTATAATAATCTGACCGAAGTTATTGGAGTTCAAGGTGCTAATATTGAAAAACGAACGGTTACAACAGCTCCAGCGGGAACACAAGCACATACGATTATCAGACAAACCCCAGAAGCAAATCAGTCTTTGGATTTGAAGAGTGACCGCATTGTCTTATATGTATATGAGCCAAAAACTGAGGATTCTTCGACATCTGAAAGTAGCGCGCAATCTGAAAACAGTTCAGAAAAAAGTAGTTCATCGACCGGCAACTCCTCAACTAGCGGCAATGATGAATCAAGTTCAAAAACACCAGACACAAGTGCTAGTGCAAGTAATTAAAAAAGTGAGAGGATAAAATCGTGGTTTTATTAAACCGATTTTTCCCTCACTCTTTTTTGTGCTCGTTTTACATCATTGATGAGCGTTGTTTTTAATCAATCAAGTTTATCCAGCATATTGTAAATAAAAATGTTAACTTTTAAGACTACAAACTTGAACTTGACGATATTTTCTTCCATTTCACATCCTTATTTTCATACCTTAGTCGGAGGAATTTTTGAAAGTTTTTGATACAATAGAATCAGAAAGGTATCGAGACTATGCGAAAGATCCAATTTTTTATTTTTGTTGAATCTATTCTATTAACATTTGCATTAGTGACTATTTTGTCTGGTCATTTTTCACGTGTTATTCTTTTTTTGGTGCTTTTCTTGCTGATGCTCTATTATTATTTTGGTAAACAAAGAGGAAATTTCCTGCTAGTAACTTCTACCATATTGCTTTTTTTCATTATTATGCTCAATCCTTATGTCATTGCTGCCTTGCTCTTTGCGGTTATTTATGGCATGATTGTTGCTTATCCTTATATTTATAAAGAAAATGGAGTGACAACTCTCATCTTTGATGATGCAGTGGAGCAAAAACGAGAGAACAATCAATGGTTAGGAAATCTTCATCATTTTGCTTCGTCTGATACCTGTCAATTTGATGATATCAACCTTTTCCGTCTCATGGGGAAAGACACGATTCATTTGGAACAAGTCATTGTTACAAACCATGACAATGTGATTATTTTGCGAAAATTTTTTGGAAATACAAAAATCATTGTGCCAGTTGATGTGGCAGTCAGCCTAAAAGTGAATAATCTATATGGTGAATTGCAGTTTTTAGATCAACCTGTCTATGAATTGCGAAATGAAAGTCTCAGTCTAACGACGCCAGACTTTAAACGAGCGCATAAAAGCGTCAAAATTGTCCTGTCAACGTTTGTGGGAAATGTTGAGGTGGTTCGCAAATGAAAAAAGTCTACTACCTTTTGATTAGCTTTTATTCCTTACTCATTTTAGGAATCATTATTCATTATATTTTTAGCTTATTTAATTTTGACTGGCAACTGATTTTTAGTAATGTAGAACGGCTGGAAAAGTTCAGTTTCTTTGTGATTGTGCTGACTTTATCTCTGACGATGCTAATGATTTTAGGCGTTAAAGTGATTCAAATGATTACTTTGTCGACCATTCAGACAAACTTGAAAAATGTTTTGGAGGGGCGGGAATTGCAAAAAATGCAGCAACCGGAAATTGATGCATCTTTTCGGCAGATAGCAGAGAAATTAAATCATTTAACAGAAAATCTGCAAAAGTCAGAGAACCGTGCCTTGCAAAATGAAGAGACGATTATTGAGAAAGAGCGAAAGCGAATTGCGCGTGATCTGCACGATACGGTCAGTCAGGAACTTTTTGCTGCCAATATGATTTTGTCAGGTGTGACAGGTCAAGTGGAGAACTTAGATACGGATAGCTTATCGAAACAATTGACTGGCGTATCAGGAATTTTAAATACTGCCCAAAGAGATTTGCGTATCTTGCTTCTACATTTGAGACCGACAGAGTTGGAAGGAAAAAGCTTGGTTGAAGGGCTGAATCTTATTTTAAAGGAGTTATCAGATAAGAGTGACATTGAGGTGAGTTTTCATCATGATGTTCAAAAATTACCGAAACAGATTGAGGAGCATATTTTCCGGATTGCTCAGGAAATTATCAGTAATACGCTTCGCCATGCTAATGCGAATCATTTAGATGTTTATCTGTATCAAACACCGTACGAATTGCAGTTAAAGATGACAGATGATGGAATTGGCTTTGAGCACACTTCGTCTGATGAATTGAGCTATGGTTTGAAAAATATAGAAGAAAGAGTAAACGATATGGCAGGAACGATTCAGATTTTAACGGCTCCTAAACAAGGAGTAGCGATTGACATTCGTGTACCTTTATTGAAAGGAGTTTAGGATGCAGATTTTATTAGTAGATGACCATGAAATGGTACGACTTGGCTTAAAAGGTTATTTGGATTTACAAGACGATGTGGATGTAGTGGCAGAAGCTTCAAATGGTCGCGAAGGAGTTGAAAAAGCTCTGGCATTACGACCAGATGTGATTATGATGGACATTGTTATGCCTGAAATGAGTGGGATTGAAGCGACACTTGCTATTTTGAAAGAATGGCCTGAAGCTAAAATTCTCATTTTGACGTCTTATTTGGATAATGAAAAAATTTATCCGGTTTTAGACGCAGGTGCTAAAGGTTATATGCTCAAAACTTCTAGCGCTGATGATATTTTACGGGCTGTCCGAAAAGTAGCTAAGGGTGAACTTGCCATTGAAACAGAGGTCAGCCAAAAAGTGGAATATCATCGAAATCATATTGAATTGCATGAAGATTTGACTGCGCGTGAGCGAGATATTTTAGGACTATTAGCAAAAGGGTATGAAAATCAACGTATAGCAGATGAATTATTTATTTCTTTAAAGACAGTAAAAACTCATGTGTCGAATATTTTGTCCAAATTGGAAGTAAGTGATCGCACACAAGCTGTTGTCTATGCTTTCCAGCACCACCTCGTTCCACAAGATGACATTTAGTGGTATAATAGAAAACAAAATAATGGCTAGAGGAAGATTATGGACGCAAAATTAAAATATAAATCCAAGAAAATCAAAATCGTCTTTTTTGATATTGATGATACGTTGCGGGTAAAAGATACTGGCTACATTCCAGAATCTATCAAAACGGTTTTTAAACAGTTAAAAGAAAAAGGAATTTTGACAGGAATTGCTTCAGGGAGAGGAATTTTTGGTGTAGTTCCAGAACTGAAAGCATTGCAGCCTGATTTTTTTGTCACTTTGAATGGTTCATATATTGAGGATCAGGCAGGAAAGGTTGTCGCGCAAACCCCGATTGATCGAAATTTGGTAGAAACGTATATTGCATGGACGAAGGAAGTTGGGATTGATTTTGGACTCGTCGGCAGTCATCAGGCAGCCCTTTCAACAAGGACACCGCTCATTGATGAAGCGATTGATATTGTTTATCCGAATCTGCCGATTCAGCCTGATTTTTATCAAAATCACAATGTTTATCAGATGTGGACATTTGAAAATGTTGGAGACAGCCTGCAATTACCGAAAGAGCTTGGGGAACATCTGCGCTTGGTTCGCTGGCATCCACATTCATCAGATGTGGTTCTGACAAATGGTTCAAAAGCATCTGGAGTTGCGAAAGTTGTTGAGTATCTAGGATTGAAACCGGAGAATGTCATGGCTTTTGGTGATGAACTCAATGATTTAGAATTGTTTGACTATGCAGGTATCAGCATTGCTATGGGCATTTCACATGAAAAGATCAAAGCAAAGGCTGACTTTGTAACAAAAACAGTAGAAGAAGACGGCATTTTTTATGCTTTAAAGGAGTTAGGAATGATAGAAAAAGAATTGCACTTTCCGCAAGTGGCGATTGAAAAAACAGAAGGTCCGAAAGCGACTATTAAAACAAACCACGGAGATTTGAAAATCCAACTATTTCCAGAACAAGCACCGAAGACGGTAGCTAATTTTATTGCTTTATCAAAAGATGGTTACTATGACGGCGTGATTTTCCACCGCATTATCAAGGATTTCATGATTCAAGGTGGAGATCCAACTGGTACGGGTATGGGTGGTGAATCCATTTATGGTGAAAAGTTTGAAGATGAATTTTCACCAGAATTGTATAATATCCGTGGTGCACTTTCGATGGCCAATGCAGGTCCAAATACAAATGGCAGTCAATTTTTCATCGTGCAAAATAGCAAGATTCCTTATGCTCAAAAGGAACTAGAACGAGGTGGTTGGCCAACACCGATTGCTGAAATCTATGCAAGCAAGGGTGGAACGCCGCATTTGGATCGTCGGCATACTGTATTTGGGCAATTGTTAGATGAATCCTCTTATCAGGTATTAGATAAGATTGCAGCAGTTGAAACTGGTGCAATGGATAAACCGCTTGAAGATGTTGTGATTGAAACCATTGAAATTGAGGATTGAGATGAAAATTGGTGAAAAACTAAAAGGCCGAATTACTGGGATTCAACCTTATGGTGCATTTGTGGAATTAGAAACAGGAGCAATGGGCTTGATTCATATCTCGGAGATTCGGACAGGCTATATTGAAAATATCCATGAGCTGCTACATGTGGATGATCAGGTCTTGGTGCAGGTGATGGATTATGATGAATTTTCAGGCAAGGCTAGTTTGTCTATGAGAACGCTGGAAGAAGAGAAGCATCATTTACCTAAACGTCACCGCTTTTCAAATGACCGTTACAAGATTGGTTTTGCACCGCTCGCCAAAAGTTTGCCAACTTGGACCAAGGAGGCAATGGATTTTCTGAATCGGTCAAAAGAAGAAAAAAATGTATAGTAGTGTGATGGCGTTCATACCCAAGCAAAATCCCTCAATAAAGTATACTTTATTGAGGGATTTTGCTTGTTTTCATATATTTACGAGTGATTATATAGTCATCATGATTACATCACAGCATACTCATCTGGCAGCATAATGGTTTCTTTGCCATTGTTGTCCGTTACAAAGATTTCTCGCGGAAAAAATGGATTGAAAGTATCATTAAAATCAAAAGAGATGACAGTCGCTAGACTCTCTTGCGAAAATCGAAAAGTCATTTTTCCTTTGTTGTTGATGAGTTCAAATCGGAGAAGCTCGTCTAATTCAAACACACCTTTTAGAAAATTGTCAATAATATACCAGAAGTTGTCAATGATATCATCTGGCAAACTGGTTACAACGCCAAAACTGGCATAGCGTCCACGTGTATTTGTAAAAGCCATCGTTTCTTCCTTTCTGTGCTTATTCATCAAAGTATTTTCTATATGATACATAAAATAAGCTTGAATTGCAAGAAATTGTTCTTTGAACATGATAAGTTGTAAGAATAAGTGCAACATTTACTCTAACTCATCCACTAGAGCTTCATAAGCAGTTCTGTAAGCTAAACATTTTCGTGG
>NZ_CABHMZ010000017.1 GCF_902167705.1 Streptococcus constellatus | reverse complement strand
ATGGGAGTAGCTCATAGTTTTTCCTCGGGTTCTGTTTGTGTGGTTACTTACAGTTTACACCAATGAAACGCTATGAGATTTTTTGTTGAACTATATTTTACAATTTATCATTTTAAAAAGACAGATTTCAAAGAAAATATTGTGCAATTAAATTTTTATTTATTTTTTATTCACTTTTTATTAAATGTATCACATTGGCTTAGTAACATGAATAATTTAAATAGTTTTTCCAGTATGATTGCTACAATTTGCTTTTTAATGTTTATGTCAACTTTATTCTACTTACAATCTATTCGTGAAAAACATGAAAAAGAAGAGCAAATTAAACAAAAAGAACGAGAACAACTGCAATTGCAAAAATATACAGATGAAATTGTAAGTCTTTATAATGAGATTCGAGGCTTTCGTCATGATTATGGTGGGATGTTGGCAAGTTTCCAATCAGCCATTCATACAGGTGATATAAAAGAAGTAGAACGAATTTATCAGGAAGTACTAGTAAATGCTAATTTACAGCTTCGTTCAGATAAATATACTTATTTTGATTTAAATAATGTTGGAGATTCAGCACTTAGAAGTGTTATGACGCAAACCTTGTTTAAGGCACGTGATTATAATATAGAATTAACATTTGAAGTAAAGGATTTTGTCAAGCCCTTGCCGATTAAATTATTAGATCTGGTTAGAATGACAAGCGTTCTTTTAAATAATGCCATAGAAGGAGCAGCAGAAAGCTATCAAAAAACAATGAATGTTTCCTTAGTAGATTTAGATATAGAAACTATCTTGGTCATTCAAAATTCACGAAAGAAAAGACAGTTAGACTTAGAAGAGATTTACCAAACTGATTTTTCAACAAAGGGTGAAGGACGCGGCTTAGGTTTAAGCAATATCAAAGAAATTATTAACAACTATGAAGGAATTATTCTTGATACCAAAATTGAGGATGAATATTTTACACAAGTAATGAGAGTAAGGAAGGAAGGTTTATAATGAAAGTATTAGTATTAGAAGATGAAATTACACATCAAGTAAGAATGGAAACAACTTTGGCAGAGATTGCGAAAGAAATGGGAATTACGATAAAAGTTAAAGTAACTGGAAAAGTAAGGGAATTTAAAGAATATATTGAAAACGATGAAGTAAATCAATTATATTTTTTAGATATTGATATTAAAGGAGAAGAAACAAAAGGATTGGAAATAGCAAAATTTATACGCCACCATAATCCCTATGCCATTATTGTTTTTGTTACAACAAAATCAGAATTTGCTACGATGACATTTAAATATAAAGTATCTGCATTGGATTTTGTTGATAAAAATTTGAATGATATTGCTTTTAAAAAACATATAAAAGACAGTATTGAGTATACAAAAGCAACATTGATCGAAAATAAAGATATGGTGGATTATTTTGAATATAGTTTTCGTGGTGGAGAAGTTAGAATGCCTTTTAATGATATTTTATATATTGAAACGACAGGTTCTTCTCATAAATTAAGAATTGTTGGTAAAAACTTTTTTAAAGAATTTTATGGGACTATTGCAGATATTCAAGAAAAAGATAAGGAAACACAGCGTTTTTTCTCACCTCATAAGTCTTATCTAGTTAATATCGGCAATATTAAGGGCTATGATAAAAAAATGAGAGAAATTATTTTTTATGAAGATCACCGTTGTCCGATTACTCGAATGAAAATTGGAAAATTGAAGTCTATTTTAGAAGAATTAAAAGAATGAATAAAAACTAAATTTTTAAATAAAAACTATTGACAAAGTTTTCCAAACTGGTATAATAGTATATGTTCTGTGAAAGAACATATATGGTCCGTTGGTCAAGGGGTTAAGACACCGCCTTTTCACGGCGGTAACACGGGTTCGAATCCCGTACGGACTATATTATCCGGCATAGCTCAGTTGGTAGTAGCGCATGACTGTTAATCATGATGTCGTAGGTTCGAGTCCTACTGCCGGAGCTACTAGGCATTCTTTAGGAATGCTTTTTTACATTATAAAAATATAATAAAGACCAAACTGTTTTCTTGTTCAGTTTGGTCTTTTAATTATAACGATTTTTTCTTACGTATCTTATTGTAAATTATAAATAACGCGATTCCAGATAAAAATGCTATACTACCTTCTTTAAGACCATTTGGGATAAATGTCAGTTTTATTTTTCCTGCGCCTTTTTTGACATCAATTTTCATAAAGCCATTTTGTGCTCTTGAAATTTTAATTGATTTTCCGTTTTGTGTTGCAGCCCAACCTTTATCATAAGGAATTGTGAAGAATAAAGAACTATCTCGTTGAGCTTGATAATGTGCTGTTATTGTATTATGTTTTGTTGTTACAGATACTTTTTGTTTTTGAATCTTGTTTATTGCTTGTTGAAAATGATTTGTGTCAAGCGTATAAAATTCAGGAGTATCAAACGAAACTTTTGAGTTATCTGGGAAAGTCACTTTAACAGTTATGGTTTGTTTTTGATTAAAATATCCAAGATTGAAAAAAGGAAAAACATTGTTGGTACCATAATGCATTTTTTGATTGTTGTTTACAGTTATGTCAACTGATTTTTGGTTGTCATTTGAGAAAGTTAAGTTTGGCAGAGTTAAATAAACTTGACTATTTGCTGGAACTTCTAAAGTGTAAGTTACACTAGCAAAGGAATCATGATTTTCTTTATCTACTTCTGCAGCAATTCTATTACCGACTTGCTTGATATTATGATGACTTGTGGGGGATAATCTATGATAGTATTTTAAATTTAATCCAGAAAGTTGATTGAGAAAACGAGTTTGATTATCTAATGTTAAATGATTAAACTTTACATCTCTGTAAATTGAATTTGTCAGAAATGCTAGTGAATTAGTATTTCCATTTTCATAAAGTGTTAAATTATCTTTCGTTTTAACGGAGGAAAAACCATATTTCTGAGGATTGTTTGTTGAAATATTATATTTCACTCCCAATAAGCTATCCATAATGATACTATTATTTTGATAACGTAAGTTTAAATTAGTTCCAGATGATTTAAAACCTAGTTTATCAAGAGTAGAACTGGCTGCGGTATTGCGAACAGAAGAAAATTGAGAGATACCATTATAATTGTATTTCATACTGTCATTTCCGGTTTGAATAGCCAGTTTTTCAGTTCTAAAGAAATTTGAATTTTTCTTCTTACTGTATTTGACAAGCGAATCAATAGCTGTTAAATCTTGTTCATAGGCATTTCTACTTGCAAAGACCCATTCTTTTGCAATTCCTTCTATTTGATAAAAACTATTCAAACTTAGTTCAAAACAAACAAATAATAAAGTAGAAAAAGTAAATATTTTAAAAGGAAGATATTTTTTTGTATAAGCCCAAAAAATTAAAAGATAAGCGATTAAAAACTCTAATGTTAAGATAAAATTAACAGAACCTAAAAATTTATAATGTTTTTTAAAAATAAAAGTAGAAATAAAACCCAATCCTAAGATAGAAAAACTAACTAGAGTATTTGTTAGTTTAATTTCCTTTAGACGTTCTAAACTTTCAGCTGCTAAAAAGATAATGATAATAGAAAAAGTCCAAGAATAACGGTGCAAAAACATATTTGGCGCATGCATGCCTTGCCAAAACAAATCCAATGGTTGTAAATAAAAACTAACCACTAAAATCGTAATTAAGATAAAATAAGCAAGTTTCACGTGAAACTTAATAGATTGTAATGTAAAAAATAGCACTGCTAACAATAATGGAATGAGACCAGCATATATCATCGGAATAGATCCATATTTAGTTGTGTCAAAAGCTCCAACAAAGTTTTTGGCAAAAATATCTAAATACCAGCTTTTTTCAGTCAACAAGGTTGTCACTTTTGTTAATTTTTCACCATGAGTTTTTAAATCTAGAAAGGTTGGTAGAATCATGATGAGGCTAGTTATCCCAGCTAAAATTGATACAACTGTAAAGTCTAGAAAAGATTTGATCCTAGTTTTAAAATCCCATGAAATTTGAACAAAATACCATAAAATAAGAAAGAACACCATCATGTATCCAAAATAATAATTTTGAATAAAAAGAATTGACAGAGATGTAAAGTAAAGAACACGACCTTTTTGAAGTATCAAATAGTGTAAACCAAGTAAAATAAGTGGAATAATAATGAAAACATCTAGCCAAGTTTTTATTTCAAGTTGACTAACTGCAAAACTCATTAAAGCATAGGAAGTTGACAGTATCAAAATAAAATAAGGAGAAATTTTTTTAAAAATACCTTTAATACTTATAAAACATGTTAATCCCATTAGACCAAACTTTATCAGAGTAAATAAATATACCTCATCTGGCATATTTTTTAGATTGAAGAAGTAAACTAAAGGTGATAAAAAACTTCCTAGATAATAGCTAGATAAGGCATAAAAATTCAACCCGAGTCCACTTGTAAACGTATAAAAGATGCTGTCTGTACCATGCAAGATATTTCTTAAAGTGACATCAAAAATGACATATTGATGAAAGCCGTCTCCTAATAGCGGAGAAGTATCACTTTTCCAATAGATTCCATTTATAAGGTAAGTTATAAACATAATTAAAAATGGAAGGAGAAAGGCTATCAAATAATAATTTTTGAAGAGTTCTTTGATTTTTTTCATAAGCTATTGTAAAATATTAAAATTTAAGGAACTGAATCTTTCATCAGCTCCTAATTTTTAAAAAGTTTAATCTTTCCAAAGACTATTGACTTTTTCTTGTACTTCTTGATTTTCTAAAAATTCATCATAAGTTTCGTCAATACGATCAATGACACCATTTTTAGAAAGAACAATAATATGATTAGCAAGTGTCTGGATAAATTCATGATCATGGCTGGCAAAAATAATAGATTCTTTAAAGTTTTTCAGACCGTCATTTAGGCTGGAAATAGATTCTAAGTCTAAGTGGTTGGTTGGATCATCTAGTACCAAAACATTTGATTTGAGAAGCATAAGTTTTGAAAGCATAACACGAACCTTTTCACCACCTGACAAGACGTTGACAGACTTGTTAACCTCATCACCAGAGAAAAGCATGCGTCCTAGGAAACCTCGAAGGAAGGTATTGTCATCTTCTTCTTTACTTGCAAATTGACGGAGCCAGTCAAGAATAGATTCACCGCTGGTGAAATCTTTGTTGTTGTCTTTTGGTAGATAAGATTGACTAGTTGTAACACCCCACTTTACAGTTCCTTCATAGCCAATATCTCCCATAATAGCTCGAATCAAAGCAGTTGTTTGAATGTCATTTTGCCCAATCAAGGCTGTCTTGTCACCTGGACGCAAGATAAAGCTAATGTTGTCAAGGATGACTTCGCCGTCAATCTTGACAGAAAGGTTTTCGACTGTCAAGAGGTCATTTCCGATTTCGCGTTCGGCTTTGAAGTTAATAAATGGATATTTACGGCTTGATGGGACAATTTCTTCCAGTTCAATTTTGTCAAGCATTTTTTTACGAGAAGTTGCTTGCTTAGATTTTGAAGCATTAGCAGAGAAGCGAGCAACAAATTCTTGCAGTTGCTTGATTTTTTCTTCAGCTTTAGCATTACGATCTGCTAAGAGTTTAGCAGCTAGTTCGCTAGATTCTTTCCAAAAATCATAGTTACCAACATAGAGTTTGATTTTACCGAAGTCCAAATCAGCCATGTGTGTACACACTTTATTGAGGAAATGACGGTCGTGAGATACAACGATAACGGTGTTTTCAAAATCAATCAAAAAATCTTCTAGCCAAGAGATGGATTGAATATCAAGACCATTTGTTGGTTCGTCTAGTAACAGAACATCTGGTTTACCAAACAGAGCTTTTGCAAGGAGAACTTTCACTTTATCTCCGTTTGACAATTCGCTCATATTTTGGTAGTGGAGGTCTTCAGGGATATGAAGATTTTGTAGCAATTGAGAGGCTTCACTTTCGGCTTCCCAGCCACCTAACTCAGCAAATTCACCCTCTAACTCAGCTGCTCGGACACCGTCTTCATCAGAAAAATCAGGTTTCATATAAATGGTATCTTTTTCTTTCATAATGTTATAAAGATGCTCATTTCCCATGATAACCACATCAATCACGCGATCTTCTTCGTAGTCAAAGTGATTTTGTCGAAGGACTGAGAGACGTTCGTCTGGTCCGAGTGAAATATTTCCAGTAGTTGGTTCGATATCACCAGCTAGGATTTTTAAAAAAGTTGATTTTCCTGCACCATTAGCACCGATTAAACCATAGGTATTTCCTTTTGTAAATTTGATATTCACATCATCAAATAATTTTCGATCACTAAATCGTAGTGAGACATCTGATACTGTAAGCAATGTTTTTCTCCTAATTCTGTAATTAGTTTCATTTTACTAGAAAATTTGACTTTTTTCAAATGATTCAGGGATAAAATATTACATTTTAGAATATAGAGAAGTAAGAAAAAATAAATAGATTTATAATAAATTTATAATTTTTTAGGAGGAGAAAATGAAAATTTTATTGGTAAATGGTTATCAAAAACATGATTTTTGTAAAGGAGAATTAAATTTTAGTTTGTATAATCTTATGTTGGAAAATTTACGACATAAACACGATATCCAATTATCGTCAGTTGAGGACTATAATGTAATAGACGAGAGAAATAAGTTTTTGTGGGCAGATTTGATTATTTTTCAATTTCCTATTTATTGGTTTAATGTACCTGGGAAGTTGAAATTATATATGGATGAAGTCTTTGAATATGGTCAATTTTATTCGTTTGCAGATATTTATGGACAAGGTGGTTTAATGAAAAATAAAGAATACATTTTATCCACAACTTGGAATGCACCAGAAGAAGCGTTTAATAATCCAACTACATTTTTTGATGGGAAAGATGTCGATGATATTTTGATTTCATTTCATAAGACCATGGAATTTTGTGGCTTAAAGAAAAGAAAAATATTATCTTTTCATAATGTTGTAAAAAATCCTCAATTTGAATCTTACAAACAGACAGTAGAAGATTATTTTTCAAAAGAACTGTAAATATAGTGTAAAGGAATGATAAAGTGTTAGTCGTTTTTAATTTTAAAAATCAGATGTCAATCAAGCAACAATTAGAATTGTTAGAGAAGTTCAATCAACCAATAAGCAAGCAGCATCAATTGATTATAGCTCCTATCATACCAAAATATAATGAATATCATTTTGATATTGCAGTTCAAAATTTGTCAATTAAAGGAAGAAATGTAGGTGATTTATCGCCTCAACATTTAAAACATTACAATATAAATTATGCTTTTGTAGGTCACTTAGAAAGACAAAAGTATTTAAATGAAACAACAAGAATGATTCGCTCAAAGATTGACAATGCTTTACAGAAAGATATTATTCCTATTATTTGTGTAGGAAATCATGAAAATCCTATTTTTGAATGCGCAACATATTTAGTTAATTTAGATCTTCAGGATAAACATATCATCATAGCTTATGAAATATTAAGTGCAACATTAAAAGGAAAAAAAGATTATTCATTTACAAAAGTTGAAGAAAGTTTTCAAGATTTAAAAGATTATTTAGATAATTTAAGTGTAAAGTTTGGGTTTACATATCAGTTGATTTTTGGTGGTGGTGTAGACTGTAAAGATATTGAACAGATTTTAACCATTGGATTTGATGGTATTCTTATCGGAGATAGGATTGAAAGTTTGGTTGAAACATATCAATACTTACTAAAAGACACTCTTGTATTGATGTAAAAAGACAAAAAGGAGAAAAAATGAAATCAATTTTAGTAACAGGAGGAGCTGGATATATTGGTTCTCATACTGTAAAGGCACTTTTAGATGCTGGTTATGATGTGCATGTTTTGGATAATCTAGCATCAGGTGTTAGGGATGCAGTGGATGTAAGAGCACACTTTAAAGAACTGGATGTTTATGATGAGGTGGCATTAAAAGCCTATTTACAATCTCATAAAATTGATGCCGTGCTACATTGTGCGGGTGAAATAGTCGTTAGTGAAAGTATCGAGGATCCAAGTAAATATTTTTCAGCAAATGTAGCAGGTATGAATCAGGTATTAAAAGTATTATCAGAAGTAGGAATTGATAAAATTATATTTTCTTCCACAGCCTCAGTTTATGGAAATAATTGTATGGATAAACCTGCAAATGAAGACACGCTATTAGATCCAGTAAATCCTTATGCAGAGACAAAACTGATGGGAGAACGTATGATTTATTGGATGGCCAATCGCTATAATTGGAAATATGTCATTTTTCGTTATTTTAATGTTGCTGGCGCTGCTATGGATGCTTCAAATGGTTTGAGAGTTAAAAATCCGACACATATCATCCCTAATATTAATAAAACGGCTCTTGGACAAAATGATGCTTTAAAAATTTATGGCGATGATTATGAAACGCGAGATGGCTCGTGCATTCGTGATTATATTCATGTTTTAGATTTAGCGCAGGCACATGTAAAGGGATTTGACTATTTATTTACAGATTCGTCAACTTCGCAGATTTTCAATTTAGGGACAGAAAAAGGTTATACTGTTAAGGAAATTTACAATACTGCAGAGCAAATTTTACAGAAAAAAATTCCTCATGAAATTGTCATGCGTCGTGCAGGTGACCCAGCAAGTGTATTGGCAAATGCTGCTAAAGTAAAAGAATTTTTGAATTGGCAAGCAACTTATTCATTGAAAGATATTATATTATCTGATTATAATTGGCGTGTAAAAGCCGGTAATTCAATTGTTGAATAATTTTAAGAAGAGGCTGGGACGAAAGTCTTCAGCTTCAAAGGATATAGAGTAATAAACCAACGCCACAGTAGCTGATTGTTCAAAACATAATCCACCACTTCAAAGTCTCCCAGACTATTGAGAAACCTTGTGGGGTGAGACTACAAACTAAAAATTTTCAAGATGAGTTCTGTCCCACTCCCTTTTTTTCTTGAAAATGGTATAATATTATCAAGAAAATTCAAGGAGAATATGATGTCAAAACCTATTATTTTAACAGGAGATCGTCCAACAGGGAAATTGCATATTGGTCATTATGTAGGAAGTTTGCGAAATCGTGTTTTATTACAAGATGAAGGAAAATATGAATTATTTGTATTTTTAGCTGATCAGCAAGCTTTGACAGATCATGCTAAGGATCCTAAGACAATTGTAGAGTCAATTGGAAATGTAGCATTAGACTATTTAGCCGCTGGATTAGATCCTGAAAAAACAACCATTTTTATTCAAAGTCAAATTCCTGAGTTGTCAGAGTTGTCAATGTATTATATGAACTTGGTGTCACTAGCCCGTTTGGAACGTAACCCAACTGTCAAGTCAGAAATTGCTCAAAAAGGATTTGGTGAAAGTATTCCAACTGGTTTTTTAGTTTATCCAATTGCGCAAGCAGCAGATATTACTGCCTTTAAAGCGAATTATGTTCCAGTAGGAAATGATCAAAAACCAATGATTGAACAAACTCGTGAAATTGTACGTTCTTTTAATCATGCATATAATTGTGATGTCTTGGTAGAGCCCGAAGGCATTTATCCTCAAAACGAAGCTGCAGGGCGTTTACCAGGGCTTGACGGGAATGCAAAAATGTCTAAATCTTTAAATAATGGTATTTATTTATCTGATGATATGGATACTTTACAAAAGAAAGTGATGAGCATGTATACCGATCCTGACCATATCAAGATTGAAGATCCTGGTAAAATTGAAGGCAACATGGTTTTTCATTATTTAGATGTGTTTGGTCGTCCAGAAGATGCGCGAGAAATTACAGCCATGAAGGAACACTATCAACGAGGTGGGCTGGGAGATGTGAAAACAAAACGCTATTTATTAGAAATTTTAGAGCGCGAATTAGGTCCTATTCGTGAACGTCGTGTTGAATTTTCAAAAGATATGGGAGAAGTCTACGCTATGCTACAAAAAGGTAGTGAAAAGGCATGTCAAGTAGCGAGTCAGACCCTTTCTGAGGTAAAATCTGCTATGGGGATTAACTATTTTAAATAAAAATGAGCAAAACTATCACCAAAAGTGATGGTTTTTTAGATAATAGTGATTGACAAATACAGATAGAATGGTATCATATTAACAATAAATACGAGCTGTGCTCAATAAATAAAGAAAAGAGGAATTTGTGGATGTCTAACTGGGACACTAAATTTTTGAAAAAAGGTTTTACTTTTGATGATGTATTACTCATTCCTGCAGAGAGTCATGTTTTGCCAAATGATGCGAATTTACAAACAAAATTGGCTGAAAATTTGACACTCAATATTCCAATTATTACCGCAGCAATGGATACTGTTACAGAAAGTAAAATGGCCATTGCTATTGCTCGTGCTGGAGGTCTTGGTGTTATTCACAAAAATATGTCTATTGAGCAACAAGCAGATGAAGTTCGGAAAGTGAAACGATCAGAAAATGGAGTTATCATCGATCCATTTTTCTTGACTCCGACTCATACGGTATCAGATGCAGAAGAGTTGATGGAACGTTATCGCATCAGTGGTGTTCCTGTTGTTGAAACGCTTGAAAACCGCAAATTAGTTGGGATTATTACGAATCGCGATATGCGATTTATTACGGATTATAATCAACCTATCTCAGCGCATATGACGAGTAAAAATCTTGTGACAGCTCCTGTTGGAACAGATCTTGAAACGGCAGAGCGGATACTTCACGAACATCGCATTGAAAAATTGCCATTGGTTGATGACTACGGTCGTTTGTCTGGTTTGATTACAATTAAAGATATTGAAAAAGTAATTGAATTTCCAAATGCAGCTAAAGATGGATATGGTCGTCTTTTGGTTGCTGGTGCAGTAGGAGTTACTTCTGATACATTTGAGCGTGCAGAAGCTTTATTTGAAGCAGGTGCAGATGCCATTGTCATTGATACAGCACATGGACATTCAGCGGGAGTACTTCGGAAGATTGCTGAGATTCGTGAACATTTTCCAGAACGAACGTTGATTGCAGGAAATATTGCTACTGCAGAAGGTGCGCGTGCGTTATACGATGCTGGAGTTGATGTTGTGAAAGTCGGAATTGGTCCAGGGTCAATTTGTACCACTCGTGTCATTGCTGGAGTTGGTGTACCTCAAGTGACAGCGATTTATGATGCTGCACAAGTTGCGCGTGAATACGGTAAGACGATCATTGCGGATGGCGGGATCAAGTATTCTGGTGATATTGTTAAGGCTTTGGCAGCTGGAGGCAATGCAGTTATGCTGGGTTCAATGTTTGCTGGTACAGATGAAGCGCCAGGTGAAACGGAAATTTTCCAAGGTCGTAAGTTTAAAACATATCGTGGGATGGGTTCCATTGCTGCTATGAAGAAAGGGTCAAGTGATCGTTATTTCCAAGGTTCTGTCAATGAAGCTAACAAGTTGGTTCCAGAAGGAATTGAAGGTCGTGTAGCTTATAAAGGCGCAGCAGCAGATATCGTTTTCCAAATGTTGGGCGGTATCCGCTCAGGTATGGGTTATGTCGGTGCAGCAAATCTGAAGGAACTTCATGACAATGCTCAGTTTATCGAAATGAGTGGAGCTGGCTTGAAAGAAAGTCATCCTCATGATGTTCAAATAACGAATGAAGCTCCAAATTATTCTGTACAATAAAATTATAAAAGCTCTGCACTATATAATGCAGAGCTTTTATAATTAACAAAATTGACATTGTTGTAAATTTTCGTTACACATGCTTTACACGTTTTTTTCGGTTAAAGTTCCTTTATGGATTGAGAAAATTTTAATGTCAGAAGGCATGTTTTGTAAATGTTCTAAAGTTGTTGTTGTTATAAATGTTTGAATATTTTGAGAAATAGTTTCAAGTAAATTAAGTTGACGGTTGTTGTCAAGTTCACTCATAACATCGTCAAGTAGAAGAATTGGTTTTTCTTTGGTAACAGTTTCCATAAGCTCAATTTCTGCCAGTTTGAGAGACAAAACCACGCTTCGATGCTGTCCTTGACTACCAAAATTAGCATTCATATCATTGATATAAAAAGCAATATCATCTCGATGCGGACCTATTCCAGTATTTTTTTTAAATAAATCTCTGCTACGGCTTTGCTTTAAGGCAATTCGAAAAGCTTCTTCTAGTTTATTGGAATTTGAAAGTGGAACAGAAGAACAGTACTTGATGGTTAAGTTTTCTAAATTACTTGAGAGTTCCAAATGTTTTTGTTGACCAAAGTGCTCTAATTTTTTGAGAAATTCTATCCGATGCTGCATAATGCGGCAACCAAACTCTACTAACTGATCATCCAAGACAGTTAAAAAAGTCTCATCTATTGTTTTTGCTGTCTTTAAATAAGTATTTCTCTGTTTTAGAACGTGATGATAATGTGATAAATCAGATAAATAAATTGGTTTAATTTGGCCTAACTCTATGTCAATGAATTTCCGTCTAAGAGCTGGCGCTCCTTTAATCAATTGTAAATCTTCTGGAGCAAACAAAACAATATTCATATTTCCAATGTAATCAGATAGTTTGCTTTGTTTTAGATGGTTAACTTTTGTAATTCTTCCTTTAGGTGTCAAGTCAATCTCTAAAGAAATCTTTCCAGTTTGCTTGACAAGTTGTCCAGATACTTTTAGGGTATCTTTAGAAAAATAAATTAAATCTTTATCTGAACGAGTTCGATGACTCCGTGTCAATGCAAGAAAATAGATAGCTTCTAAAATATTTGTTTTTCCTTGAGCATTTTTACCTAAAAAAATGTTGAGACCAGGATGAAACTCTATTTCGGTTAGTTCGTAATTACGAAAATGTTGAATTTGTAAGTTTTTTAACCACATATTTACATACCTGGAAAGCAGATAGGAGCTTTTTTATTAGATTTATTGGTTTTTTGATTTACTGCTGTTGATTGACTTTTTTTGATACTTTTGTTCATTTCTTTTACAAGGGCAGCAACTCGTCTTTTTTCTAAAAGCTCTTTTTCGTGCTCATCTCTTTCCTTTTCATTTGGTGCAGTCAGCAGTATTTCTAATTTTTGATTTGGAAGAGTAATGGTATCGCCAATGCGAATTTTCTTTCCGCGGCGAGTTTCGATCTCTCCATTAAAATAAACTTGATTTTCTTGAAGAAAACTTTTAATAGCACCACCACTTTGGATGATTCCAACTTCTTTTAATAATGCTTGTAGAGTAATATATTCATCAAATAATTTGTATTTCATAATTCACCTCAATCTTTGTCATTATATCATAATTGGGAGAAAAGGTGATATTAAAATTATCTAAACCAATCATGAAGAAAACGTTTTAAGGCGAAAGAATAATGCTTGAATGAGAAATTAGGCACTGTTTCGTGATATAATAGAGGTCAGTATAAAAAGAAGACGAGGGACAATATGGAGTTAGTTTCTGGAGTAGATCTCCATTTTATAACATCCAAAAAATTTAAAACCAATCGCATAAAAATGAGATTTTCAGCTCCAATGTCTATGGATACGATAGCGGGACGCGTACTGGCTGCAAATATGCTTGAAACAGCTAACGAAGTTTATCCAACTGCGCAGATTTTTCGAGAACGATTAGCAAATCTTTATGGTGCGAACTTTTCAACAAGACTATCACGAAGAGGACTCATTCATTATGTAGATTTAGATATCTCTTTTGTTAGCGACGCATTTTTAAGTCGTAAAAATACATTAACAGGAGAGATACTTGATTTTTTAAAAGATAGCTTGTTAAAACCTTTAGCAAATGGAAGAGCTTTTAATCGGACTGTTTTTGAAGTTGAAAAGAAGAATGTACTTAACGATTTAAAAGCTGAAATTGAGGATCATTTTTATCATGCTCATCAAGAACTGAATAAATTATTTTATGCAAAACAAGAAATGCAGATTTCTCGTATTGCTACATTAGATTTAGTTGAAAAAGAAACACCAGAAAGTAGCTTTGCAATTTTTCAAGAAATGCTTCAAAATGATAAGATTGACATATTTTTTATGGGTGATTTTAATGAGATTGAAGTCTGCGAACATTTAAAAACATTTGGTTTACAACCTCGTCAACTTGATTTACACTTGCATTATCATCAAGAATTTTCGAATGTTTTAAAAGAGGGGTTGAAACAAAATGATGCTCATCAATCCATTATTGAATTAGGGTATCATTTTTCAATTCAATATGGAGATAGGAATCATATCCCTCTTGTTGTATTGAATGGACTTTTAGGTGGTTTTGCTCATTCAAAATTATTTGTTACTGTTCGTGAGAAAGAAAGTTTAGCATATACGATTTCAAGTAGTATTGATATTTTTTCAGGTATGATGCGTATCTACGCTGGAATTGACAGGAAAAATAGAACTAAAACAGTTAGTTTAATTTATCGACAAATTGCAGATCTGAAAAATGGGCGCTTTACAGATGAGGATTTAAATCAGACTAAGAAAATGCTACGAAATACCATGCTTCTCTCCTTAGATCGGCAAAATACATTGATAGAACGAGCTTATATGGCATCTATTTTCCAGAAAAAATTTATGTCAATTGATGTTTGGTTAAGTGCTTTAGAAAGAGTCAGTCGAGAAGACATTATCATCACTGCAAGACAACTAAGGCTACAAGCAGTTTATTTTATGGAAGGAAAATAATGCAAACTTTAAAAATGGAGAGAAAGGATTATCCAGCAGTTGGAGAAGTAATCTATCAAACTACTTTACAAAATGGTTTAAGAGTATTTCTTTTACCCAAACGAGATTTCAATGAAACTTATGGAATTATGACAGCAAATTTTGGGTCAACTGATACTCGTTTTATTCCACGCGGTTCTAATCAAGTTGTTCAATATCCTGCAGGAGTTGCTCATTTTTTAGAACATAAATTATTTGAAGATGAAAATGGTCAGGATATTTTACAACAATTTGTTGAATTAGGTGCTGAGAGCAATGCTTTTACAAGTTTTACTAAGACCAGTTATCTTTTTTCAGCAACGGACAATGTTTTAGAGAATGTGAGATTGTTGCAAAGTTTACTAGAAAATGCTTATTTCACAGAAGAATCGGTCCAACGCGAGCAGGGAATTATCCAGCAAGAAATTGATATGTATAAAGACAATCCAGATTATTGCCTGTTTTTTCACACTTTAGCAAACCTTTATCCAGGCACTCCATTGGCAGAAGATATTGCAGGAAGCATTGAATCAGTTACAGAAATAACAGTTGAGGATTTGGATGAAAATTTTGAAACCTTTTATCATCCGTCCAATATGAGCCTATTGTTGATTGGCAATTTTGACTTAGAAAAGACCATTGCTGTTATTCAGGAACAACAAGAAGATCTGAATCCTTTTACTAAACAAAAGCTCATTCAACTCTTTCCTCTTGCGTTAAATCCTGTTGTTTCTACTGGAAGTGTACGAATGGAAGTGGCAAGTTCTAAGCTGGCAATCGGATTACGTGGGAATCAATCGTTAGCGGGAATTGATTTATTTCGTTATAAGATTGGTTTAAAGCTACTATTTGCAATGATGTTTGGCTGGACATCTAAAAGATTTCAAGCGCTTTATGAAGTTGGAAAAATAGACAACTCACTATCGTTAGAAGTTGAAGTAGAAAAAGATTTTCACTTTGTGGTGTTGACAATGGATACTAGTGAACCAGTTGCTCTATCTCACCAATTTCGTTCGGCAATTCGGGGTTTTGAAAAAGATCCTGATGTGACAGAAGAACATCTTGATACTATAAAAAGTGAAATGTTTGGTGATTTTTTGCATGGGCTTAACTCACTAGAATATATTGCAACTCAATATGAAACCTTTTCAGAAGGTGATAATCTATTTGATTTACCCAAAATATTGCAGACAATTAGTTTAGTTGATGTGATTGAGATAGGACATCATTTTATTGATTCTTGTGACATGATTGATTTTACTATTTTTCCAAAATGATTTCATGTTTTAGTGAAATTTGGTAAAATAGTGTTTAATAGAAAGAAGGCTGGGCGTATGAGAAAAAAAACAATTGGTGAAGTCCTGAGATTGGCTCGTATCAATCAAGGGATGAGCTTAGAAGATTTACAAAAGAAAACCGATATTCAATTAGAGTTACTAGAAGCTCTGGAAGCTGATGATTTTGATCGTCTTCCTAGTCCTTTCTATGCTCGTTCTTTTCTAAGAAAATATGCTTGGGCTGTTGATTTAGATGAGCGGATTATTCTTGATGCTTATGAAGACGGAAGCATGATTACTTATGATGAAGTGGATATTGATGAGGAAGAGAGTTTTAGAAGTCGAAGAACAAAAAGGCAGCGAACTTCTTTTTTACCATTATTTTATCTGACAATTCTTGCATTAGCTATTTTATCTTTTGTTAGTTATTATGTTTGGACATACGTTCGTCATAATTCATTAACCACAAATCCTTCATCAAGTTATAGTGTTGTGAATAAACAAACAACTACTTCATCTAGCTCAAATGATGAAACTACTTCTAGTGAATCTTCTAACAGTTCAAAAACAAATTTGACTGTATCAGGAAATGGCAGCAACTTAACAGCAACGTTGACAGGTGCAACTAGTCCTGTCAATTTAAAATTATCTGTTAGTGATACGACTAGTTGGGTAAGTGTTACAGGTACAGACTTAGAAGGTGGTGCAATATTAAGCCCTGAAAATCAAAGTGTGTCAACCACTATTTCACCAGACACTACATCAACAATTACTCTTGGTGTGGTTCAAGGTGTGACAATTACAATAGATGATCAGCAGATTGATACATCAGGCTTGACAAGTTTGACAGGTACAATTACACTTATAATAAATAATTAAGGAAATAAAAATGAAAAAAGAAAATATTCCCAATGCTTTAACTTTGTTACGGATTGCTTTAATTCCAATTTTTATTCTAGTTCTATCCTTAGGTCATTCTATTGGAATGCATGTCTTTGCAGCGATTATTTTTGCAGTAGCTAGTATTACAGATTATTTGGACGGCTATTTAGCTCGTAAATGGAAAGTTGTAACCAACTTTGGGAAATTTGCCGATCCGATGGCAGATAAGTTATTAGTCATGTCAGCTTTTATTATGTTGATTGAAATGAATATGGCACCTGCTTGGGTTGTTGCAGTTATCATCTGCCGTGAGTTAGCTGTGACAGGTTTGCGGTTATTACTGGTTGAAACTGGAGGGACAGTCTTAGCTGCTGCTATGCCAGGAAAAATAAAAACATTTACGCAGATGTTTTCTATTATTTTTCTACTATTGCACTGGACATTGCTAGGACAAATTTTGCTATATATTGCATTGATTTTTACGATTTATTCGGGTTATGACTACTTCAAAGGAAGTGCCTATCTCTTTAAAGATACATTTAGATAATATGAAAAATATCATTGAAGTTCAGCATTTAAAGTATAAATACGATAATCATGTAGATGATTATATTCTCAAGGATGTAACGTTTCACGTGAAACAAGGAGAGTGGCTGTCTATTGTAGGTCACAATGGCAGTGGCAAGTCTACGACGATTCGTTTAATAGCCGGCTTGTTGGAAGCAGAAAGTGGCGAGATTATCATTGATGGAGATAAATTAACTCTTGAAAATGTATGGGAAAAGCGCCGGCATATTGGGATGGTTTTTCAAAATCCAGATAATCAATTTGTAGGAGCAACTGTTGAGGATGATGTTGCTTTTGGTTTGGAAAATCAAGGGATGGACTACCAAACGATGTTTGACAGAGTTCAAGAAGCATTAGACATTGTTGGAATGCAAGATTTTAAAGAACGTGAACCTGCAAGACTTTCTGGTGGGCAAAAGCAGCGCGTGGCTATTGCTGGTGTGGTTGCTTTGCGTCCTGACATCATTATTTTAGATGAAGCAACTAGTATGTTGGATCCAGAAGGGCGTTTAGAGTTGATTCAGACAGTTAAAAAGATTAAAGATCGACATGGTATGACAGTTATTTCTATCACGCATGATTTGGATGAAGTAGCTCTTAGTGACCGAGTTTTGGTGATGAAAGAAGGACAAGTAGAGTCAACTAGTACACCAAGTGAGCTTTTCTCACGAGTGGATTTAGAAGATTTAGGTTTAGATGAACCTTTTACAAATCAAGTAAAAGCAACTTTGTTGAACTCGGGCTTTCAATTGCCAGAGCGCTATTTAACAGAAAAAGAATTGCAGGATTATTTATGGGAATCACTTTAGAAAATGTAAGTTATACTTATCAAGCAGGCACTCCCTTTGAGGGTCCTGCCCTTTTTGAAGTCAATTTAGAAATAAAAGATGGCTCATATACTGCTTTGGTTGGTCATACAGGTAGTGGAAAATCAACTATTTTACAATTGTTGAATGGACTTTTAGTCCCGACTGAAGGAAGTGTCGTGATTGATGATGTCAAAATTACTTCCACATCTGTAAATAAAGATATTAAACAAGTACGTAAAAAGGTAGGATTGGTTTTTCAATTTGCTGAAAGTCAGATTTTTGATGAGACCGTTTTAAAAGATGTTGCTTTCGGTCCACAAAATTTTGGAGTGTCAAAGGAAGACGCTGAACGTGTAGCACGTGAAAAATTAACTCTTGTTGGAATTTCAGAAGAATTATTTGAACGTAGCCCATTTGAACTGTCTGGGGGACAAATGCGTCGAGTAGCCATAGCTGGTATTCTAGCCATGGAACCAGAGATTCTTGTATTGGATGAGCCAACAGCAGGTTTAGATCCTGCTGGACGAAAAGAGTTGATGAGTTTATTTAAACGATTACATGAAGCAGGAATGACCATTGTTTTGGTAACGCATTTGATGGATGATGTCGCTAATTTTGCAGATACTGTCTATGTGATGGAAAAAGGAAGATTAGTCAAAAGCGGAGAACCTCGGCAAGTATTTCAAGATATATCATTTATGGAAAGTATTCAACTAGGAGTTCCTAAAATTACAAAATTTGCACAAGAATTAAAAAATAGAGGGCTAACTCTTCCATATTTACCTATCACCATAGAAGAATTTAAGGAGTTACTACATGGATAGTATGATCTTGGGGCGCTATGTTTCTGGAAATTCAATCATTCATCGACTAGATCCTCGTAGCAAACTTTTGTCAATGTTTTTCTTTATTTTAATTATCTTTTTGGCAAATAATATTGCAACCAATGGACTATTATTCGTCTTTACAATGTTATTAGTTGGACTTTCCAAAATTCCTTTAGGCTTTTTCCTTAAAGGATTAAGATCTATGGTCTTTTTGATTGCTTTTACTACTTTGTTTCAATTATTTTTTACATCTGGTGGCGCGACTTTATTTCAATTTGGCTTTATTAGAATTACCGAAGTAGGTCTGGCTCAGGCGGGTATCATTTTTAGTCGTTTTCTTTTGATTATTATTTTTTCTACCCTATTAACTTTAACAACCATGCCACTTAGTTTGGCAGACGCAGTTGAATCATTATTGCGACCTTTAGCAGTATTAAAGGTACCCGTTCATGAAATAGGTTTGATGCTATCAATGAGCTTACGTTTCGTTCCTACTTTGATGGATGATACAACACGGATTATGAATGCTCAAAGGGCGCGTGGGGTTGATTTTGGTGAAGGAAGTATTGTGCAAAAGGTAAAATCAATTATTCCTATTTTAATTCCGTTATTTGCTTCTAGCTTTAAGCGTGCAGACGCTTTGGCGACTGCTATGGAAGCGAGAGGTTATCAAGGTGGTGTAGGAAGGAGTCGTTACCGTCAGTTGAGGTGGAAAAAAGAAGACACACTTTCTATTTTTACTATGTTTGTCTTAGGTTTGATATTATTTTTCTTAAAAAGTTAAAAAACTTATATTATTGTTAGCTAAAAAACGTCTTGAAAGGCGTTTTTTGCGTATAAAATCAATATTTCTGTAATCTTTGTAATACAATCATAAGATTAGAGTAATATTTTATGTGTAATATAGTATTATACGAAAAAAGGAGAAATTGATATATACATGAAATCAATGAAATTAACGTTATCAGGACTTTTTACTGCAGTTGCTTTTTTTGCAACAGGAGCTATTGTAAGTGCTGAATCTTATACTGTTAAATCAGGTGATACTTTATCAGAAATTGCTAAAGAAAAAAATACATCAGTTGAAAAACTAGTTAAGCTCAATAAAATTGAAAATCCAGACTTGATTAAAGCTGGACAAATTTTAGAGCTTGATGAAGAGGATCTTTCAGCAGGTTCAACAGAGACTGCGACAGAAGAAGCTGTAACTTACGAAGATGTGACATATAATGCACCTGCTGCTTCTACTACTTATTCGCAACCAGCTACAGCAAACTATTCTTCAAATGTTGTCCTTCCTAACGGAAATACTGCTGGTGCTACAGGCTCTTATGCAGCTGCTCGTATGGCAGAATTGACAGGTGTTCCAGCATCAACTTGGGAACATATTATTGCTCGTGAATCAAACGGACAAGTAAATGCTTATAACCCATCAGGAGCTAGTGGTCTTTTCCAAACAATGCCAGGTTGGGGTTCAACAGCTACAGTAGATGACCAAGTTCAAGCTGCTTATCGTGCGTATAGTGCACAAGGACTATCAGCTTGGAATTATTAAGTCAAATAATAAGAATGAGTTAATTAAAAAAGGCTGGGCAAAAAAGTGTCCCAGCTTTTTATCAGATTTAGTAATAAACGAATAACGCAGCTTCAACAATCTAGTGAATTGTTGAAGGTTGGAAATCAGACTTGCGAAGCAAACCACCGTTATTGGACTCTTCATTCGCTTTTCAAGCTCGGAAGAACTCCTTTGACAAAAACTTCGTTTTCTTCATCTGCAACCTTAAACAGCTTGATAGCTGTTTAAGCACCCTTGCGGGAGTGGGACTACGAACTAAAAATCGAAAATTTTTAATTCGTAGTCCCACTTCCTTTTTTGTATATCGTAAATATAGTTTACAACTTGTGTAAAGTATTGTTTATCAATGCTGTTAAAAGATTTTGCGGCGAATCTGAGATAAAATCTGCTCCATTGTTAGTTAATTCATCTTGATTGCCAAATCCCCACAAAACTCCTAGAGTGTTCATTCCAACGGACTTTCCACCTATCATATCGAACTTGGTATCACCAATAATGACAGATTGTTCCAGATTAGCATGAGAGTCCCTTAAAGCACGAGTTAAAACGTCAGCTTTATGGTAAGAATTTGGAAGCGAGCCAAAAATACCATTGAAATGCTGATCAATTTTTAGATATTGTGCCATTTTTATAGCCATTAGTTCATTTTTACTAGTGGTGATATAGATATGGTAATCTGAATTTGCTAATTCTAATAAAAGTTCCTTTACACCGTAGTAAAGCTGAGTTTCAAAGACACCTTTATTTTTATAGTATTCTCTAAAGAAAGCAATAGCACGATTGATATCAGTTTCTGGGACAGCAGAAGCAAAGCTTACTTCTAAAGGCGGTCCAATAAAGGTATCTAGCTTTTTGTTATCGGGGGTTTTGATATTTAGTGAGGTAAATGCATAATGGAAAGCATTTTTGATTCCTGCTGAACTATCAACAAGTGTTCCATCTAAATCGAAAAAAATATATTTAAAATTTTGCATAGTCTATATTTAAGGGGGTGAGACAGTTTGGGAAACTGTTGAGATAGTGCATAAATAAAATAGGACTCTTCTGAGCTTGGAAAGTGAACAGTGTCGAGACTTGTTTCGCAAGTGCTACCAGTCTCAAAGCGGTGCTGTGAGCAATCAGCTACTTCGTCGTTAGTTTCTTATACAGTATATTTTGAAGTTGGAGGTTATTATCCCAGCTTTTTTGTATAAAAAGAGATTATTCGCCAAAAATTTCTTTGGATAATTTACGACCAGTAGGTGTAGCTGCCAATCCACCTTCAGCAGTCTCACGAAAGGCAGTCGGCATGCTTGCTCCAACTTGATACATAGCGTCAATCACTTCGTCAACAGGAATTTTAGAGTCAATACCTGCTAAAGCCATATCAGCGGCAATGAAAGCGTAGCTAGCTCCCATAGCATTTCGCTTGACACAAGGAACTTCTACCAAACCTGCAACGGGGTCACAGATTAATCCAAGCATATTTTTAATAACAAAGCAAATTGCTTGGCTGGCTTGAAATGGTGTGCCGCCTGCTGCTAAAACAAGCGCTGCAGCACTCATGGCTGATGCTGATCCGACTTCAGCTTGACAGCCTCCTTCTGCTCCTGAAATGGAGGCATTATTAGCAATAACTAGACCAAAAGCCCCAGCAGTTAATAGAAAGTCCAGTTGTTGTTTTTCAGTAAGTTCTAATTTTTCAATAGCTGATGTAAGAACAGCAGGTAAACAACCAGCACTTCCTGCTGTCGGTGTTGCACAGACCAGTCCCATTTTAGCATTGTATTCATTGACAGCAATAGCATTTTTTGCTGCTGTTAAGACAGTATAGTCCGAAAGAGCTTTTCCTGATTGAATATATTTGTGGAGTTTGGCTGCATCGCCACCTGTTAAACCACTCCGAGATTTACTTTCGTCTAATCCCATAACGACAGAAGCTTTCATAACTTCTAGGTTTCTGGTCATCAACCGTAAAACTTCATCTCGTTCACGTCCTGTCAGTTCGTATTCAGTAGCAATCATCAGTTCGGCAACACTGCCTTGAAAGTCTAAATCAGCTTGTTCTACTAATTCTTTGATTGAATAAAACATAAGTTCTCCTATTTGAAGAAATTGACATTGTGGAGGTGAGGAATTTTGCGAATTTCTTCTATTACTTCCTCGCAACTACGGCTATCAACTTCTATAATCATAATTGCTTTTTCACCAGCTTTTTCTCTTGTAACATTCATTTGTGCAATATTGATGTTGTAACGAGAGAGTGCTTCAGTAACATGAGCAATCATTCCAGGCACATCCTGATGAACAATAATAATTGTCGGAGTGTTCATACTGAGCGAAGCAGAGAAACCATTTAATTCAGTCACTTGAATATTTCCACCGCCAATGGAAATACCAGTAACACTAATTGCCTTATGCTCATTTTTAACGGTTATTTTAGCTGTATTTGGATGTGGAGCGTTGCTATCTTTTTGAATCGTCCAGACAATTTTAATCCCTCTTTTATGAGCAATCTCAAGGCTGTTTGGAATTTCAGGATCATCTGTATCCATTCCAAGAATCCCAGCTACCAGAGCCAGGTCTGTACCATGTCCCCGATAAGTTTTTGCAAAAGAATTAAACAGTTGAAATTCAACTTCTGTCGGCTCGTCATCAAAAATTGATGAAACAATTTTTCCAATACGAACAGCACCTGCTGTATGACTACTAGACGGACCAATCATAACAGGCCCAATAATATCAAAAACAGATTGAAATTTTAGTGAGTTCATCGTAACTCCTTATAAGTTCATTATCTTCATTATATCAAAGTTCAGTATATTTTTCTGCCTTTTTAGCTGATAAAATGAATGTGACGTAAGTTCTAGACTTCCTTTAAGGTCACTTTTCTTATAGTAACCTTAAAGCAAATAAATATAGGGTGGATTTTAGTCTCTCTTCAATTTGTTTGTAATATTTTTAATGAAAGGAAAAAACAATAGTAATAATTAAGGTATATGATAGTTCTATCACAGAAAAGGAGAATTTAAATGATATTGAATTTAAATAGCACAAATAAAAAAACAAAAGTAGGTTTAATGAGCTTAGTAGCCACAGCGCTGTTCTTTCTTCCTACACTTGCAAATGCAGATAGCTATACAGTAAAATCTGGAGATACTCTTTCAGCTATCGCTGCATCACATAATACAACAGTTGATAAAATTGCTCAGAAAAATAAGATTAGCAATATTCATCTGATTAGTGTTGGGCAAGTATTAGAGTTGGATGATACAGCTACCACTACTACCACTACGGCATCAAACAATTCTACCACTACCACATCTGGTCTGAGCGCTGAAGATGCGGCTGCAAAAGAATGGATTGCACAAAAAGAGTCAAGTGGTAGTTATACAGCACAAAATGGACAATATTATGGTCGTTACCAATTGAGTTTATCTTACTTAAATGGTGACTTGTCAGCAGAAAATCAAGAAAAAGTAGCTGATGCTTATGTAGCAGGTCGTTATGGTTCTTGGTCAGCTGCTAAGACTTTCTGGCTAGCAAATGGCTGGTATTGATGAATAGGAAAAATAATTGAGGTTGGGATTAATGTTCCAGCCTATTTTTTGTGATAGAAGCTGCAAAGTTACTCACTAGATTCCAAAAAGTTCTTTTGATGGAATATTCATTATCTCAATAGTCATCCACCGTATTTTGGTTTACAGTAGTGTAAAGTCATTGTTCTTTGATTATTGAAATTTGTTCTTAAGGTGATTTCGTGTTATAATAAATCTTGCTCTAAGCGACCTTCAATCGTTGAAAGCAAAACACGACCTTCAATCGTGAAATAACGAAAAGATGGGAGAACACTATGAGTGATCATTCTAAAACACGTGTCGTTGTCGGAATGAGTGGCGGTGTTGATTCGTCTGTAACAGCTTTGCTTCTAAAGGAGCAAGGATATGATGTAATTGGCATTTTCATGAAAAATTGGGACGACACAGACGAAAATGGTGTCTGTACAGCTACAGAGGACTATAAAGACGTAGCAGCTGTGGCTGATCAGATTGGAATTCCTTACTACTCTGTCAACTTTGAAAAAGAGTATTGGGATCGCGTTTTTGAATATTTCTTAGCTGAATATCGAGCTGGTAGGACTCCGAATCCAGATGTCATGTGCAACAAAGAAATTAAGTTCAAAGCTTTTTTAGACTATGCTATGACATTGGGAGCGGACTATGTGGCAACAGGTCATTATGCGCGTGTGAAGCGTGATGAAGACGGAGTTGTTCATATGCTGCGAGGAGTGGATAATGGCAAAGATCAGACTTATTTCCTTAGTCAGTTATCACAAGAGCAACTGCAAAAAACGATGTTTCCGTTGGGACATTTAGAAAAGTCTGAAGTTCGAGCTATTGCAGAGAAAGCAGGATTAGCTACTGCTAAGAAAAAAGATTCAACTGGCATCTGCTTTATTGGTGAGAAAAACTTTAAAGAATTTCTGGGAAACTATTTACCGGCTCAATCTGGTCGCATGATGACAGTTGATGGTCGAGATATGGGTGAGCATGCTGGTTTGATGTATTATACAATTGGTCAGCGTGGTGGTCTTGGCATTGGTGGTCAGCATGGCGGGGATAATGAACCTTGGTTTGTAGTGGGTAAGGATCTCAGTCAGAATATTCTATACGTTGGTCAAGGTTTTTACCATGACAAGTTGATGTCAACTAGTCTTGATGCTAGTCAGGTACATTTTACAAGAGAAATGCCGACTGAGTTTAGTATGGAATGTACAACTAAATTCCGTTATCGCCAACCAGATTCGAAAGTTACAGTATCTGTAAAGGGTGACAAGGCAACTGTCAACTTTGCAGAACCTCAACGCGCTATTACACCTGGACAAGCTGTTGTTTTTTATGATGGAGAAGAATGTTTGGGTGGTGGTTTGATTGACAACGCCTATAAAGATGGTAAGCTTCAACAGTATATTTAGATTGACATTTTTTAGCAATCTGCTAAAATAGATGTAGCAATAACTATGATGGTCAAAGCTCATGGATGTTGCAGGCTTTTTGTCCTGCACTTCTAGAGGTTTGACTTTTTTGGTGAAAAAATAAGGAAAGAAAAGATGACATACAATTTTACTGAAAGTTATGATATTGTCGTAATTGGTGCAGGGCATGCAGGTGTTGAGGCTGCGTTAGCAGCAAGCCGGATGGGCTGTAAAGTTTTGCTTGCGACAATCAATATTGAAATGCTAGCTTTTATGCCTTGTAATCCGTCTATTGGAGGGTCTGCTAAGGGGATCGTTGTACGTGAAGTGGATGCTCTAGGTGGAGAGATGGCTAAGAATATAGATAAAACTTATATTCAAATGAAGATGCTCAATACTGGGAAAGGTCCAGCGGTTCGAGCTCTTCGTGCCCAAGCAGATAAGGAACTTTATTCTAAAGAAATGCGCAAGACGGTTCAACATCAAGAGAATCTCACTTTGCGTCAAACGATTATAGATGAGATTCTAGTTGAGAACGGGAAAGTCATTGGTGTGAAAACAGCCACGCACCAAGAGTTTGCGGCAAAAGCAGTTGTCGTAACAACTGGTACAGCTTTGCGTGGAGAAATTATTATTGGAGATTTGAAGTATTCTTCTGGTCCTAATCATAGTTTAGCTGCAATTAACTTAGCAGACAATTTACGTGATTTAGGGTTTGAAATTGGGCGTTTTAAAACAGGGACTCCACCACGTGTGAAAGCCTCCTCTATCAATTATGAAGAGACGGATATTCAGCCTGGAGACGAAAAGGCAAATCACTTTTCTTATACCTCTCATGATGAGGATTACCTCAAAGATCAGATTCCTTGTTGGCTAACTTACACCAATGAGATGAGTCATGAAATTATTCAAAACAACCTTTACCGTGCACCAATGTTTTCAGGAATGGTGAAAGGTGTAGGACCACGTTACTGCCCGTCAATTGAAGACAAAATTGTTCGTTTTGCAGATAAAGAGCGCCACCAACTTTTCTTGGAGCCAGAAGGTCGAGATACGGAAGAAGTTTATATTCAGGGGTTGTCAACGAGTTTGCCAGAGGATGTTCAAAAAGATTTAGTGCATTCTATTAAGGGACTTGAAAATGCTGAATTGATGCGCACTGGCTATGCGATTGAATACGATATGATTATGCCACATCAGCTTCGTGCTACTCTAGAAACTAAGAAAATCTCCGGTTTGTTTACAGCTGGGCAAACGAATGGGACGTCTGGTTATGAAGAAGCGGCGGGACAAGGCATTATCGCAGGAATCAATGCAGCTCTGAAAGTTCAAGGGAAGCCGGAACTGATTTTGAAACGCAGTGATGGTTATATTGGGGTCATGATTGATGATTTGGTCACCAAGGGAACGGTGGAGCCGTATCGTCTTTTGACTAGTCGAGCTGAATACCGTCTCATTTTGCGTCATGACAATGCGGATATGCGATTGACGGAAATTGGACGCAGGGTAGGATTGGTCGATGATGAGCGATGGCTTCATTTTGAAATTAAGAAAAATCAATATGAAACTGAAATGAAGCGCTTGAGCACCATTAAATTAAAGCCAATTAAAGAAACGAATGAAATGGTTGAAAAATTAGGCTTTAAACCATTGACAGACGCAGTTACAGCGAAAGAATTTTTGCGTCGTCCAGAAGTTTCATATCAAGATGTTGTCAATTTTATCGGTCCAGCTGCTGAAGTTTTAGATGAAAAGATTATTGAATTGATTGAGACCGAAGTCAAATATGAAGGTTATATCTCTAAAGCGCTGGATCAGGTTGAGAAGATGAAGCGCATGGAGGAAAAGCGTATTCCAGCAACTATAGATTGGGATGATATTGATTCCATTGCTACAGAAGCTCGTCAAAAGTTTAAGAAAATCAATCCAGAAACAATTGGTCAAGCTAGTCGGATTTCTGGTGTCAATCCTGCGGATATTTCGATTTTGATGGTTTATTTGGAAGGTAAATCACGAAGTATCTCAAAAAATCAAGAAAAAGCAAAAAAATAAATGATGAAGATGCTTGTTTACACTGCTGAGCAAGTATCTTTTTCGTCAACTATGATTGACAAGGCTGTAAACTATTGAGTTGGTGAAGTTGATAAAGCATTGAAAGAACTGGTTTTGCTTTGTAAAGTAGAGCAAATAGTAATAGAAAGATGTTGTATTTTTTCTGATGTCTAACGATATATTGAGCTTGTTTTATATAAGGAAAGCTCGCTTTTTTAGAGCTTTTATGGTAAAATGGCGGTTAAGAGGTTTATGATGAAAAAATTTCGTTTTACTCCAATCCATTTTGTAATCATGGGCGTTATTTCCTTTGGAATTTTAGCTATTTTATTAAGAGTTCTTGGTAGCAGCATTTTGATGTTATTTGTGCTTTTTTTGGTGCTGGCTATTTTGATTTTTCTATTGATTTTCCAACAAAAGAGTTATGAAATTAACGAAGTGGAACAAATCCAATATGTAAACGATCAAGCAGAAAACAGTTTGGCATCATTGCTTGAAAGGATGCCAGTTGGTGTGGTAAAAGTAGACCAAATATCTGGAAATGTTGAATGGTTTAATCCCTATGCAGAGTTGATTCTCACCAATGAAGACGGTGAATTTGATGTGGATTTGCTGCAAAAGATCACCAAAACACCATTTGAAGGTGCAGGAGCGTATGCTACGATAGGAGATACTAAATATTCAGTCTATTTAGATCATGCTTCAAGTGTGTTTTACTTTTTTGATGCCTCTAGTGAATATGAAGCGACTACAGAACTAGTGACGACAAGACCAGTCATCGGTATTGTTTCAGTTGATAATTATGATGATCTGGAGGATGTCGTCTCAGATTCAGATATAAGTCACATTAACAGTTTTATTGCAAATTTTGTCTCTGAATTTGCTGAAAAATATGCTATGTTTTCTCGTCGTGTAGGAATGGATCGTTTCTATATTTTCACGGATTACACGGTGTTAGATCGGTTAATACAAGATAAGTTTGCAGTTATTGATCAGTTTAGAGAAGAGGCAAAAAAACGAGAAATCCCTCTTACATTGAGCATGGGCTTTTCGTATGGAGATAGCAATCATGAACAGATTGGTAAGGTGGCTCTGTTAAACTTGAACCTTGCTGAGGTTCGCGGTGGCGATCAGGCAGTTGTCAAAGAAAATGATGAATCGAAGAATCCTGTTTATTTTGGTGGTGGCTCAGCTGCATCTGTGAAACGGACACGTACGCGCACGCGCGCTATGATGACTGCTATTTCGGATAAGATTAAAAGTGTGGATCAAGTTTTCGTTGTTGGGCACAAAAACTTGGATATGGATGCACTCGGTTCTGCTGTGGGAATGCAAGTATTTGCCAGCAATATTATTGATCAGACCTATGCTGTCTATGATCCTCATCAAATGGCTGCGGATATTGAGCGAGCAGTTAGCAGATTGCAGGATGAAGGAGAGACCAAACTTCTCTCGGTCGCTGATGCAATGACAATGGTGACCAATCGCTCCTTACTAATCATGGTGGATCATTCAAAAACAGCTTTGACCCTATCAAAGGAATTTTACGATTTATTTAATCAAATTATCGTCATTGACCACCATAGAAGGGATCAGGATTTTCCAGAAAATGCCATTATTACCTACATTGAAAGTGGTGCAAGTAGTGCCTGTGAATTAGTGACAGAACTGATTCAATTCCAAAATTCTAAGCATCGACGCTTGAGTAAAATGCAGGCTAGTGTATTGATGGCTGGAATTATGCTGGATACGAAGAAGTTTTCTTCTCGTGTAACGAGTCGGACGTTTGATGTAGCAAGTTATTTGCGCACGCGCGGAAGTGACAGCGTAGCCATTCAAGATATTTCTGCCACAGACTTTGATGAGTACCGTGAAGTGAATGAGCTAATTTTAAATGGTAAGAAAATCTTGCCAAATGTACTCGTCGCTACTGGAGCAGAAGAAAAATGCTATGATACAGTTGTTATCAGTAAAGCAGCAGATGCTATGTTAGCTATGTCAGGGATTGAAGCTAGTTTTGTTGTGAGCAAAAACAAACAAAATAGTATATCGATATCTGCTCGTAGCCGTAGTAAAATCAATGTACAGCGGATTATGGAAGAGCTTGGTGGGGGCGGTCATTTTAATTTGGCAGCAGCGCAAATTCCTGATCAGACAATCCCACAAGTCGTACAGCAGTTGAACGAAATTATTGTTCATGAAGTATTAAAAGATAAGGAGTTAAAGAAATGAAAGTAATTTTTTTAGCAGATGTTAAAGGCAAAGGAAAAAAAGGCGAGATTAAAGAGGTGCCAACTGGTTATGCACAGAATTTTTTGATTAAGAAAAATCTTGCCAAAGAGGCGACTGCAGCAGCGATTGGCGAGCTTCGTGGTAAACAAAAATCAGAAGAAAAAGCACATGCAGAAATGTTAGCTGAAGCACAAGCCATTAAGGAAAAGCTGGAAGCAGAAAGCACAATTGTTGAATTTACTGAAAAAGTGGGACCAGACGGCCGTACTTTTGGTTCTATTACCAGCAAAAAAATTGCTGAAGAATTGCAAAAACAATTTGGAATTAAGATTGATAAACGATTGATTCAAGTCAAGAGTCCTATTCGTTCTGTTGGTTTGATTGATGTGCCAGTGAAAATTTATCAAGATGTGGCCAGCGTTATCAATCTACGTGTAAAAGAAGGTTAATAAAGAAGATTATTTGTTGAGAGAGGAGGTCTTATGGCAGATATTGATGAATTACGAGCGCAGCCGCAAGATATTTTGGCAGAGCAATCTGTTTTAGGTGCGATTTTTATTGATGAAAGTAAGCTAGTTTTTGTTCGTGAATATATCGAGCCAAGTGACTTCTTTAAATATGCTAATCGATTGATTTTTAAAGCGATGATTGATTTGGCAGATCGAGGCGATGCCATTGATGCGACAACTGTTCGTAATATTTTGGACAGTCAGGGGGATTTGCAAAATATCGGTGGCTTGTCTTACTTGGTTGAAGTGGTAAATTCAGTTCCAACTTCTGCCAATGCTGAATATTATGCTAAAATTGTCGCAGAAAAAGCCGTTCTGCGACGGCTGATTTCTCGTCTGACAGACTCTATCAATCTAGCTTATGATGGCTCTAGTCCTGCGGATGAAATCATTGCTGGTGCGGAAAAAGCACTGATTAATGTTAGTGAGAATGCTAGTCGAAGTGGCTTTAAAAATATTAAAGAGATTTTGAATCTTAATTTTGGTAGTTTGGAAACGCGGTCTCAGCAAACTTCTGATATTACAGGGATTGCGACAGGTTATCAAGATTTAGATCACATGACCACAGGACTGCATGAAGAAGAGTTAATCATCGTGGCAGCTCGTCCAGCGGTTGGTAAGACTGCTTTTGCCCTCAATATTGCTCAAAATATTGGAACAAAACTAGATAAAACAGTCGCTATTTTTTCTCTGGAAATGGGTGCTGAGAGTCTAGTGGATCGGATGCTGGCGGCTGAAGGTTTGATTGAATCGCATTCTATTCGTACGGGACAATTGACAGATGAGGAATGGGGCAAGTATGCAATTGCACAAGGAAATCTAGCAGAAGCTAGTATTTACATTGACGATACGCCAGGAATTCGGATTACAGAGATTCGTTCACGTGCTCGAAAATTAGCGCAAGAAACAGGAAATCTTGGATTGATACTGATTGATTATTTGCAGTTGATTACAGGGACTGGTCGAGAAAATCGTCAGCAGGAAGTTTCTGAAATCTCTCGTCAATTAAAGATTTTAGCAAAAGAGTTGAAAGTACCAGTTATTGCGCTGAGCCAATTGTCACGGAGTGTGGAACAGCGTCAGGACAAACGACCTGTTTTGTCAGATATTCGTGAGTCTGGTTCAATTGAGCAGGATGCAGATATTGTTGCATTTTTATATCGAGATGACTATTATGAACGCGGCGGTGAAGAATCTGAAGGGCTTCCAAACAACAAAGTTGAAGTGATTATCGAAAAGAATCGTAGCGGTGCGCGTGGTACGGTGGAATTGATTTTCCAAAAAGAGTACAATAAGTTTTCAAGTATTTCCAAGAGAGAGGAATAAATAATGAGTGATGCATTTACAGATGTTGCAAAAATGAGAAAAATTAAAGAAGAAATCAAAGCCCATGAAGGGAAAATGGTAGAAATGACTCTTGAAAATGGTCGTAAACGTCAAAAAAATAAGCAAGGTCGTTTAATTGAGGTTTACCCTTCTTTGTTTATCGTTGAGTATACAAACAGCGGCAGCAATCCGGGTAAGATTGAAAATACTTATGTCGAATCTTACACTTATTCAGATATTTTAACGGAGAAAAATCTCATTCATTATTTGGATTAAGAATAAACTTGTTTTAAGTAAAAGATTGCTTTGATATGATGTGGCTGGAGTGAAAAATGATTAAAAATCTAGTTTTTGATTTTGGCAATGTTTTAATTGAATGGAATCCTGCTAAGATTTTAGCTACTTTTGTAGAAGATGAAGAAGACCGAAAGCGCATCAAGGCTGCCATTTTTGATTCGGGGCTTTGGGCTCAGACGGATACTGGAGAATTAACTTTGGAAGAAGCCATTCAGGCGGCTCAAACATTGCTAGATAGTTCTTACTCTGCCACTGTTGAGACTATTTTTACTCATTGGTTTGAAGCAGTAGATGTTTATCATCAGCTACAAGAGAAAATTTTTGAATGGGCTCAGCTGGGGTATGGCATTTATATTTTATCCACGACAAGTGAGATATTTTATGCGGTTGAAAATGCGGGTTTATTACCGATGACGAAAGTTTTGACTGGGAAAATCCTCTCTTACGAGGTAGGGTGTGCAAAGCCAGATAAAAGCATCTATCAAAAGTTACTAGCTCAATATGCATTACAAGCTAATCAATGTGTATTTATAGATGATTTACAGGTAAATTTAGATGCCGCTAAAAGTCTAGGATTTGAAACTATTTTAGCAACATCTGAACAGCAAAATATAATTGCGATAGAGGAATTGTTGAAGAAAAAAGGTTATTTTCATAGAAAGAAATAATTTGATAAAATCCGTCTTTACAGATAGGATTTTTTTTGATATAATGGTTTTTGTGTGAAATAGCAGCAGGAGGGCATGAAGCTCGTCAACAGAACATTAGCTATAAAAGTAGCCTTGGCTGTTTAGGCGAAAATGTTCTGCACGAATCAGGGCTTTCTAAGTGACTATTTCCTCAAATTATTATTTTTACAGGAGGACATTTTTATGTCACGTTATACAGGACCATCTTGGAAACAAGCTCGTCGTTTGGGTCTTTCACTTACAGGTACAGGTAAAGAATTGGCACGTCGTAACTACGTACCAGGTCAACATGGACCAAACAACCGCAGCAAATTGTCAGAATACGGTTTGCAATTGGCTGAAAAGCAAAAACTTCGTTTCACTTACGGTGTAGGTGAAAAACAATTCCGTAACTTGTTCGTACAAGCAACTAAAATCAAAGGTGGAATCCTTGGTTTTAACTTCATGCTTCTTTTGGAACGTCGTTTGGATAACGTTGTTTATCGTCTTGGCCTTGCTACTACTCGTCGTCAAGCTCGTCAATTCGTAAACCACGGTCATATCCTTGTTGACGGAAAACGTGTAGATATTCCTAGCTACCGCGTATCTGTTGGTCAAGTGATTTCAGTTCGTGAAAAATCACTTAAAGTACCTGCAATTCTTGAAGCAGTTGAAGCAACTCTTGGACGTCCAGCATTTGTATCATTTGACGCTGAAAAGCTTGAAGGTTCATTGACTCGCTTACCAGAACGCGATGAAATCAACCCAGAAATCAACGAAGCGCTTGTCGTTGAATACTACAACAAACAACTTTAATCGATGGATTATCAGAAGTTGGGAATCTTCTCAGCTTCTTTTTTTGTTTGATAAATTGCAAAATCAAAAAGAGGCTGAGGCGAAAATCCCCAGCTTCAAAGCCTATTGTGTAATAAACAAATGACGCAGTGGCTGATTGTTCGAAGCACTGTGCAGATAGGACTTGCATCGCAAGTCTCAACGTTATTCACTTGTTAAGTTTAAAAAAGAATTTTGAAAATTTTGTTGCCTTCAGTTGTCACATCAGCAGTTTACTAAACTGGTGAGCAACTTCGCAGGTGAAACAGAACTAAAAATTTTCAAAATACATATCTTCCCAGATTTTATTTCTAATCAAGCATTTTTAAAAGAAAGTCTGCCATTTGTTCGGGGCTTTCTTTTTTTCCTCTAGAAATCCACATTTGACAAACACCGAAAAAGGCGTTTGTAAGGTAAACATAGCTATATTCTTTTTCTACTTGGCTGAGTAATTTGCTACTAAAGCGATCTTGTAGGTCTTCAGCCAGCATAATTTGAAATTTATGACGTAAAAAAGTTTGGATTTCTTTTGTTCCATTTTCTGTTAATAGAGCAGAAAGGAGAGATTCGCGCGTGAGAAAGTCAAAAACTTCTATAATGGCACTGCGCTTGTCTTGGGCATACTTATCAAAAATGTATTCTAACTTATGAAAAAGTTTCTGCTGATAATGCTCAATCATGTCATATTTATCTTTGTAATGTGTGTAAAAACTGCTGCGACTAATACCGGCAGTTCTGGTCAACTTGACAGTGCTAATCTGGTCGAACGATTCGTGTTCAAGCAGCTCAACCATTGCACGTTCAATAATCATTTTTGTTTTTTGGCGCTTGTTACTTTCTACCATATTGTCTTTCCTCTTTTGAACAAAATTATACAATGTGTCTAAAATTCAATTTTTTCTCTTGTGAAAAATTTCAGAAACTGTATAATCTATTATATCAAATATTTAGACACTCTGTATAAAAATATTTCGAAAATTAAAATTTTTATACAGAGTGTCTAAGATAGAGGAGAAAAAATGTTCAAAGAATGGAAAGCAATTTTTAAAAAACCAATCTTCATTATTGTCATGGTTGGAGTTTCCTTGATTCCTGCTCTTTATAATGTTATCTTTTTGAGCTCCATGTGGAATCCTTATGATAAAGTATCGGAATTACCGGTGGCAGTTGTGAATAAAGACCAGCATGCGACATTTAACAGCAACACATTGTCTGTTGGTGATGATATGGTGAAAAGTCTTAAAAAGAATGATGCGTTAGATTTTCATTTTGTATCTGAAGCAAAGGCAAAAAAGGGCTTGGAGAAAGGTGATTATTATATGATTATCACACTCCCAAGTGATTTGTCTCAAAAGGCTGCTAGTATTTTGGATAACAAACCACAAAAGATGCAAATTGACTATCAAACGTCTAGCGGGCACAGCTTTATTGCTAGCAAGATGAGTGATTCGGCTATGACGCGGCTTCAACAAACTGTCGCTAACAATGTGACCAACACATACACGACATCGCTCTTCAAGAGTATGAATAGCTTGAGGAAAGGCATGACAACCGCTGCTTCTGGTAGTGGTCAACTCGCTTCTGGTGGTCAACAATTAAAAAACGGCAGTCAAACCTTGACAGATAATTTACAGACCTTGTCTAGCTCAAGCATGACATTTGCAGACGGTGCTAATACATTGACGACAGGTTTGGGAACATATACACTGGGTGTGCGCCAGTTGTCAGACGGAGTTGGTACATTGTCAACACGCCTTTCAGCTTATACGTCAGGTGTCGGTCAATTAGCTTCTGGGTCAGATACGTTATCGAAAGGGTTGACGGACTATACAGATGCTGTTGGTCAATTGGCAGACGGTTCAGGGCAATTATCAGACGGCTTAAGAACGTATGCCAATGGTGTGGCAGATCTTGCAGGCGGTGCAAATCAATTAAATGACCAATCGCAAAACTTATTGGCTGGGGTCAATCAATTGAGCGCTTCTAATGGGGAAATTCAAAAGTTATCAGACGGTGCGCATCAATTGGCTACAGGGCTGAACACGTTAATGACGACTGTTCAACAATCTGGTATGACTGCTGAACAAATCCAACAATTACAGGATTTGCAAACAGGTTTAACTGCTGTGCAAACCGCTCTTTCAACTGGATCAGACTTGTCAGCTGCCAAAGCAAGCATGACGACTGCTTTAAGCGATATGGAAACGGCTGCGAACACGCTTGCCAATAGTGCGACGACAGACAAGGCTACGATTGCGACTAATGTGGCTACTACAGCTGCTTATCAAAAGTTAAGTGCTAGTGAGCAAGCAGAAATCAATGCTGCGATTTCACAAGCTCCAAGTCAAACTGCTACAACTGTGGCAAACATGTTGACCAATATTCAAGCGCTCAAGGCACAAGTGGCGAACTTGCCAGAGCCATCTTCTAATCAACAAAGCGCCGCTGTCATCGAACAAGCAAAAGGTGCGCTTTCAAATCTCCAAACAAGCGCACAACAGTCCCAAGCAAAAATACTTGCAGCTTTGCAACAATCAACTGCGGGTGCTAGTCAAGTGGCAGCAGGGGTTGACCAATTGCAAACGAGCTTAGCAACGGGTGCTGGTCGATTGGCGAAAGGTGTGACCGACTACACCAATGGGGTTGCTCAAATTACGGCAGGAGTTACTACCTTATCTGGCAATAGCGACCAATTGACATCTGGTATGGCGAAAATCAGTTCAGGTTCTAAGACTTTGGCTGGTAAGAATAGTCAATTGACATCTGGCATGGCAAAAATCAATTCTGGAGCTAATCAATTGGCGGCTAATAATGGTCAAATTGACGCTGGTTTGGCAAAATTGGCAGACGGAGCTGGTCAATTAGTGAACAACTCTGCGGCTCTTGTTTCTGGAGCAGACAAGCTGTCTGACGGTGCTGCTAAAATAGCAGATGGTTCTACGAAGCTGGCAGACGGCAGCTCAACGATCACGTCTAATCTGGGAACACTTGTGTCGGGTGCGGACAGCTTGACAGCCGGTTTGACAGATGCCAAAGATCAATTATCCACGGTGACAACCAATAAAGCCAACGCCAAGGCGCTTGCAAATCCATTGACAACGAAGAAAACGGATAAAGACCACGTTGGTAAAAATGGTATCGGGATGGCACCATACATGATTTCTGTGGCACTCTTTGTAGCCGCAATTTCAACCAATGTCATCTTTAGCACGCTGCCTTCTGGTAAGAAGCCAAAGACACGTATGGAATGGCTGAAAGCACGTATTCAAGTCAACGGCATAATTTCTCTCTTAGCAGGTTTGTTGGTGTACGGTGCGGTACACATGATTGGCTTAACCGCCAACCACGAATGGGCAACGCTTGGTATCATTCTTTTGGCCAGCATGTGCTTCATGGCTGTGGTGACGGCTTTGGTAACGTGGGACACCAAGATTGGTGCTTTCATTTCCTTGATCTTGTTGTTGCTGCAACTCGCCTCTAGTGCTGGTACTTACCCACTGCCATTGACGGATAAGATTTTCCAAGATGTCAATCCTTGGTTGCCAATGAGCTATTCTGTTTCGGCTTTACGTCAAACGATTTCAATGACGGGGCAAGTCGGCGGACAAGTTGCCTTCATGACAATCGTTCTGCTACTCTTTGTCGGTCTTGGTTTCTTGGTTTACAATCCAAATAAAAAAGAATTAGTTTAATCAAAAAGAGGCTGGAACACTAGCATAATCACCCATAGAAAAATGAAATGTGAGAAGATGACGTATAAAAAGTGTTCCAGACTCGTTTATTTCTAGAATAAAATTCAACCTTACAGGGTGGATGACAACATCGATTTCTCACGAAATGCTGATGTTTGTCCCACCCTTTTTTAAATCAAACCGAAATGGGCGAGGGCATGTGGAATGCCCTTGTCATCATTGGAGCGCGTGATGAAAGTGGCTGCTTCCTTGACGGCTGTTTGGCTATTGCCCATTGCAATAGGATAATCTACTGCTTCAAACATGGTCAGGTCATTGAGCCCGTCTCCGAATGCATAAGTCGGTGCTTCGTCTGCTAGCAAGGTTAGCAGGTGCTGAATCCCAGAGCCTTTGTTACAGCCGTGCGGCGTGATGTCTATCGAGTAGGGGCTGTTACGGAAAAAGTGCAGTTCAGGGATTTCTGTCTGATACTGGGTGTCTTTTTCAGGCTCCTCACTAAAAATGAGCAACATCTGACAAGGCTGGTTTTGATAAATGGTTGGCCCGACTTGGGGCAGATCTTGATGAAAATAGCGGAAATTCTGCTGAACGGTCGGGCTGAGCGCCGTCACACGCATTTCTCCTTGCGAATAAAAACCGAGGTCGTGCTCATTTTCCTTTGCCAGTTGCAGGAGTTTGAGAATGCTGTTTTGTGCAATTCGTCCTTCAAACAGGAATTGCTTTTCATGGAGGATTTCCATGCCATTTAGCAAGATAGCGGAACGAATCCCAGCGTCTTCCAGAACCGTCCCCATTTCTCCGCGACCGCGCCCCGTACAGATAATAGGCAGAAAGCCGTTGGATCGTAGTTGAGCAATGGCTGTTTTGTTGTTTGCTGGGACTTGTCCTTGGCTATCAACCAAGGTGCCGTCAATATCAAAAAATACAAATCCGTTGTAAGTCACTTGTGTCTCCGTCTCTTTTAAGGTGCTGAAGTTCCACGTGAAACATGAGAGAAATGGGAAGTACGATGCTGTTTGACCTCTTCTTTCAAGTTTTCGAGCAAGGTCGTTTCTTCTGTCAGCTCAATCAACTGGAGCCCTTTCTGGATAAGGTCGTCATCTCCTTGGCAAATACCCAGGCGAACCTGGGCAAAGCCGAGCTTGTCGTATCGTTTGGTTTGCTTGGCGAGCGGTAAGATCATCTCGGTGATACGCTGGCAATCATCAAGGCGGTTGTTGTAAAGGTAGATTGTCGAAAGGTTGGCTAAAATGGAGAATTGTGTACTGTGAATTTCTTTGTAATGCTTATACTTGTTGAGACTGGCTAAGATTTTTTCCGTTATATTTTGAATGGTTTCTAGTGGGAAGAAGTAAAGAATAACACTTAGTAAATTTAAGTCACTTTCATAAAAAGTATCTCGTTTTTCTAAATCTGTCCATAACTGTTGTGCTAAAACTTGTGCTTGACTACTGATTTTATTTTTTCTAATTTCAATTAGTATATTTGCCATACGCAAAATATTGCTAACGGGAATATCATGATGAGCTTTCAAGTAGTCCTCACACTGTTTGGTTAAATCCAATAATTGTTCTGTTTCAACGACAGACAAATAATTTTTAAATTGTAAAATGATCTTCATTCTGTGATTTGAATGATAATAATCACAAATATATTCAAATTCCCCAAAGCTCATGTCAATCTGGTGGAGCAGAAATTCCATGGTTTCATAGCTGGGAACGGATTGGTTGCTTTCAAACTTGGAAAGATTGGAGCGAGAAATCCAATCTCCGCAAATCTCTTGCTGGGTGATTCCCTTTGCTTTTCGAATCGTCTTGTAAACTGTGCCAATATCCCAATGCATAGGCGACTCCTTGTGTAAAATATGAAATGTGAAAATAGTGGGCATTTTGTGAATGCCTTTTCATCATATTATATCATATAGATGAAAGGAGAAAAAGTGATGAAGAAAAAATACCTTTTCTGCTTCCGCGTTCCGTTAATGGCTGTGTGTTCAATCTGTTTTGAAAGTGACCAACCCTCTTTTTCAGAAAATTTCCTATAATTTCCCATTCATGTTATACTAAATGAGATGATTTTTCATTCGTCCGAGGGTCGGACGACTTGCCTTAAAACAGGTTTGCTTTGTCCGAGGGTCGGACGGCTTGCCTTGAAACAGGTTTGCTTCGTCCGAGGGTCAGACGGCTTGCCTTGAAACAGGTTTGCTTTGTCCGAGGGTCGGACGACTTGCCTTGAAACAAGTTTGCTTCGTCCGAGCCTCGGACAGGATAAAGAAAAGTCATTCATCTTATCTGAGAGTCAGATAAGAAAAAAATATTTTTTAATAAGGAAAGGATTTTATGCCAAAAGGAAAGTTAGTTAATGTTCAGGTGAGCAGTCTCCGCCATGCGGAATTCACGCAGTTTATCACTCGTTTTTTAGATGATGTGGAGAAAGAAGCGCTCGACTTTAAAAATGAGGACGTCATTACCGCTCTCGTCAAGAAGATAAAAGCAGCCTTGCCTGCTTATCAAGCCTCTCTCGGTCAGATTCGGGCGAGTGAAAAGTCAGCTTCGATTAGTGCGGCGGACGAATTGCGCGACGCTGATTTGCAAGCTCTTCGCGATGCGCTGAAACCTTATCGGGCAGCCAAGCGGGAAGAGGAAAAGGCAGCTTATGCCAGTTTGAAACGCTTGTTTGACCAATACAAAGACACTCATCAGAAGCATTACGAGGAAGAAACAGCCCTCATTGTCAACTTGCTGGACAAGCTAAAAACAGCCCCATATAAGGAACAGGTGGGGACTTTAGCGCTTGGGAAATTCGTTGAAAATCTGACCGAAAGCCACTCGGCTTTTGAACAACTCTTTGCCTCTCGCTCCCAAGAGAAGTTGCAAAAAGTGAGCTATGATGTCAAGCGATTGCGCAAAGAAGTGGCGACGCCTTATCAACAGTTGGCGGACTATGTGGTGATTTTGCACCAAGTCAAAGACGATGGCTTTTATGCGACCTTCCTTTCCGTGCTCAATAACAGCCGCAAGCACTATGCGGATGTCCTTGCCCGTCGCAAGGGCAAAGAGCCTAAAGCAGAAGCAGGAAAAGTAGCAGAAATTAACTAACATTTCTCCTTCATCTTACTTGAAATTTGTTTGTCAGAGTGGTAGGATAAAAGCGAAGAGGAACGAGCAGAAAATTAGAAAGTGTGATGGGATGATACGATTTCATTTTAATAACGAATTTTGGTTTCGGTGGCGGTTTTATCTGTTGAGCATGATGATATTCTTTTCCTTGGTTGTTGAACCTTATCCGAAATTGAACGTGTTCAATGTGATTTATTTTGCTGTGTTGGGAACATTTTTGCTTTTGCAGATCTTTGTGCCAGAGTGTTCGCATAAGCGGTCCTATCCAGTAGGCAGCTATCACTTTAACTGGGACTTTTATAATGACATTTCCTTGTATCTGATGATTTATTTTTCGCGTTCCCTCTACTCTGGTCCGAGAAGCAGCCATGATGTGTTGTACTGGATTTTTCTGGTAGCAGCTATTCTGATTATTTTCAGTTTTCTTATCAAAAAAGAAAAAGAAGAGAAGAGTGAAGAATAAGATTGCGGTAGCTTCTGTTTTCTATTTCATTCTACAGACATCTATTAAACACCTCCAGAAAATGGGGGTGTTTTGTTTTCTTTAAGTTTTCTTTAGCTTTCTTTTAAGGATCTGCCCGCAAACTACGTAGATAAAGAACGACAAAGGAGAGCAATCTCATGGCTAAAAAAACATTTAAAGATAAATTTCAACGGATAGAAACCAAGTACGTCATCTCAAAGGAAACGTTGGCAGATTTGCTACAGGAGTTTGAAGCGTATATGGCAGAAGACGAGCATGCTTATTCAACGATTGGCAACCTCTACTATGATACGCCGACCTATCAGATGATTCGGGAGTCTTTGGAGAAGCCTTATTTCAAGGAAAAATTGCGCGTGCGCACCTATGATGCTAGCCCTCAGGCTGATAGCCAAGTCTTTTTGGAAATCAAGAAAAAAGTGCGCAAGGTCGTGTACAAGCGCCGGATTGCGACTGATTTACTGGCGGCAGAGCAGTATCTCGCAGGGGAATGCCAGCTTGAGGATTCGCAGATTAAACAGGAAATCGAATGGCTTTGTGAGCGTTACGGTGGCGTGCAGCCTATGATGTATATCTACTACAACCGCTACTCTCTAAAAGGCTTAGAAGACCCCAATGTGCGGATTACCATTGACTATGATGTGGCTTATCGGACGAAAAATTTGAGCTTACTGGCAGGAAAAGACGGCAAGAATCTTCTTCCTGACAATCATGTCATCATGGAAATCAAGGTGCCGGGGGCGTATCCGCTCTGGCTGGCAGAGATTCTGGATCGTCACCACGTTTTTCCAAAGTCTTTCTCAAAATACGGGGTTGCCTACAAGAAAACAACAGACTACAAAGGAGTAATCAATCATGTTCGATCAGCTATTTAGTGATGTCTTTACAGGAACAACGGTCAATCCAGCCAGTATGTTTGGTGCGATTGGTGTTGCCTTAGTGCTGGGGCTGATATTAGCCAAGGTCTATCAGTACAAAACCATTTACAGCAAGTCATTTATGATGACCTTGGTTATGCTGCCGACTTTGATTGCCATTGTCATTTTCTTAGTCAATGGTAGTCTGGGAGCAGGGGTTGCGGTCATGGGGGCTTTCAGTTTGATTCGCTTCCGTTCGGCACCGGGCGGCGCGAAGGAATTGCTGGCGATTTTCCTTGCGATGACGATTGGGATTGCTGTCGGTATGGGCTATCTTGTCTTTGCCAGCGTCTTTACGATCATCATGTCAGTTGTCATGTTGTTGCTGGAAACGATGAATTTCGGGCAGATGAAACATTCCATGCGCCAAGTGACTGTCGTCATTCCAGAAAGTTTGGACTATGAGACGGTCTTTGATGACATCTTCCAAAAGGCGACCAACTATGTTGAACTAGCAAATGTCAAAACGTCTGATATGGGAAGTTTGTTCAAAATTAAGTATATTGTCCAATTAAATGGTACAATGACAGAGAAAGAGTTAATGGACGCTCTGCGGACGCGAAATGGGAATTTAGAGATTGCCATTAGCCGCTACGTCACCAAAGAAAATGAACTATAAGGAGGATCGCCATGAAAAAAACAGCCTCAAAACGAAAAAAATGGAAACGACTGGTTCCACTCGTCCTATTGACAGTTGCTTTAGGGGCGTGCAGTGCGACAAACACCAGCTCAACCAGCACTGGCTCTTCTAGCACAAGTAAGACAACAACCACCAAGACGTCTGATTACTTTACAAAGCGTGACCAAGATGCTTCTTATGATGAATCAAAAGCAACTAAGATTAGCTTGAGTGGCTCATCTGCCAAGACTTCTGGTTCTGGTGCGGAAGTGTCTGGCTCTACGGTGACGATTACCAAGGCTGGGACTGATGTCTTGTCTGGTTCAAGTGAAAATGTCCAAATTGTCGTGAAAGTTGGCGACCAAGACAAGGTTCAGCTCGTGCTGAATGGGGTCACGATGACTGGAACAGATGCTGCTATTGTCGTAGAAAATGCAGATAAAACTTTTATCACGCTTGCAGAAGGCAGCAAGAACACGATTTCGGATTCTGCTAATCACAAGAATACAGACTATGACGCCGCGATTTACAGCAAGGACGACCTTACTTTCAACGGTTCTGGTAGTCTGACGGTCGAAGGCAATTATGGCAATGCTATTGAGTCCAATGATGATTTGCGCATTACGGGCGGAACCTACACGATTAAAGGCTATAAAAACGCCCTTTCAGCGAATGACGCAATCAATATCAAAGATGCAACTATGAATTTGACCGCAACGGAAGATGCCATTCACGCGGATAATGATGAAGATACATCGCTAGGCAATTTCTATATCTAGTCTGGGAAGATTACCATTAACGCTGGAGATGACGGTATTCACGCTTCTAATACGGCTCTTATTGACGGCGGTACGATTAAGGTTGAAAAGAGCGAAGAAGCGCTAGAAGGCAAGACCGTCACCATTAACGGTGGCGATTTAGACCTGACAGCCAATGACGATGGAATCAATGCATCAGGTAGTGCAAGTGATAAAAAAGCTCCAGGACAGGCGACTGCTGGTGTTAGCCTGACCATCACAGGTGGCAAGGTCAAGATTAATGCTCAAGGGGACGGCTTGGATTCTAACGGGGATTTGACCATTTCAGGTGGTGAAGTCTATGTGGACGGACCGACAGATGGCGGCAATGGCGCTCTTGACTATGACGGCAATGGAACGATTACTGGCGGGACCGTTGTAATGGTTGGCAGCAATGGTATGGCAATGGGCTTTGGCTCAAATTCCAAACAAGCTTCCATCCTTGCGAATGTGTCTGGTAGTGCTGGAGACAAAGTGACGATTACCGATTCGTCAGGCAAAGAAATCCTCAGCTATACCGCTGCTAAAAATTTCCAATCCGTTCTTGTCAGCTCAGCTACTATTAAAGACGGCGAAAGCTACACCATTACAGTCAATGGACAAAGCACGACCGCAACAGCTAGCCTGACCACACAAAATGGAAACGGCATGGGCGGAGGCCCCGGCGGACGGTGATGATAGACAAAAGAGGCTGGAGAACCCAACCTCTTTCGTTTGACCTTCGCTTAGTCGTCAAGGTGTGATAGTGTTCTAATCGCTAACCATTGTGATAGGATTAAAACTAAGAAAAATATGTGAAATAATAAATCACGTATAATTGGCATATTTCTACAAATAAATAAAGAAATGAAAGGGGAACAAACAAACCAAATAGCTTGAAAAATAACAATCTTTTTTTTCATGTTTAATAACCTCACTTTTCCTTTTTCAACCTAAATGTATCACAAAACCAAGAAAAAACAAGTCTATTTTTGAAGGAAAATTTATGATATAATAAAGTTGATAACGTTAAAAAACTAGAGCAAAACAACTCTAGTTTTTTTGCATGCTCAGCCTAAAATCTCTAGAATCTCTGTCAAATTATCAACAGTCCAGTCTGGTGTTTCTGCTGGATTCATTACATGGGTCAAGCGGCTAAATCCCTGGCGGATCCAAATGGTTTGCATTCCAAGCTGTTTAGCCGGAAGAATATCATTGTCCAAGCGGTCGCCAATCATCACAGCGTGCTCAGCTAAGCAGTTCGCTTGTTGGAGAGCCAGCTCAAAAATAGCGAGATTGGGTTTTGCCAAGCCAACATCGGTAGAAGAAATGATAATATCAATCCAAGAATCAATACCAAATCCTCTCAATCTTGCCTGCAAATTCGGTAACTGATTGGCAATAATCCCAATCTTGTAGTGCTGGTGGAGAATTTTCAGCACTTGCTTGCAGTCAGGATACAGCACCTCTAAATCAGACCTCCAAGACGGACGCTTCAGACCATAATAGTTCATAGCTTCCGCATCGCCCTTTTTATTTTCCTTAAAATAGTGAATCATAGTTTGATAAAATGCTGCATAAGAGATGTTAGTATCTGCAATAGCCTGCTCAATCCAATCTTGGTAGGCTTTTTCTTCGTTTACCAAAGTTGAGCCAACATCAAAGAATAACCAATGAATCTGTTTCATGCTAAACCTCTAATAAAGATTGATATCTCCACTGACAGCTTGGATAGCAAGAGAATCTGTAGAAGTCGTTGCTTGGTGGTGGATTGTATTACCAACGATTTGGTGGCTTGGCTGGAGCTGATGAGAGATAGAAATGTCTCCGTGCACCGTTTCAAGATCATAGCTGAAATCATGGTGGAGCAGATGAAGCGAAATATCTCCGCTTGTTGTTTGAATAGAGGTTTTACCAGCAATTTCTAAAGAATGCGTATCGAAATCCCCTGACACGAGAGACAGCTTACAATCTGTCAATTTGACATGTGCTAGATGAATATCACCACTGATGAGAGTAATGTTGGTGTGTTGCAAATGGCAATGCCGCATGGTTAAATCTCCACTTGAAAGCTCAAACGTTCCTTTTTGTGTTTGAAGATGAGAGATATTGACATCACCCGAAGTTGCTTGAAGTGAGAATGACTGAAGAAGAGCTCCACTTGGGATTTGAATGCAAATAGGATGATTATCAAAACCGTTTTTCATGACGTTAATAATCCAGTCCAAACCGCTATAATGTGTGCTGCCTTTTTCTGTAATATACCACTTCTTATCACGAACCGCAGAGTTTAGTTGGTGGCTATTTCTTCCATTGTAGTATTTGATATGAAAGAAATCATCAGGTGAAGGCTCGATTAAAACATCTCGTGTGGTGACATCAATATGCAATTCGGAGATTGTTGCATAGTCTTCAAAGATATAAGCATCATCAGCATACTGAGAAGCCGATTGTTTTGCTGGACTATCAGATCTTGTCTCTTCTGTCGAATGTACTGAAAGTGAGCGAATAATCTCTTCTGCTGCGTCTTTGGGGTCTCCTAATTCCTCAATGACTTGTGCTTCATTTTCCGACCCGGCTTCTTCAAAATATTCCGTAAAATAATCCATTGCTTCTTTATAATCTGCTTCTGGCAATGTTTTTAAGTATTTTTCTAATGCGGCTAAATAGTCAGTTTTTGTCATGGCGAATGCTCCCTTCTATGATACCGTTGACTGTCGCTGTATATAACTCCCACTCCTTTTTAAGAGTGCTTAGTTGCTTTCGTCCCTCTGGAGTAAGGGAGTAATACTTCCGTTTTCGACCTTGATATTCTTGTGAATAAGTCGTTAAATAATGATTCTTTTCTAACTTTTTCAAAATAGGATATAAGGTTGATTCCTTGATATTGGCAATCAATTTAATCGTTTGGCTAATCTCATAGCCATAGGAATCTTCGCTTTCCAAAATCGCTAGAATGAGAAATTCAATCAAGGTAGAAGATGTTGGAAAATACATGAGCCACCTCCTATGTATAATATTTTTATATATAATTTTTCTATACATAGTATAGTTCTTTTTCTTTTCAAAGTCAAGAAAATATATAAAATTTTTATATATTTTAAAAATTTAAGATTGAAACCATTTTCTTTTCTAGTCTCTTGAAACAGTGTATCTGTAATTCGTCTAGGTTTGTTGTAAATAAACCTTAATTCCTCAATTAAAGAATGTTTTGTATTGAAAAATTGCGCTAGAAAATGGTAAAATATACTAAGTCTTATCTGGAAGTAAGACAAAAGTGATGAATATGATGAAAAAACATAAAACAATTTTTAAATTTCTTGGACAAACGCTACTTTATTTTGTTATATTTTTAGCGTTACTTTATTTCTTTAATTATCTTGGCCAAGGTCAAGGTGGTTTTATCTATAATGAATTTTAGGAGCAGATTGTGATCAATTCAGTAATTAACGACATGATTGAAACGATTGAGCGCTTTGCTCAGTCTCAACCAGATTTTCCAGTTTACAATGTTCTCGGAGAAGTTCATACTTATCATGATTTGAAAGTGGACTCGGATTCACTTGCTGCAAAGATTGATAGCCTTGCGCTTCCTGAAAAGTCACCAGTGGTGGTGTTTGGTGGGCAAGAATATGACATGCTGGCAACCTTTGTAGCTTTGACGAAGTCAGGACATGCTTATATTCCGATTGATAGTCATTCAGCTCTGGAGCGCGTGACAGCGATTGTGGAAGTGGCACAGCCTAGTCTCATCATTGCAATCAATGAGTTTCCGCTGAAAGATGTGGCAACTCCAGTCCTTGATTTAGCAACAGTTCAAGCAGCTTTTGCAGCCAAACATCCTTATGAAATTACACACTCTGTTAAAGGCGATGATAATTACTATATCATTTTCACTTCAGGAACGACTGGAAAGCCAAAGGGTGTGCAAATCTCGCACGATAATTTGCTTAGCTTTACTAACTGGATGATTACAGATAAGGAATTTGCGACTCCAGCTCTTCCGCAAATGCTGGCGCAACCACCGTATTCTTTTGATTTATCGGTTATGTATTGGGCGCCAACTTTGGCGCTTGGAGGAACACTTTTTGCGGTTCCGTCTGCCATTACGCAAGATTTCAAGCAGCTGTTTGAGACAATTTTGAATTTGCCGATTGCCATTTGGACATCCACACCGTCTTTTGCAGATATGGCGATGCTGTCTGAGGATTTTAATGCTGAAAAAATGCCAGGCATTACACATTTCTACTTTGACGGAGAAGAATTGACGGTTAAAACAGCTCAAAAATTGTGTGACCGTTTTCCAAATGCACGTATTATCAATGCTTACGGTCCGACAGAAGCAACGGTGGCTCTATCTGCCGTTGCTATAACGGATGACATGTTGGCAAATATGAAACGTTTGCCGATTGGCTATACCAAAGCGGATTCTCCGACTTTTGTTATTGATGAAGATGGAAACAAATTGCCAAACGGTGAGCAAGGAGAAATCATTATCTCTGGACCAGCTGTATCAAAAGGTTATATGAACAATCCAGAGAAAACAGCTGAAGCATTTTTTGAGTTTGAAGGGTTACCAGCCTATCATACAGGCGATGTTGGTACTATGACGGATGAAGGTTTGCTGCTTTATGGCGGTCGCATGGACTTCCAAATCAAGTTCAACGGTTTTCGGATTGAATTAGAAGATGTTTCCCAAAACTTGAACAAGTCTCAATATGTGGACTCAGCTGTGGCTGTGCCGCGTTACAATAAAGATCATAAGGTTCAGAATCTGTTAGCCTATGTTATCTTGAAGGACGGAGTTAAGGAACAATTTGAACGTGAGATTGACATTACCAAAGCTATCAAAGAAGATTTGCAAGATATTATGATGTCTTATATGATGCCTTCAAAATTCCTTTATCGAGATTCCCTGCCATTGACACCAAATGGTAAAATTGATATTAAAGGCTTGATTAGTGAGGTCAACAACCGATGATGGATTTCATAAGACAGCTTCCTCACTTGGAACCGTACGGGGATCCGCAATATTTTGTTTATATCATTTTAGCCGTTTTGCCTATCTTTGTTGGCTTGTTTTTCAAAAAAAGATTTCCCATTTATGAAGCTTTGGTCAGCTTTGCTTTTATCATTTTTATGCTGACTGGACCGAAGTTAACGCAAATTTATGCGCTACTGTTTTATGTTGTTTGGCAGATGATTTGGGTTTGGTCTTACAAAATTTATCGAAAAGCAAGAGACAGCAAGTGGATATTCTACTTGCACATTGCTCTCTCTATCTTGCCACTTTTCCTTGTAAAAGTAACACCAGCGATTTATGGACATCAATCACTCTTAGGCTTTTTGGGAATTTCTTATCTGACTTTTCGTTCAGTAGGAATGATTATTGAGCTGAGGGATGGCGTGCTAAAAGACTTTAGTTTATGGGAATTTCTACGTTTCATGCTCTTTATGCCAACTTTTTCAAGTGGGCCGATTGATCGTTTTAAGCGTTTCAATCAAGACTATGAAAACATCCCTGAGCGTGATGAATTGATGGATATGCTTGAGAAATCAGTGCATTATATTATGCTAGGCTTCCTATATAAGTTTATTTTGGCGCATATTTTTGGCTCTATGCTGTTGCCGCCACTCAAGCATTATGCCTTGCAAGTAGGCGGTGTCTTCAATCTGCCAACTTTAGGAGTGATGTATCTCTTTGGATTGGATTTGTTTTTTGACTTCGCGGGCTATTCAATGTTTGCCCTCGCCATTTCCAATCTAATGGGAATTAAAAGTCCGATTAACTTTAATAAACCTTTTGTTTCGCACGATTTGAAAGAGTTTTGGAATCGTTGGCACATGAGTCTGTCATTCTGGTTCCGTGACTTTGTATTTATGCGGCTGGTCACAGTACTTATCCGAAATAAAGTTTTTAAAAATCGGAATACTACTTCAAGCGTAGCTTACATCATCAACATGTTGGTAATGGGCTTTTGGCACGGTGTGACTTGGTATTATATTGCTTATGGACTTTTTCATGGTTTAGGGCTTGTTATCAATGATGCTTGGGTGCGAAAGAAGAAGACTGTCAATAAAGAGCGGAAAAAGAAGAATCTACCTCCCTTGCCAGACAACAAATGGACGCAAGCGGTGGGAATATTTGTCACCTTTAATGTTGTAATGTTTTCATTCTTAATCTTTTCAGGATTTTTGAATGATTTATGGTTTAAAAAATAAAAGGAGTTCTCTAATGGATATAAAAGCAGAAGTATTGGAAATTATCGATGATTTGTTTATGGAAGATGTATCAGACATGATGGATGAAGATTTGTTTGATGCAGGTGTTCTGGACAGTATGGGAACGGTTGAATTGATTGTTGAGTTGGAAAACCACTTTGACATTCATGTTCCAGTATCAGAATTTGGCCGTGACGATTGGAATACGGCTAATAAAATTATTGAAGGTGTAACGGAGCTTCGCAATGCTTAAACGTTTGTGGCTCATTTTAGGCCCAGTTATCTGCGCCTTTTTGATGGTCGTAGCCTTACTATTTTTCTATCCAACGAAGCAACAGCATGATTATAAGTCAGAAAAACGTTCAGCCGTTACACTGACAGCAGGAAGTTTCAAAGGAAGAACACAAAAAGTACGTGCTTTAACAGATAAAAAGCACCGTTTTGTACCTTATTTTGGTTCTAGTGAATGGTTGCGTTTTGATAGTATGCACCCTGCGGTTTTGTCTGAAAAATACAAGCGAAATTACCGCCCATATTTTTTAGGACAACGTGCCGCAGCATCTCTCACACAATATTTTGGCATGCAACAAATGCTTCCGCAGTTAAAAAACAAACCAGCTGTCTATGTGGTATCTCCTCAATGGTTTACTAAAAAAGGCTATAGTCCTGCCGCTTTTCAGCAATATTTCAATAGCGATCAATTAACTAGTTTCTTGCGTCAGCAAGAGGGAGATATTGCCGCTCAGTATGCGGCGAAGCGCCTCTTGCAACTGTATCCGACAGTGGCTATGAAAGACAATGTAAAAAAAGTCGCAGCTAATCAGAAACTCTCAAATTTCGACAAACAGTACATTCGTCTTATCAGCCGTTTAAATAAACGTGAGGACGCCCTTTTCAGCTCTCTTTTTGCTGAACGCAATGAGAATTATGAAAAATTGGTACAGCCTCAGGTCAAACGACTGCCAGATAAATTTTCTTATCAAGATTTGGAAGAATTTGCGACAAAAGATGCTCAGAGAAATACCACTAACAATAACTTAGGAATTGACAATAAGTTTTATAAACAGCGCTTGCGGAAGCGTATAAAAAAACTTAAAGGAAAGCAGGCAAAGTTTTCCTATACGAAATCTCCTGAGTATAATGACTTACAACTGGTTTTGAACCAGTTTGCAAGATCCAAAACCAATCCAATTTTTGTTATCCCTCCTGTAAATGCGAAGTGGATGGCTTATACAGGCTTGAGCCAAGAAAAATACCAACAAGCTGTTAAAAAAATTCGTTATCAATTGGAAAGTCAAGGTTTTACCAATATCGCGGATTTTTCAAATGATGGTGGGAAGCCGTACTTTATGCAGGATACAATTCACATGGGATGGCTTGGTTGGCTGGCATTTGATAAGGTTGTGAATCCTTTTATTTCAAATCCAAAACCGGCTCCTGCTTATCAGATAAACGACCGATTCTTCAGTAAAGAATGGGCGAATTATGATGGTAATGTGGAAGATTTTAAATAATAAAATTTAGATATGAATAACAAAACACGAACAAAGATAAACTAGTTGATAACTAGCTTGATTGTCCGTGTTTTTTCTATAGAGTCATGTGGCTCTCTGATATGTTGTGATTCAGAGGTTGCTAGTCAAGAATATACTGCCTTATTGCTTGAGCGACACCTCCCTCGTTGTTTGTCTGAGTGACTACGGCAGCCTGCTCTTTGACTGCTTTAGGTGCGTTTCCCATAGCTACTCCCAAGCCGGCTAATTTTAGCATGGGAAGATCATTGAAGTTATCACCAATTGCCATGATTTGCTGGAGCGGAACGTGATAAAAATGAGCGATTTCAAGGAGTGCATTTTCCTTAGAAACGTTCTTAGCTGTAACTTCCAAGTAATTCTCTTTTGAAAGGTAAAAGGCTGTTTGAGGGAAGGCTATGTTTTGCAGATAGTCTTGAAGTTTCTGAATGTCAGCGGGTTCACCAATCAAAAGAAGCTTGTGAACAGAAACCTGCTTTTGTAGGACAAATGCCAGATCTTGAATGGTCGGTATTTCACCTGTAATAGCTGCTTCCTTCTGAACCCATTTGTCAAAATGCTCAGTAAACCAATCCTTTCCAGAATAAAGGTTAATAGATATTGTTGGGAAGTGCTGTGAGACCAGCTCTAGTAGTTGCTGAATTTCTTTTTTGTCCAGAGAATGCTCAATCAAAATATCGTAGTTTGGGGAACTTCCTTTAATTACAAGAGCGCCATTGTAGCAAGCTAAAGGAGTGTTGAGAAGCCCGAACTCTTGCATGATTGGTTCCATGCCAAGTGGTGAGCGAGCAGAAGCTAGAACAAGAGGAATCCCCTTTTCATGTAAATGAGGGATTTGTGCTTGTAATTCTTGATCAACTTGATGTTGGTCGTTTAAAATAGTTCCGTCAATGTCGCTTATGATAAGACGAATAGAGTGTTTGCCCATGACCTTTCTCCACGATAAACATATATTTCTTCGTTGATTTTATTTTACCATAAAAATAATTTTTTAAAGCGTTTTAGTGTTCTTCTTAAGCTCAGTTTAAGTGAAGCTAGGTATATTATAAACAATCCTAAAAAACTTTTTTCATAATATCTCCTAAAGAAAAGAGAGTGAGACAGCTATCAAGCTGTTTAAGGTTGCAGATGAAGAAAACGCAGTTTTCGTCAAAGGTGCTCTTCCGAGCTTGAAAAGCGAATGAAGAGCCCAATAACGGTGGCTTGCTTCGCAAGTCTGATTTCCAAGTTTTAACAATTCACTAGATTATTGAAGCTGCGTTATTCGTTTATTACGAACTCTGATAGAAGCTGGGACACTTTTTTCCAGCCTCTTTTTGTGTGAAATTCATGTTATAATAAGATTATGTTATCAAAAGAATTTCAAAAATTAATGCAGGTAGATACTATTGCAACAGCAAAAGCCTTGCTTGGAATGCAGCTTTGTTTGGATGGGCAGCCCATAGGAAGAATTGTTGAAACGGAAGCTTATCTGGGAGCTAAAGATAGTGCTTGCCATAGTGCGCGTGGGAGACGTTCGCCTAAAAACGAATCTATGTACTTATCCGCGGGGCATTGGTATGTCTATCAGATTTACGGACATCAGATGCTGAATCTAGTGACGAGGACTGAAAATGTAGCGGAAGCTGTTTTGATTCGGGCTTTGGAATTACCAGACGGAACGTTACTGGCTAATGGTCCAGGCAAATTAACCAAATTTGCAGGGATTAGTAAAGCCTTTGATGGACAGAATTTACAAGAATCACGCTTGCAGTTGGCAGACGATGTGCTTCCTTTGCAAATCAACTCGCGTCCGCGAATTGGTGTCACCTGTACAGATCATTGGCGGACAGAAGCCCTTTGTTTTTATGTGGCTGGTAATCGTCATGTGTCTAAAATTGCAAAAACAGGGCTGCTAAAAGATGAAGAAACATGGAGGAGGAAAACATTTGATGACGAAAATTGAAATTTTTGAGCAGGTTGTGGCGATGATGAGGGAAGATTCGTCAACAAAAAAGGATTTAAAAGGAGCAGACCCAGATATTTATCGCAGACAAATCACAAACGAGATGATGGATGAGGATTTTCTTTATCAAATGCGGTGTTATCTGGCAAGCTTTGGGATCATTAGCCATGTTAGTTTTCGTCCCAAACATCGGCAGGAAGTTGGGGTTCGGCTGAGAAAATTTGAGGATCGACTATACGTGCTGAATGCAAATCCTGATACGGACTTACGTGTTGCAGACCAGATATTTTTGATAAACAATCAAACAATTCCAGAATTTTATCAAGTGCATCGTGATTATTTTGTCAGTGAAACAGAAGAGCGCCAATACATGGAGTGGGCCTACTTTGTGGCTAAATCTGATACGGTGACCTTGCTGAGAAATGGGCAGGAGCAGACAATTTCAGTACATGAAACAAAATTGACTACACACACTCCTGCTTTTGAATATAAGCAATTATCAGAAGAAACTTTGTATTTGAAAATGGAAAATTTCTTTGATGAAACCACCATTGCAAACTTATACCAAGATATCAGCTCGGCTATTAGTACAACAAAGAATGTTATTGTTGATGTGCGTGTTAATCATGGTGGTTCGGATTCGCTGTATTTTCCTTTATTGCGATATGCGCTTTCTGATGGTAAAGGTTTTAAGGATGTGATTTTTTCTGATGATGGTATGGAATTTCTATATACCAAGCGTAATGTAGAACTGCGTTTACACGATTTTCGAGCAATGCTAAAGCAAAAGGATATTTCGCCTGAAACTCGAAAGATGCTGGAGCAGTTTATGACTGAATTAACTGTCAATAAAGACAAGGGCTATTTACTTTATGATGAATCAGATGAAGCGATTTTACCAGATGTGATGGGACAAGCAAAACCAGAAAAGTTATTTATTTTGTCGGATGTTTATTGTGGTTCATCAGGGGATAATTTCGTTTTAATGATGAAAGCATTTGACAAAGTTACCGTGATAGGTAGACCAACTCTGGGGATTTTAGATTATTCTAATTGCTGCACAGTGGACTTTGGCGATTATGAATTTGTATTTCCGACTTCACGGAGTCTTGCCATTGATAAAGGACAAGGAATGAAGGACAAAGGAGTGATACCAGATGTTTTCATCCCTTGGACACCGGAGCAGTTAGAGCGGGATATTGATTTGGAAGAATGTCTCAAGCTTTGTTAAAGAAAAAAGAGAGTGAAAACGAACGCATGATTTCATGGAAATCTTGTTTCGAATTTCATTCTCATTTTTTTATAAAATTTTATCAGATTTTTCTACATAAAAGAGTGCAATAATCATGATGACTGTAAGAACGAGCAAAATGACAATAGCTGGTATCCAAGAGCAGAAAAAATCAGCACTGTAACCAAAGAGAGCTGGACCAAAAGCAGCCAGTAGATACCCACCTGTTTGTGCCAAACCAGATAGCTGGGCAGTTTGCTCAGGGCTACTGGTTTTCATTGAAAAAGTAACCATTAGGTAAGGGAAGAGCGCACTTACGGCTGTACCAATTAAAATGTTGATAATGAGCCAGTACATAAAATTATTTGTCTGTATCAGCAACATGCTAATACCGATAAGCCCTGACGCAGATATTAGACCAAGCATGATGAGGCGATGACGAGGAGAGAGCCGAGTTGTCAAGCTAGGAATGGTCATTGAAAACGGCAGACTAATCAGATTAAAAATAGAAGCTAAAAATCCAGCAGAAGCATTTGAAATACCAGTTTGTATGGCCATTGTTGGCAGCCAGGTTAGGCTGGTATAAAATAATAATGATTGCAGACCACCGAAAATGATAATAGCCCAGACTTTTTTATTTTTCCAAATGGCGCTGCCCTGGCTTGATTTATCTTTGTTGACCAAGTAGTGGTTGTAGGAAGTATTTGGCAGCCAAATTAAAAATGCTAGAAGACAGATGACTGTCAGCCAAAGGATCAACCCTTTCCACGAGCTAGCTTCTGTTATGGGCACAGCAATAGAAGAAGCAACAGCCGTTGACAGTCCCATGGAGGTAATATACATTGTTGTTAAAAGCCCAATCCGATGCGGTTGGTTGGCTTGAATGACGCTTGGCAGTAATACATTAAGCACCGCAATGGAAGCTCCAATGAGAATGGTTCCTATATAAAGAAATGGTAGATTAAAAATCCGAATCAGAGAGCCAATGGTAAGAAGGGCGAGGACGAGAGCGAACAGTCTTTCTAGCCCGATTTTGCTCGCTAAACGCGCCGAAAATGAAGAGCAGAGAGCAAACATAATCAAGGGCAAACTGGTCAAAAGCCCAAGTGAGCTCACTGAAACATGAAGCCCACTAGCAATGTCCGTCAAGACAGTTGGAAGCGTTGTAAAAGGCGTCCGCAAAGCGACACCCACCATGATAATTCCTGGTAATAAAAAGATAGAATGTTGTTTTTTCATAAATGCTCCTAAGAGTTTCTTAGAAAATTATATCATAGAAATAGCCGAAATTATAGCCCTATATTAGTGCATTAGCTCTAGATAATAGGCTGTAATAGTAGCTTCGTCGATTTTATTTCGTTGTCCTAGCCACCAAGTTACCGTTTCGATAAAGGTCGTTGTAACATAGTTTTTTAAAAATGGTTCTGGTAAATCAGACTTTTGTATCAATAGTTTTTCACGAATGAGAGGAAAAAGATAGTGCTCTAGCTCTAATTTTAGACGATTGATAAAATAGATATTTTTCGATAATAATAAAGTGGCTATTTTATCTTGATTTTTCCTGAAATGGTAAAAAATGTGAGCTGTTGCGTCAAAAAGTTCGCTTGCTTGGTAGCGTTCAACAAATGTATGTTGGAACAAATCTTGGCACATTTCTTCAAGTAGTGCTTCTTTTGTCTCAAAATGAGCATAGAAAGTCGACCGACCGACATCTGCGAGGTCAATGATTTCCTGAACTGTGAGGGACTCATAGCTTTTTTGATTCAAAAGAGTGAGAAAAGCCTGATAAATGGCTGCGCGTGATTTTTTAACTCGTCTATCCATCGTTTCCGAACAAAACTCCCTAAATGTACGCTATTGAACGAAGCATTAGATTTGTTTCTTGTTTCCTCCGTTAAAATAGTAGATAATATAATTGAACAAAGTGTTTTGTTTTGAATACATTATACAATAAATAAAACTAAATCTCAATGTGCGATTAGGAGGAGATTATAATGAAATCAAGCAAAAATGTCTGGATTGCATTTCTATTAAACTTTTCTTTTGCAGTTATTGAATTTATCTTTGGAGTTCTTTTTAATTCTAGTGCTGTGCTAGCAGATGCGGTGCATGATACGGGTGATGCCCTAGCGATTGGTTTATCAGCATTTTTTGAAAAAATTTCCAATAGACGAGGTGATAGAAACTATACATTAGGCTATAAACGGTATAGTTTGCTGGGAGCTATGTTGACTTCTACCATTTTAATAGTGGGTTCTATTCTCATTCTGGTTGAAAATGTACCCAAATTGTTTGCGCCTGAACGGGTAAATTACGACGGTATGCTTGTTCTGGGAATTTTTGCAATTGTAATCAACTTTGCAGCCAGCAGGGTGGTTAGTCATGGACATACGCACAACGAATCCATTCTGAGTTTGCATTTCCTAGAAGATATTTTAGGCTGGTTGGCTGTAATCTTCGTATCCTTTATTCTTCGCTTTACAAATTGGTATTTCCTTGACCCATTGCTTTCGCTCATCATTTCGACCTTTATCTTGAGTAAAGCATTGCCAAAGTTTTGGGAAAATGTTCAAATCTTTCTTGATCACGTACCGAGTGATGTGAACTTGAATGATCTTTATGCAGAGATTCAAACAATCGAGAATATCCAAACAATCACTCAGTTAAATGTTTGGACAACCGACGGACTAGAAAAATTTGCGATGATTCATATTTGCATGAAACATCCCGAACAACAAGCAGAAACTCAGCAGCTCATTCGCCAACATCTCAAAATGTATGGAATTACAAAAGTCACCATTCAAGCAGATGAAAGTTTAGATGAGCACGAAGAGTGCTGTATTGGTGAGCAACAGTGAGGGGCAAAGAGTTTAAGACAGATGTTTTAAACTCTTTATTTCTATGTTTTCTTTTTTATGATTGTTGAAAATTCTACTTTCATAAAATGGTTGATTATTTTAAGTAATCATTGTATTATTCAATTAGATATAGTACACTTCATTTTAAAAACAGGAGGTATCTGTTCATGAAAAAATCAATTAAACAAAACAAAGAAGTTATTGGAGAATAGCATGGGAACAAAAGCATGGCTATTATAGTAGATGAGCAGAAAATACTTTTGTAAGTCCTTTGTATGCATACTATAGCACTTGTAATACAAGCAAAGAATATAGACATACTTAGTTTATTGAGTAATGAATTATATTGTGGTGTACTTAAAAGTCGATTTATATCAACTTTTCGTTTTTATATGATAATTTGGAGGTAAATTATAGTGTTTGATAGGAACAAAACAAATCACCTGACGGGTCTGCTTCTGATATTTCTGTGTTCTATCCTTATCTTATTACCTCAATTTTTTTCAGGTAACTTAATTTTAGGTTCGGATTCTATCTTTCACTTTAACCGATTTTATGATACAGCTGAACAAATTAAGAATGTCAATTTTAACTATCATATCTCTCTATATGGTTTTCAGCAGTCTGGACGGATAGTTAATGCCCTTTATGGTCCTTTTATAGCTTATTTTCATGGCTTCTTGGTTCTAATCAGTAAGAATTGGTTTATCTATCAGGTCTTATCCAATATTGTATTATTCAATCTAGCTGGCTTGTCTATGTATGTGTTTCTTATTAAAAGTAAAATGGAGCAGAAGTACGCTGTCCTTGGCGCTTTGCTCTATATCTCTAGCTACTCTATTCAATATTGGACAATTCGACAAGGATTTACCAGTTGGGGTGCAGCTTTAATGCCCTTAGCTTTGAGTATCTTATTTGAACTAAAGGATACTAAACAGGTACCAAAATATACCTTAGGCATTTATACAGCTTTGATGGTTCAGACACATATGCTATCTTCCGTATTATTAGTGCTGATTTACTTACCATTCTTTGCTTTAGCATTTTTTCAACATCCTAAAAAGTTGGTTTTCATAAAAAGATTACTTGTTGAAATAGGGATTTTCTTTTTCGTTTAGAGAGTTACCTATAATAGTTTACAAGAAGACTATCATTACATTTAATGGGAAGCAATTGAATAATGACCTCTTAAATTTAAGTGCTATCGGAACTCCCACTTTCCAGCAACTTCCAAATGCTAAAAATAGTGTCACCATTTCCTATAAAATGGAAGTGACAGAGAAGGTTATGATAATTTTCTCAGAACTAGCTTGGCTCATTATTTTTATAGTTGTTTTATTTAAGTCTATTTTTATCAATAAGGGTAAGAAATATAGCCACAAAGAATAAATCAAAAACAGTAAATTTGTTTTAAGAGTTGCAAGATATAGACGCTTACATTGTATGCAAGCTGTGGAAATATAATTGAATTGGTTACACTAAAACAATCCACTTAGTAAGGACAAAAAAGCCTAGAAACGTTGGTTTCATAGGCTTTTCTGATCTCAATTATTTCACCTCGGTGAAGACCACGTGCTTACGCAGTTTTGGTGAGTATTTCTTCAATTGAAGACGGTCTGGAGTGTTGCGTTTGTTTTTAGAAGTAAGGTACAAGCGTTCACCAGATGCTTTGTGTTCAAGTGTGATATTTACGCGCATGATAGCTCCCTTCTATTATTCTGCTGCTGCAGCTTTGGCGATTTTACGTCCTTTGTAGTATCCTTTGAGGGATACACGGTGAGAACGTGAGTAATCTCCAGTAGTTTCGTCAAAATGTACAGATGGAGCTGTAATTTTGTAGTGAGTGCGGCGTTTGTTTTTCTTCGCTTTTGAAGTGCGACGTGCAGGTACTGCCATTTTCTTTATTCTCCTTTTAATATAAGTTCGATTCAATCTCTTTGATTTTCATCAACTGTAATAGTATATCAAAAAATTTTTGTAAAGTAAAGTTACTTGACAGATTTTCTTTTACTTTTTGGAAAATAGCAGAGCGTGCTAGCTTTTTAGAGAAAATATACTGAAACTGTCCTCAAAATCTGCTACTTGTGGTAAAATAATTATATTATATGAATGAAGAGGAAAGCTATGAAATTACAAAAACCGAAAGGGACTCAGGATATTCTCCCTCAAGAGTCTGTCAAATGGCAATATGTAGAAGAATTTGCTCGCAAAACATTAAAAAAATATCATTACGCAGAAATTCGTACCCCACTATTTGAGCATTATGAAGTGATTAGTCGTTCTGTTGGCGACACGACTGATATTGTGACCAAAGAAATGTATGATTTTTATGACAAAGGCGACCGTCACATTACTTTGCGTCCAGAAGGAACAGCACCAGTTGTACGTTCTTATGTGGAAAATAAGCTCTTTGCCCCAGAAGTCCAAAAGCCGGTGAAACTTTATTATATGGGCTCTATGTTTCGCTATGAACGCCCTCAGGCAGGACGTTTGCGTGAGTTTCATCAGATTGGTGTAGAGTGTTTTGGCTCCAACAATCCTGCGACAGATGTGGAGACAATCGCTATGGCAGCTCAATTTTTCAATGAAATTGGTATTCACGGTGTAACGTTGCAGTTGAATAGTTTGGGAAATGCGGAGAGTCGTGTCGCTTACCGTCAAGCCTTGATTGATTATTTGACGCCGTTGAAAGACAGTCTTTCTAAAGATAGCCAGCGTCGTCTAGAAGAAAATCCTCTCCGTGTGCTAGACAGTAAGGAAAAGGAAGACAAACTCGCTGTTGAAAATGCACCCTCTATCCTGGATTATCTAGATGAGGAAAGCCAAACGCATTTTCAAGCTGTGCGTTCGATGTTGGAAGCACTAAAAATTCCTTATGTTATCAATACCAACATGGTTCGCGGATTGGATTATTACAATCATACGATTTTTGAGTTTATTGCAGATGTGGCAGGTAATGAATTGACAATCTGTGCAGGCGGTCGCTATGATAGCCTCGTTGCTTATTTTGGTGGACCAGAGACGGCTGGTTTTGGCTTTGGAATGGGCGTGGAGCGCCTGCTTCTCGTTCTTGAAAAGCAGGGTGTGGCATTACCGCTGGAGGATAGCTTAGACGTTTATGTTGCAGTTTTGGGAGACGGTGCCAATAGTAAAGCTTTGGAAATTGTACAAGCACTTCGCAAGCAAGGATTTACAGCTGAGCGTGATTATTTAAACCGTAAGTTGAAAGCGCAATTCAAGTCAGCAGACGCTTTTTCTGCTAAAGTGTTGATAACTCTTGGCGAAAGTGAAATTGAAAGCAACCAAGTTACCGTCAAAAATAATCACACTCGTGAAGAATTAACGGTTGATTTAAATCAGATTCAAGAAGATTTTCAAACAATTTTTGAACAAGTAGGTTTTTAGTGGAGAAGAATGCAAAAGCCAGTCAATGGCTTTTTGCTATCATTATGTAGGTAGTGTAAAGTAGAGGTTGAATGAATGATGAAAAAGATTATCATCCCATCCATGATTCAGTTTATTATAGTCTTTCTAGTCATAGGTGGCATTGCTTATTTTGTGAGAGGGGACTTCTTCTTTCGATTTTTAGCACCGATTTTTGGCTTAGCAGCGGGGCTGTTGCGCTTAGCATCAAGTTATGTTGTCAAGGCTTTGCGCCCTGAATTATATGAAAAAGAGATTAAGAAATGAGCCTTAATCTCCTTTTTATGAGGAGATTAGGTTAAGATAAGAAGTTTTTGAAAAGCAGCCTTCTTTTTCATCGCTTTTGTGGTAAAATAGTAAAAGAATTAAAAGTTTGGAGAATAAAAATGAAACGTTCAATGTATGCTGGGCGTGTTCGTAGTGAACATGTCGGTCAAGAAATCACTTTGAAAGGCTGGGTGTCTCGTCGTCGTGACTTGGGAGGACTGATTTTCATTGATTTACGTGACCGTGAAGGCATTATGCAGCTGGTTATCAATCCTGAAAATGTGGCTAAAGAAGTCATGGAAACAGCCGAAAGTTTGCGAAGCGAATATGTGATTGAAGTGACTGGAAAAGTAGAAGCTCGTACGCAGGCGAATGATAAATTGGCAACGGGTGCTGTTGAACTGCATGTGGAGAATTTGACAGTTCTCAATACGGCCAAAACGACTCCATTTGAAATCAAAGACGGTATTGAAGCGAATGATGATACACGTCTTCGCTATCGTTATTTAGACCTTCGTCGTCCTGAAATGTTAGCAAATTTGAAATTGCGGGCTAAGGTAACACATTCTATTCGCAATTACTTGGATGAGTTAGAATTTATTGATGTGGAAACGCCGTTTCTTACTAAGTCAACTCCAGAAGGGGCGCGTGATTATTTGGTACCAAGTCGAGTCAACCAAGGCCATTTCTATGCATTGCCACAAAGTCCTCAAATTACAAAGCAATTGTTGATGAATGCGGGGTTTGATCGCTATTATCAAATTGTTAAATGCTTCCGTGATGAGGATTTGCGTGGAGACCGTCAACCAGAGTTTACACAGGTTGACTTAGAAACTTCTTTCCTATCTGATCAAGAAATTCAAGATATCACAGAAGGCTTGATTGCTCGAGTGATGAAAGAAACAAAGGGAATTGAGGTTTCTCTGCCCTTCCCACGCATGAACTATGATGATGCAATGGCTTTATATGGAAGTGATAAGCCAGATACACGTTTTGAGATGCTGTTACAAGACTTGACAGGACTTGTCAAGGAAGTTGACTTCAAAGTTTTCTCCGAAGCACCAGCAGTTAAAGCAATTGTTGTGAAAAATGCTGCTGATAAATATTCTCGCAAAGATATTGATAAGTTGACAGAGCAAGCAAAACAGTATGGAGCAAAAGGACTTGCTTGGGTGAAAGTGGCATCAGGTGAATTAAACGGCCCAGTTGCTAAGTTTCTGAAAGACTTGACAATTAAGTTGACAGATGCTTTACAACTTGAAGACAATGATTTGGTTCTTTTTGTAGCGGATACACTTGAAGTAGCAAATGCAGCACTGGGTGCCTTACGTACACGTTTGGCAAAAGAGCTGGGCTTGATTGATGAATCGAAATTTAATTACCTTTGGATTGTGGATTGGCCAATGTTCGAATGGTCGGAAGAAGAAGGTCGCTATATGAGTGCACACCATCCCTTTACCCTTCCACAAGAAGATACAGCTCATGAATTAGAAGGTGATTTGAGCAAGGTTCGTGCTATTGCTTATGATATTGTCTTGAATGGTTATGAATTGGGCGGTGGAAGTCTTCGTATTAACCACAAAGATTTGCAAGAACGAATGTTTAAAGCCCTTGGTTTTTCTAAAGAAGAAGCTGCTGATCAATTTGGTTTCTTGCTAGAAGCAATGGATTATGGTTTCCCACCGCATGGTGGACTAGCAATTGGACTCGATCGCTTTGTCATGTTGCTGGCTGGTGAGGAAAATATCCGTGAAGTAATTGCTTTTCCTAAAAATAATAAAGCAAGCGATCCCATGACACAGGCGCCAAGCCTAGTGGACACTAAACAACTTGAAGAATTAAGTTTACAAGTAGAAAGTCATGAATAAAACTAAGATTTATAAACGATTTCGTTATCATTTGCGCCGTTTGGCCTATAATTTTAAGTTGATACGAGTACTGAAGAGTATCTCCCGTGAGAAGTACGATGAAAAGATTTCTGCTTCACTCATCTATGGTTTTCTATCTGCAGTTGCAGTTAATCTCTTCTTTCAACCGGGGCATGTTTATTCAAGTGGTGCGACTGGATTGGCGCAGATTTTGGCTGCTTTAAGTACGCGTTTTCTAGGATTTACTATTCCGGTTTCTGTAACTTTTTATCTCATCAATATCCCACTGATGATTTTGGCTTGGTATCAAATTGGGCACAAGTTTACGGTATTTACTTTCATTACCGTTTCTATGAGCTCGCTGTTTATCCAGTTTGTTCCTGAAGTGACTTTAACAAATGATCCGATTATCAACGCATTGTTCGGTGGGGTCATCATGGGAATGGGGATTGGTTTTGCTTTGCGTTCCAATATTTCTAGTGGTGGGACGGACATTGTCAGCTTGACGGTTCGGAAGAAAACGGGCAGAAATGTCGGAAATATTTCTTTTATTGTCAACGGGACGATTATGATTATTGCGGGTGTGACCTTCGGCTGGAAATACGCGCTTTATTCGATGATTACGATTTTTGTCTCAAGCCGTGTGACAGATGCAGTCTTTACCAAGCAAAAGAAGATGCAGGCTATGATTATCACCAGTCATCCTGAAGCGGTCATTGAAAAAATTCACAATAAGTTGCATCGCGGCGCAACAATCATCAATGGCGCAGAAGGCACTTACAATCATGAGAAAAAAGCGGTCTTGATTACAGTTATTACACGTGCAGAATTTAATGAATTCAAGCACATTATGCGTAAAATCGATCCACATGCCTTTGTATCAGTAGCAGATAATGTCCACATTCTTGGGCGTTTCGTAGAAGAATAAAACAATCAGATTGGTTTGTTTAGCCAATCTGATGTTTTTTGTTATGTGACTTTAAATCCCTCTCGTAGCTTTTGGGTTGCAATTCACTAACGGGTGGTTACGATTATTTAAGTACGAGAACTTGTTTTGCAGGGACAGTATAGGAATCTTTGTTAGTATTGAGAGGAACGTCAAGACTGATCTCTGGATAGTTGATAAAAATAGCTTGCTTATCCTGATTTGGATAGCTAAATGCTTCGTTTCCAAAGTTAATGAGGATCGTGATTTGATCTTCTTTTTCTTTAATTTTGTATTCGACCACAGAATCACTTAGCCATTCGACAGAACAGTAATCTTTAATTTCTGTTCTTGTTTCCAAACTGAGAAGCGGGTTGGTTTTCCTAAATTGAATGAGATGCCGAATGAATTGTACATCTTTCTCATATTCAATGGAGCGTAGCCAATCTAGACGATTGATAGTGTCTGGGGTATTATACGTATTCTCAATGAGATTTTTGCTACGGAAAAATTCTTGCCCGCTGTGGATGAAAGGCACTCCTTGTGCCAGTAAGGAGAGATGCAGAGCGAGACGGGCATTATCAAGCCGCTCCTTCAAATCAATCTTTGGATTTTGTATCGCAAAATAGTCAAAAGCAGTTGCATCATCATGGCATTCTACATAGTTGATTGCTTGTTGCGGTGCGATAAAGTGCTCAGTACCTGTGAAGCCAATATTAGTAGTTAGGACATTCTCTATAGAATTTAGTGAATGAGCCTCTGATAATCGTTGCCCTTCTGCAATGGTTGCTTTTATTGTATTGCGAAAATGATCGTTAAAAAATCCATAGCTTGGTAATTTGTCAGCATTGAATTGATGAGCGAGTCTATTGCTATCTAGTCCCGTATTCATACGCCAGCCTTCTCCGTAAAGATAGACATTTGGATAGAGAGGCTTTAATTCTTCTGCAATCTGCTTCATGGTTTCTATATCTAAAATACCCATGAGGTCAAAGCGGAATCCGTCAAATCCGTAGATTGTCAACCACTGTTTGAGGGAATGCTTAATATAGCTACGAACCATTGCTCGTTCACTGGCTACATCATTTCCGCAAAACGTACCATTTGTTAAATTGCCGTTGTGATCATAGCGGAAGAAATAGCCTGGAACGATTTTTTCAAAGGCATAGGCTTTAGGATCATAGACATGATTGTAAACCACGTCCATGATCACACTGATGTCGGCTTGATGATAAGCAGCGATTGCTTCTTGCAATTCAACGATTCTTGTATAAGGATCATGTGGATTTGTTGCAAAGCTGCCATCAGGAAGATTGTATTGCATAGGGTCATAGCCCCAGTTGTACACGAGTTCTGGATGATTTTCATCAACGCTGCCAAAATCATACAAAGGCATGAGCTGAATGTGAGATACTCCAAGCTGTTTGATGTAATCCATTCCTAAAGTGTGCTCTTGCAACTGCGGAGACTCTGTTAGGGATTTGAATTTACCAGGGTAAGAAAACTCAGCTTCTTTTTGCATGGAAAAATCTCGCACACTCATCTCGTAGATAATGGCTTTTGTCATTGAAATTTGTGTTGCTGCTCGTTGGATAGGACGAGAAATTTTCTCTAGGTTAATCACGTAACTAGCCCCAGAATTGCTTTCAGAAGATAGGGCATAAGGGTCGTGAACTTCCACCCAGTGGCCATTCACTTTGTGTAGATAGTAATAAGCCGTCCCGTCAAAGTCTCCAGAGACTTCTGTTTGCCAAACTCCTTTTTCTCCGAGCGTCATTGGGTAGATGTCATTTTGTAAATGAAGCAATACTTGTTCAGAAATTGGTGCCCAGAGCTTAAAAGTCGTTGCTTGTGGAGTATAATGAGCTCCTAAATCACTTCCGTTGTAGGCAAAGGTTTGGTCAAAAATCGGTTTTCTCACAATATGGCGAAATTGTAAGAAAGTTTTATTGCGATCTTGGTCGTAAATCCAATAATGGCTGGCTAAATCCAGCGGTTCAAGAGGAGCAAGACTGTATTGCACGAAGTTGTCATGTTCTCCTACAGCTCTTATCCGTAAAGTTTCTGCACGATTAACCGTTTCAATTGTAAATTGTAATGATTCGGCATAAAATTGTTTTTCTAACTCAATAGTGATGAGACTTTGATCATCTAAATAGGCTTGGAATGTTCGGAAAGCCATAAACTTCCTTTCTTTATCGTTCGATAATGCGATGTGGAATCAACTGGCGATAGCAAATTTGTCGATTTTCTTTGGTATCATTGATAATTTGTAGAATAGTCTTGAACGAAACCCGCCCTAGCTCTAATGTGTTAATGTCTACATAAGCTGTTAAATCAAGTTTGGGTTTAATAGAATCAAAGGCTAGAGTGGGAACAGACAATTGATTTTCATTTAAATAATTACAAACTCCTTCTGCCAGCATACTGTCTGTTGTGATAATAGCATCAATTTTTGTATCATGACTGAGAAGACGTTTGGTAAATTGATATCCTTTGTCTTCCAAAAATTCATTTGCAAAGGCTGTATTTTGAGGGTCAAGCTCTAAATGGTAATCTTCTAGCGCTTTTTGGTATCCTTTATAACGATCTTGCGTTACAAATAGTCTTTTGCTACCACCGATAAAAGCAATATTTCGGCAGCCTTTTTTGATAAAATATTCTGTTGCATCATATCCCGCTTGGATATTGTCATTATCCACCAAAGGAATAAAGGGAGAAAGAGATTTTCCTAGAATTAAGAAAGGAAATTGTTCTTCACTGACCATTTTCACTAGTGGATCATTTTCTTGAGAGTAGAGAAAGATGAGTCCGTCTACTCGTTTGCCAAGAACCATTTGGGAAATAGCTTCCATGCGTTCCTTTTCATTTTTTCCGGTTGCAATTTGGATAGCATAGTGAAATTCAGAAGCCACCTGAGCAATTCCGCGAAAAACAGAAGGAAAGAACGGATTTTGATAAAAAGTGTCTGAATCATCAGGTAAAACAATCCCAATGACTTGTGTGTAACTGCTAACAAGACTACGTGCATTGAGATTAGGGTGATAATTCAATTCTTTCATAGCCTTGCGGACTCTTTTTTTCGTTTCATCGCTAATGCTGGATTTGTTTTGAATCACACGGGTAACAGTGGACGGAGAAACTCCTGCTAACTTAGCAACTTCTTTGATAGTAACTCGCATAAAAGAACCCCCTACTTTTTCATTTTTTCATCACGGAAATGAGTCCGATAGAAAATGATGACGAGATAAAGAACAAAAAGAATGTTTTGAATGGTAATCATAGTGGTCATGGCTTGACCGAACAATAGTCCTGCCGCGACAGCGATCAATGTTGGCAAACCTAAACAGTTCAAAGCGAAGTGATAGCATTCTTTGACTGTTTTAAAAGAAAAGAGACGAGATTTTTTCGTTAAGTAAAGGAAGAATGTGGCTCCTAAAAGGACAATAAAGAAGTTTAATGCCAGCAGAAATCCTGAAATCAAAATCAAGAATAGACTGACAGTGATACGATTTTGTTGGAACCAGTCTTGTGAAATAGCTGCACTCAGAGTGGCTTTGTCTTTCAAAGCGACTTGATTGATGTGCTGATATTGAATGTTTGCTAGTTTTCTTCCTTTTTTACTGATAATCAATTGCTTTGGCTCAAAAGCAAGCGTTAGCTTTTCTCCTAAGGCTGTTTGTTCTTGCCCCAGAAGGACAGTTCCCGCTTTGCTATTGTGAGCTGGTTGCTGACCTGAATAGCTGAATAGCTGATTTTCTATTTTAGCATTCTTTGTGATATCGTCCATTGTCTCTTTTGTGAGAGGGTTAAAAACACCGTCTACAAAAGTAGTGAGGGGATAAGTCTTGAGAGATGCATTTTGGATAGCAACTGGTATCATGGACAGCGAAATTAAAAAGATACTTGTAAAAATCAGCTGAAACCAGGTCAGTAATTTCCGATTGGTAAAAGGTTTTTTAAAACCATAAATACTAGAAAAATAATTAAATGGGTAAGGTAACATAAGACATTCTTTCTAAAATTTATAATCAGGTGACGACCAATAAACTATGTTTATTGGCTATCATACAACTATAAATAAAAGAGGGTGGGACAAGATTATCCCTTGTCGCTACCACTTGTTGAACCAGATACAAAGTTCTTTTGTAGGAAGAAGAATAAGATACAGATTGGCAAAGCAATCAAGATAGCGCCTGCTGAGAAGTAGGCAATCTTCAAATTCTTCACATCACTAACAAAGGTTTGTAAACCAACAGCAACTGTATAGAATTCTTTTTCACGAAGTAAGAAACTAGATAAGATATAGTCTCCGAATGGTCCCATGAAAGCCCAGAGAGCTTGTACAGCAATCATTGGACGAACGAGTGGCAAGACAATTTGCCAGAAACGTCTGAAGTGACCAGCCCCGTCCAATTTAGCAGACTCATCAAGTGAGATCGGCACTGTATCAAAGTACCCTTTCATGAGCCAAGCATTCATTGGAATACCACCACCAACGTAAAGGAAGATGAGGAACCAACTTTGGTTGAGTGCGTTCAACATCAAAGCCATAACGAAGAAGGCAGTAAGTGCTGCCATTGTTGGCACCATTTGAATGATTAAGAAGAAGACCAAACTTTGTTTTCTAGCTAGGAAATTATAACGGCTATAAGCGTAACCAGCTAGTACTACTATACTTGTTTGGATAATCATTGTCAAGATAGCAATGATTAAAGTGTTGAAGTACCAAGTACCGTAAAGAGTTTCGGTAAAGAGCTTGCTAAAGTTTTCAAGGCTAAAATTGATATCTGTATCCAGTTTGAATGCAAGGACATTTCCTGTCTTGAAGGCGGACATAATCGTAATCAAGAGAGGATAGATAATGATAACAGATAAAGCCACTAAATAGAAATAAGTTAAAAAGTGGTTTAAACGACGTTTAAATTTAATAGAATTATTCATCTTACACATCCTCCATATCAAATGCATGTAATTTCTTGAACGCAATCATGGAGATTGAAATCACGATAAGAGAAATGATAAGTGTTACCGCAGCCGCCATTGAATATTGAGGAGCTGCACCTGTCGTCAAACGATAAATCCATGAGATGAGGATGTCGGTCGAACCTGCACCTCCACCAACTGTACCAGGACCACCACTATTAAAGAGGTACATGATAGAGAAATTGTTGAAGTTGAAGGTATATTGACTGATAAGTGTTGGAGCAGCAACTGCTAAAATCATTGGGAAAGTGATATTGCGGAATTTTTGTCAGGCATTTGCACCGTCAATATAAGCCGCTTCATAAAGATCGTTTGGAATAGATTGCAAGATACCAAGTGTTAATACATAGATGTAAGGGAATCCAAGCCAGCCTTGCATCATAATCAAAGCAACTTTTGTCCAAGTTGGGTCTGTTTTCCAAGGAATCAAATGCCCATTTAAGAATGGCAATACTTTACCAAGCAATGGAATGACTTGCGTATTGATAGCACCGATACTATCGTTGAACATGTTACTGAATGTCAAAATAGTGATGAATGCTGGAACAGCCCAAGGCAATAGGAAGATAACCCCAAAGATCCGTTTCCCTTTAATAAATGGCTGATTTGCAATAATAGCAGTAAAAATACCGATAACGATTTGAACGGTTGAAGCAGTCAGTGCCCAAATGATTGTCCAAGATAGAACGGAGCCAAAGGCAGAGCGGAATGTGCTAAGCCGCCAAATATTAGTAAAGTTTGTCACCCCTACCCAGTCTAAAAGCTTGGTTGGTGGCAAGTGTTGGAAATCATAATTTGTAAAGGCAATCAATAGTGTAACCAATACAGGGAAAATGATAGCAAAAGTCATTGCGATATAAGAAGGAATAATCAATAGGTAAGGAAAACCATTAGCATAAATTCCTTTGACCATATCTTTGAAAGTTGTAGGAACTGGATAACCATTATTCCAACGTTTCGCAATTGTATGAGCATCTTTTAAGTTTAAAGCATAAAAGATAAAATAAACGATGACAAGAATAAGATGAAATGCACCACGAATCAGCATGAAAAGAGAGTTGTTACGCCCAGGCATTTCACCAAGAGTGATTAAATTTCCTAGCTCAGGAGCAGCTATGGCGAAGAAATAAATCAAAAACGCAACGGTAACTCCTAGGAAGATAGCCCCTTTTGCTTTTTGTTTATTATAGATTTGCCCAAGTCCTGGAATGAGGGAGAGCAGCAATGCTTTACTAGGCTGTTGTTGTGTAGTCATTAGAGCCTCCTTTGTCTAAAATATAGAACTCGACTGGTGCTGCCAATCGAGTTCTGTCTACCACAAACTGTTTTATTTTTTACCAAATTTTTGATCAATAGTGTCTTTAATCAATTTAACGGCATCATTTGCAGCAGTTTTAGCGTCTTTTTTACCACTTACAGCATCAAAGAGCATGCTTCCTGCTGGATCCCATACAGTGCTCATTTCAGAGATATTTGGCATAGGTTGAGCAGATTGGAACTGTTTAACAACAGCTGAAGTCAATTCATCGTTCTTTCCTTCAGCATATTTACGAGCTTCTGTGTTAGCAGGAACTTCATTTGTAGCATCGTAGAAAGCTTTTTGTTGATCAGTTGATGTCAAGAAGTTGACAAATTTTTGAGCAGCTTCAGGGTTTTTAGATCCTGCAGGGATGACCCAAGCTTTACCACCACCAAAGGCTTCATAGTTTTTACCATTTGGAAGTGTAGGAATAGTAGCAACACCGTAGTTTACTTTAGCTTCTTTGAATGATGAAGCTTTCCAAGGACCTTCAATGATTGCAGCTGTTTTACCTGATTGGAATTGTGTTTGAATCAAGTTAGCAGAACCTGAAGAATCTTGCATTCCTTTTGGCCATTTTTCGTACCAAGATTTAGCGTATTCAATACCTTTAATAGAACCGTCATTTGCAAGACCGATGTCTTTAGGATCTGTACCATTTTTACCAAAGACGTAACCACCATTACCAGCTAACAGACCATAAGTGTAGTAGAAGTTTGTCCAGTCAGCAAGGAAAGCAGTTGTTTTACCAGATTCGTTTTCAAAATTGTACTTGCTGTCTTTTGCAAGCTCTTCTAATTCAGCGAAAGTAGTAGGTGCTTTAGAAACAAGATCTTTATTGTAGTACATAACCAATGTTTCGATAACAGCAGGAGCACCATAAGTTTTACCTTTAGTTGTTACAAGTGCTTTAGTTGTGTCATCAGTCATTGAACCTTTGTCAAGTTTCACTTCTGAAAGTTGACCGTCAGTACCGAGGCTACCTACGCGGTCGTATGGTGACATCATAACGTCTGGAGCTTTGCCAGATTGGTTGTCAAGTGAAAGATTTTCAAGACCTTTAAGTTGGTCACCAGTCTTAATAGTAACTTTTGTGCCGCTTTCTTTTTCAAAAGCATCCGCAGCTTTTTGCATGTAGTTCTTATACTGTTCTTCTACATAAACTGTAACACTCTTGCCGTCACTAGAAGAAGACTTGCTAGTCTTATTTCCGCAAGCTACTAAAAGCAAGCTAGCCAACCCTACAGTTCCAAGAACTGCAGCACTTTTCAACATTTTACGTTTCATGATTTATTCCTCCTAAAGAATAAAATAATAAGATAACAATTTAATTAGTTTACGCAAACGTTTTCTTGAACTATGACTGGTATACCACAAATAGAAAACGGTTGCAATACTTTTTTGAAAAAATCTTAAAAATTTTTTATTTCTTTCTCAAAAATATTGGTAAATATAGAAGAAAAGGATTCAAATGTTTAAAATATTTTAAAAATTTACAAAAAAAGTAGAAAAATGGTTGCGTCCATTCTAGAATTAAGTTATAATCAAATTAACGCAAACGTTTTCGTTAAATGAATGCAAAATTTAACAGAAAAATTTATTGAGGTGAAAAAGATGAAAGAGCGTCAAAGTGGTGTTCTCATGCATATTTCTTCTCTACCAGGAAAATACGGAATCGGCTCATTTGGGAAAAGTGCTTACGATTTTGTAGATTTCTTGGTGAGAACCAAGCAACGTTACTGGCAAATTTTGCCTTTAGGAACGACAAGCTATGGAGATTCTCCGTACCAGTCCTTCTCTGCATTTGCGGGAAATACACATTTTATTGATTTTGATCGATTGGTTGAAGAAGGACTGCTTGTAAAAAGTGATCTTGAAGGATTAGACTTTGGTCAAGATCCAAGAAAAGTAGATTATGCGAAAGTGTTTAACAATCGCAGACCTGTTTTGGAAAAAGCTGTGAAACGCTTCTTAGAACGTGGAGATTTAGCAGCCTATGAAAAATTTGTAGCTGACAATGCGTCATGGCTTGAAGTGTTTGCTGAATACATGGCGATAAAAGAGCATTTTGACTTGAAAGCTTGGACGGAATGGCCAGATGCAGCTATTCGTCACCGTGAAGCAGCAAGTTTAGCTAGCTATCGCGAAAAGTTAGCAGACAGATTAACTTATCATCGTGTAACGCAATACCTTTTCTTTAAACAATGGTTAGAATTAAAGGCGTATGCTAATGAACATTACATTGAAATTGTTGGAGACATGCCAATCTATGTGGCAGCTGATAGCTGTGATGTTTGGGCGCAACCGCATTTCTTTAAAACAGATGAACTAGGTCAGCCTACAAGCGTAGCTGGATGTCCGCCAGATGAATTTTCTGCAACCGGTCAACTTTGGGGGAATCCAATTTATGACTGGAAAGCAATGGATGAAGACGGTTATAGTTGGTGGATCGAACGCTTACGCGAAAGCTTCAAAATCTACGATGTAGTGCGTATTGATCACTTCCGTGGATTTGAATCTTACTGGGAAATTCCTGCTGGTTCCGATACAGCAGCTCCTGGTAAATGGGTTGAGGGTCCTGACTATGCTTTGTTTAAGGCAGTGAAAGAAGAGTTGGGTGATTTGAATATTATTGCTGAGGATTTGGGCTTTATGACCGACGAAGTGATTGCTTTGCGTGAAAAGACGGGCTTCCCTGGTATGAAAGTCACTCAATTCGCCTTTAATCCAGAGTCTGAAAGTATTGATAGTCCACATCTTGCACCTAACAATTCTGTAATGTACACAGGTACGCATGATAATAACACGGTACTTGGTTGGTATCGCGATGAAATTGATGATGCCACACGTGAATATATGGCTCAATACATCAATCGCAAAGAATATGAAACAGTACCTCATGCTATGCTACGGACTATCTTTGCTTCTGTCAGCTTTATGGCTATTGCGACCATGCAAGATTTGCTTGAACTAGACGGATCAGCTCGCATGAACTATCCATCAAGCATTGGTGGCAATTGGTCATGGCGTATGACAGCAGATGAATTGGACCCTGTGATTGAAGCAGAGTTATATAGCTTGACGAAAACGTATCGTCGTTTAAATAAAAATTTATTAAAGAAAGAGAATGAATTGTAACGTTCTTTTCTAGGTAGGAGAAAAAATGTCAAATTTACAAGAATTTATCCAACAAACTTATCAAAAAGAAATTGCCGAATGTAGCAATGAAGAATTGTATATTGCCCTTTTAAACTATACAAAATTAGCTAGTGCACAAAAACCAGTCAATACTGGCAAAAAGAAATTGTACTACATTTCTGCAGAGTTTTTAATTGGGAAACTTTTGTCAAATAACCTGATTAACCTTGGTCTTTATGATGATGTCAAAAAAGAATTGGCAGATGCTGGTAAAGACTTGATTGAAGTGGAAGAAGTAGAATTAGAACCTTCACTTGGGAATGGTGGTTTGGGACGTTTGGCTGCTTGTTTCCTTGACTCGATTGCAACTCTTGGTTTGAATGGAGATGGTGTTGGATTAAATTATCACTTTGGTCTGTTCCAACAAGTCTTGAAAAATAATGAGCAAACCACAGTGCCAAACTTCTGGCTAACAGAGCAAAATTGGTTGGTAAAATCAAGCCGCAGCTATCAAGTGCCATTTGCTGATTTCACCTTAACATCAACTCTTTATGATATTGATGTGCCTGGTTACAAAACAGCTGCTAAAAACCGTCTTCGCTTGTTTGATCTTGACTCAGTTGATGCAAGTATCATTGAAGATGGGATTGACTTTGATAAGACAGATATCGCTCGTAATTTGACTCTATTCCTTTATCCAGATGATAGCAATAAGCAAGGTGAATTGCTCCGTATCTTCCAACAATACTTCATGGTATCAAATGGTGCTCAATTGATTCTTGATGAAGCGATTGAAAAAGGTAGCAATCTTCATGACTTGGCTGACTATGCTGTTATCCAAATCAATGATACTCACCCTTCAATGGTCATCCCAGAAATGATTCGTCTCCTAACAGAACGTGGTATTTCTCTTGATGAAGCAATCAGCATCGTTAAGAATATGACGGCTTATACAAACCATACAATTCTTGCTGAGGCGCTTGAAAAATGGCCACTTGAATTCTTGGAAGAAGTTGTTCCACACTTGGTTCCAATCATCAAAGAATTGGATAAGCGTGTGAAAGCAGAATATGCAGATCCAGCTGTTCAAATTATTGACGAGCATCATCGTGTGCACATGGCTCACATGGATATTCACTATGGATATAGCGTAAATGGTGTTGCTGCCCTTCATACAGAAATTTTGAAGAATTCAGAGCTAAAAGCTTTCTACGACATTTATCCAGAAAAATTCAACAATAAAACAAACGGAATCACCTTCCGTCGCTGGCTCATGCACGCAAACCCACGCTTGTCAAATTACATTGATAGCTTAATTGGTCGCGATTGGCACCATGATGCTTCAAAATTAGAAGATTTACTTGATTTTTCTGGCAAAGCTGATGTAAAAGCTGAACTTGAAAAAATCAAAGCGCATAACAAACGGAAACTGGCTCGCCACTTGAAAGAGCAGCAAGGTGTTGAAATCAATCCTGAATCAATCTTTGATATCCAAATCAAACGCCTTCACGAGTACAAACGCCAACAAATGAATGCTCTTTATGTCATTCACAAATACTTGGACATCAAGGCTGGAAACATTCCTGCGCGTCCAATTACAGTCTTCTTTGGTGGGAAAGCTGCTCCGGCATACACAATTGCTCAAGACATTATTCATTTGATTCTTTGCTTGTCAGAAGTAATTGCTAACGATCCAGAAGTTTCTCCATACTTGCAAGTCGTCATGGTTGAAAACTACAACGTAACGGCAGCTAGCTTCTTAATTGCAGCTGGTGACATTTCTGAACAAATTTCTCTTGCTTCTAAAGAAGCTTCAGGTACTGGTAACATGAAATTCATGTTGAATGGTGCTTTGACACTTGGTACGTCAGATGGTGCCAATGTTGAGATTCATGAATTAGTCGGCGATGACAACATTTATATCTTCGGTGAAGATTCTGAAACAGTTATTGATTTGTATGCCAAAGAAGCTTACAAATCAAGTGAATTCTATGCTCGTGAAGCAATCAAACCGTTGGTTGATTTCATTGTTAGTGATGCAGTTCTTGCAGTTGGTAAGAAAGAGCGCTTGGAACGTCTTTATAATGAATTGATTAACAAAGACTGGTTCATGACGCTTCTTGACTTGGAAGACTATATCGAAACAAAAGAGCGTATGTTTGCGGATTATGAAGACCGTGATGTCTGGCTCGAAAAAGTTCTTGTCAACATTGCAAAAGCAGGCTTCTTCTCAGCAGACCGCACTATTGCTCAATACAACGATGAAATTTGGCATTTGAACGCTTAGTTTAAAAGACTGGGACAGACATCGGTCGTTTCATAGAAACTTGATTTCAGTGTCCACCTCCGTACGGCTCGAAAGGTTTGGGGAATTTCGAGGTTGGAAATAAAGTCAAGTGACGCTTGGTGTCAAAAGGGCTGTAAAAGTTGATTGATCAACGTCTTAGAGCCCATTCAGTAGTGATTGGCACTAAAGTGTCTAATCAATTGTGCATGGGGAACTCTACATGACTAAAGGCACTAGAGCTTCTCCAAACCACTGCATCTTATCATTCTGACTATATAAACAAAGGAAGCTGGGCAAAAGTGCTCCGGCTCCTTTTATTAGGTGGCTTTCATATCTTCTTGTGCTGGGGAATGAAGCGGAACTGCAAAGCAGCGCTTTGAGCAGTCACTTGCTGTCTACTCGTATATCAACAAGAGCAGGTTGAGTCTTAGACATTATTGTCCCAGACTCCATGATTTTTGATAGTGTAAGCAGAGGACATTTTTGCAATTTTGTTTATTTTTGTTGCCATTTTTGACTGCTTACGTTATAATAAATAAAACTGGAAACTCTTTCAATCAGGAGGCTTATTGTGAAAAAACGACCAATTTATTTATACGTATTGCTGACATTGTCGGCTATTTTATCATCTTTTACATTTGTAGGAACTTTTTTTGGCAGTGAAAAAATAACCAATACAAGTTCGTACAAAGGTTTGTCTGAAGCGGTAGTCAAACAAATTGTGGAAGTAACTGAAAGAAGTCTTGTCTTTCTTCATAATATTCCGCATAAAATATTAGTTGTCCTTTCAATTTTATTGTTGATTGCTGCCATTGTTTTCATCATCAAGAAAAATATTTTGTATGCTAATTTTGCCTATATTGCCTATGTATTATTAGGGATTATTGGGGCAATTTACAATTATATCGGTGGTATGCCGCTCAACAATCTTTATAAGGATCAAACGATGCGTGACGCGGCAATTTCATCAACAAGAGTTTTGACTATTATTTATTTTGCTTTTAATATTCTGTTCCTTGTTATTGTCTTTTTCAAGATGAGACGGCAACAACAAGACTTGGCAAAAGAAGAATTGCAATAGTTGACAAAACATATCTATCAGCTTAAAATTTTAAGAGAATGATAGATATGTTTTATTTTTAGAAAGAGAGAAAAGATGAAGATTTCCTTAGTTTATATTAGCTTAAGTGGTAATACAGCCAGTTTTATAAAACGCTTATCTGCATTTTTGCAAGAGCGACATGAAGATGTGGAAATTGAGCAAGTGGATATAAAAGATATGGTGAAAGAGAAGCGACCATTTTATGCCATGCCTCAGCCTTTTGTAGCCTTTTTGCCAACTTACTTAGAAGGTGGAAATGGTTTGGACAATGGAGATGTCGAAATCCTCACTAATGATTTGGGAGATTTTATTGCTTTTGAAGAAAATTACAAACGTTGTTTTGGCATTGTTGGCAGTGGCAATCGTAATTTTAACAACCAATATTGTCTAACAGCGAAGCAATATTCAGAGCGATTCGGTTTTCCAGTCTTGGATACATTTGAACTTCGTGGCTTGAATGAAGATGTCAAACGAATTGGTCTGAAAATCGAAGCATTATATGGAATGTAATACAAAAACCTATCGGAACTTACCGATAGGCTTTTTAATGCAGTTAGAAATATTACATTTTTTCTGGGGCGTCAACGCCGAGAAGACGAAGAGCTTCTTTTAGAACGATAGCTGTTGCATAGCTGAGAGCTAAACGGCTGTCACGTTCAGGACTTTCGTCCAAGATACGAGTATGTGCGTAGAATTTGTTAAATGCTTGTGCAAGACTGATTGCATATTTTGCAATGAGTGACGGGTCATAATTGTCAGCTGCGCGTTTGACAACACGAGCAAAATCTTGCAACAGTTTAATGATTTCCCAACTTTCAGCATCATCTAAGCTGTATGTTGCTTCAACGTTTGGCTTGAAGTCAGCTTTACGAAGGATTGATTGGATACGTGCATAAGCGTATTGGATATATGGTCCTGTTTCTCCTTCAAAGGATACCATTGCTTCCAAATCAAAGTCGTAACCGTTGCGACGGTCTGTTTTCAAATCGTAGAATTTAACAGCTCCCACTCCGACGGCATGAGCCACAGCTTCTTTGTTTTCAAGGTCAGGATTTTTGGCTTCAATTTGTGATTTAGCACGACTGATAGCCTCTTGAAGAGTTGGTTCAAGAAGGATGATATTTCCTTTACGTGTAGACAATTTTTGACGATTCTTTGTCACCAAACCAAAGTCTACGTGAATCATATCGTCGCTCCAGTCAAATCCCATTTTCTTCAAAACAGCTTTCAGTTGTCTGAAGTGGTTAGCTTGTTCTTGACCTACAGCATAAACATTTTTAACGAAGTTATAAGTACGAGCGCGGTACATGGCCGTAGCAATATCACGGGTGATATACAGAGTGGCACCGTCAGATTTTTTAATCATAGCTGGTGGTAGATTAACATCATCAAGGTTGACAATGCTAGCTCCTTTAGACTCTTCTAGCAGCCCTTTTTCTTCCAGGATTTTGATTCCTTCGTCCATCTTGTCGTTATAGAAGGCTTCACCAGCTAGACTATCGAATTCAACACCAAGCAATTTATAGATACGGTTAAATTCTTTCAGACTTTCGTCGCGGAACCATTGCCATAATTCAGTAGCTTCAGGGTCACCGTCTTCTAATTTTTTGAACCAAAGACGCCCTTCATCATCAAGTTCAGGATCTGTTTCAATTTCTGCGTTGATACGAACGTAAAGTTTTAAGAGCTCATCAATAGGATTTGCTTCAACGGCTTCTTTGTTGCCCCATTTTTTATAAGCAACCATCAAAAGTCCAAATTGTTTTCCCCAGTCCCCCAAGTGGTTGACTTTAATGGTGTTGTAGCCTAATTTACGGAAGATGTTAGAGAGAGCATCTCCGATAACGGTTGAGCGCAAATGACCAACTGAGAAAGGCTTTGCAATGTTTGGACTTGAAAGGTCAATGGTAACATTTTCTCCATGCCCTTCGTTTTGTTGCCCATAGTCATTTCCTTCTTTTACAATTTCTTTGATAACTTGAGCTGAAATTTTTGATTTATCAAGAAAGAAGTTTACATAAGGACCTGTTGCCACAACTTTTTCAAAGTTTGTCGTATCAATCTTTTCTGCAATATCTGCAGCAATAACTTGAGGAGCCTTGCGTTCTACTTTTGCTAAAGAAAAGGCAGGAAAGGCAATGTCACCTAACTCTGAGCTTTTTGGTTGTTCTAGTAAATTTAAAATAGCGTCTTGGTCTAGGCTGTCAATTACCTTAGCCAATTCACTTGCAATCAATTGTTTATTATCCATGGTTTCTCCTTTGGTCTTTTACTAGTATTTTAACATATTTTTTGACGAATCTTCAATCTTTTTGATATAATTTAGGGTATAAATATACATTGTTGAGGATAAAATGAAAAAAACTGAGCGTCATAAACTGATCAAGAAAATGATTAAGGAAGAGAAACTAAGCACACAGAAAGATATTCAGGATCGTTTGAAAGCACAAGGAATTGTTGTTACGCAGACAACTCTCTCTCGGGATTTACGAGAAATTGGTTTAACCAAAGCCAAGAAAAACAATGAAGTTTATTATGTTTTAGCGGATGAAACAAACAAGATTGATCTGGTTGAATTTTTATCTTATCATTTGCAAGGCGTTTCTCGGGCTGAATTTTCCTTGGTTCTTCATACGCGCTTAGGGGATGCCTCTATTTTAGCTAATTTTGTGGATGCCAATAAAGGAGAGCTGATTTTGGGAACGGTAGCAGGAGCAAATACGCTCTTAGTTATCTGTCGTGATACAGCAGCTGCAAAACAAATGGAAGAGCAGCTTCTTGAGAAAATGGATTAAGAGAATGATGAAGCTGGGACAGAAGTGCTCAGCTTGGTTTGTTTATATCGTTATAATGATAAGGCGCAGTGCTTTGGAGAAGCTCTGTTGATTTTAGTCAGTTTAGAGTTTCTCAGGCACAATGGGAGTGAAACAGAACTCAAGTTTCTACGAAACAATTGATTTCTACGTCCTCTTGGCGTTATTTAATAATCAGAAAGGATGAGAATGACAAAAGAAAAACTATCTCCAGGAATGCAACAGTATTTAGATATAAAAAAGGATTATCCAGATGCTTTTTTGCTGTTTCGTATGGGGGATTTTTATGAATTATTCTATGAGGATGCGACCAATGCGGCACAGATTTTAGAAATTGCTTTGACTAGCCGCAATAAAAATTCGGAAAATCCAATTCCGATGGCGGGGGTTCCTTACCATTCGGTACAGCAGTATATTGATGTTTTAATTGAGTCGGGTTATAAAGTTGCGATTGCAGAGCAGGTTGAAGATCCGAAAAAAGCGGTTGGAGTAGTCAAACGTGAAGTGGTGCAGGTCATCACACCAGGGACGGTTGTTGATTCTTCAAAGCCAGATAGTCAGAACAATTTCTTAGTAGCTTTAGATAAATTAGAAGATTTATATGGACTGGCTTACATGGACTTGGTGACCGGTGAATTTCAGGTTACAACTCTCAGTGATTTTAATATGGTCTGTGGAGAAATTCGGAATCTGCGAGCACGTGAAGTAGTTTTAGGGTATGAATTGCCCGAATCAGAGCGCCAAGTATTCGCAAATCAAATGAATTTGTTGTTATCACAAGTTGAAACTACTTTTGAAGATGTTCAGCTACTGAGAGATGAATTGTCTTTTCTAGAACATCAAGTCGCTGGCAAGCTGTTAGAATACGTTCATAAGACGCAGTTGCGTGAGTTGAGTCACTTAAAGCGAGTTCATCATTATGAAATCAAAGATTTCTTACAGATGGATTATGCAACGATGGCAAGTCTGGATTTAACAGAGAATGCACGGACGGGCAAGAAGCATGGTAGTCTATATTGGCTGATGGACGAGACCAAGACAGCTATGGGGACGCGACTTTTAAGAAGATGGATTCAGCACCCGTTGATTGATAAGGAGCGGATTCTCAAGCGGCAAGATGTCGTGCAGGTATTTCTCGATCATTTTTTTGAGCGCAGTGATTTGGCAGATAGTCTAAAAGGTGTATATGACATCGAGCGTTTAGCCAGTCGGGTTTCGTTTGGTAAGACCAATCCGAAAGATTTATTGCAGTTGGCGGCAACGTTGAGCAATGTCCCTCAGATTAAGGGAATTTTACAAGGAATTGATAGTCCTGTTTTGGAACCATTGATTAAGAACTTGGATGACATTCCAGAACTAGCAAACTTGATTCAATCAGCCATTTCACCAGATGCTCCAAATGTCATTACTGAAGGGAATATCATTAAAACAGATTTTGATGAAACCTTGGATAAATATCGAGTGATCATGCGAGATGGAACGAGCTGGATTGCGGATATTGAGACGAAAGAAAAGGCAGCTAGCGGAATTAACAACCTGAAGATTGATTACAACAAAAAAGATGGTTATTATTTTCATGTCACAAATTCCCAGCTTGAACACGTTCCCAGTCATTTTTTCCGCAAGGCAACTCTGAAAAATTCGGAGCGCTTTGGTACGGAAGAATTGGCTCGTATTGAAGGCGAAATGTTAGAAGCGCGTGAAAAATCTGCCAATTTAGAGTATGAGATTTTTATGCGCATTCGTGAGGAAGCTGGTAAATATATCAAACGATTGCAATCCTTGGCTCAAACTCTGGCAACGGTTGATGTGCTGCAAAGTTTTGCAGCGGTTGCTGAAAAGCAGCACTTTGTGCGACCAGAATTTATTGAGCAACCTTCTATCAAAATTGATAAAGGGCGGCATGCGGTCGTAGAAAAGGTTATGGGTGCACAAACTTATATTCCTAATAGCATTTCAATGGACGAGAATGTCAATGTTCAGCTAATTACCGGTCCAAATATGAGTGGAAAGTCAACGTATATGCGACAATTGGCGATTATTGTCATTATGGCTCAAATGGGTTCTTATGTTTCAGCAGAAAGTGCTCAATTGCCAATCTTTGATGCCATCTTTACTCGAATTGGTGCAGCGGATGACTTGGTATCTGGACAATCAACCTTTATGGTTGAAATGATGGAAGCCAACCATGCTATTTCTCAAGCAACAGAAAATTCACTCATCCTTTTTGATGAGTTAGGAAGAGGAACAGCGACCTATGATGGCATGGCTCTTGCACAGGCGATTATTGAGTACATTCACAATCGGACAAGAGCTAAAACACTTTTTGCAACTCACTATCACGAGTTGACAGACTTGTCAACTAGCTTGACACGGCTAGAAAATGTCCATGTAGCGACCCTAGAAAAAGATGGTCAAGTGACATTTCTTCACAAGATTGAAGCTGGTCCTGCGGATAAATCTTATGGGATTCATGTAGCAAAAATTGCAGGTTTGCCAAATGATTTGCTGATGAGAGCAGACCAGATACTAACACGATTAGAAGATCAAGCAAATGATAAATCGTCTCTCCAACATTCTAATAAGGAAGCTAGTGATGGCAAGGAAAATCAAGTAGCTGAGCAGATGTCTTTATTCACAGAAACAATCGAATCACCTGTTCTAGACGAGTTGCGCCAGTTGGACATTTATAATATGACCCCAATGGAAGTGATGTTGGCTGTGGCAGAGATGAAGAAACATCTCTAATAGTTGCAGATATGGGAATGACTAGAATAAAGTTAGTCTTGTAAGAGACTGACATTGTCATAACTGAAATGCTTATTTTTCTGCCAATTTATCATTAAAACAGCTATGGTCTTCATAGCCGAGTGAACTAAAACAACCGCCATAGAAACCTATGGCGGTTGTTTCTTTACTATTGATTTTGTCTCTTTAATCCATTATTGATTTGTTCGATTTTCTTTTTGGTTAGATAAGACATGATTGCCCAAAGGATGAGATAAACAACAGTAAATTCTAAAATCAGCTGTAAGATGAAGATGGGTTTGCTTGGGAACCAACCAGCTAAAAGAGCTAAGGGAATGAATCCCAGAATCATAAGCCCATAGTGGCAGATAGTTGCTTTGAGAATGCTCCAATCTTTTTTGAAAAGCTCTTTTCCTAAGCTAAAGAGCAAGCCGATTAGACCCCATATCACTGCGCAATAGAGAACGACTAAAGCGTCGTGAACATGATGCTGTTCCATCCAAAGACCAACTGCCGAATAAGGATTGAGCGGTTGATAGACAGGTGCAAAAAGGTAAGAAAAGATGACGGATAGGAGAAGTCCGATTACAATACCTCCTAAAGTATCTCTGAATAATGTTTTTTTCATAGCTGTAATTTCTCCTTTATAGCTTTGAGATAACGGCGAGATGAATACGTTATCTGACCGTTTTTCATTGCAATCTGAATCAGACCGCTGCCGGTCAATTTCAGATGATCAATCTGTTTGATATTGATGATTTCAGATTGGGAAATCTGTAGAAAATCAGCGGGAAGCAATTCCAAAACTTGATAAAGTGGAAGCCCTAAGAGATAATTGCCTGTCGCTGTTTCGGCCCAAATATGGCGGTTTTCAGTATAAATTCGCTGAATTTCAGCAGTATCTAATAGGTAAATCTCTTCCTCTTTTTTGGCTCGAATGGTTTTAGTTTTACCGATATGTTGAGCGAATGTCAACAGTTGCTGAACGGAATCTGACAAAGCAGGTGCTTCAATGATAACCTGTTCTTCTAAAAATTTTTCATCAATATGTAATTGAACTTTCATAAACACCCCTTCTTTCCCAATGATGTTGTATCTTGCTTACTGCTGACTTTCATTGCAAGAGAGATTCATTATTTCCTTCCCTTTCTAAGTCTATTAAACATTATTTTGACGAGGAAAACAAGGGCTTTTGCTTAAGTGGTTGTTTTGCCCGCCTATTTGGTTTCTTTTAAAAGGAGAAGTTGGTCCAGATCCTCTCACACTAGACCTCTGATAGAAAAAAGGCTTTGTGATATAATAGTAGCTAGAATAATTACGGAGAAAACTATGTCAAAAATTATTGAACTAGGAAATAGATAGTTTTACAACTCATTGACAGCTCTTAATCGTTGGTATTACTGGCTTTTATCAATATTATGTAATATTAGAAGTTGTTAGAAAATCCTTAAAAGTCCACAAAAAGGTGAACAAAAAAGACCTTTACAGGTCATTTACAATATGAGTTCAGCAGGCAAGAACTGGCGTAGTGAATAGCTACGCTTTTTTAGTTGCTTGTAGCCTTGCTGATAAGATTATTATACCATGTTATCACGCGCATTTCTATCGCTGCGCATGTTGACTGTGTCTAGGCTTGTAATTTTGTTTCTAGGGCTTGAGTTAGCACTTCAGAATAATTTACTTTTTCACGATCCGCTAATCTTACTAACCATTCAGGGATAGTCACATTCTTTCTAATGGCTTTATTGTTGCGAATAAAAGGGGTAGGGTCTGCTTGTATCATACTAACAAAGCCGTCGTTAACAGTTAAAGTCATGATGTCGCTAGGTTTTGGCATATCTAATCCTTCGTCTATGTAAGCAGCTAAAACACTCTCAAGCATTTCACGGGCATTTTTCAAGGCTTCTTCAACGTTTGCCCCTTGTGTACCTCCTCCAAACTCTGGAAATTCTACCCAATAAGAACCGTCTTCCTCTTTATGAAAAATTGCTGGATATGATTTCAACATAGTCTGTTACCTCCAAAAAATGAAAGATAAGGGGGATTATTTCAGCCCCAAATCTTTCAGGATTTTGCTTTCTAGCCCTCTTCCTAAATCCTTATTTCCATGGATTGGGATAGTCACTATATAATCAAAATCTTCATGTTTGAAATGGTGATGACTGCCGTTCTGTCGGATTTCTACCCAACCATTTTTCTCGGCTAGCTTTGCCATTTCTTTTCCTGTAAGTGGCATAGTGCACGTTACCTCCTTACATTTTCTATTATACACATTATGCGCATGAAAAACAAGCGAAAAGAAAAAGTTTTTTAACTGATAGCATATATAAAATACTACAGTTTAGCATTTGGCTATAGATTGATAATAAGGTTCTAAAAACGGAACGATTTTGCGCCAAGTCTCCCTCGCAACTGTTCCCAAATAGTTTGGCGGGTCGTTGGGTAAATGCCCTTTGTTCTGCCGATAGTAAGGATTTTTAACCAAGCAACTTCACCTCCTAATTTGCTCCCCATGACACCCCTTAAAAATCTGAAAAATTGGCGCGTGATGTAAGACGACATCTTGTCGCGGCTCTCTTGCTCTCGAAAGAGTGCGGGGGGTGTTTTAAAATTGATTTTTTCTTTTCCTATTGCATTCAAAAATTTCAAAAAGGGAATTTTTTGTAGAGAAGAGGGCAGCGTCCTTTTATTCCAAATAAACCCTACCCCGTTCAAAAAAATAGGGAGCAAATAGCCTCTGTATCTTGGTTTGTATAAATACTGTTTCAACCCGTTACTTAAGGTTTAAATACAAGCAATTCACCGGCTTTATACCATTCCGCAAACTCTAATAATGCCTTGCTTTGTTCTCTGTAAAATTCCGATTCAGACAAATCTAAGTCCATGTATATACAGATATTGCTACACTGTCTTGCTTTGCAAAATCTTCTAATCAATATTTCTTTGTACATATCACTAGAGAGCAAACTAATAGCCTTGTCTATCTCTGCTTTCTCTCTTTCTGCGTCTAGCCTTTTTACTACAAAGGTTTCAAGTCCTTTGCTTGGCTGATTGTTCTTGCTACGCGGTTGGTCTGAAAAAGCACTAGCGCTCCGCACAGTGTATTCACTTCCAGCAATTCGACACAAACGACGATAAATCTGTAAAATCTTTTTAGCCTTTACTTGAGTTGCTTTTTCGTCAATCTCTCTAAACAATTCCAGCATGTTTAATATCTCCTGTGGTATAATAGTACTATCAAATATTTACCAAAAGGAACTAGCACAAGCTGGTTTTTTTGCTATTTTCTGCGCGTGTTCTTTGGATTATCCATGACTCAAATAGTTATTTTCTCTTTGTTCGTTCTTTGTTCAATCACGCGCTATATTGTTAGATCCTATATTCAATACCTTACCAAAAGCCCGCTTGCTTTTCAAGTCTAGCTAAACAATAAAAGAGGCACGCGCCTCTTTGTTATTTCTTAACTTGTTTAGTCTTTAATTGTCGAATTGAATACCGCTTATCTTTGATACTGTAAATCCTGAACGAATTCCCCTCTAAGCCTTTAAGAATGCGGCTATAGTTACGTTCGTTATACATTGTTTTTAATTCATCACCGCTTAGATTGGTATTGATAATTGTATTCTCACGATTGTTAAGTATATCAAATAATAAATCCTGCTCCCAATCGTTCTTAGGTTTAATAACTGCATTCTTCGCTCCTAGGTCATCAATGATAAGATAGCCAGGCTTTTTCAAGAGTTCCACGGCATCAGATTTAGTAAAAGCTGCATTCTTGCCATAAGTCCAACCGTCTTGAATTTTATTAACAATATCTGTAAAGGTTACAAACAACACGCTTTTAGGCTCATTTTTAGCCTTGCAGCCCTCGTTGATAGCTTTAGCCATAGCGACACTTAGATGACTTTTGCCAACGCCTGTAGAGCCTGTAATCAGCGTATTTCCATTCATACCCTCTAGGTACTTCTTTACCTGATTTTGAGCAAAGGCTAATAGTTGTTTCTCCTCTTGTGTCTCGACTATGAAATTGTCAAATGTTGCTGTTTTTAGCTCATTAGGGATTACACTATCACGCATTAGGACATGATAGGTTTTTTGATAGACTTGTTGGTTTGTGGCTTCATTAGCTAACTCTTGTTCTTCGCGCTGTATATTCTCTCTGACACATTCAGGGCAAAACTCTTGCAGCTTACGTTTATCACTTCCCCTAATGGGTATTGAGATTTGCCAATAGTTCACGTTATGAATTGAGCAGACCTTATCAAGTATTTTTCTATTTTGATACTTTTTGAACTGTTCCTCCATGTTTTCACCTCCTAAAACGGGACATCAGGGAAGTTGTCTTGTGTTGGTTGTGCTAATGGCTGTTTCTTAGCCTCGTAAGCTGCTTGATTTTGTTTGACTTGCTCGATAGTCTTTAATCCTTGACCTTGCCAGCGTTCAAGGATTGAGCGCGTGTATCTAATAGACCTACCGTTGTTCAATATGGTTTGTTCAAGAGCATAAAGTAACAAAGTCCGGCCGTGAGTAGCTAGCAAGTCTTCAACCTCTGTCACCATTGTGCCACTAACAGACATTTCACCAAAAGCCTCTTTTAGTTTTTCAAAGATAATATTTTTACCAGCTTCACCAGCTTTTTCTTGCTCTAGCTGTTGCTCTATCTCTTTCTCTATATCTATCTCTGTCTTACACGTAGTTAACGTTGTAAGATTATCAGATAACATTGTAAGATTTTTATTTTTTTCTCGTTGTTCTCTGCGGTATTCCCGCATATAGGCGGCTTGGTTCGTTTCCTGTTGTACCATGGCTTTAGCTTGTGGCAGCTTTGCATTTTTATCCTCATCAATTTGAATTAAACCGCATTTTGTAAAATATGCCATAGTCATTTCAATATCATCTTCTGAAACATCTAGCTTTAAGGCTAATTCTGATTTTAAACTATCAAAGTATCCCTCGTAGTAAAGAATGCAGTCACTATCAAGACTTTCAAGCATAAGTCTGATATATATAACTGTCATAGTGTAACCACCCGGTAAAGTTTTAAGTCTCTTGATAAAGATATTATCAAAAAACTTTTTATCAATTTTTAACCAAAAATAAACTTTTGTTTTTGCCATTGTTCCCCCTAATCTACTCCCAAAAATACCAGAATATCACTGACCTTATAAAAGACTTTCCTAGTGTCTTCTAGTGGTGGCTGGTATCGCTTTAAACCCGCTTTTTCCCAACGTGTCAAGGTTTTGGATTTTATCCCTAGTTCCTCCTTAACCTGTTGGGCTGTCATTAGTCCAAGCTGTCTTGGCTTTGGCTGTGTATAAGACTGCAAAAAGTTAGAAAGCAAGGTTAGGGCTTCTGCCTTTAATTGTGTTTCTGTATCTAAGCTAAATAATGTCATATTAACCGCCTTTCAAATATTTGTCTTGTTCGTTCAAGTTCGCATACATGAGGGCACTGATCCGCTTTTGCTCATCTTGTCGCTGCCTATCTAGTGCTCTGATACCTGCCAGACGTTCGCTGTCATTTGCTGGGATATAGTAACCGCCCGCTAGGTCACGGCTTCCACAAATAGCGATATGATACTTAATTACTAAACCACGGATAATGCCCCGAACAGTTCGGATATCTAACCCTGTGAGTTTAACAATCTCTTTGCCTGCGCGTGGTCTTTCTGCTCCCTGCGGGATAAGAGCAAGCACACGCTTATAATTCTCTGGTAAAGTTGTAAGCTTCATTCAATCGCCTCTCTTTCTTTGCTTGATACTATAATCTGCCCTCTTTCCCACATATCGCAAAAATCCATTAAAGTTTCTAAAACTCGTTCTAGTTGGTTTCGTTCCTCGATACTATAATAGTCAAATTTATCTTCTAGGGAAAAATCTAGCATAGTCTGATAGGCTTCTTCTAGCTCAATACCAAAGTTTTTAGCTCTTTCATTTGCAAGGTCAAACTCTTTTTTATCTGCCATGTTCTGCCTCCATAACCTCTAGCCATTTTTCAATTTTTCTTAGCTGCTTTTTAGTGATATAGCCCCTCCGCTTGTAAGCAATCGCCCAAGCATTAAACAGTTGAGTACAAATACCAGCAAGAAAGAAAAGTAGTAGCGTTAAAATTGCGCCTAGTAGTTCGCTCATTTGTTTAATGCCTCCAGTTCCTTGGGTTGTCATTGTTCAATAGCAGAAAGGCAATTTTGTCTAGTCTTTGGCAAAGTTTTTCGTTTTGTGCATAAGCAGTCTCAATATATTTCTTAGCTATCCAGTTAAAGGTCGTTGTATCTACTTTTTGTGTTATCTCTAAGGCTTCTAGAGTTAAATTATTCATTTCTAAGCTGTTCATGATGTCAGTTAGTTCGCTACCTAAGTCGATTAGTTTCTCAGTGCTCAATAATACAGTTGTTGTTTTCGTCATGGTGTCTTACCTCGTTTAAATTTTCTTGTATTTATGCCCTTTTTAAGGGATAGCGCCCTCCGTATGGTCAAAATGTCCTAGATATGGTATAATCTAGCTATAAATCTTTACTAAAACCCTTACGGCTTGCCTGCTGTATTGTTTTAGTATTTGTGTGAAAGGCTTCCTACTTGGTCGGTCGGTTGGTTAAGCCTTTTTGTTTTATTCTGTTTTTAAGAACTCTAATAAGCGTTTTGAGCAGTTGAAACGGTTAGGGGTATAATTATACCCTTGAGACATTTAAAGTTGATTTTGGCTATATCTTATTGGCGAAAATCAGCTTAAAATCGATTCTAGCGCTTGCTGCTTATTCAGCTTTCGAGTTATCGTTATCTTTCAAAATATTTTCAAGCCCTGTTTTTATAAAATAAAGGCTAGTTAGTGCTTGTTTTTTATCGCCTTGTAAAATAGCGTTGTCTGCAAGGTCAATCATAGCGTATAGATGAGCTTTTTCTTGTTCGTTTGATAGATACATTTTTTATCCTCCTTGTTGTGGTCTAAAGACCATGGCTTTTATTTCCTGATAGGTCATGCCTAGCTTAATCATAGCAATAGCCATATCCTCTAGGGCTTGATATCTGACTAACTCGATACTGGTTAGGTTGTCAATGCCATTATAGCCACCACGCGCCGCCATCAGTTGGCGCTTATTCATACCACTAGCACCTTTCAGTAAAAGATTGTTAACCGTTGAATGCGCGTGTTTAGGTGCTTGTTCCCCAATGTTCAATAGCCTCATGTAGGCTTTTTCTTTTGGGCTGTTCTAAAGCACGCTGCAGCTTAAACTCTGCCACCTCATCCCGCATTTCAAAGAATGCTTTAACTAGGTTTGTTTTAAATTCTTTAACTGGCTCGGTGTTACGTAAGTAAGTGATTAACAACGTAGCTTGTTGCTCATTCAGAATATAGTCACGTACATTTTGCCCAGCCTCTGAAGGTGAAATTTTAAATGTCACCTTTCCAAACTTCTCAAAGTCTGCTCGGTGCTTATTCAGTAAGATTTTCAAATGCCTATGTTTTACCTCTGCACATTCTGCAATAATGCTTGAAAGTGTATACGGCTCTCTCTTGCCGTCCATGTAAACTAATTCCATGCCTGCCTCCTTTCTATTCTTCTGGCGTGAGCAGTTCGTCTATGGTAACGCCTAGATAGTCGGCTACTCGTTGGAGAGTGTCAATAGTCGGACTTTTCGCCCGTTCATAGTACAAAGCTGTTAACGTGCTTTTTGATAGACCTGTCATTTTTGCAACATCAGAAACTTTTTTACGTTGCTTGGATAATAATACTCGCATATTGTTTTTCATGCTTTCGCTCCTTTCTAGTTTTGTAAAACCTAAAAACCAACTGAATAGATTAAAAAGAGTCAATCGGTTTTATATAGCGCAAAATAATTGCGGTATATTTTGAGTTATAATGCTTAATTTTTGCGTTGTCAAGTGTTTTTTTTGGAAGTACGCTCTTTTTTTGCGTATTCTATAAAATCGTGTTATAATCAGGGGCGAAAGGTGTCAAAATTTATGAACAGATTGAAAATTTTACGAAAAGAAAAAAGCTTGTCACAAGTAGCCTTTTCTAAAACTATCGGTATTCCTTTGCGTACTTTACAAAGTTGGGAAAACGGTGAAAGCAATATCAAACCAGAAAAAGCCCAACAATTAGCCGACTATTTCGGGGTGTCTGTTGGGTATCTGTTGGGGTATAGTGATTCTGACTTTAAGAATATGACCAGTGATTCATACGATGACAATGAAAAAAAACGAGCTTTGCAAGGTTTAGATAAACTCTTGCTTATGTCTGGTTATTTATCTAAGAATCAAATGATTTCAGCTATTGAACAAACAATAAATAAAGAGGTTCTTACAAAAGAGTTCACTTCATCGGAAATAATTGAACTCCCAGGGGAGAAACAAAAGGAGATAATCTTAGATAAAGCTAACAAGCAGACAGAAAAAATCCTCAGCAAAATATCTTTTTTAAGCATAGCCCTGTCTTACTTAGACAATTCCGAAAGTGAACTTTTGACAATTTTTTACTTCTTACCAGATGAAGAAAAAGAAAAACTCTTAGAAATTGCTAAGGTATTCCACAAAAAACAAAATACTCCCGACGACTAACCTCATTGGGCAAGTGGTCACGATGTATAGTGAGAGATAAGCACGTACCCTATACAGACGCCCAACCTTAGCAAATGTTAGAACTCTATAGAGCTCAACAGTATTTCATAACAATCAGGGAACACGACCCCCTTACGGCATGAAATTAGAATTAAGCAGGCGCATGATTGCTTTTTTGAAAATTTAAACAAAATAATTAATCTTCTGGACAAGGTTTTAAAATAACCTATCGTATGTTGTGCGTCTGTTTAGCTGTGATTTTACTATTCCAATTTAAATACAAAAAGAAAATGTGAAAATATGGATGAATTAATGCAACAAATGGCTGACAAGTTTGGTGATATGGTCCAAGCTGTAATCATTGAAAAGACAAAGGTCATTGATATTGATCAAACACTCCCCCTAGAACTAAACCAAAAACAATTAGCTACTTTACTTGGTTGTTCTACAAGTCGCTTATATGAGTTTATTTATAGAAAAGATTTTCCTAAAATTGATAGAGGCAGAGGAAGGAGATTAGCATTTCCAAGAGATGCTGTGCGTGAATGGTATAACAACAACTGGCATAAGTTATAATTAAAATGTGAAACAAAGCAACTCAAAAAGTTTTAAAATTTCCTGCGCGTGTGCGAATGTGTGTGCGAATAACCTGTTATTAATAAAACCTTTAATAACGCCTTTTTCTAATAGGAGATAAACTTATTTTTCCGCGCGTGTGCGAATGTGTGTGCGAATTGATTGGAGTAAAAATGATAGAATACGATATACAAAAATTGTTATTATTCAGGGGAAAACCAAAGCGTTGAATTTAAAGAAGCTAAAAATTCTTTCCCTAAAGACGGCATGAAAACAATTTGTTCATTTGCTAATACAAATAATGGTCTGCTAATTTTAGGTGTCTCAGAAAACACCAAGAATAAAGATTTTTATATTTCTGGTGTTAATAATTCCGATAAGGTATTGGATGAATTATATAGTTTACTTAATAACCCTAAAAAAATTAATAGAAATGTGGTTAATGAGGAAAGCGTCCAAATCACAAATATAAAAGGAAAAGATATCATCATTATCCCTGTTAATAAAGTAAACTACAAGGAGAAACCAATATATCTCAACGAAAATATAGCATCTACCTATTTTCGTCAAGGAACTGGTGATTTTAGGTGTTCACAAGAACAAATCAATGCGATGTTAAGAGATTCTGCAAAAGAAAGTTTTGATAGTACACTTGTTCAGGATTTCTCTATTTTAGATTTAGATAAAGAAACAATAAATCGATATAGAGAAAAGTTCGACAATATTAATGCTGAGCATCCTTTTTCAAAATTAGATAACGAGCAATTTCTTTTAAAAATAAATGCTTTACGAAGAGATCGTTCAGACAACAAAGTAAAACCTACAGTAGCTGGATTATTGATTTTTGGAACGCATACTGCGATAAAAGAGTTTATTCCTCACTATAATGTAGAATATGTTTTAAAAGAGTTTACCGAAAATAATCGTTTTAAAGACCGAGTAATTTATGACGGTACTTGGGGAGAAGATAATCTTTTTAATTTTTTCTACCTTGTTATTGAAAAATTATATCTAACTTTAAATGATAACTCGAACATTCAAGAAAATTCCATAAATCGAATTGGAATTTCAAAATTACGAATTGCTATTCGTGAAGCATTTGTTAATAGCCTTATTCATAGTGATTATAAGAGTGAAAAAGGGATAATGGTAATTAGATATTCCGACAGATATATATTCACAAATGGTGGAACACTTAGAATTGACCTAAGGGACTTTTTTAGTGGAGCACATTCTGATCCAAGGAACTATCTAATTCAAGAAATCTTTAGGTTTTTAAATTTATGTGAAAAGGCTGGAACTGGCATACCTAAAATAATGGAAGCAGTTAAGGAAAGTCATTTAAAATATCCCAAATTACAGACTAAATTAGACTCTGTTGAATTTACATTATGGGATACTTCTCTTATAGATAACCTAGATATTGATAATGAATATGAAAAAAAAATATTAGAGTTAATAATTGAAAATCGTTTCGTAACAAGAGAGATCTTGGAAGAAAAATTAAAAATCCATAAAAATACAATTTTAAAATATTTGAAAAAGTTAGTGGAAAAACAAGCCATTGATAAATTCAGATCTGGTAGACAATATGTATATTTTATTGCACAAAACCAGGATCCTGAATTTCAAAAATATAATCATATTGATGCCATGTATTCTCTACTGGAAGAAATGAAACGAAAATAGGAGCGTTCTCGTAGCTCCTCGCATGATATAAACCTAATCTAAAACTTTTACGGCTTGCCTGCTGATGGAAAGGTATATCATGAGAATAACAGAAGTTAAAAAGAAAAACGGTACAACTGTATACCGTGCTAGTGTTTATCTCGGTGTTGACCAGATAACAGGTAAGAAAGTAAAAACCAGCGTGACAGGAGGGACAAGAAGAGAGGTTAAAGCAAAAGCTCAACAAGCCCAGATAGATTTTAAACTGAACGGCTCAACCATTCAAAAGACAGTTACGGTCAAGAATTTTCAAGAGCTGGCTGATATATGGCTAGAAAGCTATAAGCTGACCGTTAAGCCTCAAACCTATGAGGCGACATTGAGCAATCTAAGACCCCATATTTACCCAGTTTTTGGGAACAGACAACTTGACAAGATAACGGCTAGTGACATACAAGTTTTTATCAATCAGTTATCAAGATATTTTGAAAACTTTGTGACAATACGGTCAATCATCAGGAGGATTTTTCAGCAAGGAATATTGCTGCAGCTTGTCACTAATAACCCAGCTAGAGATATTATACTTCCTAGAAGACAAAAGAAGGCTGATAACAAGGTAAAGTTTATTGCTCCAGATGATTTGAAGGCTTTTCTCCATAATCTAGAAAAGAAGCAGTACAAGCGTTATGGCTTGTATTATGAGTATGTCCTCTATCATTTGCTCTTGTCTACGGGGTTACGGATTGGTGAAGCCTGCGCCTTAGAATGGACTGACATAGACCTTGATAAGAGTACAATCACCGTAAATAAAACGTATAACAAAGGCTTAAAGGCGGTTAGTACAGCTAAGACCAAGTCGGCCAATCGAACTATTAGCATAGACAAGAAAACGGTCAATATGCTGCGTCTATACAAGAATAGGCAACGCAGGCTATTTTTCGAGACTGGAGCGCGTGCTCCGTCTGTTGTCTTTGCCACCCCTACAAGAGAATATTTTGATTTGGCAATTAGGCAAAGCGCTTTAGATACCCGTTGCAAAGAAGCAGGTATCCCTCGCTTTACCTTTCACGCTTTCCGCCATACTCACGCTAGTTTATTGCTGAATGCTGGTATCTCATACAAAGAATTACAATATCGCTTAGGTCATGCCAATATTACAATGACCTTAGACATCTACAGCCACCTATCAAGAGACAAAGAAAAAGAAGCCGTGGCTTACTTTGAGAAAGCCATTAGCTCCCTTTAGTCCACAAAAAGGTGAACAAATTGTGTTTTTGATAGCTGTAAACATCATCAGAACCTTATTAAATCAACGTTTAGAAAGGGTAAAACCAAAAACTATGTCAAAAATTATTGAACTACCAGAAAATCTTGCTAATCAGATTGCGGCAGGTGAGGTTATTGAGCGTCCTAGCAGTGTGGTTAAAGAGTTGATAGAAAACTCTATTGATGCTGGTGCTACTCAGATTATAGTGGAGATTGAAGAGGCAGGGCTCAAGAGTATTCAAGTCATTGATAATGGTGAAGGAATTGAGTCTGAGGAGGTTTCCTTAGCCTTGCGGCGGCATGCAACGAGTAAAATTAAGAAGCAAGCGGACCTTTTTCGGATTCGGACATTGGGTTTTCGCGGTGAGGCGCTTCCGTCTATTGCTTCTGTTTCACGTTTGACGATTGAAACTGCAACGAATGGTGGGACACATGGGACACGTTTAATTGCTCAGGGTGGAGAAATTGAAACTGTAGAACCAAGTAGCTGTCCTAGAGGTACCAAAATCAAAGTGGAAGACCTTTTTTTCAATACGCCTGCTCGCTTGAAATATATGAAAAGTCAACAAGCGGAACTATCTCACATTGTAGATGTGATTAACCGTTTGAGCTTGGCTCATCCAGAGGTCGCTTTTACCTTGCTCAATGATGGCAAAGAGTTGACTCGAACGGCAGGAACAGGAAATCTGCGTCAAGCGATTGCTGGTATTTATGGACTGACAACAGCCAAAAAAATGATTGAAATTTCAGCTTCTGATTTGGATTTTGAAGTATCAGGCTATATTAGTTTGCCAGAATTAACGCGTGCCAATCGTAACTACATCACCATCCTCATCAATGGTCGCTACATCAAGAATTTCCTGCTCAATCGAGCTATTTTAGATGGATATGGTAGCAAGCTCATGGTGGGACGTTTTCCGATTGCTGTGATTGATATTCGGATTGACCCATATCTTGCCGATGTCAATGTTCACCCGACCAAGCAAGAAGTGCGGATTTCAAAAGAGAGAGAACTGATGGCCTTGATTTCACAAGCCATTGCTGCGAGTTTAAAAGAGCAGGATTTGATTCCGGACGCTTTGGAGAATTTAGCAAAATCAACCATTAACCGAGCAAATAAGCCTGAGCAGACGAGTCTCCCACTCAAAGAAAACCGACTCTATTATGACAAAGAGAGAAATGACTTTTTTGTTAGGTCTCAGGTATCAGAAAGCCATCCTCCTTTTGATGAAAATGCTACATCTAATCAGCAGCCTATCGATACAGGTATGCTTGATTCCAGAACAGCTTCTGTCAAATTTGCAGAAAGACAAACTCTTTCTTATAATCAACTAGATCATCCAGAACTGGATCAAGCAAGCTTAGAAAGAGCATTAGATAAACTAGACAGAGAAGAAACTTCAACCTTTCCAGAACTGGAGTATTTTGGGCAAATGCATGGAACGTACCTCTTTGCGCAAGGAAATGGCGGCCTCTATATCATTGACCAGCATGCGGCGCAGGAGCGAGTTAAGTATGAATATTATCGGGAAAAAATTGGGGACGTAGATGCTAGCCAACAGCAACTCTTGGTGCCTTATATCTTTGAATTTCCAGCTGATGATATGCTACGCCTGCAGCAGCGAATGTCTCTTTTAGAAGAAGTGGGGATTTTCCTGGAAGAATATGGAGCTAATCAATTCATTCTTCGTGAGCATCCTATTTGGCTCAAAGAAGAGGAAATCGAGTCGGGTATCTATGAGATGTGTGACATGTTGCTTCTGACGAAGGAAGTATCTATTAAAAAATACCGAGCCGAACTAGCGATTATGATGAGCTGCAAACGCTCTATTAAGGCCAACCACAGCTTAGATGACTATTCGGCGCGTGATTTGATCTTCCAGCTATCGCAATGTGACAATCCCTACAATTGCCCTCATGGTCGTCCCGTTTTGGTCAACTTTACCAAATCTGATATGGAAAAAATGTTCCGTCGGATTCAGGAAAATCATACCAGCCTGAGGGAATTGGGCAAGTACTGAAACTATTTATAGAAGCTCTAAAACAGAGAGTGGAACAGAAATCAGTAGTTTCGTAGAAACTTGATTTCATCGTCCCACCTCCGCACAGCTCGAAAGGTTACCCAAACCTTTCGAGGTTGGAAATAAAGTCAAATGACGCTTGGCGTCAAAAGGGCTGTAAAAGTTGATTGATCAACGTATTAGAGCCCACTCAGCAGTGATTGATTGGCGCTAAAGAGCCCAATCAATTGTGCATGGGGAACTCTACATTGACTAAAGTCACTAGAGCTTCTCCAACACTGCGTCTTATCATTCTGACTATATAAACAAAGGAAGCTGAGTACTTTTGTCTCAGCTTCTGTTTTTAAGATTTTATCTGTAATTGAGTTTCAGCAGTGATTTAAGGCGTTTGGCTATAGGAATGGGGTTCTTGATGTTCAGCACCTTCTGTTCTAAAGTTAGTTATCTGGTCCAAGTAGGTTTTTTTGATGGTCAGATACCTCTTGCAGGCTAAGGCTGCACCGGCAGATAGAAAGAAGAGGAAAAAGATGAGGGATGGATCCCAAGGGAGATAAAGACCTCCAACGATAAAGAAGACTACAATGGCTAGAAAGAGGATATAGAGGATATTGGCTATACTGAAGTTTTTAACCTCTTTATTATAGTTTGCTCTCTCCTCATTTGTCCAGCTGGGCTGGGCGTCTTTACTGTTCGCTTCATCCAGTAGCAGATAATCCGTCGTCACCTGAAAGATTCTGCTCAGCTCCACGACTTTTTCAATTTCTGGCAGAGCCTGAGCAGACTCCCACTTGGAGATGCTCTGCCGAGAGACATTGACCTTCTCAGCTAACTGATCCTGTGACCAGCCCCTTTCCTTTCGCAGTTCAAAAATCCGTTTATCGATTTGCATTTTTCAATCTCCTTTCGCCTTTCTTTACCTGTATTGTATCATGATTGAGACAGCTTGAACAGACAGCTGACTTTCCTTTTTGTCAACTGCTGGTTGCACTTTGTTTTGCACTTTCTGACCCCAAAATATGATATACTAGAAGGGTTGAAAAGGAGAAAAGATGTACGAATATTTTAAAGGAATCATCAGTAAAATTACTGCAAAATACATTGTTCTAGAGGTAGGTGCGGTCGGCTACATCTTGCACGTGGCCAATCCCTATGCTTACTCTGGTCAGGTCAATCAAGAGGTGCAGGTCTATGTTCATCAGGTGGTGCGCGAGGATGCGCAGCTCCTCTACGGTTTTCGCACAGAGGATGAAAAGCAGCTTTTTCTCAATTTGATTTCGGTTTCTGGTATTGGACCCGTTTCTGCTCTTGCAATAATCGCAGCCGATGACAATGCCGGCTTGGTACAGGCTATTGAGCAGAAAAACATCACTTACCTGACAAAATTTCCTAAGATTGGTAAAAAAACAGCCCAACAAATGGTGCTGGACTTAGAAGGCAAGGTTGTGGCAACAGGTGCCAAGATACCTAAGCAAGTTACTGTTGCGGCTGTTAGCGACAATCAAGAATTGGAAGAAGCTATGGAAGCTATGTTGGCTCTGGGCTATAAGGCAGCCGAGCTCAAGAAAATTAAGAAATTCTTTGAAGGTACGACCGACACAGCGGAAAATTATATCAAGTCAGCTCTTAAAATGTTGGTGAAATAAGGAGATAATATGACTAAACGGTGCAGTTGGGTAAAAGAAAATAATCCTTTATATGTTGCTTACCACGATGAAGAATGGGGGCGTCCCCTGCATGACGACCAAAGATTATTTGAACTGCTTTGCCTAGAAACCTATCAAGCAGGCCTGTCTTGGGAAACCATTCTCAATAAGCGTCAGGCTTTTCGGCAGGATTTCCATGGCTATGATGCCGAGAAAATCGCCGCCATGACGGATAGCGATCTGGATACCCTTTTGGATAATCCTGCCGTCGTCCGAAATCGTCGGAAAATCTATGCGACTCGTGCCAACGCCCAAGCTTTTCTGAAAATACAGGCAGAATTTGGTAGTTTTGACTATTATCTCTGGTCTTTTGTAGAGTTTACACCGATTGACAATGCTGTCAAGGATTACAGACTTGCTCTGTCTAAAACGCCCCTGTCCGAAGAAGTGGCTAAAGATATGAAAAAACGAGGCTTCAAATTTGTTGGTCCTGTCTGTGCCTATTCTTTTATGCAAGCCGCAGGATTGGTCAATGATCATGAAATAAGCTGCGAATGGAACCTTAAAAATAAGGCATAAAAGCATTTGATAATGTTTCTAAATTTGTACATGTTCTTACTAATGGATTTAATAACATGAAGAAGAAAGATGATAGTAAGACAAAGTATAAAACGGTTTTGAGAAGCAAATCACTTTTTAATATGTCAAACACTATAAAACCATAATCAAGGTTCCGATAGTAATCAAAATGCTACCAATTAGAGATTTCATAGTAAAGTCCTCGTGGAGAAAGATAAAAGCAAGAATGAGCGTGAGGACAACACTAAGCTTATCAATAGGAACGACCTTGGAGGCTTCTCCTTCCTGCAATGCTCGATAGTAACAGAGCCAGGAAGCTCCTGTTGCTAATCCAGATAAAATCAAGAAAATCCAACTTTTCTTGCTGATGTTAGCGAGGCCTGGTTGTCCTTTGGTCAAAAAGACCATACCCCAAGCCATCAAAACAACGACCACTGTCCGAATAGCTGTCGCTAGATTAGAATTGACCCCAGAAATCCCAATTTTAGCTAAGATAGATGTCAGTGCTGCAAACAAAGCAGAAAGAAATGCAAAAACTGCCCACATAATTGAATCTCCTTAATAGTTTTATTCTTTTATTTTATCACAATTGCTCCTATCTAACATAGCAAATCAAAGAAACTCAGGTAGCAAGAACTGTCTGGGTTTTCTTTGTACAAAGTCTAATTTCGCTAAAGCCAATCCTTATTTTTGCAACGCATGACCCTCATGTGTACAATCGAGTAAATCATATTATTGATGTGACGCAATTATAGTTATAATTTAGAAGAAGGCTGGCGACCCCAGACTTTTTCTTTTTGAAAAATTGTCAGTCTTATCAATTTGCTGACAGATTATTTTTCTTAAAATGAAGTTTTTCAGATTTTTTGTGATAAAATAAAACCAAATTGCGAATAGTAAGGTAGGAGGTTCTATGAAAGCAGAAATTATTGCTGTGGGTACTGAAATTTTGACGGGTCAAATTGTTAATACGAACGCTCAATTTTTATCTGAAAAATTAGCGAGTCTGGGAGTAGATGTGTATTTCCAAACAGCAGTTGGAGATAATGAAGCTCGTCTGTTATCCATTTTAGAAATAGCTCGGAATCGCAGCCATTTAGTTATCCTTACTGGAGGTTTAGGCCCGACAGAAGATGACTTGACAAAGCAGACTTTGGCAAAATTCTTAAATCGCAGACTGGTCTTTGACCAAACAGCTATGGAAAAATTAGATCGTTTCTTTGCAAGTCGACCAGACTATGCGCGAACGCCCAATAATGAGCGACAAGCTCAGATAGTGGAAGGCTCGACTCCTCTACAAAATGAAACCGGACTTGCAGTGGGGGGCGTGATTGAAGTAAGTGGCGTGACTTATGTTGTTCTACCTGGTCCGCCTAGTGAGTTAAAACCGATGGTGAACAATAAACTGGTTCCGCTTTTAGCGACTGGTCAAAAATTGTATTCAAGAGTCTTGCGCTTCTTTGGTATTGGTGAAAGTCAATTAGTAACCCTTTTAGGAGATTTAATTGATACTCAGACGGATCCGACCATTGCTCCTTATGCTAAGACGGGAGAGGTGACATTGCGATTGTCCACCAAGGCTGCTAGTCAAAAGGAAGCGGATGTTAAGTTTGCTCATTTGGAAAAGAAAATTTTGGCAGTACAGACTTTTGAGAAACAACATTTAGCTGATCTTTTCTACACTTATGGAGATGATAGTTCTTTGGGACAAACGGTTTTTGAATTGTTGAAGAGAGCAGGCAAGACCGTCACAGCAGCTGAAAGTTTGACCGCAGGACTCTTTCAAGCGACTTTGGCAAACTTTTCTGGAGCCTCCAATGTCTTTAGTGGTGGCTTTGTTACTTACAGTATGGAGGAAAAGAGCCGAATGCTGGGTATTCCCTTGGCAGACTTGGAAAAACATGGAGTGGTTTCAGCTTATACAGCAGAGAAAATGGCTGAGCAGGCTAGAAAATTGACCGCTAGTGACTATGCAGTAAGTTTGACAGGTGTGGCGGGTCCAGACAGCTTAGAAGGACATCCAGCAGGGACGGTTTATATTGGCTTAGCAACCACAGAGAATATTCAGTCTATTAAGGTTAATATTGCCGGTCGTAGTCGGACAGATGTGCGCAAAATAGCCGTTCTGCATGCTTTCAATCTGCTGCGAAAAACTTTATTAAAAAGCGAAAATATGCTATAATAATTAGATAGTCAAGAAAATTAATTTATCACTATACAGGAGAAATAAATGGCGAAAAAACAAAAAAAATTAGAAGAAATTTCAAAGAAATTTGGCGAGGAACGCCAAAAAGCGCTAGACAATGCACTTAAAAATATTGAAAAAGATTTTGGTAAAGGGGCGATTATGCGCTTGGGTGAGCGCGCTGAACAAAAAGTTCAAGTCATGAGTTCAGGTAGTTTGGCACTAGATATCGCACTTGGTGCAGGAGGATATCCAAAGGGGCGGATTATTGAAATCTATGGACCAGAATCTTCTGGTAAGACAACGGTCGCTCTTCATGCGGTGGCGCAGGCTCAAAAAGAGGGCGGCATTGCAGCTTTTATTGATGCAGAACACGCTCTTGATCCGGCTTATGCACAAGCTCTTGGGGTGAACATTGACGAATTACTGCTTTCTCAACCAGACTCAGGCGAGCAAGGTCTTGAAATTGCTGGAAAATTGATTGATTCTGGTGCAGTAGATTTGGTGGTAATTGACTCCGTAGCGGCTCTTGTACCGCGTGCTGAGATTGACGGAGATATCGGAGACAGCCACGTTGGCTTGCAAGCGCGTATGATGAGTCAAGCTATGCGTAAATTGTCTGCTTCTATCAATAAAACGAAGACAATTGCGATCTTCATCAACCAACTGCGTGAAAAAGTTGGTATTATGTTTGGAAATCCAGAAACAACACCTGGTGGTCGTGCCTTGAAATTCTATGCGTCTGTTCGTTTAGATGTCCGTGGAAATACCCAAATCAAGGGAACTGGTGATGAGAAAGATACCAACGTTGGTAAGGAAACCAAGATTAAGGTCGTTAAAAATAAAGTTGCTCCGCCATTCAAGGAAGCCTTTGTAGAAATCATGTACGGCGAAGGAATTTCCAAAACGGGCGAACTTATTAAGATTGCGACAGACCTAGACATCATCAAAAAAGCAGGGGCATGGTATTCTTACAATGATGAAAAGATTGGTCAAGGGTCTGAAAATGCTAAGAAATACTTAGCGGATCATCCAGAAATTTTTGATGAAATTGATCACAAGGTTCGAGTTCACTATGGTTTGATTGAAGATGATGCTGAAGATGAAAAAAATGCAGAAGCAACCAAATCAGCGAACAAGGTGGAGGAAGTAACATTAGACTTGGACGATACGATTGAGATTGAGGAATAATTTTTTAAAAATAGGTCGCAAGACGGAGGGATTTTATGGTATAATATAGTATGATAATAGTACCGTGTGGCGAAAGGAGTACTTACATGATTACAATTTATACTGTCTCAAGTTGCACTAGTTGTAAAAAAGCAAAAACATGGCTCAATGCTCACCAGTTAACTTATAAAGAACAAAATCTTGGTAAAGAAGGAATTACAAAAGAAGAGTTATTAAATATTCTAACAAAAACTGAAAATGGGGTTGCAAGCATTGTTTCTTCAAAAAATCGTTATGCAAAAGGCTTAGGTGTAGATATTGAAGAATTAAGTGTGAGTGAAGTGATTGATTTGATTATGGAAACTCCACGTATCTTAAAAAGCCCTATTTTAGTAGATGACAAGCGCCTGCAAGTAGGCTACAAAGAAGATGATATTCGTGCATTCCTGCCTCGCTCGGTTCGTAATGTTGAAAATACAGAAGCGCGTTTACGCGCGGCCTTGTAAAGAGTGGAATTTCCACTCTTTTTTATTTCAATGTTTATTGATATTAAAAATATGATAAAATAAAGAATGAGGAGGAGTTAATCCATGAAAAGAAGCCTGATTCTATTAACCATTATTCTTACAGTCTTAGCAGGCTGTGGTCAAAAGAAAGAAACAAAATCAAAAGAAAGCAAGCAATCTATTGATAGTACGTTGCCAGTTATTGCAAATGCTGAAAAAGAAACAGTTGTGACGAAAACGTTATCGTTTCCTAAAACAGCTGAGGGAGTGCAGCAAACGCAAACAATTACTTACAAAGGGAACCAATTTTTAAGTTTAACGATTGAACAAATTTTGCCGATGAAAGAAGAACTGAAAAAAGTGGTTGCTGAGGTTGGAGTTGCTGAGGCGCAAAAATTATTAGAGAAATCTTTGGCTGAAGATGAAAAATTTACACAAGCAAAAAGTTTGGAAGGTTTTTCAACCTCTTTGGAAATTATAAATGAGCAAGAATTGAAGCGCGTTCATACTTTTGATTTTCAAGTTTTGGATGTTAATAAAGCGGCAAATACTGAATATTTAAAGAATATGAAATTAAAAGAATTTTTAAAAATGAAACCAAAAGAATACATTGAAGATCAAATTGCAAGTGGTGCAACGGAAGTCAATCAATAACCGTAAAATGTCAATTGATTTTTTTAGACGACTCTCTTTGATAACGCTTACAAAAGATGATATACTTTTCTTGTAATGCTCTAAAATATAAGGAGGATATTTTTATGAGAAAATCGGTTGTTTTGTTAGGAGCAAGTCTGCTCTTGCTCACAGCTTGTAGTCAAAAGTCCGCTCAAAACCAGTCGGGCGCTAATAAGACTGGTTCAAGTGTTGTTAAAAAAGATTCTGTTGTGACCAAGTCTTTTCAACAAAAACAGACTGTCCAAGGGATTGAACAAACACTTACGCAGACTATTTCTTATGAGGGAAAAACATTTAAGAAGTTTGTGATAAATCTTGAGCAAATACTTCCAGAAGAAATGAAGAACGTCTTAGCGGGTCAAGATTTAGAAAGCAATAAAGCACAGTTGATTTCTTCTTTTGAAACGGCTGCAGGGTTGGATAAATTTAAGTCTTTGGACGGTGTTGATGTTAAAACAGATATTACGAAAGACTATGTTATTAAAGTTGCAATCAATATGGATATGAGCAAAATCAATCTTGATGAAGCATCAAAACTAGATAATTATGGTGCTATGTTTTCAACTATTAAAAATTTAACACCAAAACAATACATTGAATCTGTCAAAGCAGCTGGTGCTAAAGAGGTTGCAAATCCATGATTTTATAGATGCATATGAAACAAAAAAGCTGAAATTTATTCAGCTTTTTTCAACCACTTTCATTTGTGAAAAGTATTGAAATGTGCTATAATATGGGTATTCTAGTGAAAGAAGGTGTAATTGTGGGATTTACAGATGAGACAGTACGTTTTAATCTTGATGATTCAAACAAAAAAGAGATTAGTGAAACATTGAAAGATGTCTATGTGTCGCTGAATGAAAAGGGGTATAACCCAATCAACCAAATCGTAGGATACGTGCTTAGTGGTGATCCTGCGTATGTACCTCGCTATAATAATGCACGAAATCAAATTCGTAAATATGAACGTGATGAGATTGTAGAAGAATTAGTTCGTTATTATTTGAAAGGGCAAGGCATTGATCTCTAATGAGAATTATGGGGTTAGATGTTGGTTCAAAGACAGTCGGTGTCGCGGTTAGTGATCCACTTGGCTTTACAGCTCAAGGACTTGAAATTATTCCTATTGATGAAGAAAAAGGGGAATTTGGTTTTGACCGTTTGAGTGAGCTTGCAAAAGAATATAAGGTTGAGAAGTTTGTTGTAGGACTCCCTAAAAATATGAACAATACAAGCGGACCACGTGTAGAAGCAAGTCAAGTTTATGGTGCTAAGATTGAGCAATTATTTCATTTGCCAGTTGAATACCAAGATGAGCGTCTAACAACGGTAGCTGCGGAGAGAATGCTGATTGAGCAAGCGGATGTGAGCAGAAAGAAGCGAAAAAAAGTGATTGATAAGCTTGCAGCACAGCTCATATTGCAGAATTATTTAGATCGAAATTTTTAATAAATAAAGGAGAAAGCATGGCACACGATCATAACCATGACCATGAACACGAAGAACGTGAGTTGATTACGCTAGTAGACGAGCAAGGAAATGAAACTTTGTTTGAAATTCTCTTGACCATTGACGGAAAAGAAGAATTTGGGAAAAACTACGTTCTATTGATTCCAGCTAGCGCAGAAGAAGATGAAAATGGTGAGGTAGAAATTCAAGCCTATTCGTTTACTGAAAATGAAGACGGAACAGAAGGCGATCTGCAACCAATTCCAGAAGATTCAGATGCTGAATGGGACATGATTGAAGAAGTTTTCAATAGCTTTATGGAAGAATAAAAATTGTGTACACTAGCTTTTCATATTACAGACGATGAAGAGATTGAAAGGCTGTGTGAATCGTTATTTTATGGTATACGAATGAGTGGTTGGTTTAATTCCTATGTGGAGCAAGAGTACCAACCATTCAAGTGAGTTGTGGGGGTGACAGGAATCAAAATCTGGTTCTGCTTCACTCCCTTTTTGCTGGGAGAAGAATATGAATGAAATTGAAACGTGGCTAGAAAGTCGCATTGGTTTAAATTTTCGCTCTGGTTTAGAGCGAATGAGACAGGCGATAAGTTTTTTAGATCATCCAGAAGAAAATTATCCCATTATTCATGTGACAGGAACGAACGGAAAAGGCTCAACGATTGCGTTTATGAGTCAGCTATTCGTGCAGCATGAAAAGAAAGTGGGAACTTTTACGTCACCTCACATGGCAAGCATTCACGATCGGATTTGTATCAACCATGAACCCATTTCTGACAATGATTTCATTAGAATTGGGCATCGCATTCAAGCAATGGAAAAACAGCTTTTGCAGCCTTTATCCTATTTTGAAATTTTAATGCTCATGGCTTTATTGTATTTCAACGAAGAGCAGGTAGATGTGGCTTTAATTGAAGTAGGAATCGGTGGGCTTTTAGACACGACAAATGTGTTGACAGGAGATATTGCAGTTGTGACGTCTGTGGGTTTGGATCATCAGGAAACATTAGGAGACTCCATAGTAGCAATTGCGGAGCAGAAAGCAGGGATTTTCAAGGAGAAAAAAATAGCTGTCATCGGACCACTGGCTGAAGAAGCGAGAAGAGTCTGTGAACTGCGCGCGAATGAGCTGGGGACTGTTTTATATGAATATGGCAGAGATTTTTCATTTTCAAAGGGACAATTTTCTAATCAAGATGAAATGATAGCTGATTTACAAATAAACCTGAAAGGTACTTATCAGGAAGAAAATGCAGCTGTTGCTTTGCAAAGTTTTCTTTTATTCATGAAACAGCAAAATTGGCAACCACAAGTGAAATGGATACGAAAAGCTCTGCAAGAGACCCATTGGGCAGGGAGACTGGAATATTTTGAGCGAGGAATTTATCTGGACGGGGCTCACAATTTACCAGCTTTGTCACGTTTGGTGGAGTTTATTCGCCAGCAAGAACGAAAAGAAATCTTTCTCTTATTCGGTGCTTTGAAACGTAAAAATTATCAGGGAATGCTGTCTTATCTGAAACAAGAATTACCAGATGTGCGGTTGACTATAACGACGTTTGAGGATGACGGTGCAATAGATAAGCAGAATCTTACAACCGAAACCTATGTTTCCTCTTATCGAGAGTTTATCGAACAATTTATTAAAAATTCTACTGATCATCAGCTTCTTTTTGTAACGGGTTCTCTTTATTTCATTGCGGAAGTTCGTGCTTTTCTTTTGGAGAAAGAAATTGACTGATTAGAATGGTGGATGGTATAATAGAAATGTAAGTAAAGGAGGATAAAAATGGCACAATTAAAGAAATTCAGCTACGTCGCATTTTTTCTGATAGGACTTATCATTTTGACATCGTGCGCCAAGTCTAACCAAACTTCACCGTCATCTCAATCTGTCTCAAGCAGTCAATCAACTACAGTCTCAAGTGAGAGTGCCACTTCGTCAACTATTGCGGAAAATTCGTCAGAAAAATTAGACGGTACTTATAAAGGTATGGACGAAGAAGATGAGATCACTTTGGTCATCAAGGGAAACAGTGGTACATGGACAGAAAAAGAACCAAATGGTAAGGAAGAAGTAAAACAGGTGAGCATTGATCCAACAAATCAGAGAATGACGATTGGTGATGACATTGAGCGTTATATGATTGATGGCAAACAGTTAACGATTGAGGATATTGAGCAAGAAAATGGAGAAAATGATACGGTCGTTTTAACGAAGCAATAACCTGTCTGGGACTGGAGCAAATTTTAGCCACTCTCCAGATCGTTGAAGCATACGGGAGTGAAAAGAGAACAGACAATATGTCAGTTAGCACTTAGAATAAGGGAGTGAGGAAAAGTTGATTTCTATGAAATTACAACTTTTCTCCTCCTCTTTTTTTGTTAGGATACTAAAAATGATTTGAAAATCAAACAATAGTTGACTTTGGCTTGATTTATTAGGGAATCCCCGTTATACTAGTACTAAATAAAAACAGGGAGAGAACATGAATTTTAGGAAATTTCAGCTATTGATGTCAAAATATGGTTTTAGCATCATTATTATGGTGTTAGAACTGGTGCTTGTTTTTTGGTTTTTCTTTTGGCTTGGTCGCTGGACACCTACTTTATGGATTGCCTTTGTGATTTTATTTAGTGTGGCAACGATTTTGGCGATTGTCAATCGCTCAATGACACCAGAAAGTAAAGTAACCTGGCTTTTGGTGGCTTTTATTCCGGTTATTGGCCCCTTGCTTTACCTGATGTTTGGCGAGCGTCGTTTGTCCAGAAGTGAACTGAAACAGTTGAAAAATATGGATCAGATGAAATTTCGTGAGGACAATAGTTATGAGTTGCGGTTGGATTTGAAAAATACGGATAAATCAGCTTACGGAATTATCAAGTCACTTCTCAGCATGGATCATAATGCGGATGTCTATGACGGCACGGAATCACAGTTTTTCCCTTTGGGAGAAGAAATGTTCCAGAAAATGCTGGAAGATTTGCGCAAGGCAGAAAAATTTATCTTTTTGGAATATTACATTGTGGAAGAAGGTCTCATGTGGAATAGCATTTTAGATATTTTGCGTGAGAAAGTAGCCCAAGGTGTTGAAGTGAAGATGCTCTATGATGATATTGGCTGTATGGCGACTCTTCCGGGGAATTACACCAAACAACTGCAGGCTATGGGGATTGATGCTCATAAGTTTAACAAAGTGATTCCGCGAATGACGGTGGCTTATAATAATCGAGACCACCGGAAAATCCTCGTCATTGACGGTCAGATTGGCTATACTGGGGGAATCAATCTGGCAGATGAGTACATCAATCATATTGAGCGATTTGGTCACTGGAAAGACGGTGGGATTCGTCTGAATGGGCGCGCGGTAAAGGCTTTGACACGTCTTTTTCTCATGAACTGGTATATCAACCGCGGAAAAATTAGTGATTTTGATCAATATCATTTGGATAATAAAGCAGTAGATGCACCAGGGCTTTATATTCCGTATGGGAGCGGACCCAAGCCTATGTACAAAGCTCAAGTTGGTAAAAATGTTTATCAAAATATTATCAGTCAGGCGACGGATTATGTGTATATCGCTACACCGTATTTAATTATTGATTATGATTTGACGGAAGACATCAAAAATGCTGCTATGCGGGGAGTGGACGTACGGATTGTAACTCCTTATATTCCAGATAAAAAAATTATTCAGCTTATCACGCGAGGAGCCTATCCAGACTTAATGGCAGCTGGAGTTCGGATTTACGAATATACACCAGGCTTTATTCACAGTAAGCATGTAGTAGCAGATGATGATTTTGGTGTGGTTGGAACGATCAATTTTGATTACCGCAGCTTAGTTCACCACTATGAAAATGCTGTTCTGATGTATAAAACGCCGTCCATGTTTGATTTGAAACGAGACTTTGAAGAACTCTTTGCGAATTCTCAAGAAATTCACGAAGATACTATTAAAAACACTTGGTATCAACGTTTAATTAAAGAAATTGTAGAATTATTTGCACCGATGCTATAAAATTTCTCTTGTATGAGAGGAATTTTTTCTTTTTTACGAATAATTTAGTAAAAGGGAGCGAAATAATGATACAGTTAACACGAAAAGAAAAAGAATTTCTACAAAAATATACAAACAGAAATTATCATCGCTTTCGAGATTTGGAATATTATGCTTTGCTTTTGCAAAAGATGAAGAATGTGTCGGAATCAAGCTGACAGATAGAGGAGATTTTGATATACTAGATAAGACTGATATCAAGGAGAATCTTTATGTACGACACAATGACTGAACAAGAGCCAGTAGTAGAGAGAGTTCACGAAGAGAGTGAGCAGAAAAAAGTTTTTATAGAACCTACGTCAACGCCCTTTGTCGTTTTATTTTTGTGGAGCTTATTATTGAGCGTTTTAAGTGTTGCCAATCCATTTTTGACCAACCTTGCTACTAATTTGCAATCTCAAAATTTATATGCAGGATGGGCAATGGCGCAAGGGCAGGTTATTTATGGAAATATTTATGGAACGAGTGGCTTGCTTTATTATTTAGCTAATTGGGCGGGTAGCCTCTTCATGGGTAATATTTTATTTGCAGTCGTGCAGTGCTTTGCCTTGCTCGTTGCGGGAATTTTTCTTTTTAAAATTGTTTACCAATTAACAGCTGTAAGAAATACTTCTGTAAAGATTCTTTCTTTATTCTATGGTTTGTCGTTAGCTTTAGGCTGGGGTGGCTTGTATTCTAGTATTTTTGCTTTTCCTTTTGTATTTGGTGCGCTGTACTTTCTGATGCGCTATGTTGCAGGAGAAGCTAGTGACAGAGGCTTTATTGGTTTTGGTGCTCTTGGTGCGCTGATGTTTATGACGGACCCAATGACAAGTCTCGTGTTTTATCTGGTGGCTTTCCTTGCTTTATTAGTCTATAATATTGGGGCAAAGAAAAAAGCACGTGGGCTTTATCAATTTTTAGCTACACTTGTAGGCTTTTCGCTTGTATTTTATCCTTTAGGATATTATACAGTTTTAAATGGTAGTTTTGGTCTCGCCATTAGTCAGATTCTTTATCCGTTGGAAAGTCTGCATTTTTCAGGGCAGCACTTGTTGTATAATGGTTTACTTTATAGTGGGCTCATTATTGGGCTTGGCGTAGTTGTGACTTGGGTGAGAAGTTTTTCATTGCCAACAAATTCTTTGGAGCGCTTCCTGCAGCTGTTTAGTTTTTTTGCTTCTTTAATGCTGGTTTTATTTACTTTCTTTTTGCCAGACCAAGGCGCTTATCAATTGTTGCCTACTTTGCCATTCTTCATGATTCTGCTCAGTATGTGGCTTGGAAGAAGTGCACTTAAAAGAAATGGACGTCATAGTCGAGTACAAAAATCTTCGTCTATTTTAGGTGCTTATGTCACCAAAAATGCGTTTTTGCCGATTTTAGCAGTTGTTTATTTAATTGGTTTTCCGCTTGTCAATCAATACGTTTTATCTGCAAGTGAAGCCAATGAACGTGTGTCTGCTGCAAATTATATCAAAGATAACGCAAAGAAGACTGATAAGATCTATGCGTGGGATAAAACAGCAGCCCTTTACCAAGCGAGTGGTCATTTATCTGCTGTACCGATTTTAACGCCTAGCTTATATCAAGGAACAGATGAAAATCAAATGTCTTTGGAAAGAAGTTTGAAAGAGACTGCACCAACTTATATTTTAGTGAATAATCAAGTGCCTGTTCTTCAAGATGTCCAAAAACAATTAAAGGAAAATTATCAGCAGACAGACTTGAAACTCACTCATTTCAAGCTGTATCAGTTGAAATAGCAAATCAATATCTTGTGTTTGAAATAAAAATTAAAGTTTTTTACCACAAGATATTGATTTTTTTTGTTGGAGTGATATAATATGTCTTATACGAATGGAGGAGCTCATGATTGCATTAAAAGAAGACACAGTACAAGGATTTGCTGATATTTATGTAGAAAAACGTGACGGTCGTCGTGTGGCTTTTGACGCAGACAAGATTTACAAAGCGCTTGTTAAAGCCAGTCAAGAAGTAACGACGATGACTCCGTTGTTAGAAGCAAAACTTGAAGGCATTACCAACAAAATCGTAGCAGAAGTAATTGCACGTTTTCCTGCTGGCGTTAAAATTTATGAAATTCAGAACATTGTTGAGCATGAATTACTGAATGCCAATGAATATGCCATTGCAGAAAGCTATATTACTTACCGCACTCAACGTGATTTTGCGCGCTCAAAAGCAACAGATATCAACTTCACAATCGGCAAATTGCTCAACAAAGATCAAGCAGTTGTCAATGAAAATGCAAACAAAGATAGCGACGTTTTCAACACTCAACGAGATTTGACAGCAGGGATTGTTGGGAAATCAATCGGTTTGCAAATGCTGCCGCCACATGTGGCAAATGCACACCAAAAAGGAGACATTCACTATCACGATTTGGACTACAGTCCATATACGCCAATGACAAACTGCTGCTTGATTGATTTTAAGGGGATGTTGGGAAATGGTTTCAAGATTGGAAATGCAGAGGTGGAAAGTCCGAAGTCAATTCAAACTGCGACTGCGCAAATTTCTCAAATCATTGCAAACGTAGCTTCTAGCCAATATGGTGGTTGCTCTGCTGACCGAATTGATGAAGTTTTGGCGCCTTATGCTGAAAAAAATTATGAAAAACATTTGAAAGATGCGCGTGAATGGGTGCTTCCTGAAAAGCAGGAAGAGTACGCATGGGCAAAGACTAAAAAAGACATTTACGATGCCATGCAATCTTTGGAATATGAAATCAATACCTTGTTTACCTCAAATGGACAAACGCCGTTTACTTCACTTGGTTTTGGACTTGGGACCAATCGTTTTGAGCGTGAAATTCAAAAAGCGATTCTCCAAATTCGGATTAAAGGTCTTGGGTCTGAGCACCGTACAGCGATTTTCCCTAAGTTGATTTTCACATTGAAGCGTGGATTGAACTTAGAATCGGATAGTCCAAACTACGACATTAAACAGCTGGCTTTGGAATGCGCTACGAAACGGATGTACCCAGATGTCTTATCTTACGACAAAATCGTGGAATTAACTGGTTCTTTCAAAGTTCCAATGGGCTGCCGTTCTTTCTTACAAGGTTGGAAAGATGAAAATGGTCAAGAAGTCAATTCTGGTCGTATGAATCTTGGTGTTGTTACTGTCAACCTTCCAAGAATTGCCCTTGAATCTGAAGGCAACATGGAGAAATTCTGGGAGATCTTTAACGAGCGGATGAACATCGCTGAAGATGCGCTTGTCTATCGTGTGGAACGTACAAAAGAAGCAACGCCAGCCAATGCTCCTATCCTTTATCAATATGGCGCTTTTGGAAAACGTCTTGGCAAATATGATAAGGTGGATCAACTCTTTAAACATCGTAGAGCGACGGTTTCTCTCGGCTATATCGGTCTGTATGAAGTAGCGACTGTTTTTTATGGTGGTGAATGGGAACATAATCCAGAAGCCAAGAAATTTACAGTAGACATTGTTCGTGAAATGAAACGCCGTGTAGAAGAGTGGTCTGACCAATATGATTATCACTTCTCTGTTTATTCCACACCATCTGAAAGTCTGACCGACCGTTTCTGTCGCCTGGATACAGAAAAGTTTGGTCTTGTGAAAGATATTACAGATAAGGAATACTACACCAATAGTTTCCACTATGACGTCCGTAAAAATCCAACACCGTTTGAAAAGTTAGACTTTGAAAAGGATTATCCAGCAGCCGGAGCTTCAGGTGGCTTTATCCACTATTGTGAATACCCTGTTTTACAGCAAAATCCGAAAGCACTTGAATCGGTTTGGGACTACGCTTATGACCGTGTGGGCTATCTGGGAACCAATACTCCGATTGACCATTGCTACAAGTGCGATTTTGAAGGGGATTTCACACCAACAGAACGCGGATTTACTTGTCCAAACTGTGGCAATAGCGATCCTAAGACAGTTGATGTAGTGAAGCGGACTTGTGGTTATCTTGGCAACCCTCAGGCTCGTCCAATGGTAAATGGTCGACACAAAGAAATTTCGGCTCGTGTCAAACATATGAATGGTTCAACGATTAAGTTTGAAGGTCATCATGCAGAAAAGTAGGAATTTTCATGGGAAAATATCAATTAGACGATAAGGGCAAAGCGCAAGTCGCACGCTATCATGAAAAGCATTCCAAAGGTGGAATCAGCAAAAAAGACCGTGTTGCGAGCTTGCGAGAGCAATTCTTACAAAAAACAAAGAAAAAATAGGAGAAAGAGTGAGGTTTGCATGAAGCTAGTCTCACTCTCTTTCTATCAGGGTGAAGAAAATGGAATTAAGACGACCAAGTTTAGAAGATAAGGATGCAGTAATGTCTCTTATAATGGAATTTGAAAGTTCGAATACTGCACACGATGGTGGTTTTTGGGACAAGGAAAATTTCGTTTATGAAGATTGGATTGCTGGAAATCAAGATGCAGAAATAGGTCTCAATATTCCTGATACATGGGTGCCAGCTATACAACTTGTAGGTTTTGATAAAGGACAAGCGGTTGGCTTTCTAAATTTACGCTTGCGTCTGAATGAACATTTACGCGAACATGGCGGTCATATTGGTTATAGCGTTCGTCCGTCTATGCAGGGGAAGGGCTATGCTACAGCCATGCTGAAAGAAGGACTTCTTGTTGCTGCTTCAAAGAATATCCATCGAGTGCTAGTTACTTGTTCAGTGGAGAATCCTGCTAGTCGAGCAGTAATTTTAAAAAACGGGGGCATATTAGAAGACATCCGACAGGACACCGAGCGTTATTGGATAGATTTGAATTAGGAGCAATTTATGGAACTACGAAGACCAGAATTGGCAGATAAGGAAGCGATACTTGAAATGATCACAGAATACAAAGAGCAGGGGCTTCTCATGAATGGCGGTGTAGAAAGTACTTGGGCATGTGCAGAAAATTACGAAGATTGGTTGCAAATCAATCGTGATCAAGAGGTAGGATTGAATTTGAAAGAAGGGCGTGTTCCAGCTATTTTGTTTGCTTCCTTTGATTCAGATGGTCGTGCATTAGGTTTTTTAGGGCTTCGTATGGCACTAAATGATTTTTACTTAGAGTTGGGCGGGGATATTGGCTATGGCATTCGACCTAGTGAGCAGGGAAAGGGATATGGTCAACAACAATTAGCTTTGGCTTTACTTGAAGCCAAAAAACTAGCGCTTTCTCCTGTTCTGATTACTTGTGATATGGACAATCCTGCCAGTCGAGCAGTAATTTTAGCTAATGGAGGTGTCTTAGAGGATATTAGAGAAGGACGCGAGCGTTATTGGATAGATTTGGAGTAGAAAGATGACGTGGAATACACCAAAACCAGGTGAGTGGAAAAGTGAAGAGTTGAGCAAGGGTCGCATTATTGACTACAAAGCCTTTAACTTTGTGGATGGGGAAGGGGTGCGTAATTCTCTCTATGTCAGCGGCTGCATGTTTCATTGCGAAGGCTGTTACAATGTAGCGACTTGGTCTTTCAATGCAGGGATTCCTTACACGCAGGAGCTGGAAGAGCAAATCATGAAAGATCTGGCAGAGCCCTATGTTCAAGGTTTGACCTTGCTTGGCGGAGAGCCTTTTCTCAATACAGGTATTCTCATTCCGTTGGTCAAGCGGATTCGAAAAGAGTTGCCAGACAAAGATATTTGGTCTTGGACGGGCTATACATGGGAAGAAATGATGTTGGAAACACCAGATAAGCTAGAGCTGCTGAGTCTTATTGACATCCTGGTCGATGGACGGTTTGACAAAGCTAAGAAAAATCTCATGCTGCAATTTCGTGGTTCTTCTAACCAACGAATCATTGACGTGCAAAAATCTCTCAAAGCTGGGAAAGTGATCATTTGGGATAGACTGAATGACGGCACAGAAAATTTTGAACAAGTTAATCGAGATAAAACAGAATAAATTTGAACCAAGGCAGGACGGATTGTTCCTGCTTTTTGTTGTTGAGAATGTAACAGCGAAAAACTGCATTGAAAACGTATTTATCATTTAAAGCTTTTGTAATTCTTAAAGAATGTTTAACTTTCAGTTATTTTATGTTATAATGGGGTAATAAAATGGATATTTCTGCGTAGGAGTTTAAAATGACCCAAAAAAGATTGCGCTCTTCTAAGAAGAGAGGTTATCGAATCTTAAATATTGCTTTGCTAATCATTTTTGCATTATTAGCAGCCTTGTTGATTTTTTCAATGTTCCGCTATAATATTTTGGCATTTCGCTACATGAATGTTTTGCTGTCAATCTTGCTAGCAACCGTAGCACTGGTGACCGGCTTTTTCATTTTCAAAAATAAAGCGCGTGTAACAACAACGATTGTTCTCATTTTGGCTATTTTAGTTAGTTCAGGTGCAATGTATGCCATTAAAGAAGTGCTGGATTTGTCTAACGGGCTAAATGCAACATCCAACTATTCTGAATATGAAATGAGTGTGGTAGTACCAGCAAATAGTGATATTAAAGATATTAGTCAGGTCAAAAATATCCTCGCTCCGACAGCGAATGACGGAAAAAATATTGAAGCATTGACAGATAACTTAGCGCAAACCAAGAAAGTCAATCTAACGGTTGATCAGTCTTCGTCTTATCTAGCTGCTTATAAGTCTTTGATGAATGGCGAAGCGAAGGCAATGGTGTTAAATAGTGTCTTTGAAAGTGTGATCGAAAATGAATATCCAGATTACGCTTCAAAAATTAAGAAAATCTATACCTACAAGATTAGTAAAAAAATAGATAATGCTCAATCACCAGCGACAAATAACGATGTATTCAATATTTATGTTAGTGGCATTGACACCTATGGTCCTGTTTCGTCTGTATCTCGCTCGGATGTGAATATCATCATGACGGTGAATCGCAAGACGAAAAAAGTGTTGTTAACGACAACACCGCGTGATGCTTACGTACCGATTGCTGATGGGGGTAACAATCAAAATGATAAATTGACGCATGCTGGCATTTATGGTGTGGAAGCGTCTATTCACACATTGGAAAACCTCTACGGCATTAAAACCAACTATTACATCCGACTTAATTTCACCTCCTTCCTCAAATTGGTGGACTTGCTAGGTGGAATTGATGTTTACAATGACCAAGAATTTACAAGTTTGCACGGGAATTATCATTTTGGTGTAGGAGATGTTCATCTAAATTCTGAGCAAGCTCTAGGCTTTGTGCGAGAACGGTATTCATTGAGCGGTGGAGACAACGACCGTGGTAAAAATCAAGAAAAGGTCATTGCGGCTATTATTAAAAAATTAACTTCGACAAGTGCTTTGAAAAATTACAATGCTATCATTTCAGGACTGCAAGATTCAGTTCAAACCAATATGAGTATTGAAACGATGATGAATCTAATCAATACACAGCTAGAATCTGGTGGCAGCTATACCGTTAGTTCTCAAGCAGTTACAGGTGAAGGTCGCACAGACCTACCCTCTTATGCCATGCCAGATGCAAATCTTTACATGATGGAATTGAACCAAGATAGCTTGAATGCAGCCAAAGCGGCAATTCAGAAAGTGATGGAAGGTAAATAAGATTGATTGATATTCATTCGCATATTGTGTTTGATGTAGATGATGGTCCTAAGACACGTCAAGATACGCGAGAGCTTTTGACGGAAAGTTATCGCCAAGGAGTTCGAACGATTATTTCAACGTCTCATCGTAGAAAGGGAATGTTTGAAACTCCTGAAGAAAAAATCGTGGCAAACTTTCATGAGGTTCAGCAAATTGCTAAAGAAGTGGCAGACGATCTCACCATTCTTTATGGTGCCGAAATTTACTATACCAGCGATATTTTAGAAAAATTAGATAAAAAAATTATTCCAACTTTGGGTGGAACGAGTTATGCTCTGATTGAGTTTAGTATGACAACTCCGTACAGAGAAATCCATAGTGCTTTAAACAATGTTTTGCGTTTGGGAATTACACCAGTTGTAGCCCATATTGAGCGCTATCATTGCTTGGAGAATGAGACGAAAAAAGTGCAGGATTTGATCAACATGGGTTGTTACATGCAAATCAATAGTTCTAGCGTACTAAAACCCAAGCTTTTTGGCGAAAAATATAAATTCATGAAGAAACGAGCACAATTCTTTATGGAACAAGATTTAGTACATTTTGTAGCGAGCGATATGCATAATTTAGGCCCACGCCCTCCTTATATGCAGGAAGCCTACCAAATCATTTCTAAAAAATATGGTAAAGCGTACGCTGACACGCTATTTCGTGAAAATCAAGAAATATTATTAAAAGATGAATTAATTTAGGAGAAGAAATGAAAAATCAAGATAATCAGACGGTGGAAATTGATGTTCTATCATTAGTTAAAACCTTATGGAGACGAAAATTTCTCATCGTTGTGACAGCTTTTGTAATGGCTATTATCGCTTTAGGATATAGCACCTTTGTTATAAAACCTACCTACACTAGTTCTACAAGGATTTATGTAGTAAATCGGCAACTCGGTGATAATTCCACATTGACGAACCAAGATTTGCAAGCTGGGTCATACTTAGTAAAAGACTATAAGGAAATTATTTTATCGCAAGATGTATTAGCCAAAGTAATCTCTGACTTGAAATTAAATATGCAGCCCAGTGCACTTGCTAAGAAGATCACAGTTACTGTTCCAACGGATACACGTATTGTCTCAATAGCTGTTTCAGATGGCGATGCAAAGGAAGCAGCTCGTATCGCTAATAGTTTGCGTCAAGTTGCGGCTGAAAAAATTATAGCTGTTACAAAAGTAGCAGATGTAACGACGTTAGAAGAAGCAGAAATTCCAAATGCTCCGTCTTCACCAAACATTAGACGCAATACTTTGATTGGTTTTCTTGCTGGTGGAGTTTTCATCTCAGTTGTGATTCTCGTTGTTGAAGTGTTAGATGATCGGGTGAAAAAACCAGAAGATGTAGAAGAAGCGCTGGGAATTACTCTTCTCGGGGTTGTACCAAATATGGATAAGCTAAAATAGGAGAAAAGAATGCCAAGTTTAGAATTAGCTAAAAATAAAGAGCGAGCTCTCAAAAAGTCAGAAGAATATTACAACGCCTTAAGAACCAATATTCAGCTTAGCGGAGAAAATATTAAGGTCATCGATGTTTCTTCTGTACAGTCTGGTGAAGGGAAGTCAACAACTTCTACGAATCTAGCTATTGCTTTTGCGCGTTCAGGTTATAATACTTTGCTGATTGATGCGGATATCCGTAATTCAGTCATGTCTGGTGTGTTTAAAACACGTGACAAAATTACAGGCTTAACAGATTATCTAGCTGGTGCAGCTGACTTGTCAAACGGCTTATGTGAGACAAATATTGAAAATTTGTTTGTGATTGAAGCGGGGCAGATTTCTCCAAATCCGACGGCGCTTCTTCAAAGCAAGAATTTTGGAATGATGGTTGATATTTTACGAAATCATTATGATTATATTATCATCGATACTCCTCCGATTGGGCTGGTCATTGATGCGGCTATTATTGCTCAAAAATGTGACGCTAGTGTGCTAGTAGTAGAATCTGGAAATGTAAAACGAAAAGCTGTACAAAAAGCAAAAGAACAGTTAGAACAAACTGGTACCCCATTCTTAGGAGTTATTCTAAATAAATATGACATACAATTAGAAAAATATGGCTCCTATGGAAATTATGGAGATTATGGGAACTACGGTAAGAAATAAAGTTTAGTAGATTTAGGAGTAGGAATGTTTGAAAATGATAAATTGCAAGAATAAGTGCAACATTTACTCTAACTCATCCACTAGAGCTTCATAAGCAGTTCTGTAAGCTAAACATTTTCGTGG
>NZ_CABHMZ010000016.1 GCF_902167705.1 Streptococcus constellatus | reverse complement strand
CCACGAAAATGTTTAGCTTACAGAACTGCTTATGAAGCTCTAGTGGATGAGTTAGAGTAAATGTTGCACTTATTCTTGCAATTTATCGTCAAACCAAATAACCCTACCTATTTTTTCGTTTTGCTAAGTAGATACTCCTGTTAAGAACTACCAACCCTACAACAATCAAGGCACCCATAACTGTCGTTCCTGTCCTTGGTAAAATCTTTTGTTTTGGTGCTGGCGGTTGAGATGGATCATATAAATTCTGCAATACAAAACCTGATGCTGCATCACCACTAATCTCTGCACGATAAGAAGCAACAACCTCTTCAGTGATGGTATAATGAATTTCTTTTCCATTTTTATATTTTGGTTTATTGGTAAATTCTGCACGCCATTTACCGTTTTCATTTGGTTTAATCGTTTGAGATTCTATCTTTTTCCCGTCAGCCAGCAAATTCACTGTAATATGATTTGGACGTTTTCCAGCTTGATTATCTTTGTCATCCCAATGTTTCACAACCGAGATATTCGTTCTTGCCTCATCAAACTGATCTGTAATATTTAATCTATCATTTTTGACAGTTGCCGTATTATTCTTAGCTTTAAGGATATTCACTTGTCCAGCTGTTGTTACCTCAAAAACAATGTCACTGACAGCTTTGTAGCCATTAGGAGCCGTTTCCTCATGAAAAGTATAAATTCCAGGATCTAAACTTAATTCATGTGTTTTTCCTAACTCTGATGTCCAAGAAGCAACGACCTCTCCCTGTGTTCCTTCTCCTTTGTAAACATGAAGTTTGGCACCTGAAATCATTTTACCATTTGGATTTAGCTTGCTGATTTTTATCTTCTTGTTCCCTACTTTTTGATTGACAATCGTTCTCAAAACAGTTTGTTCTGTTCCAAAATCAGAAGGGGAAATCTTGAACTTTTCATCCCTTTTTTTATAACCATCTGGTGCCTTGCTCTCTTTCAAGGTGTATTCATCTTTCAAAAGATGTGACAATTCTCCCATACCATTGGCATCCGTTGTAATAGTCCCAACCACTTCTTTCGTACGATTGCGAATCACTTGAAACTCAGCATTTGAAAGAGGCTGACCGTTAGCATCAACTTTTTTAACCTTAATCGTGAAGTTTTGTCCATCAGCCTTCCCATTGGCTTTTACATATCGTGTCTCAACTTCTGTAGTTTTATCTACAGTATTGTCAGCTGTTAATTTGACCTTATTTATAAAAGCATCCCCAATCTTCGGTTCACCATTCAATTTAACTTTATAATTGATATAGTAGCCCTCATTTGAAGCAATGCCACCAATTTTGACAGTAGCTTTTCGCTTATTTACTATAATATTAGCCTTCAATTTAGCTGTCACATCTTCTGCTTGTTGCAATTCCCATTCGGAAGTTGTCGAATTATAAAGCCATATCCCTTGATAATCTTGACAGAATCGGCTTCAATAACACCATTCCCCACAAACTCATCTTCAATAACAGCATTTTTAAAGGTTTCTTGTGTCCGGTTTATCGCTACATCATAGCCCAATCTCTCTGGATCATTGGTCAAAGGCCATCCGCCCTTTACAATTGCAAATTTTTCTGCTTCACCTGCACCAACAAAACCAGGTTTCCCTGCATTCGTTATCTTACCATCAATTTTAAATTCTAAATCAACTTTTCCGTTGACTTTATGCTCGCGATGATCAAAACGAACATGAAAATCAAATGTCCCTTTAATATCCGAATGTTTTTCAACATAATCCGTATAAGTAAGAACAATTTTTTTATTTGTTGCATCAATATTTGCTACTGCAACAATATCTCCCTGACTGCTTACAATATTGAAACTTTTATTAGGCGAGTTATAAACAAGCTGTTTAGGGAAATCAATTGTAGTCGTATCACCAGCTGCTACCGTATTATTTGGTAACGAGAAAGTTGCACTAATCTTAAAATCCTGCCATTTTTTAAGGTCACCTTGGAGAGGATTTCCGTCACTATCCGTCACCTTCATTGAAGTGATGACATTTGGAATCGTCTTAGCATGAATTACTTGCTTCACCGTTATGTGAAAACTAAAAAGGAGAGCTAGCAGAAATAGTGCACCTCTGATAATCTTATTTGTTCTTCTTTTTATTTTAAACATTTTATCCTCCTGTCAATAGATTATATTTATCATTTTTTAGAGATCATCCTTATTTATTATACCATATAATAAATAAATTTAGGAAATGATATACCTGTTCACACAACCACAAAGTATGATTGTCAAATTTACAAAAATCTTATTTTAAGATACTATATGTTGTGATTAGGATAAAGTGCTATATAGTTCCCTAAATTTAAAACGAGTATCGAACATATAATTCTATGCAAAAATTCTATTTTTTATTATCATGACTATGAATGAAGTAAAAACAAAAAGCCGAAAATCAAATCAATTGATTTTCAGCTTTTGGAGATTTATTTCAGCCGAAGAACAACGTAACCACTTCCCACCAATAATATGCCCAAAAGGGGTAAAACAGTGGCTCCTTCTCCCGTTTGAGGAAGAGTTTTCTTTTTTCCTTTAGGAAGTGCTGTCTCAGTCTCACTTTCTTTCATTTTCTTTCCCTTATTTTTTGATGAATTTTCATCGGTTGGTTTTGCTATTGCTAATTCTTTAAAGACTTCGTCTTTACTAGCAGAGCTTTTTGTTTCTGGATTATAGTACGAAACTTTGTATTCATTGTCTTCTTTTCTAATAGTGTACAATCCTCGTTTTCTTACTTGGAATCGGTCTGAAATAGTCGAAACAGAATCATCATATTTCACAATGCCCCAAACTTGTTGTTGAGCATCATAAACAGCTTGCAATTTATCATTATTTTTAAGGAGAGCGCCTTCCAAATCTTTCACCATTTGATTAAAGGTGGTACGATCTACATTGGGAATCATCATATAACTATAGCTATCACCATCTCCCTTATGAGTCTGACTAATGGTAATAAAGGTATTCTGCACTTTCGCATCGGATTGAGAAGCATTGATATCTTTCCAAGCCCCTTCTTGAATCCTCTTCATCATTGTAATGTCTGTCTTTTTAAAGAAGAAATAACCGATATTTTTATTTTTGTCGTTTGACTCTAGAAAGACACTCTTCGTCGCATTATACGGATTTTCTTTGTCCGCTAAACCTTCTTCTTTATCATTAACATATACTTTGTATGGACTTTCTGGGTTTTCTTTTCTCTGCTCAATGGTGGTTGAGACTGTATTATTTGAACGGTTTTGAATGGCACTTCCAAGAAAAGCTATGTTACCATTTAACATAAACCAACTCTTATGTGCTGTCAATGTTTTGTTCCAATTTGTAAAATCCATAGCTGCTGTCGCATTTTTTTCATCTAGCTTGTTTGTCCCTACAAAACCAGATGGCAGCACGCCTTGACCAGAATCATCTTCTCTAGGAGCAGACGTTTCGGTCGTTCCTGGCAATTTATACGGATTAACAGTCGCCCAATAATGATTACTATAATGGCTCAAATCTCCATTATAAAGATAGAACATGCCATCTCCTGTATACCAACCTTTTCTGTTTTCCTTGTTCATTCCTTCATAATTTTTGGTTCGGCTGGAGAACATAGACAAGCCGAAGCCAAAATCTTTTTCAGCATGATACAAAGCTAATTTATCCATTGCATTAAAAGCTGATAAGTAACTCTCTCTTGAGATTGTTGCTACAGAGGCATCATTTAACAGATTTTCCATCAGGCTAATATCACGATATGTTTTCAAATTGTTAAATACATTATAGAACGTATCGGATTGGATAATCGTCTTAATAATTGATTTCAATTTTTGTTTTGTTGCTTCATCTGACATTTCTGCAATTCGATGAATGCCTCGAAGTACTTCAACTGCTGCCACATGGTCTTCACTATTAGCACGACTAATAGAGCGTCCGCGACTCAAATCCATTAGCTCTCCATGAACGATCAAAGGCAAGAATGATTTGTCAATCCAATGATACATGGTCTGCATTTTTTCTGTTGCTATAGGAGTTGAAGTTTTTTGAATAATCGGCAACAATTGAGAAAGCCCATCAATTAAAACATTGCCATAAGCTCCTGTATAAGCAACATTGGTATGATCGATATAAGAGCCGTCTGGATAGAAGCCTTCACCACTATTTACCAAAGTGAAAACTTGCTCAATGGAACGAATCGTAGCAGCAACTTCTTGCTTATCTTTGCGCAACAGGCCTGCAATGATTTTTACACGTCCCATATCTACTAAGTTACCACCTAAAGCTTTAAATGGCGTAGTTGTTTTCCGGAAATATTCTGGATCTGGTACGAATTTTTCAATAACATCAGTATACGTTTTTATTTCATCATTTGAAAAATATTCCTGCATCAAAGACAGTGTATTATTAATGGCTCTTGGTGTACCAATCTCGTAGTCCCACCAATTTCCAACGATATTTTTAGAGCTATTGTATACATTTTTATGAAGCCATTCCATAGCCTCTCGAACAGTACGGATAACGTTGGCATCTTGATAATAGCTAGAGTGAGGATTCGTGATCTGCTTTGCCATTTCTTCTAACTTGCGATAAGTTGCTGTCAAGTTAGAAGAAGTTTCATAGTTTGCTAATTTTTCCCATAAGTAAGTTCGATTTTCTTTGGATGAGATTGTTTTCAAGTTTTCTGTTACTTTGTCCTCTAATTCTTTGTTAAAAGTAGACATGTATGGATCTTTTGGATTAAAATAGCGATTACCTGCAATAATATCATTCCAGTCTTCCAACAGTTGACTATATTGATCTTTAGCAGACCTCGTTACCGTTAAAGGAATTGTCTTTACGACTTTGCCGTCTTTTTCAACTTTAATATTCGTCAGACCTTCTTTTAGTGGTTCAATAATTCCATTTTTTACAGAGGCTATTGTACTATTTTCTATTGAATAATTATATTCCACTTTGTTTAAAACATATTTTTTCCCTAATGGAAGATTAATCTTATCTTCTATTCCCTTTTCTGTTTCCTGCGGTTTTTCTTCCACCTTATTTCCATTTTCTACTAATTCAACATCTTTAAAAGAAACTGAGCCCGTTCCTTTATCATAAAACAACTCTATTTTAATTTTTTTAGCAGCTGAAAGGGGAACATAATCTTTTTCCAACACTTTCCAATCGGTTGTTCCTGATATTTTTTCAGAATACCAAAGATTCTTCTGAGTCCCCTCTCCTTCAATGATACGAACATAAGCTGCACCAGTTTTATTTTCTGCTTTGATTTTAAAACGGAGTTTGTATTTTTTGCTGGCATCAACAGTTAGCTCCTGATGCACAACTGCTCGAAAAGGTTCCGAACTAGACAGCATAACAGCTTGATCAATCACTTCTATCTTTCTAGAAGGAGTATTGTCTTTGTAATTGTTATCTATCCAAGCTGTCCAACCAATAGCCTTTGTCCCTGTCCAATAACCTTGCTTATCTTCTAACTGACTAAAATCTCCATTTTTCAAAAGATTATAAATAGCTTGATTTACCATGCTCTGTTGGTTTGTCTCTTCTGTAATTTTCTCTATCTGAGTATCTGCTTGTGAAGTTACTCCAGAGTTCTGAGATGGATTAATTGTTGCTTCATCTGCTCTAACAATCGTCGAAGCATTCACCAATAAGATTCCAGATAAAAGCACAGATGAAATGGAAATAAGCAACTTTTTCGATACAAAATGATTTCTAATTTCTGAATTCATATTCAACTCCTATACATATAAATTTCAATCATTGAGAGGATTATTCAGTACATCTCTTTTTGTTAGTAAACCGGTTTATATAAAGCATATCATTTTTACTGTTTTTTGTAAACGTTTTCTGTTACATTCATCATAATTTTTTGTTTCCACTCATATTCATTACATATCTATTGTTTTATACATATTTCTATTTTTTATATATATTTTTGCTTGAAATCGTTTACATTTCCTGGTATACTACCTTTGTATACTTCAAATAATAAAGGAGGTTTCTTATGAAAAATTCATATAAGAAACGGTTGTACACAAATGTTCTCAGCTTATCAGCTGCCGTTCTTGTTGCAGTTTTAACGTAAGGAAATGCTGCTGCAGATACGCAAGATAGCACGGAGAAGCCTATTACTAACAAGACAGAAACAGTAGTTCCTGCCGAAAAGGCAAGTACGGAAACAAATGCAACTAGAGCGACTGTAACGCCAGATTCTTCATCAACTGGAGTTCAGCTTCCCACAACAACCTATCAAGAAGAGGCACAGAAATCGGAAAACACTCCTTCAATAGACAGCCCAACTTCTACTACAAACGAATCCGGAACAGAGACGCCTGCAACACCTGCAAAAACAGAAACACGAGCAGCTGGAACAGAAGAAAAGAAGGTCCAATTAACTGATAGTACAGTCCATATGTCTGAAAAAGCTACAATTACTGATACTGTGCAGGAACAGGGAGCTGTTGCTGGCAAAATGACTTGGAAATTAGATAATAAACCAATCACTGAATGGAAAACTTGGAACATGAAGAAGGGAGATTTTTCAGGAGATTCCTTTGTCACAATTGAGGAAACAACTAATGGCTCTGACCTCAAACTTTCTCTCAAATTTAATGAATTATTTGGAAAGGATTTAAGTCTTCGGACGCCAAATAATATCCGCAGAACTTATCGGCAATTTATCGGAAACCATGAACTCGTTGGAACAAACGAAAAATCCGGTCTGACGATTCGAAAAACACTTGTTTTCCGACCGTATGAAAACTTCCATACTCACGAAGAAATGTTAGCTGCTATTGAAAAAAGTCGACAAGAAGCTAAAAATGATCGGCTTGTTAAAATCGAAAACATTGGTACCAGCGCTCAAGGACGTCCAGTTAAACTCAGTATCATCAGTTCTGATCAAAAAAGCATTGACGACTATCTCAATACAACCAATCGACTCGCTCTCACTAAACCAGCTGAAATGTTAGCGGCTCTGAAAAATGGCACGCTGGACTATAAACTTCCAGTCCTTATCAACAATACCCACGCCGATGAACAACCTGCTATCGATATCATCACTGGACTCTTCAATACTTTTGCGACCAAAGATCAAATTTCTTTCCAAACCACCGATGCTAATGGCAATGCTAAGACTGTCACACTCAGTGTCAAAGAACTCCTCAAGAAATTCATTTTCCTCTTTGACTTTACTGAAAATCCTGACGGAGATGTTGCCAATATCCGTGCCCTAGCTAACGGAATCGATCCAAACCGCGATACTAGCTATCAGGCCAACCCAGAAACCCGGACTGTTGCTGGACTCATCAACAAATGGAATCCAATTGCACTTTACGACATCCACGGCTTTGTCAAGGACTTCCTGATTGAGCCAGCGACTCCACCGCACGATCCAAACTTTGAATATGACCTTTTGTCAAAAAATATGTTGGAAAATGCCCACCACATGGGCCGTGCTGGTGTTGCCAATTCCAAGTATGACCACTACATCATTCCTAAACTAGACTGGGGCGATGGCTGGGATGACTCCTTCTCTGGCTACACTGGTGTCTATGCTATGTACCACGGAATATTAGGACATACCGTTGAAATCCCTGAGGGCAATCAAGAATCCTATAAGGCTGCTTATCACGCTGTCCTTGGAGGTATCTCTTACCTGTCCCAAGATCCTGATAAACTCATGGAAATGCGCCTCAACTTCTATCTCCGTGGCATCAACAAGGTTGAAGATCCAAAAGCTGAAAATGAATTAGTTGGACCAGATGGTAAAGTAGTCGGTCGTATCAAACATGGACAAAAGAAATTCTTCCCTGATTACTATGTCATTCCAATGGAACTTGACAAATCCAATGACTCTCAACAAGCCTTTAATATGATTGAATACTTCAAGAGGAATGGGGTTGTCATTCAAGAATTGAAGGAAGATACTGGCAGTTATAAGAAAGGCGATTTGGTTGTTGACATGGCGCAAGCCAAACGTGGCTATGCCAATCATATCCTCTACAAGGGTTCCAACGAATCTGCTTGGGCTGCTATGTATGCAGAACTGCTGGTTAATTTTCCAGATATGAGAGGTTTTAAGGCTGTAGCTGTCTTCAAAGATAAACTCTTTGACGGTAAACTCGGTGAAGTAACTGCTCTTCGTGCTACTCGAACCAGTGAAATTGACCACAAAGCACCGTATTATGTCATTGCCAATACTTCAGAAAGTGCCGTTCGCGCTGTCAATCGTGCAATCCGAGACGGTAAGAAAGTTTATTTGACAGATGACGGCTATATCGTAGATACTCCTACTTTTGCCAACCTGCTGAACAACTTTGCAATTTATGGAGATGCACTGTATAAAGTTCCTCAAGGTCAAGCCTTAAAAGCCTTAAAAGTTTATGCACCGCCTCATCAATATTATTGGGCTGGTGTAGATACTCCTGCTCATACTGCTCTTGCTTTGAAGAATTTGGGATTTGATATTGTCAATACCCCTGAAGAAGCTGATGTGATTGTTCTAGAAAGCGATAATTTTGACAAGTCTCTTCTCGGTTTGAAACCGACAATCATAGTTGGGGGCACTGCTATGCAACGCCTTGAAAAACTCGGTGTCCTTAGTGGCTTTGATGCGGAACATTTCAAAGGTGGTAGTGATTATGAAGGCCTGATGAAATCTATCATTGATGATGCAGATCCGCTAACCAGTGGTTACAATAAGAATGACCTCTTCTATTCTAATTCTGGAAACTGGATTGCCAAGGTTCCTGCCAATTTCAAGACTTTGGCAACAATTGCAGGTAGCGACTACTACATTGCTGGGTGGTGGCCAGGAAATGAAAACTTAGCTAATAAAATTGTTGCGATTTCCGGTAGCTATAAAGACCAACCTATGTTCATCTATGCTGGAAATCCAACTAATCGTCTGCATACTATTCATTTCTACCGTTGGGTATCCAATGCTATCTTTGGCAGTCAATTAGCTCAACTGAAAGATCTTGAGAAAGAACAAAAGCCTTCTACTGAGGTTGTTGAGATCATCAATCAAAAACCTCAGGCAGCTCAAGCTACAACCCTACGCTACACTCCTCAACCTCAAATGATGAACACTGCTAAAAAAGCTCAACTTCCTCAAACTGGAAATAAAGAAAGCCAAAGCAATCTCATCATTGCTAGCATGTTCATTCTTGTCAGTGGCTACTTGCTCCATTTAAAGAAAAAAGAAGAATAAGTATCTTCTTTTATAACTTAAAACTTCCTCGGATTTAATATTCGAGGAAGTTTGTTTTATAAAGCATCTAGCGCAACAAGAGTAATCATTGCTGCTTCATAATAATTTTCTTTTGACAAATCTTGCATAAAGATATATTTGTTCTGCTGAACCAGTTTGCGATATGCCGAATTTCGATTAGCCGCATAAAAAATTGGAGCACCAAAGCTGGCAGATTGATAATTATTTAGCGCTTTTCCTTTCAAAGTATAGCCTGCATAAAGAATCTCTTGTTTCATAAAGAAATTCATCATTTTATCTAAAATCTTTTGACTTTGTTTATCCTGACTTTGCGCTAAATTATAAGGTAAACGACAAGCGTTGTAATAATAATCACCGTCATATTTAGAAGCGACCGACTTTTTCTCAACTGCACGAACCGTATTTGCCTCCACCCAAAGAAAATCTGGAAGTAGACCTGTTTTTGTTTTAGCACTCATCATTTCCAATTTAGATAGCATGTTTGATCTGATATTTAACCATTGCCTATTACCTGTCAACTTGTAAAAAGCTTGGAATTGAGCTGGAAGAACATCTGATGTTCGCATTAAACGATAGTATTTTGAGTCTGAAGTTGCCCAATTTCCAACCGTCAGCACTCCTGTTGTACTGTTATAATTATAAGTCAAAATATCCTTCAAAATTGCCTTGGCCTGCGCATTATAAACGGCAGCCTTTTGTGGCCATAGTTTAGCTGCTTGAATCAAAGCATATGCAATATAAAGATCGCCATCAGTTGCATTATTGTTTCAGCTTTAACGATGCCATTCTTAACCGTTTGCCGCCATGACATCAGCTGCGTATTTTTCATACGATGTGCCAAATAATAATTGTACAAACGTTCAAAATCTTTCAGGCTAGCATTCCTTTGTTTTGCAGCTTCAACAGCAATCACCATTCCATAGCCTTGTGATTCAGACAAGACAACATCTTTTTTCTTATTGTTGGTTGTTTTTACATAAGCTTGATCTTTTTGTCGAACAACATAACCTTTTAACCATTGTTGAGAAATCTGACTTTTTAAATGACCTGTACTATTTATTCTGACATAAGTAAAAATCGCAGTTAATGTCAATAAAATACCAACTAGCCAAACATATCTTAAATTTGTTCTTTTCACGTTTCCTCCTATCCTGCAAATCGCTTTGTTTTAACCCATTTGGTTCCATCACGGTGGAAGAGTTTGTCCAATGTAACAGAAGTTACAGCATCAATTGAAACAATAATAAATAACTGCGAGTAAGTAAAATAAGATGCCAATGCTAACCAAATCTGCTTAGAAGTTGCTTGACCAAATTGGGAAGCAAGAGAGATATTGATTTGTAAGAGATACAGCATAATCATCAAAAGCCAATTAAACAACATCAATTGCGCAATGTAAATATTACTTGAATCAAATGTAAAAGGAATATGAACACTTGGGACAAATAGATGAACAATAATAGCAATCACATTTGACAAAAGGACAATATCCGATAAAATAATCGCTGCATTAAACCAGAAGAAGACACAAGAATAGTAGGCTACCTCTAATTTCACGCGCCAATTGCTCTTGTCAAACAAATGCTTGAAATTTGAAATAACAACTTCATAATTTCCTTTAGCCCAACGTTTCCGCTGCATATAATAGCTTTTAACTGTCTCTGGTTCTTGTTGGAAAGCTTCAGAATTATAAGCCAAAGCAATCAATTTCCCACTTTGCATAATTTTAAAAGAAATATCAGTATCCTCTGTCAGGGCGCCATTTCGCCACCCACCAATACTTTTTACAAATTCCGTATTGATGATAAAATTTGTACCAGGAATACGACCAATTTTAAACATATGCCACATACCAACATGCTGAATTCGTTGCGTCACGACAATCTCTTGATTGATACAACGTGTTAAGAAGTTTTGATTAGCATTTCGTGTCTTGTTTCGACCAAAAGAGGCCACATGGCGTTCAGGATCTTCCAACACTTTTTTAACAGATAAATTGCAAGAATAAGTGCAACATTTACTCTAACTCATCCACTAGAGCTTCATAAGCAGTTCTGTAAGCTAAACATTTTCGTGG
>NZ_CABHMZ010000015.1 GCF_902167705.1 Streptococcus constellatus | reverse complement strand
ATGGGAGTAGCTCATAGTTTTTCCTCGGGTTCTGTTTGTGTGGTTACTTACAGTTTACACCAATGAAACGCTATGAGATTTTTTGTTGAACTATATTTTACAATTTATCATAAGAAAAGGACTAGATTTTTTACTTCAGTGCGGTATATTGTTTAGCAATTGTTGTAATTGCTTCGTAATTACCTTGGCTGGCAAGTTTGTTAAATTCTCCACCAATACCAATGGCGTCCGCACCAGCAGAAAACCAATCTGAAACATTATCCAAATTGACGCCACCTGTCACCATGATAGCTACTTGAGGAATTGGTGCTTTAACGGAAGAGATATATTTTGGACTTAGAGCACTTCCTGGAAAGAGTTTGATGATTTCACTGCCAGCTTCCAGTGCTGTGGTGATTTCTGTTAAGGTCATACAACCCGGAATATAAGGAATGCCATAGAGATTACAGATTCTTGCAGTTTCAGAGTTGAAAGAAGGAGAAACAATATAATGAGCACCTGCTAGCATTGCATCTCTTGCGGTTACAGCATCCAGTACAGTTCCAGCTCCGATACAAACACTGGCATCATCTTGATATAGGTGGTTTAGCTCTTTTATAATTTCGCCAGCGTATTGATTGGTATAAGCAACTTCAATAGCTTTGATACCACCTTTGATACAGGCGATAGATGCTTTGAGGCCTTCTTCTTTTGTCTTTCCACGAACAACAACGACAATTTTTTGTGTTTTTAATTCAATAATGATATCTGATTTAGTCATGCTATTCTCCTAACGAATAATATCTTTGGTGGTTGTTAGCAATTTTTCAATGGCTGTAGCAGATTTGCTCATACTGTCGCCAGCAAGAGTACACTTCATAGTCGCACTAGCAACAGCAAAGTCAAGTGTATCTTTTAAAGAAGCTTGCATGAGTAATTGATAGAGTGCGCCAGAAACAAAAGCATCTCCGCTTCCAACACGTTGATAGACAGCAGTTTTTAGCTGGACAGATTGCTCAAATGTATCACTGAGCGCATAAGCCTGATAGACATTTTTATCTTGTGCATCAGTGGAGCGGAACGTATGAAAAATGGCTTTAAAGGAATAGATTTCTTTTAAATGACGCATGCGATTTTCAATCTCCGCCAAACTTGCTGTTTCTCTTGGAAACATGTCAAGATCTGTTTCATCTGCCATAATTGGATCGATTCCAAAGCAATAGTCGGCATAGCGAGCGAATTTTGAAAATTCATATTTGGCTTCTAAGACAGAAATCATTTTAGTGCGCAAGTTGAGATCCATAGAAATGGCGATGTTCCTTTGCTTTGCTTCTTGCAAAAGACATAGTAGCACTTCACGGACTTGCGCATCAATGGCAACTGTGATACCACTAAAATGAAAATGGCTGATTCCTTTAAACAAGTTGTCCATATCCAGCATTTCAGGACGAATCTGACTGATACTGGTATGCTTGCGGTCGTAAAAAACTTCACTTTGGCGGCAACCAAATCCATTTTCCAGATAATAAACCCCAAGTCGGTCACCAAGTCGGAAAATAGTGCTAGTGTCGATGTCATGCTGTTTCAAAAACGTTAGGAATCGATTACCAATTTCATTATCTGGCAATCCTGTAAAAAGTTTTGTGCAAATTCCTAAGGCCTGTAAATTACAGGCGATATTGACTTCCGATCCGCCAAAATAAGTTGTGCTGACCACTTGGTCACCAAGAGAAGAAACGTCTACAGGCGTAATTCGAATCAGCGGCTCACCAAATAGCAATAATTTCGTCATGTGTCAATTCCTTTCGGGTTGCAAAATGGATTTATACATCAAGAAGTCCTTTTAAGTAAGCTGCGATTTCATTATCTTGGCAGTTCGCAAAGAAGTATTCTTGGAAATGTTCTCCTGCAATTGTTTCTCTCAAGAAATCTTGGTCGATGTTTTTTAGAACGCTTAGCAGGTCGTTATGGGTAATCTTTTTAACCTCGTTTAAAATACGAGCATTTCGTTGTTCAGGAATTGCTCTTTCCTTTGGATAGCCACCACCAACTTCTTCAGCAAAAAGTCGTTCAAATATCAATTTTAGATTTAATTCTGCACCCCAGCCAAAGCCTTTTGCATAAGGGATTGAAAGAGCATTGCCACCATTTATTTGAGAGAAGAGGTAGGCGTCTGTTGGTTCGACAGCCAAGCCACAGACCACACCAGGAAAACTATTTAAAGCAACCATCGCTCCTTCACCAGTACCGCAACCGGTGATGACAAAGTCAGTAGCTTTTGTATTTAAGAGAATGGCTGCTAGTAAACCATTTTGAACATAAGTTAATTGGCTTTCGCCTTCTTTTCCATACATACCGTAGTTGTATAGTTCATATCCTTTTTTGTCAGTTGTTTCTTTTAAGGCATCATAAATAATGTGGTTTTTAGCAGCTTGACTATTTTCGTTAATTAAAGCAATTTTCATTTTTAGTCCTTCTTTCTATTCTGGTTGTTTTCCGATATAAGCTAGGATACCACCGTCAACGTAGAGAATATGTCCATTGACAAAGTCGCTAGCATCACTAGCGAGAAAAACAGCTGGTCCCATGAGGTCTTCTGGATTTCCCCAGCGTGCCGCAGGTGTTTTAGAGATGATAAATTGGTCAAATGGATGGCGTGAGCCATCTTCTTGTAATTCGCGTAATGGTGCTGTTTGAGGAGTGGCGATATAGCCAGGACCAATACCATTACACTGAATATTAGCACTGCCGTATTCTGAAGCGATGTTACGCGTTAGCATTTTGAGTCCACCTTTAGCAGCGGCGTAAGCACTAACTGTTTCGCGACCGAGCTCGCTCATCATGGAGCAAATGTTGATGATTTTTCCGTGTCCTTTTTTAATCATCGAAGGAATGACGGCTTTGGAAACAATAAACGGTGCGTTTAAGTCAATATCAATCACCTTGCGAAAATCAGCTGCACTCATTTCGCACATAGGAACTCTTCGAATGATGCCTGCATTGTTGACCAAAATATCAATAATGCCAACTTCTCGCTCAACTTGCTCAACCATTGCTTGGATACCAGCTTCATCAGTAACATCGCAAACATAACCATGTGCTGAGATTCCTGCTTCATGATAAGCAGTTAAACCTCGGTCAACTAATTCTTGGTTGATGTCATTAAAAACAATAGTGGCTCCTGCTTCAGCGTAGGCTTTGGCAATGGCAAAGCCTATTCCGTAGGAAGCTCCAGTGATAAGGGCGATTTTTCCCTTTAGAGAAAATTGTTCTATGGAGAAAATTTTTTCTGTCATATTTTATTTCCTTTCAGTTTAATAAGATTTCATTCTAACAAGATTATATTCTAGTAAACCGGTTTTGTCAACGATAAAAAATGTTTTTTGATATTTAGTGGTGGAACCTTTGTAAAAATCTGCTTTTCGGATTTTTGAAGATAATCTACTAAATGTTAAAAAGAAATATAGATTTCAAAAGAGATGTAAGCGCTAATATTTTTTTAAAAAAAGTATTGACAAGTAAAAAACAATAGGCTACAATGGGAAATGTAAGTAAACCGGTAAACTTAAAAGAGAGGAGAATGTATGAAAATCATAGTTATAGGACACGGAAATTTCGCTACAGGGATTCATAGTTCTTTGAAATTGATTGCGGGCGAGCAAGAGAAAGTAGATGCTATTGATTTTGTGGAAGGCATGTCCGCAAACGAACTAAAAGAAAAAATTCTAGCTGCTATTACAAGCGACGAAGAGGTCTTAGTCTTGTGTGATTTATTAGGTGGAACGCCGTTTAAGGTGGCATCCACGATAATGGGAAATAGACCAGATTTGCAAATGAATGTTTTGTCAGGCTTGAATTTAGCTATGTTGCTGGAAACCGTTTTTGCGAGAATGACACTTTCATTTGATGAAGTTGCTAAAAAAGCAGTTGCAGCAGCACATGGCGGTGTTGTCAATGGCAGAGAGTTGTTTTCAGATGATTCAGAAGTAATAGAAGAAGATTTTGAGTCAGGAATTTAAAAAGGTAAAAGGAATGATTAAAAAAGTTACGATTGAAGAAATTAACACTCCTGAACGATTTTTAGAAGTTCCGCTTTTGACAAAAAATGAAGTAGAACAGGCAATTGAGAAAGTCATTCGGCAGTTAGAGATTAATCTTGATTATTTTAAGGAAGACTTCCCGACTCCCGCAACCTTTGATAATGTTTATCCAATTATGGATAATACAGAATGGACCAATGGTTTTTGGACGGGAGAACTGTGGCTGGCTTATGAATACAGTCATGATGAAAAATTTAAAGAAATAGCTCATAAAAATGTCTTGTCTTTCTTGGAACGGGTCAATAAAAGAGTAGAACTAGATCACCATGACTTAGGCTTTCTTTATACTCCATCGTGCATGAGTGAATATAAGTTGGACGGTGACCAAAATGCTAAAGAGGCTGCCTTAAAAGCAGCAGATAAGCTGATTGAACGCTATCAAGAAAAAGGAGGGTTTATTCAGGCTTGGGGTGAGTTAGGTAAGAAAGAACATTATCGTTTGATTATCGATTGTTTGCTCAATATTCAGTTGCTATTCTTTGCGTATCAAGAAACAGGTGAGCAAAAATATTATGAGATTGCAGAAAAACATTTTTATGCCTCTGTCAATAATGTCATTCGTGATGATGCCTCATCTTTTCACACATTTTACTTCGATCCTGAAACAGGTCACCCTCTAAAAGGTGTAACAAGACAAGGTTATAGCGATGATTCTTGCTGGGCAAGAGGACAATCTTGGGGTGTGTATGGTATTCCATTGACTTATCGCCATTTGAAAGATGAATCTTGTTTTGATTTATTCAAAGGTGTAACGAATTATTTCTTGAATCGCCTGCCAAAAGATCATGTTTCCTATTGGGATTTAATCTTTAGTGATGGTAGTGAACAGTCTCGTGATTCTTCTGCGACAGCTATTGCGGTCTGTGGGATTCATGAAATGCTGAAATACTTGCCGGAAGTAGATAAAGATAAAGACATTTACAAACATGCGATGCACGCTATGCTTCGCTCTCTGATAGAAGATTATGCTAGTGATCAGTACAAGCCTGGAGGAACGACGCTTCTTCATGGAGTGTACTCATGGCATTCTGGCAAAGGAGTAGATGAAGGCAATATATGGGGCGATTATTATTACTTGGAAGCTCTAATACGTTTCTATAAAGATTGGAATTTATATTGGTAGGAGGAGAGAGATGACAACACCAAATATTATTATGACCCGTGTGGATGAACGATTGATTCATGGTCAAGGACAGTTATGGGTGAAATATCTAGGCTGCAATACAGTTATCGTGGCAAATGACGAAGTGAGTACTGATAAGATTCAACAAACATTGATGAAGGCGGTTGTACCAGATTCTATTGCCATGCGCTTCTTCTCGTTGCAAAAAGTTATTGATATTATTCACAAAGCAAATCCTGCTCAAACGATATTTATTGTTTTGAAAGATATGAAAGATGCACTAACTTTGGTAAAAGGTGGTGTTCCAATTAAGGAAATCAATATTGGAAATATTCATAATGCAGAAGGAAAAGAACAGGTTACACGTTCTATTTTCCTTGGAGAAGAGGATAAGGCAGCGATTAAGGAACTGAGTCAGTCTTATCAGGTAACTTTTAATACAAAAACAACTCCAAGCGGTAATGATGGAGCTGTAGAAGTAAATATATTGGATTATATTTAAAAAAAGGAGATTCATGATGTCAATTAATTTATTTCAAGCGATTTTAATTGGTTTATGGACAGCGTTCTGTTTTAGTGGAATGCTGTTAGGGATTTATACGAACAGATGTATTGTTTTGTCATTTGGCGTAGGGATTATTTTAGGAGACCTGCCAACTGCTTTAACAATGGGAGCGATTGGTGAATTGGCTTATATGGGATTTGGTGTTGGTGCTGGAGGAACGGTTCCGCCAAATCCAATCGGACCTGGTATTTTTGGAACGTTGATGGCGATTACAAGTGCAGGAAAAGTTACGCCAGAAGCAGCACTTGCTCTATCTACTCCAATTGCCGTTGCAATTCAATTTGTACAAACTTTTGCATATACGGTACGTGCAGGTGCGCCAGAAACAGCTATGAAGCATTTGAAAAATCGTGATATGAAGAAATTCAAAATTACGTTGAATGCGACGATTTGGTTGTTTGCTGTGATTGGCTTTGCTTTGGGATGCTTGGGTGCTCTGTCAATGGATACTTTGCTGAAATTAGTAGGCTACATTCCGCCAGTATTACTTTCTGGTTTAACGGTTGCTGGTAAAATGCTTCCGGCTATTGGGTTTGCAATGATCTTATCTGTCATGGCTAAGAAAGAATTGATCCCGTTTGTATTACTAGGTTATGTTTGTGCGGCTTATCTAAAAATTCCGACAATCGGTATTGCTATTGTAGGTACAATCTTTGCTTTAATCGAATTTTACAACAAACCAAAAACAGCAGATCATGTGGTAGAGGAGGAAGCACACGATGACTGGATCTAAATTAAACAAGAATGATTATCTCAAAACATCTTTGCGGGCATTCTTTTTACAAAATGGCTTTAACTACAGCAATTATCAAGGGCTAGGGTATGCAAATGTTATGTATCCTGCTTTGAAAAAACACTATGGTGATAATCAAGAAGGTCTTTACAAAGCATTAGAAGAAAATTGTGAATTTTACAATACGAATCCTCACTTTCTACCCTTTATTACGAGTTTACACTTAGTCATGTTAGAAAATGATCGTCCCACAGAAGAAACACGTAACATTAAAATGGCATTGATGGGACCTTTGGCCGGGATTGGAGATTCACTTTCACAATTCTGCTTGGCACCACTCTTCTCCACAATCGCAGCTTCTTTTGCGAAAGATGGTTTGATTATTGGTCCAATCTTGTTTTTCTTGGCTATGAATACCATTTTGACAGGGATTAAATTATCTACTGGTTTGTATGGCTATAAGTTGGGAACAACTGTCATTGACAAACTAAGTGAGCAAATGGCGACTATTTCGCGGATTGCTAATATCATTGGCGTGACGGTTATTGCAGGTCTAGCAGCTACTTCTGTTAAGATGACAGTGCCTATTACATTTGCCGCTGGAAAAGTAAAAGCAGGTACAAATCAAAGTATCGTGAGCATTCAAGGTATGCTTGATAAAGTAGCACCAGCGCTTCTGCCAGCTCTCTTTACTCTTTTGGTTTACTATTTGATCAAAGAAAAGAAATGGACAACCTACAAACTAGTTATTCTGACAGTTATCATTGGTATTATTGGCAGCTGGCTTAAGATTTTAGCATAATGAATACGACTTTACTTTATGGAATATTGATTGTTTTGGCAGGAACTCCGATTATACTGTCAAGCATCAGTCATTTCCGTCAGCAAAAAATGCTTCAAGAACAGATGGAGCAACGAAAAACTTATCTAGCTTCTTTAAAAGCTGGTGATGAAGTTCTATTACTGTCTGGAATTCATGGTAAAATTATTTCCATTCAAGATGAGTTGGTGACCTTGCAAATTGCTAAGAATGTAACGATTTATGTGGAAAAAGAAAGCATAATGGGAAAGACAAAGGAACAAGGACAGAAGTTTCCAACCTCTGATTAATGGTAAGGTGTAGCATTATATAATGTTTGTATTGATAATCTAGTAACACGAATGCTGCTTGCTTTATTCATGATGGATTGGAGATAAAAATCTCTAACCTCAAAGCGTACTGTATAATAAATCAACAACTAGATGACAGATTAGGTTCTCTTCCAGGCTTAAAAAAGCGAATGGAGAGAACCTAATCTGCTTTGTAGGGTAGGATAAAAGGCAGATTTCTAGAGAAGCAGAACTGTATCAACCATTTTTTAGGTAAGGAAATATGAAACAAGAACGAACTATTTTTTTTGAAGATTTTGATATAGAGTATTATCGACATTATATTCTTCGCTATCAAAAGGAAGAATATAGCCGCATTCAGCACTCCCTTGAACGAATGTTTAGCCATTATTTTTTGTTTGATGGAAATTGGGATATGGAGCCGTGCCCGAGAAAACATCAGATTCAGCCGATGAATTGGGAAGTGCTATTTGAAGAAGATCCAGAGTGGACGTACATGCTCAATCGGCAGGAGTATTTACTGAACTTTGTTATTGGTTACTTGGTCGAGGGAGACATGCGATATATTCAAAAATTGAAGTTTTTCATTTTTGATTGGATAGAGCAAGTACAGGAATTTTCTCCGCAATCTTTGACGACTAGAACCTTAGATACAGGGATTCGCTGTTTTACTTGGTTGAAAATTTTGCTGTTTTTACTGGAATTGGATTTGCTGGAAGAAAAGGAGTTGCAAATCATTTACCGCTCTCTTGAAACTCAGATTCATTTTATGAGAAGGTGTTATCGTGATAAGTATACACTCAGTAATTGGGGGATTTTGCAGACCATTCCAATGATTGCCATCTATCATTTCTTTTCAGAACAGCTCGATATTGAAGAAGAATATCTGTTTGCAATAGAAGAATTACAGCAACAGGTACAAATTCAAATTTTGGAAGATGGCACCCAGTTTGAGCAGTCTATTTTGTATCATGTAGAAGTTTATAAAGCTCTGTTAGAATTGTGTATCTTGCTACCAGAGTTGAAGCACAAGTATGCGACTTTGTTAGGAAAAATGGCTACCTACATTCAGATGATGACAGGCTTGGATGGAAAGACGATTGCTTTTGGTGATAGCGACTGTACAGATACGTGGGATATTCTGAATTTATCTGCCCTCGTTTTAGAAGATGAACAATTACTCTCATTAAAAAATTCATACTTAGATCCATATAGTTTGCTGTTGGTTGGGAGAAAAGGTGCTGATCGTTTAGCAACATTAAAAGCTCAAAAACAAGGAACAAGAACTGCTTTTTTCAAGGATTCTGGTCAGGTTTGTATTCAGACACCTCGGAGCCATTTCTTTTTCAAAAATGGACCGATGGGCAGCGCCCATACTCACAGTGATCAAAATAGCTTTTGCCTACAGGATCAAGGCAAGCTAATTTTTGTGGATTCTGGTCGCTATACCTACAGAGAGATAGGAGAACGTTCTGTTCTAAAAAGTGCTTGGAGTCACACCGGATGTATCCTTGATGAGACACCGCCTGAAATAGTATCTGGTTCTTGGGATTATGAAAATTATCCACAATCTTTGTTTTGTGACTATCAAAGAGTTTCAGATGCTCATTATGTGGAAGGCAGTTATCTGGCTTCAAATCCATCTTCTTACTTGCATACTCGGAAAATCATCATGTTGGAAGAAGGTGTTTGGTTTGTAGTGGATGACATTAGATGTGCCGGAGATCATAAGTTACGAACTCAATTTATACTAGATAGTCAAGTTATCTACAGTCCAAGTCAAGTCAATGACCTTAAGATTTGGAGCGAGATTCCGCTGGTGTTAGAAAAAACGTTCATTTCTAAGAAATACAATGAACTGGAAGAAAGTCATAAATTGGTCAAAATACAGAAATTTTCAGATCGAATCATTGATGCCACTCTGATTATGGATCAATCATTTGCTGTAAAATATCATACAGTTTATCAAACAGATGGGCGCCGGCTTCCTAATGCACTTGCACTTGAAATAGAAAATGACTGCACAAATAAACTGATCTTAGTGTTAAATGATGATATTTACAAAGGAGAAAAATTATGTGTGGTCAATGGTATTAAAATGAGAGGAAAATGTGTTATCTATGACAAAAAAACTTGTACAAAAATCAGACTAAAAAGTTAGAAAAGTCTGATTTTATGGGATTTGAAGCCATCGTTTTGTGATAAAATATGTTATAATATGAGTGCTTAGGAGGGACCTTAAATTGGCAAAAAAATTGACCATAAAAGATATTGCAGAAATTGCTCAGACCTCAAAAACGACTGTTTCCTTTTACTTAAATGGTAAATATGAAAAAATGTCTCAGGAAACCAGAGAGAAAATCAAAAAGGTTATTGAAGAGACTAATTATAAGCCTAGCATTGTAGCGCGCAGCCTCAACTCCAAGCGAACCAAATTGATTGGCGTTTTGATTGGCGATATTACCAATAGTTTTTCAAATCAGATTGTCAAAGGAATTGAGGATATTGCACATCAAAATGGTTATCAGGTTATGATTGGAAATAGCAATTACAACCAAGAAAGTGAAGACAAATATATCGAAAGTATGCTTTTGTTAGGAGTGGATGGTTTCATTATTCAGCCGACTTCAAACTTTAGAAAATATTCTCGCATTATTGAGGAAAAAAAGAAACGAATGGTCTTTTTTGATAGTCAATTGTATGAACATCGGACAAGTTGGGTCAAAACGAATAATTACGATGCAGTCTATGATGTGACACAGGCTTGTGTTGCAAAAGGTTATGAAAAATATATTCTCATCACAGCAGATATTAGCCGATTGAGTACACGGATTGAACGAGCTAGTGGCTTTATGGATGCTTTGGCAGATTCCAACTTAGAATATACAAGTTTGATTATTGAGGATGAGCACACTGACTTAGGTAAAATGAAAGAATTTTTGCAAAAGGAAGTCAATTCAGGAGAGAAAACCTTAGTTTTTGCACCAAATTGCTGGGCTTTGCCACTAGTGTTTACCGTTATGAAAGACTTGGATTTTGATATACCAAATGTGGGCTTGATTGGTTTTGATAATACAGAATGGACGAGCTTATCTTCACCAAGCATCACGACAATTGTCCAACCAGCTTTTGAAGAAGGGCAGCAAGCAACGAAAATTCTGATTGATCAGATTGAAGGTCGTCATCAGGAAGAAAAGCAGCAAGTGCTGGATTGTCGTGTTCATTGGAAAGAATCGACAATCAATTGATAACGATTAAGCAAGGCTTGAGGATTAAAAGTCGGATTTTTCTCTTTCAGTTTATGCAAATTTCCTTTACTTATGCTACAATAGGAAAAAGTATGTTGATTGGAGCAAAGAATGAAAGCGATTATTACGGTTGTTGGCAAGGATAGAACGGGGATTGTGGCAGGAGTGTCTAGCAAGATTGCAGAGCTTGGTTTGAATATTGATGATATTTCACAAACGGTTTTAGATGAATTTTTCACGATGATGGCAGTCGTTTCTAGTGATGAAAAGAAAGATTTCACTGTTTTGCGCGAGGAGTTTGAAGCCTTTGGCAAAACTCTCAATATTAAAATCAATATTCAAAGTGCAGCAATTTTTGATGCCATGTACAATATCTAACAGAGGTGAAAAAATGGATATAAAGCAGGTTACTGAAACGATTGCCATGATTGAGGAGCAGAATTTTGATATTCGGACTATCACTATGGGCATTTCACTTCTCGACTGTATTGATACGGATATTGAGCGAGCGGCGGGAAAAATCTATCAGAAGATTACCAGTAAAGCTAGAGATTTGGTAGCTGTCGGAGATGAAATTGCTGCGGAGCTAGGGATTCCCATTGTCAACAAGCGAGTTTCTGTCACGCCTATTTCCCTAATTGGGGCAGCGACCGATAGTGAGGATTATGTGCCACTGGCAAAGGCGCTGGATCGAGCAGCAAAAGAAATCGGTGTTGACTTTATCGGTGGTTTTTCTGCTCTGGTGCAAAAGGGTTATCAAAAAGGAGATGAAATCCTTATCCGTTCCATTCCGCGAGCTTTAGCGGAGACTGATAAGGTTTGCTCCTCTGTCAATATTGGTTCCACCAAGTCAGGCATTAACATGACGGCGGTGGCAGACATGGGACGTGTCATCAAGGAAACGGCTGAACTTTCTGATATGGGAGCTGCGAAATTAGTTGTTTTTGCGAATGCTGTCGAGGACAATCCTTTCATGGCAGGAGCTTTTCACGGTGTCGGTGAAGCGGATGTAGTCATCAATGTTGGGGTTTCTGGTCCTGGTGTTGTCAAGCGTGCGCTGGAAAAAGTCCGTGGTGAGAGCTTTGATGTGGTGGCAGAAACGGTTAAGAAAACAGCCTTTAAAATCACTCGTATCGGTCAATTGGTCGGTCAAATGGCTTCAGAGCGCCTAGGTGTGAAATTTGGAATTGTTGATTTAAGTTTGGCACCAACGCCAGCTGTTGGGGATTCTGTCGCTCGTGTTTTGGAAGAAATGGGATTGGAAACGGTCGGTACGCATGGAACGACGGCAGCTTTGGCTTTGCTTAATGACCAAGTCAAAAAAGGTGGCGTAATGGCTTGCAATCAAGTCGGCGGTTTGTCTGGTGCTTTCATTCCAGTTTCAGAAGACGAGGGGATGATTGCAGCAGTTCAAAATGGATCTCTCAATCTAGAAAAATTAGAAGCCATGACTGCTATCTGCTCAGTAGGCTTGGATATGATTGCGATTCCTGCGGCAACACCTGCTGAAACCATTGCAGCTATGATTGCCGATGAAGCGGCAATTGGCGTTATCAATCAGAAAACGACAGCGGTGCGGATTATTCCTAAAGGAAAAGAAGGGGACATGATTGAATTTGGTGGTCTTTTAGGAACGGCTCCGGTCATGAAAGTTAATCAGGCGTCATCTGTTGATTTTATCGCGCGTGGTGGACAAATTCCAGCACCAATTCATAGTTTTAAAAATTAAAATGAGAGTGGGACAGAAATCAGTAGTTTCGTAGAAACTTGATTTCATCGTCCCACCTCCGCACGGTTGAGTAGGGCTGTAAAAGTTGATTTATCAACGTATTAGAGTCCACTCAGCCACTGCGTCTTATAATTATGACTATATAAGCAAAGGAAGCTGAGCACTTTTGTCCCAGCTTCTTCTTTTGAAAAGGAGATTAAAATGACAAAAACGAAATTATACATTATTCGTCATGGAAAAACGATGTTTAATACAATTGGTCGGGCGCAAGGATGGAGTGATACGCCACTTACGGCTGAAGGGGAACGTGGCATCCATGAATTAGGAATTGGTCTGCGAGAGTCGGGGTTGAAATTTTCTAAAGCTTTTTCCAGTGACTCTGGGCGAACGATTCAGACCATGGGGATTGTCCTTGAAGAACTCGGCTTAACAGGCAACATTCCTTATACTTTTGACAAACGGATTCGTGAGTGGTGTTTCGGAAGTTTTGATGGAGCCTATGGTGGTGAGCTTTTTTATGGCGTGATTCCACGAGTTCTTAATACAGATGACTATAAGGAGCTGAGTCTACCTGAGTTGGCGAATGGCTTGGTTGAAGTCGATACAGCTGGTTGGGCTGAACCTTGGGAACAATTGAGCAGTCGGATTCTGGATGGGTTTACAGCGATTGCTAAAGATGTAGAAGCTTCTGGCGGGGGCAATGCTCTTGTCGTCAGTCATAGTATGACAATCGGTGCTTTTGCGTATCTGATTGATGAAGCGATTACCAAAAATCCTGGCGTGCAAAATGGTAGTGTAACAGTTGTGGAATATGAAAATGGGAAATTTACCATTCAAACATTAGGAGACATGTCTTATCGCCAAGTGGGTGCTAAGATACTGGAAAAACAAAAATAATTATAAAAACAGGAATGTAAGAAAAGTTGATGTTTACAAATTGTGACTTTTATCTTACTCCTGATTTTTCTTTCATCTCTCAAACGATTTTCTGCAAAAAATGATATAATATAGTGAGAAAAACGGAGGTAAAATATGGCAAAAACAAGATTATACATTGTTCGCCATGGGAAAACCATGTTTAATACAATCGGTCGGGCACAAGGCTGGTCTGATACACCTTTGACCGCTGTGGGAGAACGTGGAATTCGTGAGCTAGGGATTGGACTTCGCAAGTCTGGGATTCAATTTGCAAAAGCTTTTTCTAGTGATAGTGGGCGGACGATTCAAACCATGGGGATTCTGCTAGAGGAACTCGGTTTAACAGGACGCATTCCTTATCGCACAGATAAACGACTTCGCGAATGGTGTTTTGGCAGTTTTGATGGAGCCTATGATGGCGAATTGTTCATGGGAGTGATGCCGCGTGTTTTTAATGTAGAGCATGTTCATCAATTGAGTTATCCTGAGTTGGCCGAAGGTCTGGTGGAAGTGGATACTGCTGGTTGGGCTGAAAGTTGGGAAAAATTGAGCAATCGTATTTGGACAGGATTTTCAGACATTGCAAAAGAAATAGAAGCCTCTGGTGGTGGCAATGCTTTGATTGCTAGCCACGGCATGACTATTGGAACTTTTGTATATCTCATTGACCAAACAAGACCGCATGGTTTAGACAATGGCAGTGTGACGGTCGTTGAATACGAAGATGGTCGCTTCACAGTTGATTGTATTGGAGATATGTCTTACTGCACTGTCGGCAAGAAAATACTGGATGACGGTGAGCAAGAGTAGTTTTTAGTAGTGCAATTCGTGTGAATTTGCTGCGGTTTTATTTAACATTGAAGAAAGTTTAAGATTTATAACATCTTCTATAAGATATTTTGTAGGTCCTCAGACTGATTTTTAGCACTCTTACAAAAAGAGTGCTAATTTTTTGAGTTTTTGTCTTGACTTTAAAATTGAACCGTGTATAATAGAATCATAAGTTAGCACTCAGGTATTTAGAGTGCTAAAAAGAAAATCTCGTATTCCAGCTTAAAGCTGAAAGGGGTGATGTCATGGTAACGGAACGTCAGAATGAGATTTTAAACTTAATCATTGACATCTTTACAAAGACCCATGAGCCAGTCGGATCCAAAGCTCTGCAAGAATCAATCAAGTCTAGCAGCGCAACGATTCGTAATGATATGGCTGTTCTTGAAAAACAAGGTCTTTTAGAAAAAGCACATACATCAAGCGGACGCAAACCCAGTGTGGCAGGTTTTCAATACTTTGTCAAACACTCCCTTTCCTTTGATCGTCTTGCTGAAAATGAACTCTATGAAGTAATCAAGGCATTTGACCGTGAATTCTTCAAATTAGAGGACATTCTTCAACAGGCAGCGGACGTTCTTTCAACGTTAAGTGGCTGTACGGTGGTAGCACTTGATGTAGAACCAAGCCAACAGCGCTTGACTGCTTTTGACATTGTGATCCTCAGCCAGCATACAGCTTTGGCGGTTTTCACCTTGGATGAGTCCAATACGATCACCAGCCAGTTCATGATTCCGCGTAATTTCTTGCGAGGTGATTTGATTCAGCTGAAAGAATTGATTCAGGAGCGTTTCTTAGGACAAACAGTTCTTGATATTCACTATAAGATTCGGACAGAGATTCCACAGATTATCCAGCGTTATTTTACAACGACCGATAATGTTATGGATCTTTTCGAGCATATCTTTAGTGATATTTTCAAAGAAAATATCATTGTATCTGGTAAGGTAAAGTTATTACATTTCTCAGATTTAAAGAGTTATCAGTTCTTTGATCAACCGCAAAAAGTGGCTTTTGAAATTCGAGATAGTTTAGCTGAAGATCAAATGCAGGCGGTGCGCGTGGCGGACAGCAGAGAAAGCAGTTTAGCGAATTTAACGCTCATCTCTAGCAAATTCCTCATTCCTTATCGAGGATTTGGGGTGTTGGCAATTGTTGGTCCAGTCAATCTGGATTACCAGCGTGTTGTCAGTCAGCTCAATGTTGTTAATCGTGTCTTGACGATGAAACTGACGGACTTCTATCGGTACTTAAGCAGTAACCATTATGAAGTTCACTAATTATGATTATGATAATTCCTAAAAGGAGGTGCCTAGTGGCAGAGAACAAACAAGAAGAAGTAAAAGAAGAGGAAGTTTCAGTAGAAGAAACTTCTGAGGAGACGACAGCAGAGGTAACTCCTGAGAAGTCCGAATTGGACTTGGCAAATGAGCGCGCAGACGAATTTGAAAACAAATATCTTCGTGCAGCTGCTGAAATGCAAAATATTCAGCGCCGAGCAAATGAAGAGCGTCAGCAATTGCAAAAATATCGCAGTCAAGACTTAGGAAAAGCAATCCTTCCTTCGTTGGATAACTTAGAACGTGCCTTGGCTGTTGAGGGATTGACTGATGATGTCCGAAAAGGACTGGAAATGGTACAGGAAAGTTTGATAGCCGCCCTGAAAGATGAAGGCATTGAGGAAGTAGCAACAGATGGTGAATTTGACCACAATGTTCACATGGCTATCCAGACGGTGCCGGCAGATGATAATCACCCAGCTGGAAGCATCGCGCAAGTTTTCCAAAAAGGCTACAAACTCCATGAACGTCTCCTAAGACCAGCTATGGTAGTGGTAGCAGAATAAAAAATCTCGTCCGAAACGACGGTAAACTATGAACGTAAAAAAATAAAAAAAGAGGAAAAAATAATGAGCAAAATTATTGGTATTGACTTAGGTACAACAAACTCAGCAGTTGCAGTTCTTGAAGGAACTGAAAGTAAAATTATTGCAAACCCAGAAGGTAACCGTACAACACCATCTGTTGTGTCCTTCAAAAACGGTGAAATCATCGTTGGTGACGCTGCAAAACGTCAAGCAGTGACAAACCCTGACACGATTATCTCCATTAAATCAAAAATGGGTTCATCTGAAAAAGTTTCTGCTAACGGTAAAGAATACACACCGCAAGAAATCTCAGCGATGATTCTTCAATACTTGAAAGGCTATGCTGAAGATTATCTTGGTGAAAAAGTAACCAAAGCAGTTATCACGGTTCCTGCTTACTTCAATGACGCACAACGTCAAGCTACAAAGGATGCTGGTAAAATCGCTGGTCTTGAAGTAGAACGGATTGTCAACGAACCAACTGCTGCAGCCCTTGCTTACGGTCTTGATAAGACAGATAAAGAAGAAAAAATCTTGGTATTTGACCTTGGTGGTGGTACATTTGACGTATCTATCCTTGAACTCGGTGATGGTGTCTTTGATGTTTTGGCAACAGCTGGAGATAACAAACTCGGTGGTGACGACTTTGACCAAAAGATTATCGACTATATGGTAGCAGAATTCAAAAAAGAAAATGGTATTGACTTGTCAACTGACAAGATGGCTGTGCAACGTTTGAAAGATGCGGCTGAAAAAGCGAAAAAAGATCTTTCTGGTGTGACTTCTACTCAAATCAGCTTGCCATTCATCACAGCTGGTGAAGCTGGACCTCTCCACTTAGAAATGACTTTAACTCGTGCCAAATTTGACGATTTGACCCGTGACCTTGTAGATCGCACAAAAGAACCTGTTCGTCGTGCATTGTCTGACGCTGGTCTTAGCTTGTCAGAGATTGACGAAGTCATCCTTGTTGGTGGTTCAACCCGTATCCCAGCTGTTGTAGAAGCTGTAAAAGCTGAAACTGGTAAAGAGCCAAACAAATCAGTAAACCCTGACGAAGTAGTTGCTATGGGTGCTGCAATCCAAGGTGGTGTCATCACTGGTGATGTCAAAGACGTTGTCCTTCTTGATGTTACACCATTGTCACTTGGTATCGAAACTATGGGTGGAGTATTTACAAAACTCATCGACCGCAACACGACTATCCCAACTTCTAAATCACAAGTCTTCTCTACAGCAGCAGACAATCAACCAGCCGTTGACATCCATGTTCTTCAAGGTGAACGCCCAATGGCAGCAGACAACAAGACACTTGGACGTTTCCAATTGACAGACATTCCTGCTGCTCCTCGTGGAATTCCACAAATCGAAGTAACCTTTGATATCGACAAAAACGGTATCGTATCAGTTAAGGCTAAAGACCTTGGAACTCAAAAAGAACAACATATCGTCATCCAATCTAACTCAGGTTTGACAGATGAAGAAATTGACCGTATGATGAAAGACGCTGAAGCCAACGCTGAAGCAGATAAGAAACGTAAAGAAGAAGTGGATCTTCGTAACGAAGTGGATCAAGCTATCTTTGCAACTGAAAAAACAATCAAAGAAACAGAAGGCAAAGGCTTTGATGCAGAACGTGATGCCGCTCAAGCTGCTCTTGATGAATTGAAAAAAGCCCAAGAAGACGACAACTTGGACGATATGAAAGCAAAACTTGAAGCCCTCAATGAAAAAGCTCAAGCCCTCGCTGTGAAACTTTACGAACAAGCGGCTGCAGCCCAACAAGCTCAAGCAGGAGCGGAAGGAGCAAGCCAAGCAAATACAGGCGACAACAAAGGCGACGATGTCGTAGACGGTGAATTTACTGAGAAGTAAACTACGAGGAGGATTTAATGAAAGTTGATGAACTAATTATCCAACTTGAGAAACAAGGATTAGAAATTCATACCGAGCCAAATAAAGAACAGACTGCTTTATATTATTTAGGTAAGATAATCGGTAATAAATTTTTAGAACTTCATTACAATAAAACTGATGAAGTTACAATAGTGAAATTTTATACAGATACTTTCTTGCCAGCATCTTTAGAAGGTATTGATGAAAACTCAGGTGATGACGACAATTCTATAACACGACAAGTGAGGGCTGAGAATTGTAGTGTTGAAGATATTATTACGGTTGCGGTTGCTAGTTATAATGAAGTAAAAAAGAAGTATCAGTTAAAACATAAAAAATGAAAGAATGATTCAATTTTAAATGGATTAACTAGTACAACCTGAAGCGACAGAGGTTGCAACCCAACCTCTGTTTTTGGATAAAAAAGGAACTGGATTGGGAATTCTCGGTTCGTTTCGCAACACTAATAGAAAGGAACAAAGAGTGTTCGTAACTGAACACGGGCTACGGACTGTGCCAAAAAGATAGTTTTTCCTAGAATCTCTGGATTCTTCGTCAAAACTCCTATTTTGGCTGTGTCCGCTTAACGCCCTTTGTATCTTATATCATGAACAATACTGAATTTTACGACCGTTTAGGCGTTTCTAAAAATGCATCTCAGGATGAGATCAAGAAAGCCTATCGGAAATTATCAAAAAAATATCATCCAGACATCAATAAAGAACCGGGTGCTGAAGAGAAATACAAAGAAGTCCAAGAAGCTTATGAAACTTTGAGTGATGAGCAAAAACGGGCAGCCTATGATCAATATGGTGCTGCGGGTGCTAATGGAGGCTTTGGCGGTGGAGCTGGCGGTTTCGGTGGCTTTGATGGTTCTAGCTTTGGAGGCTTTGAAGATATTTTCTCTAGCTTCTTTGGTGGGGGTGGTGCAAGTCGCAATCCCAACGCACCTCGTCAAGGAGATGACCTTCAATATCGGGTCAATCTTAAGTTTGAAGAAGCGATTTTTGGCACGGACAAAGAAATTAAATACAATCGTGAGGCAACTTGTCATACTTGTCACGGATCTGGTGCGAAACCAGGAACTAGCCCAGCCACTTGTAGTCGCTGTCATGGAGCAGGCGTGATCAATGTAGATACACAAACGCCTCTTGGAATGATGCGTCGTCAAGTCACTTGTGATGTTTGCCATGGACGTGGACAAGAAATCAAAGATCCTTGCCAAACCTGCCATGGAACAGGGCATGAAAAACAAGCCCATAGTGTTCATGTCAAAATCCCAGCAGGTGTCGAAACTGGTCAACAAGTTCGCTTGTCTGGTCAAGGTGAGGCTGGTTTCAATGGTGGACCGTATGGTGATTTGTATGTCGTCGTTCAAGTGGAATCAAGTGATAAGTTTGAGCGGGATGGCTCGACCATTTATTACAAACTGAACCTCAATTTTGTTCAAGCGGCCTTAGGTGACAGCGTTGAAATTCCCACCGTTCACGGAGATGTGGAATTAACCATTCCAGAAGGAACGCAAACAGGCAAGCGATTCCGCCTACGTGGAAAAGGAGCGCCAAGCCTTCGTGGTGGCAGCATGGGTGACCAATATGTCACAGTCAATGTTGTAACACCGACAGGACTTAACGACAAACAAAAAGCAGCGCTGAAAGAGTTTGCAGAAGCTGGTGATATTAAAGTCAATCCAAAGAAAAAAGGCTTCTTTGATAAAATGAAAGATGCCTTTGAACAATAAGAAAAGAGAATGGGACAGAAATCAATCATTCGAAGAATGTGATTTTTCAGCAAGTCCTAGTTTTCTAGTTGCTGACCTAAAACAGTCCACTGGACTGTTTTACTCCCACCTCCGCACAGTCGGTTAGGATAGCCGCTATCACCGATATAGCAAGGGATAAGGATATCCAACCAAGCACTGCGTCTTGCAAGCCAAACTATAAAAAGAAGAGGTTGAGAACTTTTGTCCCAACCTCTTCTTTTTTTGTCACAAGGATAAAAATGTGTGTTTTTCATCTTTGGTGATGACTCGCTTGATACCAGCTGGTAGCGTGGTAACAAGTTTTGTTAGAAAATTTGGATAGGCTTGGTATTCCTCAATTCGCTCTAGTGGTATCCATTCAACTGTTTCGTTAGGAGAGATGCTTGGAAACTGCTGTCCTTTTGGCTTCATCAAGTAATAAAAGGAAATTTCATGGCAATTCAGTCCAGCTAATTTGCCAGGATTTTGTTGGAAAAAATTTTCATGGATGAACAGTAGTCGATCGATTTCGTAGTCCTGTCCGGTTTCTTCCTTAATTTCTCGAAGAACCGCATCTTCTGAAGTTTCGCCCAGCTGAACAGCTCCACCTAAAGGATAAAAATAATCCTCATCAGGATTGGTCATAAAAGCAAGTGCGCCTTCTTCAATAATAACGGCGGCAGCTTTGTAACGAAATCGAGCATTCTCTTCGCAAAAAGTAATATCAGTCATTTATCTTTCCTCCGTATTCTAGTGTAGCATATTTTTTGATGAAAATCTGACCCCAGACAGATAAGTTTATAGTTTCTTGTTTTCCAAACTATTTCTTGTTACAATAAACACATGACACGATATAAAGCGATTATTTCTTACGACGGTCATGACTTTGCTGGTTTTCAACGGCAGCCTCATGCTCGCAGCGTTCAAGAAGAGATTGAAAAGACTTTAACCAAAATCAACAGGGGAGAACCGGTGATTATTCATGGAGCTGGACGCACCGACAGTGGTGTTCATGCTTTGGGGCAGGTTATTCATTTTGATTTGCCGCAAAGAAGAGATGAAGAAAAACTACGTTTTGCACTTGATACGCAAACACCGGAAGACATTGATTTTATCAGTGTAGAAGAGGTGGATGAGGATTTTCATTCTAGATATTGGAAACACAGTAAGACCTATGAATTTATAGTGGATACTGGGCGTCCTAAAAATCCTATGATGCGCCATTATGCAACCCATTATCCCTATTCGCTTGATCTGCATTTGATTGAAGCAGCTATTGCAAAGTTAGAAGGAACCCACGATTTTACAGGTTTCACAGCGTCAGGGACTAGTGTGGACAATAAAGTTCGGACGATTACAAAAGCACGTTTAGATTTTGATGAGAAACGCAACTTTCTGATATTTACTTTCTCTGGAAATGGATTTTTATATAAGCAAATCCGCAATATGGTCGGAACATTGCTGAAGATTGGGAATGGACGAATACCAGTTGAGCAGATTGATAGAATTTTAACAGAGAAGAATCGTCATTTGGCTGGACCAACAGCAGCACCAAATGGACTTTATCTAAAGGAGATACGATATGAAGAATAATCTGATTCTGGCAATTTCAGGGAATGATATTTTTAGTGGTGGCGGATTGCATGCTGATTTAGCAACTTATACAGTCAATCAACTGCATGGTTTTGTAGCGGTGACTTGTCTGACGGCCATGACAGAGCAAGGCTTTGAAGTCATTCCTGTAGACACGATAATCTTTGCCCAGCAGCTCAATTCTCTCAAGAATGTGCCTTTCTCAGCCATTAAACTGGGGCTTTTACCAAATATAAAAGTGGCAGATTTGGCTTTGGATTTTGTGAAAGCTCATGCAGGTATTCCCGTCGTATTAGATCCTGTCTTGGTTTGCAAGGAAACCCATGATGTCGAGGTCTCAGCACTTCGAGATGAATTGATTAAATTTTTCCCTTATGCAAGCATCATCACGCCCAATTTACCAGAAGCCGAACTCTTGGTTCAAAAGGAGTTGCGAACATTGGAGGATGTAAAAGAAGCGGCTAGACTTCTCCATTCCTTGGGTGCTAAATCCGTTGTTATCAAAGGAGGCAACCGCTTAGATGCTCAAAAAGCGATAGATGTTTTTTATGACGGCGAACAGTTTCAAATTTTGGAATCACCTGTTTTAGAAAACAATAACACGGGCGCTGGCTGCACCTTTGCTTCTAGTATTGCCAGTCAGCTATTACTAGGGAAATCAACTTTTGAAGCTGTTCAAATTTCAAAAAAATTTGTTTATCAAGCTATCCAACATTCAGATCAATATGGGGTTGTTCAATATGAAAAAAAATCAGACATATAAACTTGTTCTTTTGTCCATGATTGCTGCGTTGACAGTTGTTTTGGGCTATTATTTAAAAATTCCAACACCAACGGGGATTTTAACTTTCCTTGATGCAGGAATTTTCTTTACTGCCTTTTATTTTGGTAGAAAAGAAGGAGCAATCGTCGGTGGTTTAGCAGGATTTCTCATTGACTTGATTTCAGGTTATCCGCAGTGGATGTTTTTCAGCCTGATTTTTCATGGTCTACAAGGCTATTTTGCAGGTTTTAAAGGAAAAAGTCGCTATCTCGGTTTGGTGTTGGCTACGCTTGTTATGGTAGGAGGTTATGCTTTTGCTTCCACTATCATGCATGGTTGGGGAGCAGCTTTTCCAGAAATATTTCCTAACTTTTGCCAAAATACCTTGGGAATGATTGTCGGAGCTATTTTGAATAAACTGTTGGCAGATGTTTTGAAAAAATAAAACACATAAGGACATTGTGTCCTTTTGTTTCTAAAAACTCTATTTGTAACTATGTTTACAAGCATTTATGATAAAAATGAAACGAGGTAAAATGATGAATTTACAAGAATTGAAAAAACAAACACAAATCATTTTAACAGATGTTTTAGAAAAATCAGCCCTTTCTTCCGGTGATATTTTTGTACTGGGCTTGTCTTCCAGTGAGGTGATTGGAGGACATATTGGAAAAAATTCCAGCCAAGAAGTGGGAGAAGTCATTGTCAAAACCATGCTGGATATGTTATCTGAGTGTGGGCTTTACTTAGCTGTTCAAGGTTGCGAACATGTTAATCGTGCTTTGGTTGTGGAGAAAGAATTGGCGCAAAAACGAAACCTAGAAATTGTCAATGTCTTGCCCACTCTACATGCAGGTGGAAGCGGTCAATTGGCTGCATTTAAATATATGAATACTCCAGTTGAAGTGGAATTTATCACGGCTCAAGCAGGATTGGATATTGGAGACACAGCGATTGGCATGCATGTCAAACACGTCCAAATTCCAGTGCGACCAATTTTGAGAGAATTAGGAGAAGCACATGTGACTGCGCTTGCCAGTCGTCCCAAGCTAATCGGTGGAGCACGAGCTGCTTATCAAAAGGATAAAATTCGGAAAGCATAAAGAGCAAAATCAGCAAATGGACAGAAAAATCATTAAAATTTCATTAGAAAATTTGTGAAATAGTGTGTATTTATGGTATAATTGATTGTATTCAATAAATTTTAAGGAGAAATGACAGAATGTCTGTATCATTTGAAAGCAAAGCAACAAATCGCGGAGTTTTGACATTTACAATCAGTCAAGAACAAATCAAGCCAGAATTGGATCGCGTATTTAACTCAGTTAAGAAAAATCTGAATGTGCCAGGTTTCCGTAAAGGTCATCTTCCTCGTCCAGTATTTAACCAAAGATTTGGTGAAGAAGCTCTTTACCAAGACACATTAAATGCCCTTCTTCCAGCTGCTTATGAAGCTGCAGTTAAAGAAGCAGAGATTGAAGTTGTTGCTCAACCACAATTTGATGTAACATCTATGGAAAAAGGTCAAGACTGGACTATTACTGCTGAAGTCGTTACAAAACCTGAAGTAAAATTAGGTGAGTATAAAAACCTAGAAGTATCTGTTGAAGTTTCTAAAGAAGTATCTGATGCAGATGTAGACGCAAGAATTGAACGCGAACGCAACAATTTAGCAGAGCTTGTATTGAAAGAAGATAAGGCTGCTAATGGTGATACAGTTGTGATTGATTTTGTTGGAACAGTTGGCGGTGTTGAATTTGACGGCGGTAAAGGAGATAACTTCTCACTTGAACTTGGAAGCGGTCAATTTATTCCAGGATTTGAAGACCAATTGGTTGGACATGCTGCTGGTGAAACAGTAGAAGTAAACGTGACATTCCCAGAAGACTATCAAGCAACAGACCTTGCAGGTAAAGATGCTAAATTTGTGACTACGATTCACGAAGTGAAAGAAAAAGAAGTTCCAGCATTAGATGATGAACTTGCCAAAGATATTGACGAAGATGTTGAAACACTTGACGAATTAAAAGAAAAATATCGCAAAGAACTAGCTGAATCAAAAGAAATTGCTTTTGATGATGCAGTTGAATCTGCAGCACTTGACCTTGCAGTAGAAAATGCAGAAATTGTTGAGTTACCAGAAGAAATGGTTCACGAAGAAGTTCATCGCTCTGTGAATGAATTCCTTGGGAACATGCAACGTCAAGGCATTTCACCAGACATGTACTTCCAAATCACTGGTACAACTCAAGAAGATCTTCACAAGCAACATGAAGCTGACGCTGAAAAACGTACTAAAACAAACCTTGTGATTGAAGCTGTTGCGAAAGCAGAAGGATTTGAAGCAAGTGATGAAGACATTGAAGCAGAAATTGCTTCACTTGCAGCAGATTACAGCATGGAAGTAGAACGCGTTCGTCAACTTCTTTCAGCAGACATGTTGAAACATGATATTATTATTAAAAAAGCCGTTGAATTGATTACAAGTACTGCAAAAGTAAAATAATCTAATGATACATAAGGCAAGTTCAGTCGGAGATTCGGCTGAATTGCCTTTTTACTTCTTTTTATATAAAAGCGGAAGTCATTTTAGTAAGAAAGTGATTTTCTTGAATAGAGGATAAAATTCTTTTGACGAAAGAAGATTTTTATCGTACAATAAAAAGTAGCGAAAATTCAATAAATTAAATTTTTGGGAGCCAATATGGGCAAAAGCTCTCAAACCTTAAAAGGAGATCAACTTTGGAATTAGAAGTATTTGCTGGACAAGAAAAAAGTGAACTTTCTATGATTGAAGTAGCGCGTGCTATCTTAGAAACACGTGGTCGCAATCATGAAATGTATTTTAACGATCTTGTAAATGAAATTCAAAATTACCTTGAAAAATCAAATAGTGATATTCGTGAAGCCTTGCCGCTTTTTTATACAGAGTTAAATGTGGACGGCAGTTTCATTCCCCTAGGGGATAACAAGTGGGGCTTGCGTTCATGGTATGCGATTGACGAAGTGGATGAAGAAATTATCACACTTGAAGAAGATGATGAAGAAGCTCCTAAGAAACGGAAGAAAAAACGTGTGAATGCCTTTATGGACGGAGATGAAAATGCCATTGATTACAATGACGATGATCCAGAAGATGAAGATTCATACGAAGTAGACCCTGCCCTTAACTATGACGAGGACAATCCGGACGACGAGAAGAGTGAAGTTGAAGCGTATGATGCTGAAATCAATGAAATCGCACCTGATGATTTAGGGGAAGAAGTCGAACTCAATGAAGAAGACGAGGATTACTCAGATGATGAGGTAGATCCAGAAGACGAAGAATAGTTAAGTTTAGCAACATCTTCTTTTCTTATTTGACAAAAAATCTATTCTGCGATATTATAATATCGGGCACTTCTTTTAAAGAAGTCAAAGGCTCCCTAGCTCTAGGGAGCTGTTTTTGTTTTTGCTATTATAGAAGTGAGCACGCCTGAAAGCATCGAAAAAGGAAAGACTGATTTGTGAATGGTCGTTCCCCATTTTCGTACGTTTTCTAAACGGGTTTTGTATCTTAGATAAGGAGAATTTATGGCAACAAAATATATTTTTGTTACAGGTGGTGTAGTTAGTTCGATTGGTAAAGGGATTGTGGCAGCAAGTCTTGGTCGTCTTTTGAAAAATCGTGGTCTTAAGGTAACCATTCAAAAGTTTGACCCCTATATCAATATTGACCCGGGGACGATGAGTCCTTACCAACACGGGGAAGTGTTTGTGACAGACGATGGCGCAGAAACTGACTTAGACCTTGGACACTATGAACGTTTTATTGATATTAACCTAAATAAATATTCAAATGTCACAACGGGTAAGATCTATAGCGAAGTTCTTCGTAAAGAGCGTAAAGGTGAGTATCTTGGAGCAACTGTTCAGGTCATTCCACACATTACAGATGCTTTGAAAGAAAAGATTAAACGTGCTGCAACGACAACAGACTCTGATGTGATTATCACAGAAGTAGGAGGAACTGTTGGAGATATTGAAAGCTTGCCATTCTTAGAAGCTCTTCGTCAAATGAAGGCAGATGTCGGTGCAGATAATGTAATGTATATTCACACGACCTTGCTTCCATATCTTAAGGCAGCTGGGGAAATGAAAACCAAGCCAACTCAACATTCTGTAAAAGAATTGCGTGGCCTGGGAATTCAACCAAACATGCTTGTCATTCGTACTGAAAAGCCAGCAGGTCAAAATATTAAAAATAAATTGGCGCAATTTTGTGACGTAGCACCAGAAGCGGTGATTGAGTCGCTAGATGTGGAACATTTGTATCAAATTCCGCTGAATTTGCAAGCACAAAATATGGACCAAATCGTTTGTGACCACTTGAAGTTAGACGTGCCAGAAGCAGATATGACAGATTGGTCTGCTATGGTTGATAAAGTCATGAACTTGAAGAAACAAGTAAAAATTGCACTGGTTGGGAAATATGTGGAACTACCAGATGCTTATATCTCTGTTGTAGAAGCTCTCAAGCACTCTGGTTATGCCAACGATGCGGAAATCAAGCTAAATTGGGTCAATGCGAATGATGTCACAACTGAAAATGTCGCCGAATTGCTGAAAGATGCAGACGGTATTATTGTGCCAGGTGGATTTGGTCACCGTGGAACCGAAGGAAAGATTGCGACCATTCAATATGCGCGTGAAAATGATGTGCCAATGCTTGGTATTTGCCTTGGTATGCAGTTGACTTGTGTTGAGTTTGCTCGCCATGTGCTAGGATTTGATGATGCTAATTCTTCAGAATTAAATCCTGATACGAAGCACCCTGTTATTGATTTGATGCGTGATCAGATTGATGTAGAAGATATGGGAGGAACGCTTCGCTTAGGACTGTATCCGTCTAAGTTGAAACGTGGTTCCAAAGCCGCTGCAGCTTATGACAATCAAGAAGTTGTTCAGCGTCGTCACCGCCACCGTTACGAATTTAACAATGAATTCCGTCAACAATTTGAAGACGCAGGATTTGTCTTCTCAGGAGTTTCACCTGATAATCGTCTGGTAGAAATTATTGAAATTCCAGAAAATAAATTCTTTGTAGCTTGTCAATACCACCCGGAATTATCCAGCCGTCCTAATCGTCCAGAAGGACTTTATACAGCTTTTGTCACAGCTGCAGTTGAAAATAGTGAAAAATAAATAAGCGGGACAGGTTTCCACGATTGGCATCACAATCTGGATTCTGTTCCAATCTTTTTAATATTTTTCATAAATAGAAAGTCTTATCAGTATAACAAACTGTTCAAGATTTTAAATGAAATCTACAACTAGATTGTCATAAAAAACAGTGGTTTAGCAATAAAATAAGACTTTTTGCAAAGGATTTAATAGTTAATCAACTCACTAAATTATTATTTGGAGGTAGATCATAATGAAATTTATACTTGATGAAAGTCTCGTAGCGCTTGGAATTAAAAATGTGGTAATTGGCATTGCCAAAAATGTAGACCCACATGCACCTTTACCTGCTTCATTTTTGAAAAAGCAAAAAGAGATGGAAAAGTGGGCATTGAATTGCGATATCGATGAGGTGTCTGATACTCCAGTCATTCAAGGCTACAAGGATTTGTTGCAAAGTGTCGGACGTAGTGTCAAGAAGAATCCTCCTACCGTTTTGGCGCTTATTCGGAATATTCGACATCGAGGATCCATCCCGAATATTAATAGTATTATTGATATTTATAATGTTGAATCTTTACATTCTTTATTAGCCATCGGTGGGCATGATTTGGATAAAATAGCGGGGCAAATTGAATTTACGGTTAGTCAAAAAGAAGATGTTTTTCTACCGATTTTATCTACGGAAAAACACGTTTCACAGACTGATTATGTTTATCGTGATCAAAAAGGAATTTTAGCATGGCTAGATGTTCGTGACGGAGAAAACTATAAATTTGATGACGAGACAAAGAATGCTATTTTTATCATTCAAGGAAATGCTCATACATCTGTTGAAATGCGTTTAGAAGCACTGAAGCGCATTGAGAACGATTTAGCAGAATGTATGCCGAATCTGGAGTTTGAAACGTATGTCATTTGTTCAGAGAAAAAGACATAAAAACAGTGTATTCACTGATAAGATACGAGAAGTAAATCTGTTTTTTTGAAGGCATTTGGAGCACAATAACATTTTTTAGTAAAAGATTTGTTTGAAAATTCTTTACTTTTTAGTAAGATATAGTATAATTAGAATATATCATAGTTTTCGGAGGTACCTATGAAAAAAAGTAAAATTATTGCAGTAGCAGGGGTAGCCCTACTAACTGCTGGTTTTTTAACAGCTTGCTCGGGTTCGAAATCAAACTCGGCTGAAACAAAATTTGGTTATGTGTATTCTGGTGATCCAGAAACTTTGGATTATGTAACATCAGGAAAAGCAACCACTAGCGATCTTGTGACAAATGGAGTTGACGGATTGTTAGAAAATGACAAATATGGAAATCTTGTACCATCAATGGCTAAGTCATGGACTGTATCAAAAGATGGTTTAACCTATACTTATAAACTTCGTAAGGGTGCCAAATGGTACACATCAGAAGGTGAAGAATATGCTGAAGTCAAGGCGCAAGATTTTGTAACTGGACTGAAACATGCTGCCGATAAAAAATCTGAGGCTCTTTATTTGGTTCAAAACTCAATTAAAGGTTTAGATGCTTACGTGAATGGTCAAACAAAAGACTTTTCAACGGTAGGTGTGAAAGCAGTTGATGATTATACTGTTCAGTATACATTGAACAAGCCAGAACCATATTGGAATTCTAAGACAACCTCTGCCATTATGTGGCCAATCAATGCAGAATTTTTGAAATCTAAAGGAAATAAATTTGGCCAATCAACAGACCCTAACTCAATCCTTTATAATGGACCATTCTTGATGAAAGCTATCACAGCAAAATCTGCAGTAGAATATGTTAAAAACAAACATTATTGGGATAAAGATAAAGTAAAAGTTGATAGCATTAAACTTGCTTACTATGATGGTCAAGACCAAGACTCATTGGCTCGTAATTTCAAAGATGGGGCATACTCATACGCACGCCTCTTCCCAACAAGTTCAAACTTTGCAACTTTTGAAAAACAATTCAAGGACAATATCTATACAGCAGAAGCAGGCTCTGGAACGGCTGCTTTAGCCCTTAATATTGACCGTCAATCTTACAACCATACGGCTAAGAAAACAGATGAAGAAAAAAATTCAACGAAAAAGGCATTGTTGAACAAAGACTTCCGTCAAGCTTTGAACTTTGCACTTGACCGCGAATCTTATGCAGCACAAGTAAATGGTAAAGATGGTGCTGCCACAGCAATCCGTAATATGTTTGTACCATCTAATTTTGTTCAAGTTGGTGAAAAATCATTTAGTGATGTTGTAGAAGAAAAATTAGCAAGCTATGGCGATGACTGGAAGGGTGTCAAACTAGCTGATTCACAAAATGGCTTGTACAATCCAACAAAAGCAAAAGCAAAATTTGCAAAAGCAAAAGAAGCTTTGCAAGCTCAAGGTGTGAAATTCCCAATCCACTTAGACGTTCCTGTTGTAGAAACTTCTAAGAACTACGTTGCTCGGATGCAGTCTTTAAAACAATCTGTTGAAAAAGTACTCGGCAAAGAAAATGTTGTCATGGACTTGAATATGATGTCAGAAGACGACTTTAATAACGTCACTTACTATGCTCCAAATGCAGCTGGAGAAGACTGGGATATTTCAGGTGCTGTTGGTTGGAGTCCTGATTATCAAGATCCATCTACTTATCTTGATATTTTGAAATCAACGGCTTCTGACAATACGAAGACTTGGTTTGGTTTTGACTCTGGTAGTGAAAATGCCGGTGCTAAAGCAGTTGGCTTGGACGAATATAATAAATTAGTCGATGAAGCAGGTGCAGAAACAACAGACATTGCAAAACGTTATGAAAAATATGCAGCAGCACAAGCTTGGTTAACAGACAGTTCGCTTGTCTTGCCAACAATGGCTTCAACAGGTGCCGGAACTTTTGTGTCACGCATTCAACCGTTCTCAGGTGCATTTGCGCAAACAGGTAGTAAAGGTAGCTCAACCTACTATAAATACATTAAAGTTGGTAAAGATGCTGTCACGAAGAAAGACTATGAAGCAGCTAAGAAGAAATGGCAAAAAGAAAAAGCCGAGTCTAATAAAAAAGCTCAAGATGAATTAGCTGATCATGTAAAATAATACAATGATAAAAGTAGGTAAAACTCACTAAAAGGTGAGGAAAACCTGCTTTTTTAATTTCTAAAGGTTAATAGATTAATATAAACCTTATTAAATCAGCTTCCAAAATATGTCATAAAATTTAGAAAATTCTATCTACTTTTTACTGTTTGTGTGCTAGAATGTATAAAAATAATGAATTTGGGAGGAATATTCATGAAGAAAAGTAAAATCATTGCTTTAGCGGCTGTTAGCCTACTTGCAGCAGGAGCCTTAACGGCTTGTTCTGGCTCTAAAACAAGTTCTAGCAACAAAACATTTTCATATGTTTATGAGCAAGATCCAGATAATTTGAACTATTTGACAACTGGGAAAGCTGCTACTGCAAATCTCACCAGTAACGTCATTGATGGACTATTGGAAAATGACCGTTACGGGAACTTAATCCCTTCTGTGGCAAAGGATTATACCGTCTCTAAGGATGGCTTGACCTACACTTATACACTCCGTAAGGGTGTGAAATGGTACACATCAGAAGGTGAAGAGTATGCAGAAGTTAAGGCGCAAGACTTTGTGACGGGCTTAAAATATGCTGCAGACAACAAATCTGATGCTATTTACTTGGTGCAAGATTCAATCAAAGGCTTGGATGCTTACATGAAGGGTGAAAATAAAGATTTCTCTTCTGTTGGTATCAAAGCAGTTGATGACTACACAGTTCAATACACTCTTAATCGACCAGAAAGCTTTTGGAACTCAAAAACAACAATGGGCGTTTTAGCACCAGTTAATGCAGAATTTTTGAAATCAAAAGGCAATAAATTTGCACAAGCAACAGATCCATCTAGTCTTCTTTATAATGGACCATACTTGCTGAAGTCTATCACTGCAAAATCATCTGTTGAATTTGCTAAAAATCCAAACTACTGGGATAAGAAAAATGTGCACATTGATAACATCAAGTTGTCTTACTATGATGGTCAAGACCAAGACAAACTTGCTAAAGGATTTAGTGATGGTTCATTTACCAATGCAAAAGTATTTCCAACTAGCCCAAGTTATGCTTCTGTCAGCAAAAAATACAAAGACAACATCGTTTATACCCCATAAGATGCAACGACTTACTTAGTGTCTACAAACATTGACCGTCAATCTTACAATCACACTTCAAAGACAACGGATGCTCAAAAGACTTCTACTAAGAAAGCATTGCTGAACAAAGACTTCCGTCAAGCCATTACATTTGCATTTGACCGCACAGCTTATGCGTCACAAGTAAATGGTAAAGACGGTGCAACGAAGATGCTTCGTAATCTCTTTGTACCACCAACCTTTGTTCAAACAGATGACAAGAGCTTTGGAGATTTGGTCAAAGAAAAATTAGTTGGCTACGATGAAAGTTGGAAAGATATCAACTTAAATGATGCGCAAGACGGGCTTTACAACCCAACTAAAGCCAAAGAAAAATTAGCTAAAGCTAAAGCAGCGCTTCAAGCAGACGGCGTTCAATTCCCAATCCACATTGATATGCCAGTTGACCAAACAGCAACTAATAAAGTTCAACGTGTACAATCATTGAAGCAATCTATTGAACAAAATCTTGGGAAAGAAAATGTTGTGATTGATATTCAACAAATGTCTAAAGACGACGTGAATAATATCACTTACTTTGCTGAGTCTGCAGCGGCAGAAGATTGGGACCTTTCTGATAATGTTGGTTGGAGTCCAGACTTCCAAGACCCATCTACCTACCTTGATGTTATCAAACCTTCAAGTGGTGAAAATACTAAGACTTATCTAGGTTTTGATGCAGGCACGAATAACGCTGCCGCAGCACAAGTTGGTATGGACGAATATGAAAAATTATTGAATGAAGCTGAAAAAGAAACCAATAATACGAATGCACGCTATGAAAAATATGCAGCAGCCCAAGCTTGGTTGACAGATAATGCGTTAGTCATTCCAACAACAACATTAACGGGTCGTCCAATTCTTTCTCGCACAGTACCATTTACCAATCCGTTTGCTTGGTCAGGAAACAAAGGAAATAGTGAAACAATTCTATACAAATATCTTGAAATCCAAGATGAGCCTATTACACAAGACCAATACAAGAAAGCTATGGATGATTGGAATAAAAAGCGTGCAGAATCTAACCAAAAGGCTCAAGAAGAACTTGCAGATCATGTTAAATAATTAGAAAAAATTTAACAGAAAAACAAAAAAAGTTCATTTATGATAAAAATATTCTGACAATTGATTTTACAATTGACCAGAATTGTGATATAATTTTAAACAATCAGTTTAAAAATTGAAGGTATTCTAAAATTGAAAATAGATATTTGTCGTGACGCGTGGCATTTCTCTAGCTCTTCCTTCGGTCTTGACTGACAGGTTATGTTTAATAACTTAACCATAGTTATTAAAGTGGAATATCTGATGTGACTCATGCTGAATCATTAAAATACAAAAAGAATTAGCAGATCATGTAAAATAAACTTCTCATCAGAACTTTCTCTAAAAGGAGGGAAAGTTCTTTTGGGATTTTAAAGGAAACGGTAAATGAAGAAATATATTTTTATGCGTATCTTACGCTCTTTAGTATCTATTTTCATGGTAACAACATTGACCTACACCATTATCTATACCATGGTGCCTAGGAAGTTGATTTTCAAACAGGATCCGAACTATAATAAAATAGCTACGACTCCTGATAAAAAAGCCAATTATGAAAATACGATTTTTGAGCGTATGGGTTATATTGACTACTATGATACGAAGGAATTGCAAGAAAAAGCTAGCAAAGAAAATTCCTCTGTAACAGTAGAACCTACTAATGCAAATAAAAAAATCTATGAAGCTTACATCAAAAAGCTGGGCCGCGGTTGGAAATTGCAGCAGTTCAAAGAAAGCAAGCAATTTTATGCAACTCGTGAAGTTCCGGTCTATGAGCGTGTTCTTGGCTTCTATGGTAATTTGATTCAAATTGACCACACAGGTGCTGTGAAAGATGCTTCTAATCCGAATTTGAAGCGTTACATCCGCATTGAGAATGATCCTGCTATTGGTTGGTCTGTTGTTGGATCTGGAACGAGACATAAATATTTACTATATTTCAATAGTCAATTTCCATTTGTCCACCAAAATTTTGTAAGATTAAATCTTGGAACTTCTTATCCAACCTATGCAAATCTTCCAGTTTTACAAGTTATTTCACAAGGACAAGGTCAAACCAAGACTTCAGAAGTTCAATTCCCAACAGGAAAGAAAACATCATCTGTCAATATTTATACGCGTACCTATAAATCTCCAAGGCAAGCCGATGCACGAGATGTTGCCAATTACGGAAAAGATGATCCTTATACGGCAACAGAAAGTAACTACCAATATCCATCAATGATTGTAAGTTCTGCAATTGTTGGTTTGATTGGTCTGGCTTTATCTTACTTAATTGCTGTTCCACTCGGCTCTTATATGGCTCGCTTTAAGAATACATTGTTTGACAGTATTTCAACTGGAGCCTTGACTTTCTTAATGTCACTACCAACCATTGCCTTGGTTTATATCATTCGCTTGATTGGTTCAGCAATCGGCTTGCCTGATTCATTCCCTATTTTAGGGGCAGGAGATTGGCGCTCTTATGTGCTGCCAGCAGTCATTCTTGGACTTTTGAGTGCGCCTTGGACAGCCGTTTGGATTCGTCGCTATATGATTGATTTGCAATCACAAGACTTTGTTCGTTTTGCACGAGCAAAAGGTCTTTCTGAAAAAGAAATTTCTAATAAACATATTTTCAAAAATGCCATGGTACCACTTGTATCTAGTATCCCAAACTCAGTTATTGGGGTTATTACAGGTGCGACCTTGACTGAAACAGTCTTCGCTTTCCCAGGTATGGGTAAAATGTTGATTGACTCTGTTAAAGCTTCAAACAATTCTATGGTCGTTGGTCTGGTCTTTATCTTTACTTGCCTTTCTATCTTCGCTCTTCTATTGGGTGATATTCTGATGACAGTGCTTGACCCACGTATTAAATTAACATCAAAAGGAGGTAAATAATGGCTACAATTGATAAGACTAAGTTCCAATTTGTCAAACGTGATGATTTTGCCTCTGAAACAATTGATGCTCCAGCATATTCTTACTGGAAATCGGTTATGCGCCAATTCTTGAAAAAGAAATCAACAGTTGTTATGTTGGGAATTCTGGTCGCCATTATTTTGATGAGTTTCATTTATCCAATTTTCTCAGATTTCGACTTTAACGATGTCAGCAAGGTTAATGACTTTAGTGCACGTTATATTAAGCCGAATGCTCAATATTGGTTTGGTACAGATAGCAACGGGAAATCCCTTTTTGACGGAGTGTGGTTTGGGGCACGTAACTCTATTCTCATTTCTGTTATTGCAACCTTGATTAACCTTGTGATTGGTATTGTAGTTGGCGGTATCTGGGGAATTTCAAAAACCGTTGACCGTGTCATGATGGAAGTCTATAATATTATTTCAAACATTCCGTCTCTTTTGATTGTCATTGTCTTGACTTACTCAATCGGTGCTGGTTTTTGGAACTTGATTTTTGCCATGACTATCACAGGTTGGGTGGGGATTGCTTATACAATTCGTATTCAAATCATGCGTTATCGTGACTTGGAATACAACCTTGCCAGTCGTACCTTAGGAACGCCAACACTGAAAATCATTGTGAAAAATATCATGCCACAATTGGTTTCTGTTATTGTGACAACGGCTTCACAATTACTTCCAAGTTTCATTTCTTATGAAGCCTTTCTATCGTTCTTTGGTTTGGGGCTTCCTGTCACAGTACCTAGTTTAGGACGGTTGATTTCGGATTATTCACAAAATGTGACGACAAATGCGTATCTTTTCTGGATTCCATTGACAACCTTGATTTTGGTTTCACTTTCATTATTCGTTGTCGGTCAAAACTTAGCGGACGCTAGTGATCCACGTACACATAGATAGGAGTAAATATGACACAAGAAAAAAATGTAATATTGACTGCTCGCGATATTGTCGTGGAATTTGACGTTCGTGATAAAGTCTTAACAGCCATTCGTGGTGTTTCGCTTGACCTCATCGAAGGTGAAGTTCTTGCTCTCGTTGGAGAGTCAGGATCTGGTAAGTCTGTTTTGACCAAAACTTTTACTGGAATGTTAGAAGAAAATGGTCGAGTGGCTCAAGGAACAATTGATTACCGCGGACAAGATTTGACAAAATTGAAGTCCAATAAAGATTGGGAGCCTATACGCGGTGTTAAAATTGCGACAATCTTCCAAGATCCGATGACAAGTTTAGACCCTATTAACACAATCGGTAGCCAAATTACAGAAGTGATTATCAAGCACCAAAAGAAAACGCCTAAAGAAGCGAAAGAAATGGCTGTTGACTATATGAATAAGGTCGGTATTCCTGATGCTGAAAAGCGCTTTTATGAATATCCCTTCCAATATTCAGGTGGGATGCGTCAACGGATTGTTATTGCTATTGCGCTTGCTTGTCGTCCTGATATTCTCATCTGTGATGAACCTACGACAGCGCTTGACGTTACGATTCAAGCACAAATCATTGATTTGTTGAAATCTTTGCAACAAGAATATGAATTCACAACTATTTTTATCACTCACGACCTTGGTGTGGTAGCAAGTATTGCCGATAAGGTTGCCGTTATGTATGCTGGAGAAATCGTAGAGTACGGAACAGTAGAGGAAGTCTTTTACGATCCACGTCATCCTTATACTTGGAGCTTGCTATCAAGTTTACCACAGTTGGCAGATGATAAAGGAGGGCTTTACTCTATTCCAGGGACACCGCCTTCGCTCTATTCGCACCTGCAAGGAGATGCTTTCGCTTTGCGTTCGGATTATGCCATGGAAATTGACTTTGAGGAAACACCGCCTCAAATCTATGTGTCAGATACTCATTGGGCAAAGACATGGTTGCTCCATGAAAATGCTCCAAAAGTGAATAAGCCTGCTGTTATTGATGATTTACACAAAAAAATTAGCTCAAAAATGGGCTTTGCTCATTTAGATGCTTAGGAGGAAGGAAATGCCTGAAAAATTAGTAGAAGTTAAAGATTTGGAAATTTCCTTCGGTGAGGGAAGCAAGAAATTTGTTGCTGTAAAAAATGCAAATTTCTTTATCAATAAAGGAGAAACGTTTTCACTTGTAGGAGAATCTGGTTCTGGAAAAACAACAATCGGTCGTGCGATTATTGGTTTGAACGATACCAGTAAGGGTGATATCTTCTTTGACGGAAAGAAAATCAATGGTAAGAAGTCCAAAGAAGAAGAGTCAGAAATCATTCGTAAAATTCAAATGATTTTCCAAGACCCTGCTGCCAGTTTGAATGAACGTGCGACAGTTGATTATATCATTTCAGAAGGCTTGTATAATTTCCACTTATTTAAAGATGAAGAAGAACGCAAGAAGAAAGTGAAAGATATTATTCATGAAGTTGGATTGTTGTCAGAGCATTTGACGCGCTACCCACATGAATTTTCTGGCGGTCAACGTCAGCGGATTGGGATTGCCCGTGCACTTGTTATGGAACCAGACTTTGTGATTGCAGATGAGCCAATTTCAGCATTGGATGTGTCTGTGCGTGCGCAAGTTTTAAATCTACTGAAAAAATTCCAAAAAGAATTGGGCTTGACCTATCTTTTCATTGCTCATGATTTATCAGTTGTACGCTTTATTTCAGACCGTATTGCGGTTATTTATAAGGGTGTGATTGTCGAAGTAGCTGAAACAGAAGAACTCTTTAACAATCCAATTCATCCTTATACTCAGTCTTTATTGTCAGCTGTCCCAATTCCGGATCCGATTTTAGAACGGAAGAAAGTGTTGAAAGTTTACGATGCTGATCAACATGATTATTCAGTAGATAAGCCAGAAATGGTTGAAATTCGTCCAGGACACTTTGTTTGGGCTAATAAAGCAGAAGTTGAAAACTATAAAAAAGAATTATAAAACTGTCTTCGACTTTGTTGACAGATTAAAATCACTTCAGATAGACTCTGAAGTGATTTTTTGCTTGTACTTTCTATTCGTTTCTGTGTTATACTAGACTTAAGAGAAAAGGAGTAATGATGTATCAATTGATAGCATTTGACATGGATGGAACGCTTTTGGCTAGTCAAAAGACGATTGCGAACAGCAGCATTGCAGCGATAGATAGAGCCCATGCGTCTGGTAAGCAAGTGGCGCTTTCGACAGGGCGTTCTCTGTCGGAATTAGGACTTTATGAGAAGGATTTGCAAGGAATTCGCTATGCTATTCTTGCAAGTGGTGCATTGATTTATGACTTGGAAGCCAAGCGAACTTTAGCAAAGCAAACATTGCCTGCCATAGTAGTAGATAAGGTGAGAGCTCTAGCAGAAGCTCAAGACATAATGGTGGTCGGTATGATTGATGGACAAGGCTATCTTCAGCGGTCTCATTTTGAGAATATTGCTAACTATTATATGGAAATTTATACTGAACTTTATGATAAAACAGCTGTTTTGGTGGATAATATCTACGATTTGTTAGCTAAGGAAAGAGACAATTTTGGCAAGATCAATATGTATCACTTAACAGCTGATGCTCGTGATCAGTCGTATGAAGTTTTGTTGCCTGAAAATATTACGATGATAAAAGCAGAAGTAAGTGGTCTTGAACTAACAGCGCAAGGTGTTGAAAAAGGACAAGGTTTAGCTCATTTAGCAAAGCAGTTGAACCTTTCTATGGAAGAAATCATCGCAGTTGGCGACGCAGATAATGATGAAAGCATGATCCGCGCAGCAGGTCTTGGCGTTGCTATGGGAAATGCTAATGAGAATATCAAAGGCTTGGCAGATATTATTGTAGCAGATAATGACCATGGCGGCTGTGCTCAGGCAATTGATGAGCTGCTTCTGGCAGATAAAATATAAGAACAACGAATAAACACTAAACCCCACTTAAGTATTGAGAAATCTTAAGTGGGGTTTAACCATCTCTGTATTAAATGCTTTTTCCTGAAGAAAGGTGCACGGGGAGGAAGTAGCCTGTTGTCACAACTTCTTCACCAGCAATTTTTCGGAGCAAGAGATCGACTAATAAGCAAGCAATATCAGTCAAGGGCTGCTGTATAGTGGCAAGTTGTGGATAATAATTCTCCACAAAATAAGTTCCGTCATAACCAATAACTTTTAGCTCTTCTGGAATCTTGATTTCTAACTCTTGAGCAACTTTTATGATTAAAATGGCTGTCAAATCATCTGAAGCGAAAATAGCATCGGGCTTTCTGTCTTTTAAGATATTTTTGATTTCCATTTCTTTGCGAATGGGCGAGAAGTCACTAGACATATTGATAATTGGTGCATCTGGTAAAACAGAGGCAAAGCCAGCATGGCAGAGACCTGTTGGTGAATTGGAATTATCATTTCCGGTAATCATAATGATATTTTTGGCACCAGACTTGACCAACGTTTCTGCAGCCAAGACACCACCAGCATAGTTGTCCGAGGATACAACAGGGATGGAAGGGGACAAGTTGCGGTCAAAAGAGATAATCGGAGCTGTTACACGGTCATAATCAGAAATTCCTAAATTGTGGCTACCTGAGATAATGCCGTCCACTTGATTGGCTTCTAGCATCTCCAGATACTCTTTTTCCTTGCTTGAATTGTGCTCGCTATTGCAAATAATTGTCTTGTAGCCTCTTTTAAATAACTCATGCTCTAATTTGTCAATGAGTTCAGCATAAAAGATATGACTGATATTTGGGAAAATCAATCCAATCAGTTTGGCAGATTTTCCTTGTAAGCTGCGAGCGAGATTATTTGGTTTGTAGCCTAATTCACGCATGGCTTCAGTTACTTTTGAGATTGTTTTTTCTGAGAGATAACCTTTTTTGTTAATCACGCGAGAAACAGTTGTTGGGCTAACTCCGGCAATTTTTGCAACATCAGTTAATTTTGCGACCATAGTCTAATTCATAGTAAGTTCCAGTTGGATTTCCCTCACTGATAAAAATACCGTTTTGATCAGTGTGTGGGAAAACACGACCTGAAAATACTTTTTCTCCTTTGTTAATAAAAATTTCAAAAACTGACTTGTCAATGAAGATAGTAGCGGTTGTAGCTTGGTTTTCAATCGTGCAGCTACGAACTGTACCAAATTCAAGAGCGTATTGCTCGCCAGCTTCACTACGGTCAACTGTTACTTGACCATTTTTGATGTCAAAACGAATGCGTAGACCTTTGTGATTTTGGTCTGCAAAGAGGACAAGTTCGGTTTGAGAATCTGCAGTAAATTCTAATTCTAATTCATAGCTGTTTTTGGTCTGTGCTTGGTTAGTGAATGCTTTACTTTCTCTTCGCAAGGTTTGGATTGCTTGAACAGGATATTGATACAGTTTTCCATCTTTAAGGGTTAATTCTTTGACCAGAGAGAACGTTCCTTGGTGGTCGAAACGGTCAGACGGGTAAGTAATATCAGGCAACCCCAACCAGCTGACAGCTAAGGCGCGTCCGTCAGGGGCATTGAAAGCCTGAGTGGCATAGCATTCAAAACCATAGTCTAAATTTTGCAGAGAACTAGGTTCAACCATTGCAGCTTTCTTTGTGTCAAACGATTGACCTATTTTATACATATTTGGATAAATATTGTCATAAGGGGCGATTTCTTTTGATAAGCCTTGAGGACAGTAGAGCAAAACAGGCTTGTCATCAATAAAGACAAGATTTGGACATTCCATCATATAGGCAGTATGGTCGTTTGCAAAGTCTAAATTACCGACCTCTTCCCAGCGTGTATAATCATTTTCTACTGCTTTGTAAAGCTTGATATAGCCTTTTTTGTCAAGATTTTTCCCCCCAACAATAGCATAGAATTGACCATGATAGTTAAAAATCTGAGGATCACGGAAATGATCTGTAGCGTCCTGAGGTTGTTCAATCAAGACTTTGTTTAGTTTTTGAATATGTCCGTCTTTGTCCAGCAAAGCACCGATTTGGTAAGGGTGGCGCACCCAATTCTCATCTCGAACATTTCCAGTATAAAATAGGAAAAGCTGATCATCAAACTGCATGGCAGAGCCAGAATAAGCACCGTGGCTGTCTAATGGTGTATCGGGTAGAACACGAACACCAGTTTCAGTAAAGTGTACGAGGTCATCACTTTCCAGTTGTACCCAAGATTTAAGCCCATGAGTTGCTCCAAAAGGGAAATTTTGATAGAAGACAATCCATTTTCCATCAAAATAGGAGAAACCATTTGGGTCATTCAGCAGTCCCGTATTAGGCTCTACGTGGTAGGTAGCACGCCAAGGCGACGTAGCGATTTTTTCTTTTATCTGTTGAATTTCGTTTTCAGTCCATTGCTCATAGCGTTTGTAACGTTGTTCAGTAGTCCAAGCCAATCTTTTGTCCTCCGAGATAGTTTTCTTACTTACTATAGTAAACGTTTTCTTTAAAAAAATCAACTTTTTAACAGAAAAAAATAAAATTTCTGCAAAACGCTTGACATATTTTAAAATCATAGTCGTAGGAGCGATTAAATCGCTTTCATAAATTTTAATTATTTTCAATAAGGAGATGCAAATGGAAAATAAGGACATTGCAAAAGCAGTCGTTGAAGCCATTGGTGGACGTGATAATGTAAGTAGTGTTGCTCACTGTGCAACTCGTCTGCGTGTCATGGTCAAAGACGAAGCTAAGATTGATAAAGATAAAGTTGAGAATCTTGAAAAGGTTCAGGGAGCTTTCTTTAACTCAGGTCAATACCAAATTATCTTTGGTACGGGCACGGTAAATAAAATTTATGATGAAGTGGTAGCACTTGGATTGCCAACTTCTTCAACTGGTGAGCAAAAAGCGGAAGCAGCTAAAAAAGGGAATTGGTTCCAACGTGCTGTTCGTACATTTGGTGACGTATTTGTACCAATCTTGCCAGCAATCGTAGCAACTGGTCTCTTCATGGGGATTCGTGGTGCGATTAACAATGATACGATTCTTGGATTATTTGGAACAACTTCAAAAGCCTTTGCTGCGTCAGACTTCTATACTTACACAGTTGTTTTGACAGATACAGCCTTTGCCTTCTTCCCAGCTTTGATTTCTTGGTCAGCTTTCCGTGTATTCGGTGGGAATCCAGTTATCGGTATTGTACTTGGTTTGATGTTGGTAAATACAGCTCTTCCAAATGCCTGGGCTGTTGCTTCTGGTGATGCAAAACCAATCATGTTCTTTGGCTTTATTCCGGTAGTTGGTTATCAAAACTCAGTTTTGCCAGCCTTCTTCATTGGATTACTTGGTGCGAAACTTGAAAAATGGTTGCATAAGAAAATTCCAGATGTGCTTGATTTGCTTGTCGTGCCATTCTTGACCTTCCTTGTGATGTCAGTTCTTGGGCTCTTTGTCATTGGTCCAATTTTCCACTCACTTGAAAATGTCATTCTTGCTGCAACAAAAGCTATTCTTGCCTTGCCGTTTGGCTTAGCTGGTCTTATCCTTGGTGGTGTTCACCAACTAATCGTGGTAACAGGTGTTCACCATATCTTCAACTTACTAGAAGCACAATTGATTGCAAATGAAGGGAAAGATGCCTTTAATGCAATCATCACAGCTGCTATGACTGCCCAAGCGGGTGCAACTCTTGCAGTTGGTGTAAAAACAAAATCTAAAAAATTAAAAGCTCTTGCCTTCCCAGCAGCTCTCTCTGCAGGTCTCGGAATCACTGAGCCAGCTATTTTCGGGGTGAACTTGCGTTATGGTAAACCATTTGTTCTTGGACTTGCTGCCGGTGCTATTGGTGGTTGGTTAGCTTCTATTCTTGGACTTGCTGGTACTGGATTTGGTATTACCATTATCCCAGGTACGCTTCTCTATCTGAATGGTCAAGTTCTTCAATATATCTTTATGGTACTTGTAACTACTGGTCTTGGATTTGGTTTAACTTATGCATTTGGTTATAAAGATGCTGAAGAAGAAACTACTGAAGCTAAAGAAGTAGTAGAAGCTAATGAAGCAGCTGCGCCAGTTCTTGCTGACGAAACAGTCCTTTCTCCAATCGTTGGTTCAATTGTTGATCTGAAAGATGTCAATGATCCAGTATTCGCTAGTGGTGCTATGGGACAAGGAATTGCAGTAAAACCTAGCGAAGGTGTTGTGTATGCTCCTGCTGATGCAGAAGTGACAATCGCATTTGCAACTGGTCACGCTTATGGCTTGAAAACGGCAAATGGTGCTGAAATCTTGATCCACGTTGGTATCGACACAGTTTCTATGAACGGTGACGGATTTGACCAAAAAGTTGTTCAAGGTACTAAAGTCAAAGCCGGTGATGTTCTTGGTACATTTGACGCTGCGAAAATTGCAGCCGCTGGTCTTGATGACACAACTATGGTGATTATCACCAACACAGCTGATTACGCTTCTGTCACTCCTGTTGCAGAGGGTACAGTAGCTAAAGGCGATGCTGTAATTGAGTTGAAAGCCTAATGTAAGAAATAAGAGGCTGGGCAAAAAGTGTCCAGCTTCTATCAGATTTAGTAATAAATGAATAAGGCAGCTTCAACAATTTAGTGAATTGTTGAAGGCGGGAAACCAGTCTTGCACAGCAAGCCGCTATGATTGCTCAAAGCACTGCTTTGAGGTGGCAGATAAAACTTGCGAAGCAAGTATCAAAGTTGTTCGCTGTTCAAGCTCGGAAGAGTTCCTTTGACGAAAACTTTGTTTTCTTCATCTGCAACCTTAAACAGCTTGATAGCTGTTTAAGCACCCTTGCGGGGTGGGACAGAACTAAAAATTTTCGATTTTTAGTTCTGTCCCACTCCCTTTTCTTTGAAAAAGAGAAGAAAAACTGAAATTTTTACTCAGAAGTCCTACGAAGATATGCTATAATGAATAGAGAAGAAAACAAAATAAAAAGAGGTTTTGAAATGACAAAATTGTATGGAAGCCTAGAAGCTGGCGGTACAAAATTTGTATGTGCGGTTGGAGATGAAAACTTTGAAGTAATTGAAAAAACACAATTTCCAACGACCACACCGATTGAAACATTGGATAAGACGATTGCTTTTTTCTCTCGTTTTGAGAATTTAGCGGGTCTTGCGGTTGGTTCATTTGGCCCGATTGACATTGATCCTAATTCAAAAACGTATGGTTTTATTACAACGACACCTAAACCGCATTGGGCAAATGTCGATATTGTCGGTGCTTTGCGGCGTGCTTTAAATGTGCCGATTTACTTTACGACAGATGTCAACAGCTCTGCTTATGGTGAAGTAGTGGCGCGAAATAATGCAGGCGGACGCATTGAAAATCTGGTTTACTATACGATTGGGACGGGGATTGGAGCCGGAGCTATTCAACGTGGTGAATTTGTTGGTGGGACGGGTCATCCAGAAATGGGGCATTATTATGTTGCAAAACACCCAATGGATGTGGAAAAAGAATTTAATGGAGTATGTCCATTCCATAATGGCTGTTTAGAGGGATTAGCTGCTGATCCTAGTTTAGAGGCTCGGACAGGCATTCGAGGTGAAAATATTGAACTAAACAGCTCTGTTTGGGATATTCAAGCCTATTACATTGCGCAAGCAGCAATTCAAGCAACGGTGACTTTCCGACCAGATGTGATTGTTTTTGGTGGAGGTGTTATGGCGCAACAGCACATGTTGGATCGCGTTCGTGAAAAGTTCACAGTTTTGTTGAATGGTTATTTGCCTGTTCCAGATGTGCGTGATTACATTGTGACGCCAGCCGTTGCAGGAAATGGGTCAGCAACACTTGGAAACTTTGTTTTAGCTAAAAAAGTCAGCGAAAAAGCCAAAGGGTAGGCAAACGGTTTAAGAGCAAGTAAGCGAATATTGAATAAGCTTGCTCTTTTTTGATATAAGGAAGAAAATGATTAAACCAATTGTAAAAGATATGTTGGTTTTGCAGCAGAAAGCACAACCAGCAAGCAAAGAAGATGTCGGAATTGGGCAAGATTTGTTCGATACCTTAAGAGCGAACCAAGATAAGTGTGTCGGAATGGCAGCCAATATGATTGGAGTGCAGAAGCAGGTCATTATTTTTATGTATGGTATGGTGCCTGTTATCATGTTCAATCCTATTTTGAAAAGGAAGTCATTTCCTTATCAAGCGGAAGAATCCTGTTTGTCACTTGTGGGGAGTCGCTCGACCACCCGTTATAAAGAAATTACAGTTGAATATTTGGACCAACATTGGCAAAAACAAACGCTGACTTTGAAAGATTTTCCCGCACAAATCTGCCAACATGAGCTGGATCATTTGGAAGGGATTCTGATATAGTAAAACGTTGTTGTAATGTATTGCTATGCCGGAGAAAAGCTCGACTAGCAGTGGAAAATACTGGAATTTTTTAAAGTTTTGTCAAATGAAGCCTGATTCACAATGTTGACAGCTATTAAAAAAGCGTCAGAAATATTTTGTTCTTGCTGAAAAAGTGGATTTGCTAGAAATGGAGGCTGAGAAATAAGCTTAGGTAGACGATTTATTGTGTACGACTACAGGCTTCGTAAAATAATATTGGAATCAAAAATTTAAATTTTAAGGAGGATTTGTCATGTCAAAGAGTCTTACAGATACGGTTCAATTCCGTCATGGTGCTCAGATTTCCAGTCGTTTGGTTATGCCGCCAATGCTGACCTTTAGTGGTTTGAAAGGTGGTTTTGTTTCTGACGATACCTTGCGCTATTATCATGCTCGTTCGCAGGCGGCAGGACTATTGATTGCCGAATACCATTATGTGAGTGAGTCAGGTGGACCTTGCTCTACTCCAGGTTATCCTGAACAACTGGGAATTTACTCTGATGAGCATCTAGAGGGGGCTGAAAAAATTGCGGCAGCCTTGCAGAAAAATGGCAACAAAGCCATTTTACAGATTCATCATGGTGGACGTGAAGCTTCTGGTCGTGCTGTTAAAGGTGAGGAAGTTTTGGCGCCTAGTGCTCTTGATTTTTCATTTTTGTCCTATCCAGTTCGTGAAATGACGAATACTGAGATTGAAGAAATTATCAAGGATTTTGGTCGTGCTGTTAAAGGTGAGGAAGTTTTGGCGCCTAGTGCTCTTGATTTTTCATTTTTGTCCTATCCAGTTCGTGAAATGACGAATACTGAGATTGAAGAAATTATCAAGGATTTTGGTCGTGCCACCAAGCGTGCTATTAAAGCTGGTTTTTCGGGAGTTGAAATTCATGGCGCAAATCATTATCTCTTGCAGCAATTTTTTTCAAGTTTCTCAAATGTGCGTGAGGATAAATGGGGCGGTTCTTTAGAAAAACGGATGGCTTTTCCTCTTGCAGTCGTAAAAGAAGTGAAACGAGTAGTGGAAAAATATGCACCGAAAGATTTTATTGTAGGCTATCGGATCAGTCCTGAAGAGATTCATGGAGATGAGGTCGGTTATACATACAGAGAAGCCCAAGCCTTGATTCGAGAAGTCATCAAATATGAGTTGGATTACATTCATCTGTCGCTCTGGGGAGGATATGCGTCAAAACCTGTCGGCTCTGACCAGACTTATGCTGAGCATTTTAAATCCATTCTGGATAATCAGACTAAGTTAATTATTGTTGGTGGTGTCTTTAGTGAGGAAGATGCGCAGGATGCGATTGCACAGACTCCGACTGATTTGATTGCGGTTGGTCGTGGAACTTTGATTGATCCATTGTTTGGACAAAAGATAAAAGAAGGTCGTGGCAATGAAATTGTACATCAAATTAGTCCAGAACAACTAGAACAAACTGCTTGGACATCAGGCTTGCGTGAAGTCTTTACTCGTGAGGATTCTTTAGGTTTGCCTGAGTTGCCAGGGCATGATAGTATCACAGAGCTTCATACTGGGAAATATGAGGATGCTGAAAAGTAAACTTGTTATATAGAAAAAATAGGAATAGCTGGCTGATTTTTTGGTCAGCTATTTTCTTTTTATAAAAATGGTTCTCATAGAAACTTTTTTCTTGACATTCGTTTGAATTATAGTAGAATAGTTCTCATGGAAACCAATTGGTTCTCTAGAGAACTATTTGAAAGGAAATCAAAATGGAAAAACCATTATTGGAATTCAAGCGCTTTGGGCGGAAGACGCATCTTATGATTCAAAAAATTGCCAAAGAGCGAGGAATTGAATTTATGGCGGGTCCGCAAGGGCAGGTATTGCATTTCGTGAACCATCGCGAAGATTGTGACAAGATGACCTTTATTAAAGATATTGAGCAGGAGTTGGGCATTACCAAGTCCGTTGCCAGTAATTTAATGAAGCGAATGGTAAAAAATGGTTTGATTTATCTGGAAGTGAGTGAGGTAGATAAACGCGCGAAGACCATTCGTTTGACACCAGAATCAAAGGAACGCATGAATAAAGTTCGGGATTTCTTTGATGAAATGGATCGCTGTCTTTTGGCAGACGTTTCAGAAGAAGAGTTGGTCACTTTTTTTCAGGTAATGGGAAAATTTTACCAGAATATTGAAAATTTAGAAAAAGGAGAGACAAATGTTTAAATTATTTAAACGTTTAACTGCTAAAGAAGTAGGGATGATTGTCATTAGTATCTTGTTTACTTGTTTAACAGTTTATTTGGAATTAGAGGTTCCAACTTATATTTCAAAAATTACAGAACTCCTACAGACGAGAGGGACAGTAGTTTCTGATTTGTGGGATCCAGGTTTGAAAATGATTGGGCTGTCTTTTGCGAGCTTTCTTAGTGCTGTGACAGTTGGCTTTATTGCGGCTAGATTGGCGGCTAGCTTTACAACGAGTTTGCGGTCAGATATTTTCAATCGTGTGCTGGATTATTCAGATGCTGAGATTAAGCGATTCTCTATTCCGAGTCTTTTGACGCGGACAACCAACGATCTTACGCAAATTCAGCTCATGATTACCATGGGCTTGCAAGTTGTGACTCGTGGGCCGATCATGGCGATTTGGGCGATTACGAAAATCATTGGGAAATCAGAATACTGGCTCTGGGCGGTTATTGTGGCGGTTATTGTGAATATTATCATGACAACAGTTCTGATGACGCTTGCCTTTCCAAAGCAATCCGTTATTCAACGGTTGACCGATAAGTTAAATAGTATTACGCGTGAAAGTCTAACAGGGATTCGTGTTGTTCGGGCTTACAATGCTGAAGACTATCAAGATGACAAGTTTGCAGGAGCCAATGATGAAGTGACTCGTTTGAATCTCTTTGTCAGTCGTCTCATGGCGATTTTAAATCCAATTATGATGGGGATTTCGAGCGGCTTGACTTTGGCGATTTATTGGATTGGGGCTTACTTGATTCAAGACGCAACTTTACCAGAACGTTTGCCAATTTTTAGTGATATGGTAGTCTTTATGTCTTATGCCATGCAAGTGGTGATGGGCTTCATGCTCATGGCGGCTCTTTTTATCATTCTACCTCGTACCTTGGTGTCTGCTGGACGGATCAATGAAGTGCTTGATTTGTATTCAACGATTGAGTCTCCAACGCAGCCAAAAACAGCGAAAGATGTCAAAGGTGAAGTAGTATTTGATGATGTCTCTTTCCGCTATGCTAAAAATTCTGAGGCTGTTATCGAACACGTCAGCTTTACAGCTAAAGCGGGTGAAACCGTAGCTTTCATTGGCTCAACCGGTTCTGGGAAATCAACTTTAATCAGCTTAATTCCGCGTTTTTATGATGTGACAGAAGGAAGAATTTTAGTAGATGGTGTAAACGTCAAAGATTATCAGCTAGAAGATTTGCATAATAAAGTTGGCTACATTCCACAAAAAGCTGTTCTCTTCTCTGGTGATATAAAGAGTAATTTAGACTTTGGACAAAGCAATGAAAGTCCATTGGATGATGAAAAAATGTGGGCTGCATTGGACTTGGCACAAGCAAAATCATTCGTTGAAGAAAAAGAAGACGGTTTGCAATCTGAAGTTGCACAAAGCGGTACGAATTTCTCTGGTGGGCAAAAGCAACGTTTGGCGATTGCGCGTGCACTTGCTCGCAAGCCTGAAATTTTGATTTTTGACGATTCGTTTTCGGCGCTTGACTATAAGACAGATCGCATTTTGCGGGAAGAATTAGCGAAAAAAGTGAAGGATACAACCAGATTGATTGTGGCGCAACGGATTTCAACGATTATGGACGCCGATCAGATTTTGGTACTGGATAAAGGAAAAGTTGTTGGTCAGGGTACTCATAAAGAATTGCTGGCAACAAACGACGTTTATCAAGAAATTGCTTACTCACAATTATCGAAGGAGGAATTGGAAAATGGAAAATAAAAAATCATCTTTATTTAGCCAAGTGAAACCTTATATCAAAGGCTTTCAGCTTCCATTGCTCATTGCATTTGTGGGAGCGGCACTATCTAGTATTATTACGGTTTATGGACCGGACAAATTAAAAGAAATTACCAACCTCATCACAGAAGGAATGCGAAGTCAGATTGATTTGCAGGCAATCTCTAATATTGCTCTGTTCTTAGCAATTTTATATGCAGCAGGCGCTTTATTAAATTATACTCAATCCTTTATCATCTCTTCGGTGATTCAGCATTTCTCCAAGCGCTTGCGGACAGCTATTGCTGAAAAAATCAATAAATTACCATTGCGGTATTTTGATAGTCATTCCCAAGGAGATACTCTTTCGCGGGTCACAAATGACGTGGATACTGTTGGACAATCTCTGAACCAAAGTTTGGGAACGGTGATTTCATCAAGTTTGCTTCTCGTTGCGGTTCTCTTTATGATGTTTTACAACAATGTCATCCTCTCCTTTGTGACGATTGGATCGGTCTTGATTGGTTTTGTCTTTGTCGCGTTGATTATGGGCAAATCACAACGATTTTTCCGAGCACAACAAGAAAATCTTGCTAGTGTCAATGGCTATGTAGAAGAAATGTACTCTGGTCACAATGTCATTGTCAGCTACAACGCTGCAGAGGAATCTAAAGAAACCTTTCAAACGCTCAATACCAATCTTTATAACAGCATGTGGAAATCACAATTCATTTCAGGGATTATGATGCCTTTGATGATGTTTGTAGGGAACTTCGGCTATGTCATGGTCGTTTTGGTTGGAGCGAGCATGGCCTTGAATGGTGATGTCACTATGGGAACGATTGTTGCTTTTATGGTGTATGTACGGACTTTCTCTCAACCATTGTCACAAATTGCGCAAGGGATTACCACTCTTCAACAAGCTAGCGCTGCTATGGGACGCGTATTTGAATTTTTAGCAGAGCCTGAAATGGAAAATGATGAGCACAAGGCGCAACAAATCACGACCTTAAAAGGCGATGTTGCCTTTGATAATGTGTTCTTTGGCTACAATCCAGATCGAACGATTATTCATGATTTCTCTGCCAATGCAAAAGCAGGGCAAAAGATTGCCATTGTCGGCCCGACCGGTGCTGGGAAGACGACGATTGTCAATTTGCTGATGAAATTCTATGAGATTGAGAAAGGGCGGATTACGATTGATGGTATTGATACCAAGCAAATGAAACGCTCTGAGGTACATGATGCCTTCTCCATGGTTCTTCAAGACACTTGGTTATTTGAGGGAACGATTAAGGAAAATTTGATTTACAATCAGAAAAACATTTCCGACGAAGCGGTTGTGGCGGCAGCCAAGGCTGTTGGGGTTCATCACTTTATCAAGACCTTGCCAAAAGGATATGATACGGTGTTGGACGATACTGTGAGCCTTTCTGTTGGGCAAAAGCAATTGCTGACCATTGCGCGTGCCCTTCTTAAAGATGCTCCATTACTTATCTTGGACGAAGCGACTTCATCTGTTGATACGCGGACAGAAGAGCTGATTCAAAAAGCGATGGATAAGCTAATGGAAGGACGGACTTCCTTTGTCATTGCTCACCGTTTGTCAACGATTCGTAATGCTGACTTGATTTTGGTTATGCGAGATGGTAATATCATTGAACAAGGCAATCATGAACAATTGATGGAACAAAACGGCTTCTATGCTGATCTTTACAATAGTCAATTCGATGAAGATGCAGAGTATGCGTAAGTTGAATTGCAATAGAAACTCTTTTTAGTCAAAACTCGACTAGAAAGAGTTTTTTGTTGTTAGATTTCTGATAAAAGTATAATCTTTATATGAAAAAGACTAGACATTTTACGGAGATTGTGTTATACTAATATCAATGATAGGTCATTCGTTAATTAAAATTTACCTCATATACAATATTTTAAGGAGAATTTTCATGGCAAAAGCGTTAATTATCTGTGCGGCAGGAATGTCTTCCTCTCTTATGGCAAAAAAGACAACTGAATACCTTCAAGGTCAAGGACAAGATATTACCGTTGAAGCAATTGGAGCAACAGAAGGAAATAAAGTGATTGAATCTGCAGCGTTTGATCTTTATTTAATTAGTCCTCAAACAAGGATGTATTTCAAACAATTTGCTGACCTCGGTGAAAAAGTTGGACGTCCAATTGTTCAAATACCGCCTCAAGCCTACGTTCCAATCCCAACAGGAGTCGCAGCCTTAGCCAAAGTGGTAACGGACAATCTATAAAGAGGGTTTTATGAATACAGAAGAATTACAAGTAGCAGCATTTGAAATCATTCTTCATAGTGGAACGGCGCGTGCAACAGTACACGAAGCATTTGCAGCGATGCGTCTTGGTCACTACGATGAAGCCTCTCAAAAATTGGAAGCTGCGAATACAGAGTTGGTTGAAGCGCATCACGCACAAACGAAATTGTTGCAAGATTATGCAAGTGGTGTTGAGATTAAGATCGAGATTATCATGGTTCATGCACAAGACCATTTGATGACAACGATGACATTACGTGAAGTGGCGTTAGAGATGTTGGAATTATATAAAAAGCTAGAAGAAAAATAATTTATTTATAAACCTCCTAAGAATAAACTTATAGCATTGTGCGAACTAGTTACATGTTATAGGTTTATTTTTTGTTTTTCAGTTAACTTAAACTCCCCAAGGGTTCCGATATCTTGGGGAGTTTTGCTAAATCTAATCTTCAAAACCATTTTTGTCAGATAGCTCTTTGAAGAAATAACCTGATTTTTTAATCGTTCGTTTGCCTTTCTTATCAAGGTCAACGGCAATGAGACCATAGCGATTTTTATAGGCATTGCACCAAGACCAATTGTCCATACAGGTCCAGAGATGATAACCAAGGCAGTTAGCTCCTTCTTCAATTGCTTGATGAAGGTAACGGAGATGATCTTTGATAAAGTCAATACGGTAATCGTCCTCGATTTGACCATTGGCATTGATATAGCGCTCCTCACCTTTAACGCCCATCCCGTTTTCTGAGACATAGCAAGGAATGTTACCGTAGTTATCACGAACGTTAATCATAATATCGTAAATCCCTTTTTCATAGATTTCCCAACCGCGATAAGGGTTCATTTTTTTATTCGGCATATCGTAGTAGTCAAAGAAATCATCTGGCATAGGATTCTGTGGGTCTTTGTCAGCAGGATTTTCTTTTGCTTTAACCCGACGTGGCTGGTAATAATTGACACCAAGTAAATCAATGGTATTTTCTTTAATGGTCTGCAAATCCTCACTTGTGTGTTCTGGCACCATGTCTAATCCCTTGATAAGAGCGATTAAATCAGCAGGATATTCGCCCTTAATAGCAGGATCTAGGAAAGAGCGGTTAAAGAAAGCATCCGCAATTTGAGCAGCTTTGACATCTTCGGGATTGTTTTCATCACGCGGATAGCTTGGAGTTAAGTTAAGAATGATTCCGATTTTTCCGTCTTGGCTTTCATGATAGGCTTTGACAACTAAGCTGCTTGCTAGCATTTCGTGAAAAGCCACTTGAACAGCGTGTTTCATATTGACTTCGTTGGGATAATGGAAGTTATAAAGGTAGCCACCTTCAACAGGGACAATTGGCTCGTTATGGGTAAACCAATATTTGACACGGTCGCCAAATAACTCAAAGCAGGTTGTTGCGAAATTTACATAAGCATCAACCGTTTCCCGATTGAGCCAACCGCCTTTTTCTTGCAGTGCCATTGGCATGTCAAAATGATACAAGTTGATAAATGGTTCAATACCATTTGCAATCAGTTCATCGATGAATGAGTTGTAAAAATCAACAGCTTTTGGATTAACAGCACCAACGCCTTCAGGGATTAGGCGACTCCATTGGATAGAAGTACGGAAAGAATTATGCCCTGTTGCTTTCATCAATTGCACATCTTCTTTGTAATACTGATAATTGTAGGAAGCTTTATCCGGTCCAATGTGATTGAAGAATTTTTCGGGTTCTTTGCTGTACCAATAGTCCCAGATATTCTCTCCTTTTCCATCGCCTTCAAATCGGCCTTCTGTTTGCGGACCGCTGGAAGCAGTTCCCCAGAAAAATCCCTTTGGAAATGTTAGAAATGTCATATATTTTCTCCTTTAAAAAATTCTCTATAATACAATTCTATACTTTTTAGAAAAAAAGTCAATCTTTTATACAAAAAGTATAGACATTTAATAAAAAATATAGTATAGTTAGAGTATCAAAAAAGAAAAAGAGGGAAGATTGATGAACAAGTTTCTAGATCAAATCGGTGATAAGTTGTTGCCATTGGCAAACAAAATCGCTTCCAATCGTTATTTGGCTGTTTTACGGGATGCTTTTATGCTCTCCTTTCCATTAACGATGTTTGGCTCAATCGTAGTAGTATTTAACAATTTGCCATTTTTTAATGATGCAACGAAAGCAACTTTATCTAATCTGTTTGGTAGCGGTCAAAGTGCAACAATGTCTATTATGACAGTATTTGTAACGTTTGGTATTGGCTATTATTTATCAAAATCTTATGATGTAGAGGGAATCTTTGGAGGAGCTGTTTCCTTTTCTAGTTTTCTTCTCTTGACACCTTTTTATACCATGTCAGAAAAAGGTGAAACAATTTCAGGCGTCTTGAGTTTAGACCGTTTAGGGGCAAAAGGGATGTTCCTTGGCATGCTGGTTGCATTTTTAGCAGCGGAAATCTACTGCCGTGCAACGAAAAAAAGGTTGGCAGATTAAAATGCCAGACAGCGTTCCGCCTGCAGTAGCCAAGTCGTTTGCGGCTCTGATTCCTGCTGTATTGACCCTGTCAGTATTCTTGTTTGTCAATGCTGGCTTGACAGGATTTTTCAATGCCAATCTTCATGATATTATTTATAAGGTTGTTCAAACACCATTGGTTGGTTTGGGAAGCAGTATCTGGGCAACTTTAGTTGCAATCTTCTTTGTTCAATTTTTATGGTTCTTTGGACTTCATGGACAAATTCTTGTTAATTCTGTGATGGACCCGATTTGGAATACATTGATGTTGGACAATTTAGAAGCTTATCAAGCAGGAAAACATTTACCCCATATTATTTCTAAACCATTTATGGAAACATTTACTGTTGGCTTGGGTGGGTCTGGTATGACCTTGGCTGTGGTAATTATTATGGCCTTTGTTCTGAAAAAGACAATGTATAAAGATGTTGGCCGACTTGCGCTTGGTGCAGGAATCTTTAATGTCAATGAACCCGTGATTTTGGGGCTTCCGATCGTTTTAAATGCAACTATTTTGATTCCATGGGTTTTAGCACCGATTGTTGTAACAGCTTTTAACTATATTGTGATGGCAGTAGGGCTTGTGCCAGCGCCGACAGGAGTATCCGTTCCTTGGACAGTTCCGGTCTTCTTTAGTGGAATGCTGGCAACCAATTCCATTTTAGGAGGTATTCTTCAGTTGGTGGATATGGTGATTGTTGGATTTATCTGGTATCCATTCCTTCGTATGCTGGACAAACAACCTGATTCTGTATTATAATGAGATGAAAGACAGATTTGCAGGAGCTATCTTATGCCTAAATACGAAGAAATCGCCAATATACTTCGAGATAGAATTGCAAGTGGAGTCTACCCAGTAGACTCCATGTTGCCTATTCAGTCCGAATTATCAAAAGAATTTGGCGTCAGCCGAATGACCATCAAAAAGGCCGTTGAGATTTTAACCATTGAAGGACTCATTTTTTCTAAACAAGGAAATGGAACGAGAGTGTTAAATTCCTCCTTTTGGGATAAAGAAGATTCAAAATTTCGCTTGAATAACTACAATGGCTTGAGTCAAGATTTAAAAAATGATGAGCGAAAATTAACGAGCCAGATTATTCAATTTGCAGTTGAATTTCCAGAAGCTGAGATTGCAGAGCGCCTGCAAGTGGAAGTAACGGCACCGGTTTATAAAATTATACGATTGCGTCTGCTTGATGAGCAACCTTATGTGTTGGAACACACCTATATGCCGTGTGACTTGGTGCCAGGATTGGATGAGAGCATTTTGCTTCAGTCTATCTATGCTTATTTATGGGATGAATTAAACTTAAAATTTGCTGGAAGTTACCGCCATATCACAGCTGAAAAGCCAGATGAATATGATAAAACGTATTTAGACTGTCAAAATGACGATCCGATTTTGCAGGTGGAGCAAGTTGTTTATCTGGAAACTGGACGTCCAATTGAGTATTCGAAAAGCCGCAATCGCTTTGACACGAGAGGCTATTCCCTTTTAGATGTTAAAAATATTTAAGTCATTTGTGCAATATTAAAGGAGGAAATGATGTCAGAACCATTATTTTTACAATCTGTTATGCAGGAAAAAATCTGGGGTGGAACGAAATTACGAGATGAATTTGGCTATGAAATTCCCAGTAACAAAGTAGGTGAATACTGGGCGATTTCGGCTCACCCACATGGTGTATCAACGATTAAAAATGGCCGTTTTGCTGGCATGGGTTTGGATCAGCTCTATGCAGAACACCGAGAGTTGTTTGGTAACAGCAGTGAGCCTGTTTTTCCGCTTTTAACCAAAATCTTGGATGCCAATGATTGGCTCAGTGTTCAGGTTCACCCAGATGATCGTTATGCTATGGAGCACGAAGGAGAATTAGGAAAAACGGAGTGCTGGTATGTGATTGCTGCGGATGAAGGAGCAGAAATCATCTATGGACACAATGCCAAGTCGCGAGAAGAGTTGCGCCAGCAGATTGAAAAGAAAGAATGGGACAAGCTATTAACCAAGGTGCCAGTCAAGGCTGGAGATTTCTTCTATGTTCCAAGCGGTACTATGCATGCGATTGGCTCAGGTATTTTGATTTTAGAAACGCAACAGTCTAGCGACACCACCTATCGTGTCTACGACTTTGACCGAAAAGATGCTAAAGGCAATCTGCGCGAGCTGCATTTAGAAAAGTCCATTGATGTGCTCAATATCGGTGCTCCAGCCAATAGCCGCCCAGTTACGGTGAAAGCAGATGATTTGACGTCGACGCTTCTAGTAGCTAGTGATTTCTTTGCCGTTTACAAATGGGAAGTGTCGGGAAAAGTGAATATTGAGAAAACAGCTGCTTATTCACTTGTAAGTGTGTTGGCAGGGCAAGGTGTGCTAACTGTAGATGGAGAAAAGTATCCAATCGCAAAAGGAGATCATTTCATCTTACCAAGCGACGTGAAAGCGTGGACTTTTGAAGGGCAAGACCTTGAAATGATTGTTAGTCATCCATAATATCTTTTATATAGAAAATCAGAGGTTAGGGAAAAGTCCGTAACCTCTTTAAAATTATAAGTCTAAAGCATCATGATGCAGTGGTTCATTAGTTTGTCTATTTTTTTACAGATGATTTCTAAGCAATGATTACAGTCTATTTTGCTCTCTTATTCATGCAGAAATTATCAGTTATATTAAAAAATGATGTCATTTTCAGAAAATATTGATAGTATTTCAGAAAAGCGTTATAATGGCTGATATTGAAAAATTTAGGAGAAAAAGATGTTTTCCAAGTTGAAGAATATTTTTATTGGTCGACCTTTGAAATCAAGCGACGAGGGAGAAGAAGGAAACTTATTAACAAAACTGCAAGCCTTGGCTATGCTGTCAAGCGATGCTCTGTCTTCGATTGCCTATGGTCCTGAACAAGTTGTTTTGGTTTTGGTATCTGTATCAGCGGGTGCAATTTGGTGGTCGTTACCAATTGGGATTGTGGTGTTGATTTTGCTGGCTAGTTTAACCATTTCATATCGTCAGGTGATTCATGCTTACCCACAAGGCGGTGGGGCTTATATGGTTACAACGGAAAATCTATCCCCTAAAGCTGGTTTGATTTCAGGTGGCAGCCTGCTGGTTGACTATATGTTGACGGTAGCGGTATCTGTTTCTTCTGGAGCGGATGCGATTACGTCAGCAATTCCTGCTTTGCATCCGTACAATTTGCACATTTCGATTGTTTTAGTGTTGGCTTTAATGTTAATGAACTTACGCGGATTGCGAGAATCTGCAGTTTCTCTGATGATACCAGTTTATTTGTTCATCGCAAGTACCGTTTTCTTGATTGGCTTTGGTTTATTGCAATTATTACTGGGGAATTTATCCTACCATGCTACAGCTCCGATTGGGAAATCTATTTCAGGTGTCAGCTTAGTGCTTCTGTTGCGCGCCTTCACAAGTGGTTCAGCTTCTTTGACAGGTGTGGAAGCTGTTTCAAATTCTGTACCATTTTTCAAAACACCAAAAGCTGAAAATGCAGCGAAAACATTGGCAATTATGGCAGCCATTTTAGGTTTCATGTTTGCTGGTATTACTTTTTTAAACTACTGGATTGGCATCGTTCCGGCAAAAGGTGTTACAACGCTCGCTCAAATGGCGCAAGCTATTTTGGGAAATTCACCTATTGGGCAGCTTCTCTTTTATATTTTCCAACTGTCAACAGCTCTCATCCTTGCTGTAGCGGCTAATACAGGCTTTTCGGCCTTTCCTATGTTATCCTACAATATGGCAAAAAATAAATATATGCCACATATGTATATGGAAAAAGGAGCACGCCTTGGTTATTCAAATGGGATTCTGACTTTAGCTATCGGTGCTATTCTTCTCTTGTTGATTTTCAATGGGAATACTGAGCGGCTCATTCCGCTTTATACTATTGGTGTATTTGTGCCTTTTGCTCTTTCTCAAACGGGAATGGTTGTGCATTGGCGCAAGCAACATGGGAAACATTTCTTAAAATATTCGGTAGCGAATATTTTGGGTGCTGCTATTTGTTACACCATTGTAGCGATTTTGCTGCTTTTCCGTTTGCGAGATATTTGGCCGTTCTTCCCGATTATTATTGTTTTACTTTGGATTTTCTTAACAATTAAAAATCATTATAACAACGTTGCTAAACAACTGCGCTTGAATGAAGAAATTGAACGCGTGGACTATGCAGGAAATCTGGTTTTGGTTCTTGTTGGGAATGTCACACGTGTTAGCGTCGGTGCGATGAATTATGCCCGTAGTATTGGTGATGAAGTGATTGCTATGCACGTATCTACCAAAGAAACACAAGAAAAAGATGAAGAAGTAGCCAGTGAATTTAAACAATATTTTCCAGATATTCAATTCACAAATGTCCAAACGAGCTACCGCAATATTATCAAACCAACTGTGCAATATGTGACAAAAATCGCTCGTGGTGCGCAGAAGAAAGGTTATACCGTGACGGTGCTGGTACCGCAATTTATCCCAAATAATAGCTGGCAAAATATGCTGCACAATCAAATGAGCTTGAAGCTGAAATATTTCCTCAGATGGCATGAAAATGTCGTTGTAGCCAGTTATTCTTATCACTTAAAAGAGTAAGAACATAAAACGGCAGTTTTGAATGGAACTGCCGTTTTTATCCTTTTATTTTCTTGAAAGATATAGTGAAAAATGCTATAATGAAAAGAACATTTTAAAATAAGAATTATTACAAGTAAGGAAAGAAATGGCGAATATTTTAAGAACAATTATTGAAAATGATAAAGGTGAATTAAGAAAATTAGAAAAAATGGCAAAGAAAGTCATGGCGTATGAAGATGAAATGGCTGCTTTGTCAGATGAAGCTTTGAAAGCAAAGACGGATGAATTTAAGCAACGGTATCAAAATGGCGAGTCATTAGATGACTTGCTTTATGAGGCTTTTGCGGTTGTTCGTGAAGGTGCAAAGCGCGTGTTAGGACTCTTCCCTTACCCCGTACAGATTATGGGAGGGATTGTCTTACACCATGGAGATGTGCCAGAAATGCGTACAGGGGAAGGAAAAACCCTGACAGCGACCATGCCGGTTTATCTGAATGCTTTATCTGGTGAAGGTGTACACGTTGTCACAGTAAATGAATACCTGACAGAGCGTGACGCAACTGAAATGGGAGAACTGTACTCTTGGTTGGGTCTCTCTGTTGGAATTAACCTTGCTGCAAAGTCATCCGAAGAGAAAAAAGAAGCCTACGATTGCGATATTACATATTCAACGAATGCAGAGATTGGTTTTGACTATTTGCGTGACAATATGGTAGTGCGTGCTGAAAACATGGTGCAACGTCCACTGAACTATGCTTTGGTCGATGAGGTAGACTCCATTTTGATTGACGAAGCTCGTACGCCTTTGATTGTCTCAGGACCAACTTCTTCTGATACGAACCAGCTTTATCACATGGCAGATAGCTTTGTGAAATCACTAAACAAAGATGATTACATTATTGATGTTCAGTCTAAAACCATTGGACTTTCTGATTCAGGGATTGATAAAGCAGAAAGCTACTTCAAGCTTGAAAATTTGTATGATATTGAAAATGTAGCACTCACACACTTTGTTGACAATGCTCTTCGTGCAAATTATATTATGCTTTTGGACATTGACTATGTGGTTAGTGAAGAACAAGAAATTTTGATTGTGGACCAATTTACAGGTCGTACAATGGAAGGTCGTCGCTATTCAGATGGACTTCACCAAGCTATTGAAGCCAAAGAAGGTGTGCCGATTCAAGATGAAACGAAGACTTCGGCTTCTATCACTTACCAAAATCTATTCCGTATGTATAAGAAGTTGTCAGGTATGACAGGGACAGCCAAGACAGAGGAAGAAGAATTCCGCGAAACCTATAATATTCGAGTTATTCCGATTCCGACAAATCGTCCGGTGGCTCGTATCGATCATCCAGACCTTCTTTATCCAAGTATCGAATCGAAATTTAAAGCAGTCGTTCAAGATGTGAAAGCTCGTCATGAAAAAGGACAACCTGTGCTTGTAGGGACGGTCGCAGTTGAAACAAGTGATTATATTTCTAAGAAACTAGTAGAAGCTGGCGTGCCGCATGAAGTATTGAATGCGAAGAATCACTATAAAGAAGCGCAAATCATCATGAATGCTGGTCAACGTGGCGCTGTAACGATTGCAACCAATATGGCTGGGCGTGGTACAGATATTAAGCTGGGTGAAGGTGTTCGTGAGCTTGGTGGACTTTGTGTTATTGGTACAGAACGACATGAAAGTCGTCGGATTGATAATCAGCTTCGTGGTCGTTCAGGTCGTCAAGGAGATCCTGGTGAGTCACAATTCTATCTGTCACTCGAAGATGAGCTCATGCGTCGTTTTGGTTCAGAACGGATCAAAGCAGTTATGGAACGTTTCAAAATGAGTGAAGAAGAGTCGGTCATTAAGTCCAAAATGTTCACTCGTCAAGTGGAAGGGGCGCAAAAACGTGTTGAGGGGAATAACTACGATACACGTAAACAAGTCCTTCAATACGATGATGTTATGCGTGAGCAACGCGAGATTATCTATGCACAACGTTATGATGTCATTACGGCTGATCGTGATTTGGCACCAGAAATTCATGCTATGATGAAGCGGACGATCAATCGTTTTGTAGATGGCAACAGTCGCGCAGAACAAGATGAAAAGTTAGAAGCAATTGTTAATTTTGTAAAATATAATCTTGTACCAGAAGATTCTATTGAAATCTCAGATTTAGAAGGTTTGTCTGATGAAGACATCAAGGCTGACTTATACAAACGTGCCTTGGAAGTTTATGATAGTCAAGTAGCAAAACTTCGCGATGAAGAGTCCGTCAGAGAATTCCAAAAAGTTCTAATTTTGCGCGTTGTAGATAATAAATGGACAGATCACATTGATGCCTTGGATCAGCTTCGGAATGCTGTAGGACTTCGAGGTTATGCACAAAATAATCCAGTCGTTGAATACCAATCAGAAAGTTTCCGCATGTTTAATGATATGATTGGTTCTATCGAGTTTGATGTGACACGTCTGATGATGAAAGCTCAAATTCACGAGCAAGAACGTCCACGTACGGAACACCACATCAGTACAACAGCAACACGCAATATTGCAGCACAAAAATCAGGCTTACCGAGCGATATTGATTTGACAAAAGTGAAGCGCAATGACTTGTGTCCATGTGGTTCAGGGAAGAAATTCAAAAATTGTCACGGACGCCACAGATAAGTAGTGTAAAGAGAGGGAGATTATGACATTTACAGCAACTAGTCAGCCAATTGACGTAGCAAAAGTTCGCAATCTATCGAAATTAGAGGGAGAAGCTTTAGCCAGAAAAGAAGCACGAGATCGTGAGTTAAACGCGATTATTCGTGGAGAAGATGACCGAATTTTATTGGTCATCGGTCCGTGTTCTTCTGACAATGAAGCGGCTGTCCTAGAATATGCAAAGCGCTTATCTGCCCTCCAAGAAGAGGTAAAAGACCGTATTTTCATGGTGATGCGTGTTTATACGGCAAAACCTCGAACCAATGGTGATGGCTATAAAGGCTTGATTCATCAGCCAAATGCCAAAGCTGCACCCAGCTTAATCAATGGCATTAAAGCAGTTCGCAATTTGCACTATCGTGTTATTACTGAAACAGGGATGACGACAGCTGATGAAATGCTGTATCCAGAAAATCTTCCGTTAGTAGATGATTTGATTTCTTATATGGCTGTTGGGGCGCGTTCTGTGGAAGAACAGCAACACCGTTTTGTCGCTAGTGGGGCTGATGTTGCGACCGGTTTGAAAAATCCTACGTCTGGCAATCTCAATGTCATGTTTAATGGGATTTACGCAGCACAAAACAAGCAAAGTTTCTTGTTTGCTGGTAAGGAAGTGGAGACTTCAGGAAATTCTTTGGCACATGCCATTCTGCGTGGCGGGCTTGATGAATATGGAAAGAACATTCCAAATTATTACTACGATAATTTACTAGATACGATTGACCAATATGAAAAAATGGGCTTGGAAAATCCTTTTATCATCATCGATACCAATCATGATAATTCTGGTAAACAGTATTTAGAGCAGGTGCGGATTGTCCGTCAAACCCTAATCAATCGTGACTGGAATGACAAAATCAAAAAAGTTGTACGTGGCTTTATGATCGAGTCTTACTTAGAAGACGGTCGTCAAAATGAGCCTGAAGTGTTTGGGAAATCCATTACAGACCCTTGTTTGGGTTGGGATAATACAGTCAGACTAGTCAAGGAAATTTATACTACCCTATCTAAAAATGAAAAATAAAAAAGATGGGCAGTGGAACTGTAAAATCTGATGGTATCAACGCATTAAAGTTTATTTTAGAAAGTAACCGAGTCTGGAACACGTTTGTCCCAGCCTCTTTTTAAAAAGATGATTAAAGGACATGGTATTGATATAGAGGAAATTTCCTCTATTCAAAAAGTTTACGAAAAAAATGCTCGCTTTGCCAAGAAAGTTTTGACAGCTGCAGAATTTGCGCGGTTTGAGGAACTCTCTGGCAAGCGAAAAATAGAATATTTGGCGGGGCGTTGGTCTGCTAAAGAGGCTTTTTCTAAAGCGTGGGGGACTGGTATCGGTTGTGTCACTTTTCAGGATTTAGAAATTTTAAACAATGAAAAGGGAGCGCCTATTTTTACCAAGTCGCCTTTTTCTGGCAAGGTCTGGGTGTCGCTCAGCCATGCAGGTAATATTGTTACAGCTAGTGTTATTTTGGAGGAACATCATGAAAACGAGTCATCATCGACCTACTAAGGCAGTTATTGATTTGACTGCGATTGCTTTTAATATTAAGCAAATTGCTACCCACATTCCAAACAATGTGGAAAAATGGGCTGTGGTCAAGGCGGACGCCTATGGTCACGGTGCAGTTGCTGTTACGCGATATATTGAGCCAATTGTGGATGGCTTTTGTGTTTCCAATATTGATGAAGCTGTAGAGTTACGTGATGCCGGCATTACGAAAAAAATTTTAGTATTAGGAGTGTCAGCTATCCAGTCTGTTTCGTTGGCAATTAAATACAAGATTACTTATACGGTTGCTAGTTTAGAATGGATTGATTTGCTCTTGCAGTCAAATATAGATGTAGCTGGTTTGGTTGTTCACATAAAAATTGATTCTGGAATGGGGCGGATTGGTTTTCGAGATAGTCAAGACGCTCAAGAAGCCATTCATCGTTTGGAAAAAGCAGGTGCTCAGGTAGAAGGCATCTTCACTCATTTTGCAACAGCTGATGAAGTAGATACGCATAAATTTGACGCACAGTTGGCACGTTTTGAAGAAATTTTAGGGCAATTAGAAACCGTTCCACCGATTGTTCACGCTAGTAATTCTGCAACGACTCTTTGGCACGCAGATGCCGTGATGAATGCGGTGCGTCTGGGAGATATTATCTATGGTCTCAATCCTAGCGGTCGTACCTTGCAGCTTCCTTATGAAATGAAGTCGGCTCTTTCTCTAGTTTCAGAATTGGTTCATGTCAAGCAATTAGAAGCAGGGGCAGATGTGGGATACGGAGCTACTTATACAAGTGAAAATTCGCAGTATATTGGAACGATTCCACTGGGATATGCGGACGGTTGGACGCGAGATATGCAAGGCTTTAATGTTTTGATTGACGGACAGGCTTGTCCCATTGTTGGGCGAGTGTCTATGGATCAGATTACCGTTCGTTTACCTCAGTCTTACTCTATTGGAACACCAGTTGTCCTTATTGGTGAAAGTGGCAAAGAGGTTATTTCTGCAACAGATGTAGCAGAAAAACGAGGAACAATTAACTACGAGGTGGTTTGCTTGATTAGTGACCGTGTGCCTAGAATTTATAAAGATTAATTGAAATTAAAAGCAGTTGGAAAATCCTAGAAAGCTATTTTTAGCATGGTTGCTCCAATCTGCTTTTACAAACTCTTGAGCAACAGAACTGAAAGAGGAATTATGAATTTACACCAACCTTTAACGGTTCTGCCGGGTGTGGGACCGAAATCTGCTGAAAAATTTACTAAGCTGGGAATTGAAAGTCTGCAAGATTTGCTGCTTTATTTTCCATTTCGCTATGAAGATTTTAAAAGTAAGAATGTGCTAGAATTGGAAGATGGCGAAAAGGCAGTTATCTCAGGGGTGGTGGTCACGCCAGCAAATGTCCAGTACTATGGCTACAAGCGCAATCGCCTGCGTTTTACCATAAAGCAGGACGAAGTGGTACTTGCAGTCAACTTCTTTAATCAACCCTATCTAGCAGACAAGGTGGAAGTTGGTTCAACCATTGCAATTTTTGGCAAATGGGATAAGGCTAAGGCTAGTTTGACCGGGATGAAAATTCTAGCGCAAGTAGAAGATGATTTGCAGCCAGTCTATCGGGTGGCTCAAGGGATTAGTCAAGCTAGTTTGGTGAAGGTCATTAAGACAGCTTTCGACCAAGGATTAGAATTACTGCTAGAAGAAAATCTGCCTCAAGTTCTGCTGGAGCGCTATCAATTAGTGGAGCGAAGTCAGGCTGTGCGAGCAATGCATTTCCCAAAAAACTTAACAGAGTACAAACAAGCTTTGCGTCGGGTCAAGTTTGAAGAACTTTTTTACTTTCAAATGCAATTACAGGTCTTAAAGAGCGAAAGCAAGAATGCAAGTCAAGGACTAGCCATTCCGTGGCGGAGTGATTTATTAGAAAAGAAGCTGGCCTTACTACCTTTTGAGCTGACAGTTGCCCAGAAGCGAAGTCTAGATGAAATTCTACAGGATATGCAAGCACCCACTCACATGAATCGACTGTTGCAAGGAGATGTCGGAAGCGGAAAGACGGTGGTTGCAGGCCTAGCTATGTACGCTACTTATACAGCTGGTTTGCAGTCTGCTCTCATGGTACCAACGGAAATCTTGGCAGAGCAGCATTTTGATAGTTTGAGCCAACTTTTTCCTGAACTGCAGATAATTCTGTTGACAGGAGGAATGAAGCTCGCAGAACGCAGACAGGCATTAGAAACTATTGAGACTGGTCAGGTGGATATGATTGTCGGCACTCATGCTTTGATTCAAGAAAGTGTGACATATCATCAGCTCGGTCTGGTGATTATTGACGAACAGCACCGCTTTGGAGTGGGGCAGAGGCGAATTCTGCGAGAAAAAGGAAATAATCCTGATGTGCTTATGATGACTGCAACGCCCATTCCTAGAACACTTGCTATTACTGCTTTTGGCGATATGGATGTGTCAATTATTGATCAAATGCCAGCAGGACGTAAGCCAATAATCACCCGTTGGGTCAAGCACGAGCAGCTGGAAGTGGTTCTGGATTGGTTGAGGAAAGAGTTGCAACGAGGCGCTCAGGTCTATGTCATCTCTCCTTTGATTGAGGAGTCAGAAGCGCTGGATCTGAAAAACGCGATTGCTTTGGAAGAGGAATTGAAGGCGTATTTCGGTGACAAGGCTCATGTAGCCCTACTACATGGTAAAATGAAGAGCGATGAAAAAGATATCATTATGCAGGATTTTAAGGACGGGAAAACGGACATTCTGGTTTCCACGACGGTTATTGAAGTCGGGGTCAATGTGCCCAATGCTACGGTCATGCTAATCATGGATGCGGACCGATTTGGACTCAGTCAGCTTCATCAGTTACGTGGCCGAGTAGGGCGTGGGAATAAGCAGTCTTATGCTGTTCTCGTGGCTAATCCCAAGACGGAATCTGGCAAGAAACGCATGAAAATCATGACGGAAACGACTGATGGTTTTGTCTTAGCTGAGGAAGATTTGAAAATGCGTGGTTCTGGTGAAATCTTTGGCACTCGTCAGTCTGGCTTGCCGGAATTTCAGGTGGCGGATATTGTAGAGGATTATCCGATTTTAGAAGAGGCCAGAAAAGTTGCCAGTCAAATTGTGTCCATTCCTGATTGGAAGATGAATGCAGACTGGCATATTGTAGCGCTTCATTTGGAAAAATAGGATTATTTGGACTGATTTTAGTTTATCATCATATATAAAACAAAAAGAAGCTTAGACAAAAGTTCTCAGCTTCTATTAGATTTAGTAATAAACGAATAACGCAGTAGGTGATTGGACTCTTCATTCGCTTTTCAAGCTTGGAAGAGTACCTAATCACCCTTGCGGGGGTGGGACTACGAACTAAAAATTTTCGATTTTTAGTTCTGTCCCACTCCCTTTTTAAATTAAGTTTTCTGAAAGAAATCTATAAGCCTGCTTTAAGTTTTTCGGGCTATACTAAATTCATCAAAAAGAAAGAGGTAAGTCCAATGACAGTAAACATTAAAGTACATTATAACAAAACATTCAAAAAATCAGGAAAGGAATCAGAAATGTATGGCAAATAACTAAAAAATAAAAGAGCTAAAAAACTTTTTTTCATAAATCTCCTAAACATAAAATATCCTAAGAAGCTTCGAATCACTCGAGGCTTTTTATCTATGTAAGAACCTAGCCTTCCATGTAGTCTTTTAATTCTTGCCCTTGAAGTCCAGCATTCAGGGCGATTAGTAGCTTGATACGAGCTTTAGGAGCATTCAGTTCTTTCACAAACAGGATTCCCGCTTCATGAAGCGTCACGCCACCTCCTTCATAAGCATAAACTGGTTCTGCAATGCCATTGAAGCAACGGGATACAAGTGCAATTGGAAGACCGGAAGCAGTCATGTGGCTGAGCTTTTGGGCAACTTCTTGTGGCAGATTTCCAGCACCAAAGGCTTCAACGATGAGACCGTCTATCTTTTCCAAGTCTAGCATATCAAGCAGTTCAGTTTTTATTCCAGCATAAGCTGGAATAATCGGTACTAACCCAGAAAGTTTATCTAAATGAAAACGCACGCGTGGTTCAGCTGTTTTGAAATAGAGAATTTCTTGTTTCATAATCAGTCCGAGTGGTCCATGAGTTGGTGTTTGAAAAGTGCTGACATTGGTCGTATGCGTTTTTGTCACGTATTTGGCAGCATGGACTTCATCATTCATAACCACCAGAACGCCTTTTCCGCGTGCTTTGTCATCACTTGCTACACGAAGTGCAGATAAGTAATTGTAAACTCCGTCACTTCCTAGTTCGTTGGAGCTTCGCATGGCACCGGTCAAGACAACAGGAATATCTGGAAGTTCCATGGTATCCAAAAAATAAGCTGTTTCTTCCAGAGTGTCCGTTCCATGAGTAATGACAACCCCGTCAAAATGCTTCCCGTCTGTCTTGATTTTTTGATACAATTGCAACATGTGCTGTGGTGTCATGTGAGGGCTAGGAATATTGAAAACATCCAGAGCCGTCACTTGAATGCTTTCTAAAGAAACTGTGACATGGTTCATGGGATTGTGTTCGTTTGTGACGACTTTTCCAGTAGTGTCCGCCTGCATGGAAATAGTGCCGCCAGTATGTAAAACTAAAATTCTTTTGGTCATAAGTGAGCTTCTCCTGAATCTATGCTATAATTATTGTATCATAAAAGAAAGAGATGAGAAATGAATGGAAATCAAAGCAGTCTTTTTTGATATTGACGGGACGTTAGTAAATGATAGTCGGACGGTCTTGAAATCCACAGAACAAGCGATTCATAGTTTAAAACAGCAAGGTATTTTAGTTGGTTTAGCGACAGGAAGAGGTCCCTTTTTTGTCCAATCTTTTATGGAACAATTGAATTTGGATTTTGCAGTGACCTATAATGGACAATATATTTTTTCAAAAGATAAAGTCATTTCCGCTAAGCCAATTGATAAAACTAGCTTGCGTCACCTGATTCAGTATGCTCGCCAGCATAAAATAGAAATCTCGTTTGGAACAAAATCAGGAGTGGTTGGCTCAAAAATCATGAGTTTTGGCATGAGCAAGTTTTCTCAATGGACCAGTCGTTTTGTTCCGAAAAAGATGACACACTTGGTCAATAAAAGTTTCAATAATGTAATCAGCAAGGCGCTTCCCCAACAACAGAATGATTTGTTTAAATCTATTCAAGAGCCGATTTACCAAGTATTGATGTTGGCAACACCGAAAGAAACACAAACTATTGAAGCAGACTTTCCTAATTTGAAATTTACTCGTAGCAGTCCTTTTGCGGCAGACATTATCAATCAGGGCATGTCAAAGTTGGAAGGGATTAAGCTGGTCGGAAAAGAATACGGCTTTGACATCAATCAAGTCATGGCTTTTGGTGATTCTGATAATGATGTTGAGATGTTAGCGGGAGTTGGCATGTCTATTGCCATGGGAAATGGAACCAGCCGAGTGAAAGAAGTTGCAAAACATACAACCAGCAGCAATAGTCAGGACGGGATTCATAAGGCTTTGGAACATTTTGGCATTTTGGCCAGTGAAAAAGTCTTTACCAGTAGCGATCATCACTTTAATAAGGTCAAAGAATTTCATGGAACAATGGACGAAAGTACCCAAGAGGAGCCAATTTTGTGGACAACAGAAGGTGCTCGTCACCGTGCAGGCTTCAAGGTAGAAGAATTAGTGGAATTTTTGCGGGCGGCCAGTCCTTCAGAAGAAATTTTCAATCAGTCTGTTCAATCTTTGCATGAAGCAATAGATAAGGCTGCCAAAAAAGCTCAAAAGAAGAGCAAAGCAGAGATGTCTCTCGTTGGTCAAGTAGATGCACTGATTGATATGTTGTATTTTACCTATGGCAGTTTTGTGTTAATGGGAGTGGATCCCGAACGCTTATTTGAAATTGTACATCAAGCGAATATGGGAAAACTCTTCCCAGATGGCAAAGCGCATTTTGATCCTATCACTCATAAAATCTTAAAACCAGATGATTGGGAAGAAAATTATGCACCAGAGCCAGCTATTAAAAAAGAACTTGAACGTCAAATTCAAGCTTATCAACGAAATCGCACGAAAAACGAAGAATAAAAAGAAGAGAGCTTGGTCTGTGCCAATCTCTCTTTAACTTTGCATTATAATGTTTTTTCTTTATCACGGACAACAAGCAAGTCAACTTTTGCGTGACGCAAGATGTATTCAGATGAAGAACCGACTAGTAACCGTTCAAATGCGTTGAGCCCAGTAGCACCGACCATGATGAGATCAACTTTTTGTTCTTCTGGAATATCTGTGGCAAGAAGGGTTTTCGGATTTCCCATTTCAACAATTGTGACAACATTTACCACGCCGGCTTCTTTGGCTTTTTCAGCATATTGATCCATGAGTTTCTTTGCGTCTTCTTGCAATTCTTCATAGACTTCTGCATCAAATGTAGAAACGCTTTGCAATGCACGTGTATCAATAACATGTGCTATTGTTAAACGCGAATTATTTCTCAGCGCCACATTTACGCCTTTTTCAAAAGCAAGCTCAGCTTCATGAGAACCGTCGACAGCAACCATAATGTTTTGATATCTTTGTAGCATAGGAATACCTCCATTCTTTCTTTAGTTATATTGTAACCCTTTACATGAAAAAAGTAAAGTATTTTCATGCAGACTTTACAAGAAGTTTTTTAGATTTTTTAGAAAAATTGCGTTATAATAAATTGACTCTTTTGAAATGAGGAAAAGTTCGATGAAAGAATTTAACAAGTCCAGTAAGTTGGAACATGTGGCTTATGATATCCGAGGCCCTGTCTTAGAAGAAGCCATGCGAATGCGCGCAAATGGCGAGAAAATCCTCCGTTTGAATACAGGAAATCCTGCCGAATTTGGTTTTACAGCGCCAGATGAGGTGATTCATGACTTGATTATGAATGCGCGTGATAGCGAGGGCTATTCGGACTCAAAAGGGATTTTTTCTGCTCGGAAAGCTATTATGCAATATTGTCAGCTGAAGAATATTCCAAATGTTGATATTGATGATGTTTATCTTGGAAATGGAGTCAGTGAGCTGATTATCATGTCTATGCAAGGTTTGCTGGATAATGGTGATGAAGTGCTGGTGCCGATGCCTGATTATCCACTCTGGACGGCAGCGGTCAGTTTAGCTGGGGGAAATGCGGTTCATTATCTTTGTGATGAAGCGGCAGATTGGTATCCAGATATTGATGACATTAAATCAAAAATTACCTCTAATACAAAGGCTATTGTCGTTATCAATCCAAACAATCCGACAGGAGCTTTGTATCCTAAGGCAGTGTTAGAAGAACTTGTTGAAGTTGCGCGACAAAACAATTTGATTATTTTTGCAGATGAGATTTATGACCGTTTAGTGATGGATGGTGAGAAGCATACAGCTATCGCCAGTTTGGCTCCTGACCTCTTTTGTGTCAGCATGAACGGCTTGTCTAAATCACACCGTATCGCGGGTTTTCGTGTAGGGTGGATGGTGTTATCTGGCCCTAAATACCATGTGAAAGATTATATTGAAGGGCTGAATATGCTATCCAATATGCGTTTGTGCTCAAACGTTTTATCTCAGCATGTGGTACAAACGTCGCTTGGCGGATACCAATCAGTCGATGAATTGTTGCTTCCTGGTGGTCGTATTTATGAGCAACGGAATTTTATTTACAAGGCTATCAATGAAATTCCAGGCTTGTCAGCAACCAAACCTAAAGCAGGGCTTTACATTTTTCCTAAAATTGACAGGGAAATGTATCGAGTGGACGATGATGAGCAGTTCGTGCTTGATTTCTTAAAGCAAGAAAAGATTTTACTGGTACATGGGCGAGGTTTTAACTGGAAAGATCCAGATCATTTTCGTATCGTTTATCTACCTCGTGTAGATGAATTAGCGCAGATCCAAGAGAAAATGACTCGTTTCTTAAGGCAATATCGGAGATAATAGAAAGCGAGACAGAGTCGCACAATCGCTGACGCGTTCATCTACTGCGTCAGCAATTTATTACACAGTATGCTATGAAGCTGGAGACTTTCGTCCCAGCTTTTTGTGCTAATATGGAGGAGTGAGAAGGCTAGCCAAGCTAATTGCGCACAATTGTATCTCAATAAACAATTTTCAGATAATTGTTGAAGATTAAAGCGCTTTATGGTATAATCAATAAGATTATATGCGAGGTAAATTATGGCAAACTTATTAGCAAAAACACGAAAAATTACATCTATTTTGCGTCGTTCAGATGAGCGATTACAGGATGAATTACCTTACAATGCAATTACCCAGCAGTTGGCTGAAATTATGGATTGCAATGCCTGCATTGTAAACAGTAAAGGGCGTCTTTTGGGGTATTTCATGCGCTACAAGACGAATAATGACCGAGTGGAAGCATTTTATCAAACGAGAATCTTCCCAGAAGAATATGTTTGCACAGCGAATTTAATGTACGACACAGAAGCCAATCTTCCTGTCAATCATGATTTGTCAATTTTTCCTGTCGAAACCAAAGATGAATTTCCAGATGGCTTGACGACGATTTCGCCTATTCATGTTTCAGGGATTCGCTTAGGAACTTTGATTGTTTGGCGCAATGACAAAGAATTTGATGATGATGATTTGATCTTGGTTGAAATTGCAAGTACAGTGGTTGGTATTCAGTTGCTCAACTTCCAACGAGAAGAAGATGAAAAAAATATTCGCCGCAGAACAGCTGTAACCATGGCTGTGAATACTCTGTCTTATTCAGAATTACGAGCTGTTTCAGCTATTTTGGGTGAGTTAAATGGCAATGAAGGTCAGTTGACAGCTTCGGTCATTGCGGATCGTATTGGAATTACTCGCTCAGTGATTGTCAATGCTCTACGCAAACTAGAGAGTGCAGGCATTATTGAAAGTCGTTCTCTAGGAATGAAAGGAACCTATCTTAAAGTCCTTATTCCCGATGTCTTTGAAGAGATTAAAAAGAGAGATTACTGATGACAAAAGCATTGATTTCGATTGATTATACGGTGGATTTTGTAGCGGATGATGGGAAATTAACAGCAGGTGCGCCGGCTCAGGCGATTTCTGAAACCATTGCACAGGTGACAAAGGCTGCTTTTGATCGAGGAGATTATATCTTTTTTGCAATTGATGCCCATGATGAAGGGGATATTTTTCACCCAGAGAGTAAACTTTTTCCGCCACACAATATCAAGGGAACTAGTGGACGTAACCTTTATGGACCGTTGGCGGATTTCTATCAGGAGTATAAAGCAGATGCTCGCGTCTTTTGGATGGACAAACGACATTATTCTGCTTTTTCAGGAACAGATTTGGATATTCGCCTGCGAGAAAGAAAAGTAGACACGGTGATTCTGACAGGTGTCCTGACGGATATTTGTGTTCTCCATACAGCTATTGATGCCTATAATTTAGGATATCAAATTGAGGTGGTAGAGTCGGCTGTGGCTTCTCTTTCAGAAGAAAATCATAAATTTGCTCTAAACCACTTGCAAAATGTTTTAGGTTCGACTATAATAGATAACAATTTAAAAGTAAAAAAGCAGTAGAGTAGGCTTGTTGACTTGAACAGAGAGTGCTGAAAGCTGAGAGCAGCACCAAGGAAGCAAAATCCGAAGAACATACTGTCAATGATAAAATGGTTTTTCTATGCTATTTATGGTAAAGGATGATGTTGTCTAAAACTATTATATCGTTGTAAAAAATTTGTGTGAATCAAAGCACAAACGTCTGCTCACGTTACGAGCTAGAGGTTGCAATGCAACGAATAACAGTGGTACCACGGCTTTCGTCTGTTTATACAGACGAAAGCCGTTTTTCCATAGCTCTTAATGCTTTAGCGTTTATAGCCGTGGACATAGATTAGGCAGTAAGGTCGATGTTCCTTATAATTTTTAGTACTTAGAGGAGCGGATGCAATTTTTTCCGTTGGACAAAAGCTGTAAACAAAAAATGCTTCACACTTTTAGTATCTAGAGCTACGGACATAGATTTCTATAAGTAATTTGCGGCAAGTTGACGATTTAACTGAAAATGGATTTAGAAAGAGGCAGAAAACATGAAAGAAGTTTTTATTGGAAACTATGGTTTAGAACAGGTTGGTCAGAAAATGACAGCGACTGGGTGGGTTGCAAATATCCGAAATCATGGGAAATTGGCTTTTATAGAGCTACGAGATCGAGAAGGGCTGCTTCAAGTTTTTGTCGCAGGTGATAGCCCGGCTTTTGCGGAAATTGATCATCTACATAAGGAAGACGTGATCTCTGTTACGGGAGAAGTTGTCGAGCGAGAAAGTCGCTTTGTCAACAAAGCTATCAAGTCAGGGCAAGTCGAGCTACGAGCGGAGGCAATTCAAATCCTTGCAAGCAGTAAGCCTCTTCCTTTTGAACTTGATCAGCACGCCCATACAGGAGAAGAGTTGCGGCAGAAGTACCGCTATCTGGATTTGCGTCGGAGTAAGATGACAGAGAACCTCAAACTTCGTCACCAAGTAACCAGCACAATTCGTGACTACTTAAACGGTAAGGATTTTCTGGAAGTGGAGACACCTTATTTGACGAAATCCACACCAGAAGGAGCCAGAGATTTTTTGGTTCCTAGTCGAGTTTTTAAAAATCAATTTTATGCCTTACCTCAGAGTCCGCAAATGTTGAAGCAACTTTTAATGGGAGCTGGCTTGGAGCGTTATTATCAAATTGTTCGCTGCTTTCGGGATGAAGACCTACGGGGGGATCGTCAGCCAGAATTTACTCAGGTTGATATGGAAATGAGTTTTGCTAGTGAAGAAGACATTCGCATACTTGTTGAAGGCATGCTCAAAGCTGTTGTCAAGAAAACTCATGGTTTGGAGCTTACAGAAGCTTTTCAAACTATCAGTTATGAAGAAGCCATGAACCGTTTTGGTACAGATAAGCCAGATACTCGTTTTGGTTTGGAACTGAAAAATCTGACCGCTCTCTGTCAGGATAATTCCTCTCTTTTGCCGAAACAGGCTTTTGCTCGTCACGAAGAATTATGGGGCATTTGTGTTCCAAATGCTGCGGATTCTTTCACGAAGAAGCAGCTCAGTCATTTCTATCAGGAAATGAAAGAATTTGGAGCTAGCAGGTTTGCTAGTCTTAAGGTGGAAGCAGGTGAACTTCAAGGGGATTTGGCTTCGACTTTTGAAGCAGAAGCAGCTGCTTTCATAGACCGATTTGAAGCGCAAGACGGTGATTTGCTCTTACTGGTCATCGCCAAGAAAAGACAGGCTCAAGAAGCCTTGGGGCACTTGCGTTTAGAAGTGGCAAAACATCTTGATTTAATTGACCAGAACTTGCTAAACTTTCTCTGGGTGTTGGATTGGCCTTTGCTAGAGTGGAATGAGGAGCAAGGACGCTATCAGGCTATGCACCACCCATTCACCCAAGGAATTTTTGAAAATGGGCAAGAAGATTTAGCTTCCATCAAAAGTCATGCCTATGATATTGTCCTTAATGGCTATGAAATTGGGGGCGGTAGTTTACGGATTCATGATCGAAAGAGTCAAGAAGCCATGTTTGAACTCTTGGGTATGGAAAAAGAAGATTACGAGCGTGACTTTGGATTTTTCTTAGAAGCGCTTGATTATGGTTTTCCGCCGCATGGTGGTTTAGCGCTGGGCTTGGATCGACTGGTCATGATTTTAGCTGGTGAAGAAAATATTCGTCAGGTCATTGCCTTTCCTAAAAATGGAACTGGTTTTGATCCTATGCTAGAAAGCCCTAGCCAAGTAGATGCGAGTCAAGTGAAAGAACTTCATTTGGAATTGAAGAACTAAGCCTATTTGTGATAAAATAAGAAGATGATTGTTTTTCGGTTATGCTGAAAAATAAAAGAAGAGAAAGGAAACAGAGATGAAAATTACTCAAGAGGAAGTAACGCATGTTGCTCACTTGTCAAAACTAGCTTTTTCACCTGAAGAAACGGCAGAATTTGCGACAACTTTGTCAAAAATTGTGGATATGGTGGAGTTGTTAAACGAAGTTGATACGACTGGTGTGCCTTTTACATCAAATGTTGCAGAAAATGTCAACTATATGCGTGAAGATGTAGCAGTTGCAGGTTGGAATCGAGAAGAACTTTTCCAAAATGTGCCTGAAAAAGAGCGAGGCTATATCAAAGTGCCTGCTATTCTAGATGACGGGGGAGATGCCTAATGACTTTAAATCAAAAAACAATTGAAGAATTGCATAATCTCCTTGTCAAAAAGGAACTTTCAGCAGTTGAACTGACAAAAGCTACTCTGGAAGATATTAAGAGCCGAGAAAGTGCCGTTGATAGCTTTATTACGATTAGTGAAGACGAAGCATTGGCGCAAGCAGCAGCAGTAGACGCGAAGGGAATTGATGCGGATAATCTTATGAGCGGAATTCCACTAGCTGTTAAGGACAATATTTCTACTAAGGGGATTCTGACGACAGCTGCGTCAAAAATCCTCTATAATTACAAGCCAATTTTTGATGCGACCAGTGTCGAAAAGCTTTATGAAAAAGACATGATTGTCATTGGTAAGACCAATATGGACGAATTTGCCATGGGTGGCTCCAGTGAAAATTCTTATTTTAAGACTACGAAAAATGCTTGGGACGCTACAAAAGTTCCCGGTGGTTCATCTGGTGGTTCAGCGACAGCAGTTGCTTCTGGTCAAGTTCGCCTGTCTCTAGGTTCTGATACCGGTGGTTCTATCCGTCAGCCAGCTTCCTTTAACGGAGTGGTCGGACTGAAGCCGACTTATGGGCGAGTTTCTCGTTTTGGACTCATTGCTTTTGGTAGCTCGCTAGACCAGATTGGACCATTTTCTCGGACAGTCAAAGAGAATGCTCAGCTTTTGGGCGTAATTGCAGGTAATGATAAAAAAGACTCAACTTCTTCTCAACGAACTGTTCCTGATTTCACTAGCAAGATTGGTCAAGATATTAAAGGATTGAAAATTGCGCTTCCGAAAGAATATATGGGTGATGGGATTGATGAAAAAGTCAAGGAACGCATTTTAGCGGCTGCCAAGCATTTGGAAAGTTTGGGAGCGATTGTTGAAGAAGTCAGCCTGCCCCACAGCAAATACGGGGTAGCAGTCTATTATATCATCGCTTCTTCTGAAGCCAGCTCTAACTTGCAACGTTTTGACGGGATTCGTTATGGCTATCGGGCAGAAGAGATTGAGAACTTAGAGGATGTCTATGTCAAATCTCGCAGTCAAGGTTTTGGTGAGGAAGTGAAGCGCCGAATTATGCTAGGAACGTTTAGTCTATCGTCTGGGTATTATGATGCTTATTTCAAGAAAGCGGGTCAAGTTCGGACGCTCATTATGCAAGATTTTGCCAAAGTATTTGAAAATTATGACTTGATTTTAGGACCAACTGCGCCGACGGTTGCTTACGATTTAGGAACTCAAAGTCACGATCCAGTAGCTATGTATTTGGCTGACCTTTTGACAATTCCAGTCAATTTGGCAGGGCTTCCTGGCATTTCCATTCCAGCCGGCTTTGCGGACGGTTTGCCAGTTGGTCTGCAATTGATTGGAAATCATTTTGATGAAGAAACGATTTACCAAGTAGCAGCAGCTTTTGAAGCAACGACAGATTACCACAAGCAAAAACCAGTCATTTTTGGAGGTGAAAAATAATGAACTTTGAAACGATTATTGGGCTAGAAGTCCACGTTGAATTAAAAACAAATTCAAAAATTTTCTCACCAGCACCGGCTCATTTCGGGGAAGATCCAAATACCAATACCAATATCATTGACTGGTCTTTCCCAGGTATCCTGCCGGTGATGAACAAGGGAGTTATTGATTACGGTATTAAGGCTGCTCTGGCGCTCAATATGGACATTCATCAAAAGATGCACTTTGACCGTAAAAATTATTTCTATCCAGACAATCCGAAAGCCTATCAAATCTCTCAATTTGACGAGCCAATTGGCTATAATGGCTGGATTGAAATCGAGCTAGAAGACGGGACGACTAAGAAAATTCGCATTGAGCGGGCTCATTTGGAAGAGGATGCTGGCAAAAACACTCATGGCAGCGACGGTTATTCTTATGTTGACCTCAATCGTCAAGGAGTGCCTTTGATTGAGATTGTCTCAGAAGCTGACATGCGCAGTCCAGAAGAAGCCTATGCTTACTTAACAGCACTCAAAGAAATTATTCAATACACGGGTATTTCTGACGTCAAAATGGAAGAAGGCTCCATGCGCGTGGATGCCAATATTTCTATCCGTCCTTATGGTCAAGAAGAGTTTGGCACCAAGACTGAACTAAAAAATCTTAATTCCTTTAATTTTGTTCGCAAGGGCTTGGCTTTTGAGGAAAAACGTCAGGCTGAGATTTTGCGTAGCGGTGGTAAGATTCGTCAGGAAACGCGCCGTTACGATGAAGCAACGGGCGAAACTCTTTTGATGCGGGTCAAAGAAGGTTCGGCAGATTATCGTTATTTTCCAGAGCCTGACTTACCAATTTTTGAGATTGATGACAGTTGGATTGAGGCAGTGCGCTCAGATTTACCAGCCTTTCCAAAAGAACGTCGGGCTAAGTACAAGGCAGACTTTGGATTGTCAGACTATGATGCTAAGCAATTAACAGCGACGAAGAACATCTCAGATTTCTTTGAAGCTGCGGTGATAGCGGGAGGAGACGCAAAATCTGTGTCAAACTGGCTCCAAGGTGAGGTCGCTCAATACCTCAATGCGGAAGGTAAAACCATTGAAGAAATCGGTTTGACACCAGTCAACTTAACTGAAATGTTGAGTTTGGTGGCAGACGGTACGATTTCCTCTAAAATTGCCAAAAAAGTCTTTGTTCATTTGGCGAAGAATGGTGGGTCAGCTAAGGAATACGTTGAAAAAGCTGGCTTGGTGCAAATTTCTGATCCAGCACAACTTCTGCCAATCATTCAGGAAGTTTTTGCTAACAATGAAAAAGCTATCAACGACTACAAGGGTGGCAACAAAAATGCAGCCAAGTCCCTGATTGGTCAGCTCATGAAAGCTACCAAAGGCCAAGCCAATCCACAAGTAGCTCAAAAACTGCTTAATGAGGAATTGGCGAAGTTGTAAAATAATAGATAAAACCAGTCGCAAGACTGGTTTATTGATTTTTATATTTCCCCTAATTCACTGTTTTAACCAGCTGTAGTTGAACCTAATCTTATTTGATTTTATCGCATGAGGAAGTTTCATCAGGATTTTATCAGATGGTAAAAAGATGATATAATAGAGGGAGCAGAGGAGGTAGAAGGGATGCTGTTAGACCAGTTAAAAGAACAGACAGACTTGACTCATCATGAGAAGATTGTGGCTGAGTATATCTTGAAACATTTGACAGAATTTGAGTCTTTATCGGCAGCTGATTTGGCTCAGGAGCCTATTACAGGGGACAGCCGTTATCAAGATATCATTGAGACTCTGCCAAAGATTTATGATAAGTCGCTGACCAACACTAAGCTCAGTCTTCATAAAACCAGTATCAATCGCATTGCCAATTACCTTCAACAGGCAGAGCGTCTGGATCTGTATGGGATTGGCATCAGCTATCTCTTGGCTCAAACAGCTGCTTTTAAGTTTGCGACACTGGGCCTAGAGGTTCAAGCTTATGAAAGTCTCAATCATCATTATCTAGCAGCACGAAAGGACCAACGGACAGTCAGTCTCTTAATCAGTTTTACCGGAAGGAACGCCCAGATTATCGAGATGGCTCGCTATCTGAGGGAGAAGACAGATTCTTACGTGGTTGCACTGGCTGGCCCTCATCATGCAGATTTGCTTCCTTGGTGCCATGAGTTGGTTGAAATCCCCAATCGTGATGCTTTGCTTAGTTTGGATGTTATTTCTTCCTTTACAGGGGCAAATTATGTCTTAGACATTTTCTTTGCTTTGCTCTTAGCCAAGCGCTACGATCATCAGGCGGCAACCTCTCTCAAAATGCTGACGGAACGTAGTTTGGCAGATAAATCTTAAGAATTCGGACCTTTGTTTCAAAAACAAGGGTCTTTTTGTCAGAGTTTTGAAACCTTGGTCCAATCGCAGAAAAAAGTCTTTTGAAAGAGAATTTTCTTTGATAAACTGAGGACATAGTTCATCAAAGGAGGAAAATCATGGGACAATATCATGATTTAGCAAAAGAAATTGTCAAGAATGTAGGTGGAGCTGATAATGTCAGCGGCTTAGTCCACTGTATCACGCGCCTGCGTTTCAGTCTCAAAGATGAGAGCAAGGCCAATGACCAAATTCTCAAAGATATGGATGGCGTTGTAACAGTCATGAAGAGTGGTGGTCAGTACCAAGTCGTTATCGGCAACCATGTGGCAGATGTTTTTGATGAGGTCATGCCCTTGCTCCATCTGGATGCGGCAGCTGATACAGCACCTGAAAAGCCAAAGAAATGGCTAGATCGAGTCATTGATGCGGTATCCGGTATTTTCCAGCCAATCTTAGGGATTATGGCTGCTTGTGGGATGCTCAAGGGCTTTAATACTCTCTTCATCACCTTTGGTCTTTACAGCGCAAGCAGTGGCGGTGCCATGTTGATCAATGCAGCCGGCGATGCCCTCTTCACCTTTCTGCCTCTGTTTTTAGGCTATACAGCTGCCAAGAAATTCGGTGCCAAGCCCATGATTGGTTTGGCTTTGGGGGCAGCTATGTGTTACCCAGCTATTCAAGCTAGTTCCTTGTCAGCTGCAGGCAAGCCCCTTTATACGATTTTACAAGGGACCATGTTTGCTTCGCCGGTCTATTTGGACTTCTTTGGGATTCCTGTTATTTCAGTAGATTACACGGGAACAGTCATTCCTGTGATTCTAGCTGTTTGGTTTGCGGCTAAATGTGAGAAATTTTTCAATAAGATCGTACCAGATCTGGTTAAATTCTTCTTTGTACCAATGCTGACTATTTTGATTTCATTGCCAATTGCTTTAGTTTTCTTGGGTCCCATCGCAACCTTTGGTTCAGCCTTGATTTCCCAATTTACTTTGGCTATTCGAGGCTTCAGTCCGCTTTTAGCTGGCGGTATTGTCGGAGCAACCTGGCAGATTTTGGTTATCTTTGGGATGCACTGGGGCTTCATTCCTGTCTACATCAACAACATTCAGACCTTAGGATACGATAATGTCATGATGCCTTTCTTTGCCTGTACCTTTGCGACAGCCGGTGTTATCTTGGCTATGTTTATCAAGACTAAGGATAAAAAAATCCGTGAAATGTCCATTCCTAACTTTATTTCAGCAATTTTCGGTGTGACAGAGCCTGCTATTTACGGCCTTCTCTTACCTGCTAAAGTGCCTTTTATCATCAGCTGTATCGCCGGCGGTATCGGAGGAGCTTTCTACGGACAGATGAATTTCCGTAAGTTTATCATGGGCGGTATGGGTGTCTTTGAATTGCCGAATATGATGAATCCAGATGGAACCATGGGCAACCTCATCGTTGCTATAGCGGGGATTTTTATCTCTATAATCAGCGGTTTTGCCCTGACTATGATTTTTTACAAGGGGAAAGCTACTCCAGAGGTTCAGACAGAGCCAAAACTTTCAGTAGCCACTGTCGCTGAAAATGAATTGGTTAGTCCCTTGAGCGGTCAAATCCTGTCTTTGGAGGAAGTAGAAGATCAGGCTTTTGCAACGGGTCTAATGGGGCAGGGACTAGCCATTAAACCAAGTCAAGGAGAGGTTTATGCCCCTGCAGCAGCCAGTGTCACTGTTGTATTTCCAACTGGCCACGCAATCGGTCTGACCTTGGATAATGGTGCTGAACTGCTCATCCATGTGGGTATGGACACAGTCCAGCTCAATGGTCAGGGCTTCCAAAGCTTTGTGGAAGTAGGCGACCGAGTTGAGGCTGGGCAAAAGCTGCTCAGTTTCGATCAAAAAGTGATTGCAGAAGCAGGTTATTCTCTAACAACTCCGATTATTGTGACCAACAGTGCCCAGTTTGCAGGGATCAAGGTCAGCCAGGAGGAGCAAGTAGCAGCAGGAGACTACTTATTGACGATTGAAGGAGCATGATATGAGAGATAATTTTCTGTGGGGCGGCGCTACGGCTGCCAATCAATGCGAAGGGGCCTGGGATCGGGATGGGCGAGGGCCGTCCTTGGTGGATATGATTCCCCATGGTCCCAACCGCCTGCCGATCATGCTGGGTCAGATGGACTATCGCAGCCTGCCTCAAGACAGTTACTTCCCGGCGCGTGAGGCGATCGGCTTTTATGACCACTATCAGGAGGATATCGCTCTCTTTGCAGAAATGGGCTTTAAGGCTTACCGTTTTTCCATCTCTTGGTCCCGCATTTTCCCGACAGGTGAGGAGAAGGAGCCCAATGAAGCTGGTCTGGCCTTTTATGAAAAGCTGATTGACCAGCTTCTGGCCCACCAAATTGAGCCCATTGTAACCATCTGTCATTTTGATTTACCGCTCTCTTTGATCGAGCGATATGGATCCTGGCGCAGCCGTCACTTGATTGACTGCTACCTGCGCTACTGTGAGACACTCTTTCGCCGCTTTAAGGGAAAGGTTCGCTACTGGATTACCTTTAATGAGATTAACATGCTGCTGCATCTTCCCTTTATGGGGGCTGGTCTCCTATTTGAGGAGGGGGAAAATCCTCTGCAGGTCAAATACCAGGCGGCTCACCACGAGCTGGTGGCCTCTAGCTTGGCGACCAAGCTGGCCCATGAGATTGACTCAGAAAACCAAGTTGGCTGCATGCTAGCTGCTGGCAGTGTCTATCCTTATTCCTGTAAGCCTGAGGATGTCTTTGAAGCTTTGCAGAAGGACCGAGAGAGCTATTTCTTTACGGACATTCAGGTGCGGGGAGCCTATCCGAGCTATGCCAAAAAATTCTTTGAAAAAGAAGGCGTTGAGCTGGCTATGGAGGTGAATGATGAGGCGATTTTGAGAGATTATACGGTCGACTTTATCTCTCTGTCCTACTACAATAGCCGCTGTGTCAGCACTGAGGCCCATGAGGAGGGCGGGGGCAATGTCTTTGCATCTGCTAAAAATCCTTATCTGACCTACAGCCAATGGGGCTGGCCCTTGGATCCGCTGGGCTTTAGAACGACCTTAAATGCTCTCTATGACCGCTATCAAAAGCCGCTCTTTGTGGTGGAAAATGGTCTGGGAGTCCGAGACCAGCTAGAGGAGGATGGGTCCATCCAGGATGATGACCGCATCGCCTATCTGGAGTCGCATATAGCTGCGATGCTGGCAGCCATTGAGGAAGACGGAGTAGATATTCTTGGCTATACCGCCTGGGGCTGTATTGACCTGATCAGCGCCACCAGCGGAGAAATGTCTAAACGCTACGGATTTATTCATGTAGATAAAGATGACACGGGTCAGGGCAGTCTCAAACGTAGCAGAAAGAAATCTTTTGATTGGTATAAAGATTTTTTGAAAAAAATGTCTATTTAGCCTAATCATATAATTTGCTTGACTTTACTTATCGATAGATCAATTCCTAAAAACGGTTGAGGCCGTTTTTTATAATCCCTACAGTTTATTAAGGAGATTATAGACGTGAGCTGTATTTCATTCTGGTTTTGCTAGAGCCAAGAATGAAAAAGTCTCCCAGATAATTTTTTCTAAAAGCTTGTAAAACTTTTCACAAAGTTTTACAATTAGACTAACAATGAAAAAGCTCTCAACGACTACAAGGGTGGCAACAAAAATGCAGCCAAGTCCCTGATTGGTCAGCTCATGAAAGCTAGCCAATCCACAAGTAGCCCAAAAGCTGCTTAATGAGGAATTGGCGAAGTTGTAAAATCTAAAAAATCAGTCGTTTCGGCTGATTTTTTGTGCTATAATCATAGAATGGAAAAGTTTGGGAGTAAGCTATGTCAAAAATAACTAAAGGAACCATTTTAACGTTAATAGCGGGAATTGCATGGGGCTTGTCTGGAACGAGTGGTCAATACTTGATGACGTATGGATTTCCAGTTTTAGTTTTAACGAATGTTCGACTTTTAATCGCAGGCCTTCTGTTGGTATTGTATATGTTGCTAACTAATCGTAGAAAATTGGTTGAAATGATAAAAGACCGAAAAGCAATGATGTCTTTAGCAATGTTTGCTTTATTAGGATTGTTGCTCAATCAATTTTCTTATTTGAAGTCTATTTACGAAAGCAATGCAGGAACGGCTACTGTTTTACAATATGTCTGTCCGGTTGGAATCCTTGCTTACACTTGTATCAAAGACCGTGTTGCACCTACTGTGACAGAAGTATTGTCTATGATATTGGCTGTTGGTGGTACTTTTTTGATTGCCACTCACGGACAGCTCAATCACTTATCTGTCACGCCAGCAGGACTGTTCTGGGGATTGTTTGCGGCATTCACTTATGCTTTATACATTTTAATTCCGATTCAGCTAATAAAGACATGGGGCAGTATTCCAGTGATTGGAGTGGGGATGATGTTCGCAGGCCTTGTTCTGACACCGTTCAGCGGTATCTTGCATTTTCATTGGCGATTGTCAATGGAAGTGTATCTGGCTTTAGCTGGGATTGTTTTAGTGGGGACAATCCTCGCTTATACACTATTTCTCAAGGGAACCAGCTTGGTCGGGCCTGTGAAATCTAGCCTTCTAGCAGCTGTTGAGCCTATATCGGCTGTATTTTTTGCCTTTCTCATTATGCACGAGCAATTTTATCTCGTAGATTTTGCTGGTATGTTTATGATTTTATCGGCAGTCGCCTTGATTTCTATAAAAGATTTGATATTGGAAAAAAGAAAAGGAATCTTATAAAAAGACAGAGCTGTTTATTTCACTCTGTCTTTTATTTTGAAAATAATTGCCAAAAGAAATCAATAATATACGTCAAACCATAAGTATAAATGACTAGTGTGATTGGTTTGCATAATACAATAATTATCATGTATTTCTTAAAAGACATCTTCGTCAGGGCTGCTAGCATGCAGAGGAAGTCTGCTGGGCTGATAGGCCAAATCATCATAAAGATGAAAAAACGTTCAAAACGATTGCCCTCGTCCAGCCAGCAAATGTATTTGTCATAGGTGCGTTTGCTGACGACAGATTGGACAAAAGCCGGACCGTAGGTACGCGCTAGATAAAAAATAATAGCACAGCCGATGACGATACCGACATAATTATAAATGGTACCAATGATATGACCATAAATGAAGACACCAGCAACCGAAGTCAAAGCTCCGGGAATAATAGGAACAACTGTCTGTAGGATTTGAAGGAAAATAAAGAGTGGCGGTCCCCAAAAACCAGCCTGCTTAATAAAGGCTGACAGGGTTTCTTTAGATTGTAAAATGCCAGCATAATAGGCCCAGATACAGAAAATCACCGTCCCAAGCGCTCCAACAATAGAAGACCAGTTGATAAATTTTTGTAAAAAAGGGGAGACGGCAGCCATTTTCTTGCTCGTATTTGCCATAATGTCCTCCGTGTCAAATTCTCTATTTCAACTATAACATTTTTAAACAATTTTTGCTAAATCGTACATAAAATCGATGAAAAAGTCTAGGGTGCGAAAACTTTCTTTTTATGTTAAAATAGGTAGAAGTATAATGTTTGGAGAGAAATGTGGCGATTGAAAATTACATGCCTGATTTTGCGATTGAGGCAGTTTACGATTTGACAGTTGAAAGTTTAAAAAAACACGGCATCAAGGCTGTTTTGGTGGATTTGGATAACACTCTTATTGCTTGGAACAATCCCGACGGAACGCCAGAAATGAAGAAGTGGCTTCACGATGTGCGCGATGCAGGGATTCGGATTATTGTGGTATCCAATAACACTAAAAAACGGGTAAAGCGAGCAGTTGAAAAGTTTGAGATTGACTATGTCTGTTGGTCTATGAAACCATTCACTTGGGGGATTGATCGGGCACTGAAAGAATTTCATTTTGAGAAAAACGAAGTGGTTATGGTAGGAGATCAGCTCATGACTGACATTCGAGCTGCTCATAGAGCAGGAATTCGTTCGATTTTGGTCAAGCCACTGGTTGAGCATGATTCGTTAAAGACCCAGATTAACCGAGCTCGTGAGCGTCGTGTGTTGAAAAAAATCACCGAAAAATACGGACCGATTGAGTATAAAAAAGGAATTTAAACATGGAAGACATTCTTTGTATTGGGTGCGGAGCGCCGATTCAGACAAAATATAAGGATAGGCTTGGCTATACTCCTCAGTCGGCTTTGGAAAAGGGGCTGGAGACGGGCGAATTGTATTGTCAGCGCTGTTTTCGTCTGCGCCACTACAACGAAATTACTGATGTGCAACTGACAGACGATGATTTTCTCAGACTTCTCCACGAAGTCGGCGACAGCAATGCTCTCGTAGTCAATGTAGTAGATATTTTTGATTTTAATGGTTCAGTGATTCCGGGTTTGCCACGCTTTGTGGCTGGTAACGATGTGCTGTTGGTCGGAAACAAAAAAGACATTCTCCCCAAGTCGGTTAAGACGAGCAAGGTGACTCAATGGCTGACAGAACGGGCTCACGAGGAAGGACTGCGACCTGTTGATGTAGTTTTGACTTCAGCTCAAAACCAGCAAGCGATTAAAGATCTGATTGAAAAGATTGAGCACTACCGCAAGGGTCGAGATGTTTATGTGGTCGGCGTGACCAATGTCGGCAAATCGACGTTAATCAATGCTATTATTCAGGAAATTACTGGGGATAAGGAAGTCATTACGACTTCACGATTTCCAGGGACCACACTGGATAAGATTGAAATTCCGCTGGCTGACGGTAGTCATATCTACGACACACCAGGAATTATTCACCGTCACCAAATGGCTCATTATTTGTCTGCTAAAAATCTTAAATATGTCAGTCCGAAAAAGGAAATCAAGCCCAAAACTTATCAACTCAATTCTGAACAAACCCTCTTTTTAGGGGGCTTGGGACGCTTTGATTTTGTGTCGGGTGATAAGCAGGGCTTTACGGCTTATTTTGACAATGAGCTCAAATTGCACCGCACCAAGCTTGCGGGAGCGGGAGAATTTTATGAAAAGCATGTTGGCTCTTTGCTAACACCGCCCTCAAAAAAAGGAGTGGCAGATTTTCCTCAGCTCGTCAAACATGAGTTGAAAATTGAAGCCAAAACAGATGTAGTCTTTTCAGGTTTGGGCTGGATTCGTGTGGCAGGACCAGCAAAGATTGCAGCTTGGGCGCCAGAGGGAGTAGCGGTGGTGACCCGCAAAGCCATTATCTAAGGAATTCTAGTAGGAAACCGTCACAGTTAAACCAATTCATTTAGAAAGGAATTGAACACGAGCTAAAAACTCGGAAAATAGACAAATTCTCTTAGAATCATCAATTCTTCGTTGAATTTCTTAATTTTCTGTCGGTTTTGACGCTCTTTATATCTTTATTATGTCATTAACATCAAAACAACGGGCTTTTTTAAATAGCCAAGCTCACAGTCTCAAACCAATCATTCAGATTGGCAAAAACGGTCTCAACGACCAGATTAAAACGAGTGTCCGTCAAGCTCTAGATGCTAGAGAATTGATTAAAGTAACTCTTCTACAAAATACAGATGAAAACATCCATGAGGTAGCAGAAATTCTTGAAGAGGAAATCGGTGTGGACACTGTTCAAAAAATTGGCCGTATTTTAATTTTGTACAAGCAGTCTAGCAAAAAAGAAAACCGCAAAATTTCAGTAAAGGTAAAAGAAATTTAGAGGAAGCAGCCTATGGCAATTGAATTACTGACTCCTTTCACCAAGGTGAAGTTGGAACCAGAAGTAAAAGCAAAAAAAAGAAAGCAAGTTGGGATTTTAGGTGGAAACTTCAATCCAGTCCACAATGCTCATTTGGTCGTAGCTGATCAAGTTCGTCAGCAATTATGTTTAGATCAGGTCTTGCTGATGCCTGAGTATGAGCCGCCACATGTTGATAAGAAATCAACGATTGATGAGAAGCATCGACTGAAAATGCTGGAGTTGGCAATTGAAGGTATTGAAGGTCTGGGAATTGAAACTATTGAGCTGGAGAGAAAAGGGATTAGTTACACCTATGATACGATGAAGCTCTTGACGGAAAAACATCCAGATACAGATTATTATTTCATCATCGGAGCGGACATGGTAGATTACCTTCCTAAGTGGCATCGGATTGACGAATTGGTTGATTTGGTCCAGTTTGTCGGGGTTCAACGTCCCAGATATAAAGCAGGGACTTCCTACCCGGTTATTTGGGTAGATGTGCCGTTGATGGATATTTCTTCTAGCATGGTTCGGGATTTTCTGGCTCAAGGTCGAACACCGAATTTTCTCCTACCCAAGCCAGTTTTAGACTATATTGAGAAAGAAGGGCTTTACAATGGGATATGAAAGCTACGTAGGAATTTCTCGTGAGCAACTTTTAGTCAAAATGCAGCAGCTTTTACCAGAAAAACGTTTTAAACATTGTCTGGGAGTGGAACAAGCAGCGATTGACTTGGCAGAGCGCTTCGGTGTAGATGCAGAAAAAGCTGGTTTGGCGGGCCTACTTCATGATTATGCAAAAAAGCTCTCTGACGAAGAATTTCTAGCGCTGATTGATAAGTATGCTCTGGATCCAGCATTGAAAGATTGGGGAAATAATGTCTGGCATGGCATGGTCGGCATTTATAAAATTCAGGAAGATTTAGGGTTGATAGATTCAGAAATTTTACGAGCTATTGAAGTTCATACCGTAGGTTCTGCTCAGATGTCCGACTTAGACAAGGTGGTTTATGTAGCGGACTATATTGAGCCTAATCGGGCCTTTCCAGGAGTGGAGCAAGCGCGTGAAATTGCTCATGTTTCGCTCAACCAAGCTGTAGCTTATGAAACGGCGCATACAGTAGAACATTTGGCACACAAGGGCTTGCCTATCTATCCTCAAACTTTGGCAACTTACAATGCTTATGTACACTATTTAGAGAAAAATTAAAACGAAGAGGACTACATGAAAGAACAAGAACTATTAGAAATTGTTGTAAAAGCAGCGGATGAGAAACGAGCAGAAGACATCACCGTGCTAGATTTGCAAGGATTGACGACGATGACAGACTATTTTGTCATTGCTAGCTCTATGAACAGCCGTCAACTAGAAGCTATTGCTGATAATATTCGTGAAAAAGTCACAGAAGCAGGGCAATCAGCTAGCCATGTAGAAGGAGACTCTGCTGGAGGCTGGGTGCTTTTGGATCTAGGCGGAGTGGTCGTGCATATCTTTTCTGAGGAAATGCGGAATCACTACAACCTTGAAAAACTTTGGCATGAAGCCGTTGGTGTGGATGTGACACCATTGCTTGAGAAACAAGCCTTGTAGACAAAAAACGATGAGGGGTTGAGGACATTGTCCCAACCTCTTTCAATGAGAAGAAAGGAAGGGTACCTTTTTGGTACTTCTAGATAAGATGACGACTTATGAAACCTTCGCATCAGTCTATGATGCTATTATGGATGACAGCCTTTATGATAAATGGACCGATTTTTCGCTCCGCCATTTTCCAAAAAATAAGAAAAAACTCTTGGAATTAGCTTGTGGAACAGGGATTCAATCCGTGCGCTTTGCTAAAGCAGGTTTTGATGTGACAGGACTTGATTTGAGCGATGAGATGCTTGAAATCGCTCGTAAACGTGCCAAAGCAGCTAGCGAAGCTATCGAGTTCAAACAAGGTAATATGCTCGATTTGTCGCAAGCAGGAAAATACGACTTGGTGACTTGTTACTCTGATTCAATTTGCTACATGGCTGATGAAATTGAAGTCGGTGATGTCTTTCAGCAAGTTTACAACTGCTTGAACGAAGGCGGCGTTTTCATTTTTGATGTGCACTCGACTTACCAGACAGATACAGTCTTTCCTGGCTATTCTTACCATGAAAACGCTGATGAATTTGCTATGGTCTGGGATACATACGCCGATGAAGCCCCCCATTCAGTCGTGCATGAATTGACTTTCTTCTTGCAAGACGAGGACGGACGCTTCACACGCTACGACGAAGTCCACGAAGAACGCACTTACGAAATTATGACCTATGATATTTTACTAGAACAAGCTGGATTTAAAAATGTTAAAATCTATGCAGATTTTGAAGACCAAGCACCGAAAAAGGAAAGCAAACGTTGGTTTTTTGTGGCGGAGAAATGATATGACAGTAACTGGTATCATTGCAGAATTCAACCCCTTCCACGATGGTCACAAATACTTGCTAGAGCAGGCTAAAGGTTTAAAAATTGTCGCCATGAGCGGCAATTTTGTCCAACGTGGTGAACCTGCGATTGTGGATAAGTGGACTCGGACCCGAATGGCTCTGGAAAACGGGGCGGATTTGGTGGTTGAATTGCCATTTTTGGTGGCTGTTCAGTCAGCTGACTACTTCGCACAAGGAGCAGTAGATATTTTAGAGCGCCTTGGTGTGAATAAGTTAGCCTTTGGCACGGAAGAGGTCTTAGATTATCAACACTTTTCACAGATTTATGAGGACAATCAACAGAAAATGGCGGACTATGTGCAAAGTTTGCCAGATGATTTGTCTTATCCACAGAAAACGCAGAAAATGTGGGAAAAGTTTGCTGGTGTGAAATTCACAGGCAATACACCGAATCACATTTTAGGGCTTTCTTATGCCAAAGCTTGCGCGAATAAGGCTATTGAACTTCTTCCAATCAAGCGTCAGGGCGCTGGTTATCATTCGCAAGAGGAAAATTTAAAATACGCCTCAGCTACGGCTCTTAGAGAGCGTCTTAATTGTCCAGATTTTCTGGAGAAATTTACCCCGGCTCATGAACTGCTGATTCAGTCTCCTAAAGTGACTTGGTCGAACCTTTATCCTTTGCTGCGTTACCAGATTATCAGTCATCCCGATTTGACGAGTTTTTATCAGGTTAATCAGGAACTTGTGGTGCGCCTGCAGGAAGCAGTAAAAACCAGTCATACCGCAGAGGAGCTGATTGAACAAGTCGCTACCAAGCGATATACGAAAGCACGAATCAGACGAATTCTGACTTATATTTTGGTCGGTGCAAGAAATGATCAGTTGCCTAGAGGGATTCACATCTTGGGCTTTACTCAAGCAGGTCGAGAACATCTTAAAAAGATGAAGGGGAAAACAGAATTCATTAGTCGCATCGGTCAAGAACCATGGGATTCTTTAACTCAGCGAGCTGACTGTATTTATCAGCTAGGGAATGCCCAGCTAGGGGAGCAGAATTTTGGAAGAATTCCAATAATGGTAGATTGATGCAGAAATTATTTTATAGAGCTGGTTATTGTCAATAATTTGCTAGTGAAATTCAACCTGACTTGTGATATAATAAGAAAGATTGAAAAAGTGAAAATCTAAAGGAGAATATCCAATGGGACGTAAATGGGCCAATATTGTGGCAAAAAAGACTGCCAAAGATGGTGCAAACTCAAAGGTTTATGCTAAATTTGGTGTTGAAATCTATGTAGCAGCTAAAAAAGGAGAGCCAGATCCAGAATCGAACTCAGCTTTGAAATTTGTTATTGAACGTGCGAAACAAGCGCAAGTGCCAAAGCATGTGATTGACAAAGCACTGGATAAGGCAAAAGGAAACACAGACGAAACCTTTACAGAGGGGCGTTATGAAGGGTTTGGACCAAATGGTTCTATGCTCATCGTTGATACATTAACTTCAAATGTCAACCGTACGGCAGCAAATGTTCGCTCTGCCTTTGGTAAAAATGGTGGAAACATGGGAGCAAGTGGTTCAGTTTCTTATATGTTTGATAATAAAGGTGTGATTGTGTTTGCAGGAGACGATGCAGATAGCGTCTTTGAACAACTGTTAGAAGCAGATGTTGATGTAGACGATGTTGAAGCAGAAGACGGAAGTATTACAGTTTACACAGCGCCAACAGATTTGCACAAGGCTTTGACGGCTCTCCGCGAATCTGGTGTAGAAGAATTCCAAGTTACCGAATTGGAAATGATTCCACAATCTGATGTGGTGTTATCAGGTGAAGATTTAGAAACATTTGAAAAGTTGTATGCTGTTTTAGAAGACGATGAAGACGTACAAAAGATTTATACAAATGTAGAAGGATTTTAAGATTAAACAAAGGGCTAGAAGATTCTGGCTCTTTTTGTTTAGCGTTACTTGATAAAGAAAAGCTATCACTTTGATAAAAATCAAATAATAGTCAAGAGGAAAAATATTTGATATGATAAGACTTATCTTAATGAAAGAGGTTATTATAGGAATATGAAAAAAGTGTTGAAATATTCTTCTTTAGCAGCCTTCGGGCTTTTGACAGTAGGAGCTTTAGCAGCATGCTCCAATTCAAAATCAACGACTTCATCTGCTAAAACAGAAATTAAAGTTGCAACGAATGCTTCACCCAAGCCATTTAACTATGAAGAAAATGGCAAATTGACAGGTTATGAAATTGAAGTCGTTCGTGCAATTTTCAAAGATTCCCAAAAATACAAGGTCAAGTTTGAAACGACCGAATGGTCAGGTATTTTCGCAGGGCTGGATAGCGATCGCTACCAAATGGCGGTCAATAACATCAGCTATACTAAAGAACGGGCAGGAAAATACCTATACGCTGCTCCAACTGCTAAAAATCCGAACGTTTTAGTAGTAAAAAAAGACGATAAAAGTATCCAATCGCTGGATGATATTGGTGGTAAGACAACAGAAGTCGTACAAGGAACGACGACTGCTGCACAGTTAGAAAAATACAATCAAGAACATTCTAGCAATCCAACAAAACTTAGCTATACAAAAGCGGACTTCCAACAGATTATGAGTCATTTAAATGATGGTAAGTTTGATTATAAGATTTTTGATAAAATCGGTGTTGAAACAGTCATTAAAAATCAAAAACTGGACAACCTGAAAGTGATTGACTTACCAAGTGACCAACAACCTTATGTTTATCCGCTTTTAGCAAAGGGACAAGATGAGCTAAAAACATTTGTCAATAAGCGTATTCAAGAGTTGTATAAAGACGGGACTCTGGAAAAATTATCCCAAAAATTCTTTGGCGGTAGTTACTTGCCAGCCGAAGCAGATGTGAAATAAGGAAATGTAAAGCCAGCTGGTTTTCTTACAAAAAAAGTTATAGTTTATAACTATACCCTTTGTTATAAAATAACAATTTGTCAATCAGCTAAATATGTGCGATACTATTTTCATAAGATTTTTAAAGGAGACAGAAAATGAAATTGAAAAAATGGTTTGGAGTAACAGCTCTAGCAGCTGTAGCAGTGATTGGTTTAGCAGCTTGTGGTTCAGGAAATAAAGGTGATGACGCCAAAACGGTTAAGATTGGTGTGGTGACAAAGAGCGACTCAGAAGAAAAACGCTGGGACAAGATCCAAGAATTGTTGAAAAAAGACAATATTAAATTGGAATTTACAGAATTTACGGATTACTCTCAACCAAATAAAGCGGTCGCTGATGGTGAAGTGGATATCAATGCTTTCCAACATTACTATTTCTTAAATAACTGGAACAAGGAAAACAAGCAAGACTTGGTAGCAGCTGCTGAAACTTATATCGCACCGATTCGCCTCTATTCTGGCACAAAAGATGGGAAAAATAAATACACGAAAGTAGACCAAATTCCAAATGGTTCAGAAATTGCAGTTCCAAATGATGCGACAAATGAAAGCCGAGCACTTAATCTATTGCAATCTGCAGGCTTGATTAAATTAGACAAGTCTGGAAATGAATTGGCAACTGTGGCAAATATCAAAGAAAATCCGAAAAAATTGAAAATTACAGAATTAGATGCCAGCCAAACAGCTCGTTCATTGACATCTGTAGATGCAGCCGTTGTCAACAATACATTTGTAACAGAAGCGAAATTGGACTATAAAAACGCTTTGTTCATTGAACCGAAAGATAAAAATTCAAAACAATGGTTTAATATCATTGCAGCTAAAAAAGATTGGGAAAAATCTTCAAAAGCCGATGCCATTAAAAAAATCATCAAAGCTTACCATACAGATGAAGTGAAAAAAGTGGTTGAAGAAACATCAGACGGCTTAGACCAACCAGTTTGGTAATCTTGATTCTATTAGCTGTAGTTCAGTCTAAAAACTCAGTTGGTAATTCCAACTGAGTTTTGTCGCCATTCTATAAGGAGAAAATATGACGTTTTCAAGTGAAGAAGAGCAAATTAAAAAATTTGAACAAGATGTAGTGACACAAGAATATATCGCCATTTTACGAACCTTGATTGCTAAAAAATCAATCTTCGCTCAACAAGTCGGTTTACAAGAAGTTGCTGCTTATCTGAAAGAAATTTTTACAAAAGCTGGTGCAGAGGTGGAATTAGATAACAGCTATACAGCGCCATTTGTGATAGCAACATTTAAAAGTCCAAAACCTACAGCTAAGACAGTTATTTTTTATAATCACTATGATACGGTTCCAGCAGATAGCGATCAGATTTGGACAGATGACCCATTTACCTTGTCTATTCGAGACGGTGGCATGTATGGTCGCGGAGTAGATGATGACAAAGGGCACATTATCGCGCGTTTGACAGCTGTGCAAAAATATTTACAAAAGCATAAGAGTTTGCCTGTCAATGTCATTTTTATGATGGAAGGTGCCGAAGAGTCTGCTTCTGTTGATTTAGAAAAATACTTAGCCAAACACAAGACACTTTTGCAAGGGGCAGACCTTCTCATTTGGGAACAAGGGATTAAAAATTCTTTGGGTCAACTAGAAATTTCTGGCGGAAACAAGGGGATTGTTACCTTTGATATGAAGGTCCAAAGTGCAGAAGTGGATATTCATTCTAGCTTTGGTGGTGTGATTGATTCGGCTTCTTGGTACTTGTTGAATGCCCTTGCTAGCTTGAGAGGTAAGGATGGACGTATTCAAGTAGAAGGACTTTATGATCAAGTAATCGCACCTAATCAACGAGAGTTAGCTTTAGTGGAACAATACGCTCAACGCAGTCCAGAAGAAGTACAAGCCATTTATGGTTTGGAATTACCTTTATTACAAGAGGAGAAAAAAGCTTTTTTAAATCGAATTTTCTTTGAACCATCTTTGAATATTGAAGGAATTACTTCTGGTTATCAGGGTCAGGGAGTGAAGACGATTCTTCCATCAGAGGCTTCAGCAAAAGCAGAAGTTCGCTTAGTGCCAGGACTGGAACCTCATAGAGTGTTAGAACTGATTCGCAAACAACTCGACAAAAATGGCTTTGATAAGGTAGAATTAGTTTATACTTTGGGAGAAATGAGCTATCGTAGTGATATGAGTGCGTCGTCGATTTTAAATGTCATTGAACTAGCTAAGAAATTCTATCAAAAAGGAGTTTCTGTCTTACCAACTACAGCAGGTACAGGACCGATGCACACGGTATTTGAAGCACTTGAGGTACCAATGGTCGCCTTTGGTCTTGGAAATGCGAATAGTCGAGACCATGGCGGTGACGAAAATGTCCGCATTGCAGATTATTACACCCATATTGAATTAGTAGAGGAGCTGATTGCAAGTTATGAGTAAAGAAATGATTCAGTTAGATCATATTGATGTAACCTTTCAACAAAAGAAACGTCAGATTCAAGCAGTTAAAGATGTGACGATTCATATTCAAGAAAGAGATATTTATGGAATTGTCGGTTATTCTGGGGCTGGGAAATCAACCTTGGTTCGTGTCATTAACCTACTGCAAGTTCCAACGAGTGGGAAAATTATTGTAGATGATGATATTCTTTTTGACAATAAAGTAACCTTGACAGCAGAACAGCTGCGTCGCAAACGTCAAGACATTGGCATGATTTTTCAACATTTTAATCTGATGAGTCAATTGACGGCAGAAGAAAATGTTGCTTTTGCGTTGAAACATTCTGGCTTATCAAAAGAAGAAAAGAAAGAAAAAGTGCGTACACTGTTGGAGTTGGTCGGTTTAGCAGATCGTGCTGAAAATTATCCTTCTCAGCTTTCTGGAGGGCAAAAACAGCGGGTTGCAATCGCGCGTGCCTTAGCAAATGACCCTAAAATCTTGATTTCTGATGAATCAACCTCTGCTCTAGATCCAAAAACAACTAAGCAAATCCTAACGTTATTGCAAGATTTGAATCAAAAGTTAGGATTAACGATTGTTTTGATTACCCATGAAATGCAAATTGTCAAAGACATTGCTAATCGTGTCGCCGTGATGCAAGATGGTCAACTGATTGAAGAAGGTTCTGTTTTGGATATTTTCTCTAATCCTCAGCAAGACTTAACCAAAGACTTTATCTCGACTGCAACAGGAATTGATGAAGCTATGGGCAAGATTGAGCAACAAGAGATTGTTAAACATTTAGCGAAAAATAGTCTCTTGGTGCAAATGAAGTACGCGGGAACCTCTACAGATGAACCCTTACTGAATGAGATTTATAAACATCATCAGGTTACTGCCAACATACTTTATGGAAATATTGAAATTTTAGGTGGAACACCTGTCGGAGAACTGGTCGTTGTTTTATCTGGTGAAAAGGAAAATCTAGCAGCGGCTAAAACAGCTATTCGTGAAGCTGGTGTTCAATTGACAGTATTGAAGGGAGAAGCATAGATGGAAAACTTTATTCAAACATACTTGCCGAATGTTTATCGAATGGGTTGGAGCGGTCAAGCTGGCTGGGGAACGGCTATTTACTTGACATTGTATATGACAGTCATTTCTTTTATTATTGGTGGATTGTTAGGCTTAATTGCAGGGCTTTTTCTTGTTTTGACTGCTCCAGGAGGTGTCTTGGAAAACAAAGTAGCTTTTTGGATTTTAGACAAAATCACGTCTATCTTCCGTGCTATCCCATTTATTATTTTGTTAGCTGTTCTTTCACCTTTTTCACACTTAATTGTAGGAACTAGTATTGGGCCAAACGCAGCTATTGTACCACTTTCTTTTGCCGTATTTGCTTTCTTTGCTCGCCAAGTTCAAGTTGTTCTTGCTGAATTGGACGGCGGTGTTATCGAAGCTGCTCAGGCAAGCGGAGCGACTTTTGGCGATCTTGTCGGTGTCTATCTGCGTGAAGGTTTGCCAGATTTGATTCGTGTGACGACTGTGACTCTCATTTCACTGATTGGAGAAACTGCCATGGCAGGTGCTGTCGGTGCTGGAGGAATCGGGAATGTTGCTATCGCTTATGGATTTAATCGTTATAATAATGATGTAACTATTTTAGCAACGGTGATTATTATTGCACTTATCTTCACCATTCAGTTCGCTGGTGATTTTCTGACTAGAAAATTAAGCCATAAATAGGATAGCTGAGATGATATAAAAGTTCTATGATAATAGGTCATAGAATTTTTATTTTATACATATTTTATCTTTCGTATGACTTGCACAAGTACCTATCAGAGTACAGAGGGTAGGAAGAAGGCGGTAGAAAAAAAGTGTAAGAAAATAAAAAAAGATGAAAAAAAGT
>NZ_CABHMZ010000014.1 GCF_902167705.1 Streptococcus constellatus | reverse complement strand
CCACGAAAATGTTTAGCTTACAGAACTGCTTATGAAGCTCTAGTGGATGAGTTAGAGTAAATGTTGCACTTATTCTTGCAATTTATCTCAGATAAAAAATAGAGTGAGATTTTTTATAGATTGAGAATAAATGGAATTTTTACAAATAATCACTTTTTTGCAATCATTTTGTAATAAGTAATACATTTTTTTGAGAAAATTCATAACATTTGATATAATAGAGCTTATGAAACAGCTTACGATTCCTGCCTATATTGAAGAAAACATAAAAAAAGGACAATTTGTTTTAGAAAAACAAGATTTTCCTTCTCTTCCTTTTCATCATCAAGTTGTAGAACTGATCAATACGAAAGGACAATTTGTAGGTCTTGCATACTTATCAGAGCAAAACAAGGGTATTGGCTGGTTTATTTCACAGAAGAAAGTAACTTTAGATGTCTCGTTTTTCTGTCAGTTATTCCAATCTGCGAAAGAAAAACGACAAGTTTATCAAAAATCTGAAAAGACGACAGCTTATCGCCTTTTTAATCAAGAAGGAGATGGATTTGGTGGTTTTACAATAGATTTGTATCAAGAGTATGCTGTCTTTTCTTGGTATAATCTCTTTGTTTACGAAATTAAGGATACCATTGTTCAAGCGTTTCAACAGGTCTTTCCAGAAGTTACAGGAGCGTATGAGAAAATTCGTTTCAAGGGTTTGAATGTTGACTCCGCTCATTTGTATGGGCAAGAAGCGCCAGCATTTTTTACGATTTTAGAAAATGGTGTTCGCTATCAAGTGTTTTTAAACGATGGATTGATGACGGGAATTTTCCTCGATCAGCATGAGGTGCGTGGTAGCTTGGTAGACGGTCTAGCAGCTGGCAAGTCTTTGTTAAATATGTTTTCCTATACAGCAGCCTTTTCGGTAGCGGCAGCCATAGGAGGAGCCAGTCAGACGACCTCCGTTGATTTAGCAAAACGAAGTCGTGAGTTATCTGAAGCGCATTTTAGAGAGAATGGCTTGGATTTAAGTCACCATACATTTTTTGTGATGGATGTATTTGACTACTTTAGATATGCTAAGCGGCATGGTTTGACCTATGATGTGATTGTGTTAGATCCGCCGAGTTTTGCAAGAAATAAAAAACAAACTTTTTCAGTGGCGAAGGATTATCATAAGTTGATTGCTCAGTCTTTGGAAATTTTAAATCCCCATGGAATGATTATTGCTAGTACGAATGCTGCGAATATTTCACGCAGTAAGTTTAAAAAAGAAATCGAAAAAGGTTTTGCAGGAATAAAGCACCGTTATCTGAAAGAATACGGTTTGCCAGCAGATTTTACTTATAATAAAAAAGATGAAAGAAGTAATTACCTCAAGGTATTTACCATTAAGGTGGAAAAATGAAATTAGTCGTATCAGTGATGCCGAAAAATTTAGAGGAAGCGCAGAACATTGATAGCTCGCGTTATGATGACGCAGACATTATTGAGTGGCGTGCGGATTTTTTAGCAAAAGATGAAATTCTGACTGTTGCGCCTGCTATTTTTGAAAAATTTGCTGGTCGTGAATTGATTTTCACTTTGAGAACAATTAGCGAAGGTGGAAATATTGAATTGACGAGTGATGAATATATTTCTACCATCAAGGAAGTTTCAACGATTTATCAGCCGGATTATATTGATTTTGAATATTTTTCTCATAAAGATAGATTTGAGGAAATGTTAGATTTTCCAAATCTTGTTTTGAGCTATCATAATTTTGAAGAAACGCCTGAAAATATGATGGAAATTTTATCTGAATTGACAAGTTTGACTCCAAAAGTAGTAAAGGTTTCTGTTATGGCGCGCAGCGAGCAAGATGTTCTAGACTTGATGAACTATACGCGTGGCTTTAAAACCTTAAATCCAGATCAGGATTTTGTGACTATTTCCATGGGACAAATTGGAAAAATTTCACGAATAACAGCAGATTTGACAGGCTCTAGTTGGTCGTTTGCTAGTTTAGATGAGCCTAGTGCGCCAGGTCAAATTTCTCTTGCCAGTATGAAACAAATTCAGGAGATTTTGAATGAAAATTGACGGCTATACTCGTTTAGCGGCAGTTGTTGCCAATCCAATCAAGCACAGTATTTCTCCTTTTATCCATAATGTAGCATTTGAGCAAACGGGTGTTAATGGTGTTTATGTGGCTTGGGAAATCTCACAGGATGACTTGAAAGCAACTGTTGAAAATATTCGCCGCTATAATATGTTTGGAATCAATTTGTCCATGCCTTATAAACAGGCTGTGATTCCTTTTTTAGATGAAGTGACACCTGCTGCGCAGATGATTGGAGCAGTGAATACTGTCGTGAATCAACATGGAAAATTGATTGGTTATAACACAGATGGCAAGGGATTTTTTATGAGCTTGCCTTCTTTTGTCATCAAAAGCAAAAAAATGGTCATGCTTGGAGCTGGCGGAGCTGCAACAGCGATTATTGTACAGGCTGTTTTGGATGGTGCTGAGGAGATTTTTGTGTTTACGCGCCAGTCCTCTTTTAAACGCGTTTCACAAAAAATGAAGGATATTCAGCAGAAAACTGTAACGAAGATTTGGGTATTACCATTAGAAAATCAAGAATTATTGCAAGAAAAAATTAACGTTTCTGCTTTATTGGTCAATGGTACCAGTCTAGGAATGGACGGAGAGACTTTACCGTTACCAAGCAGTATTTATTTACCACATTCACTTCTTGTGGCAGATGTGATTTACCAGCCGTTTGAAACCCCATTTTTAAAATGGGCAAAAGGACAAGATGTTGAAGTAGTGAATGGCTTGGGAATGTTGTTGTATCAGGCGGCAGAAGCATTCAAATTATGGACAGGAAAAGAAATGCCAACTAAAGAAATTTGGCAGGCATTGGAAAAGAAGTACAAATAAGGAGTTGCCTATGAAATTAAATGTGAATATCCCCAATCATCCTTACGATATTATCATTGAAAAAGGGACTTTAGCCAAAGCTGGAGAATGGCTGGCAAGACTGTGGTCAGCTCAAAAAGTCGTTGTCATCACAGATAATCATGTAGCAAGTCTGTATGCTGAAACAGTTAAACATAGCTTAGAAGTTGCTGGCTTTGAAGTGTTTGTGTTTGATTTTCTGGAAGGTGAAGCTAGTAAAAATTTAACAACGGTCAATAAAGTTTATGAATTTCTCGCTAAAGTAGGGATGACCCGCAGTGATGGTATTGTTGCCTTGGGTGGCGGTGTGGTCGGTGATTTGGCTGGCTTTGCGGCTTCAACTTATATGCGAGGCATTCATTTTGTACAGATACCGACGAGTTTGACGGCTCAGGTAGATTCTTCGATTGGTGGGAAAACAGGAGTCAATACGCCGTGGGCTAAGAACATGGTAGGTACTTTTACTCAGCCGGACGGGGTTCTGATTGACCCAGAAGTTTTAAAGACTTTAGGACAACGTGAATTGATTGAAGGCATGGGAGAGGTCATCAAGTATGGTCTGATTGAGGACGTGGAGCTATGGCAAGAACTGTCTGACATGGACGGTAGTCCAGAGTCCATTTTGGAGCATGCAGAAAGTATCATCTATCATTCTTGCAATGTCAAACGAAAGCTAGTAGTGGAAGACGAGCTTGACAATGGTGTGCGCCTTTATCTAAACTTTGGACACACGATTGGTCATGCGGTGGAGGCGACTGCTGGTTATGGCAAAGTCATGCATGGAGAAGCTGTGGCTATTGGAATGGTTCAGGTAGCGCGTGTAGCAGAAAAAGAAAAGCTAATGCCTAAAGGAATTACCACAGATATTGAGCAGATGTGTCGCAAATTTGGACTTCCAGTTGATTATCAACCTTGGCGACAAGAAGAGCTCTATCAAGCCTTGCTTCATGATAAGAAAGCTCGGGGCAAGACAATCAAATTAGTCATTGTTCCAGAATTGGGCAGGGCAGCCATTCATCAGATTCCTTTAGAAGAGATGAAAGATTATTTAGAAAAGTAAGTGCTAAATAGAAACAACAGACGAGGTAATGAAATGAGATATTTAACTGCTGGGGAGTCACATGGACCGCGTTTAACAGCTATCATTGAAGGAGTGCCAGCTGGGCTTCCTTTGACAGCAGACTATATCAATGCAGAGTTGAAACGCCGTCAGGGCGGATACGGTCGTGGAGCTCGTATGAAAATAGAGAGTGACAAAGTGGAAATTACTTCTGGTGTTCGGCATGGGCGAACCATGGGGGGACCGATTACACTCAATGTGACCAATCTAGATCATCAAAAATGGTTGGATATTATGAATGTAGCAGATGTGGATGACAAGAAAAAAGAGCTGCGTAAGATTACCAAACCTCGTCCGGGTCATGCAGATTTGGTCGGCGGTATAAAATATCGTTTTAACGACTTACGCAATTCATTGGAGCGCTCTTCTGCACGTGAAACGACCATGCGGGTTGTGGTGGGGGCGGTTGCTAAACGGCTCTTAGAAGAAATCGGAGTTGAGATAGCTAGCCATATCGTAACTTTCGGTGGCATTGACATTGAGGTTCCGAAAAATCTGACCGTTTCTGAAATCAAGAAACGTGCTCGTCAGTCAGAAGTTTCGATTGTCAATCCAGAACGTGAAGAGGAAATCAAAGCCTATATTGATCAAATTAAGAAAGATGGCGATACGATTGGCGGAATTGTTGAAACCATTGTCGGTGGTGTGCCAGTTGGACTAGGTTCCTATGTTCAATGGGATAGAAAGCTAGATGCTAAAATTGCTCAAGGAGTGGTTTCTATCAATGCATTTAAAGGTGTGGAATTTGGACTTGGTTTTGAAGCAGGGCGGCTTAAGGGCAGTCAGGTGATGGATGAAATAATCTGGTCTAAAGAGGATGGCTTTACTCGTCGTACCAACAATTTGGGCGGTTTCGAGGGCGGTATGACCAACGGAGAACCTATCGTAGTACGCGGAGTGATGAAGCCGATTCCAACTCTCTACAAGCCACTTATGAGCGTTGATATTGAGACACATGAGTCTTATAAGGCAACAGTAGAACGGAGTGATCCGACAGCTTTGCCAGCTGCTGGTGTTGTTATGGAAGCTGTTGTTGCAACAGTGCTTGCAACTGAGGTTTTGGAGAAATTCTCTTCGGATAATTTGGAAGAATTAAAAGCAGCGGTTCAACAACACCGTGATTATGTGAAGGTATTTTAATGTTCACCTATATGTTTACGATGGCTTTGGTCGGAATTTTTGCGGGAATTTTGGGAGCTTTGTTAGGACTTGGAGGTGGAATTGTTATTACGCCTGTGCTTACTCTTTTATTTGGAGTAGACATCAAATATGCAGTCGGAGCTTCTATTATTGCGGTTTTAGCGACTAGTTCAGGCTCTGCGATTGCCTATCTAAAAGATGACATGCTCAATCTGCGAATTGCCATGTTTTTGGAAATTTTTACGACTTTAGGAGCCTTTGTAGGTGCAATGTTATCAGTGATAACAGATTCACAGATTCTTTTTTTGCTTTACGGAGCTCTCATGCTTTTTCAGGCATTTAATATATACCAGAAGATTCGTGCTAAAAAGGAAGTTCAGACTGTGAGCCACAATGATGCCATTGCTGAGAAATTAAATCTCGGTGGTGAATATTTTGACAAAGGCCTCAATCAAACAATCAAGTATCAAGTAACCAATGTTCCTGGTGGCTCTATTGTCATGTTTTTTGCTGGCGTTATGTCTGCACTTTTAGGAATTGGTGCAGGAGCTTTCAAGGTCTTGGCTATGGATACTGTTATGAAAATGCCTTTAAAAGCTAGTTCAGCGACTTCTAACTTTATGATGGGAGTGACAGGAACGGCTTCAGCTATCTTTTATCTTTTTGTCGGGCAAATCAATCCGGTATTGGTTACGCCAATCGCCTTAGGTGTTTTAGCAGGTTCTTTCATTGGAAGTCGTATCATGCCTTATGTGCCTGTAAAAGTATTGCGCTGGATTTTTCTAGTTGCTTTATTAGCCCTTGGCATGCAAATGTTTATACGAGGTATGAAATGACAGATAAAATGCAGGAAGAAAAAGAGCAGCTGGATTTGGTCATGGGGAAAATTCTTCGCATAGGGATTTTTCTCTCCATTCTTTTTATGTTTATTGGCTTGGTTCTTTACCTTTTTAGTGGTCAGCAGGTCATTTCTTTAAAAAATTTGGAACAGTTTAATCCAGTTGCCTATGTGAAGAGCCATTCCATTTTTGATGCAGTGACGTTTATGTTGTTAGGGGCTTTTATGCTTATTTTGACACCGATTTTTCGAGTGATTTCAACATTTATCATTTTTGTTAAAACAAAAGATAAAATGTATACGATTTTCACAGCGATTGTTATGGTTATTATTTTGGTGTCTATTATTCTAGGATTTATCATTGAGCCAAAGTAAAGGAGTGAGGATGGAAAAGAAAGTTATTTATATTGCGGGTCTTGGTTTGATTGGTGCATCAATCGCACTTGGAATCCGACGTGATCATCCAGACTATACTATATTAGGTTACAATCGTGGAGAGGAATCTCGAAAAATTGCCCTTGAAAAAGGCATGGTGGATCAAGTGACCGATCAATTTGCTGAATTTGCTCCTCTGGCAGATGTGATTATTCTTGCTGTCCCTATCAAGCAAACCATTGAGTTTATCAGGCAATTAGCAACTCTAGATTTGAAAAAAGATGTGATTATCTCAGATGCAGGCTCTACCAAAGCTGAAATTGTAGCTACTGCTGAAGAAGCTCTAAAGGAGAAAACCATTCGCTTTATAGGTGCCCATCCGATGGCTGGTAGCCATAAGTCAGGTGCTAGTGCAGCAGATGTAAACCTCTTTGAAAATGCCTATTATATTTTTACTCCGTCTCATTTGACGAAAGAGGGCACGATAGCAGAAATGAAGAATCTCTTATCTGGTCTGCATGCTCGCTTTATCGAGATTGATGCCACAGAACACGATCGTGTCACCAGTCAAATTAGCCATTTTCCGCATATTCTCGCTTCTAGTCTTATGGATCAAGCCGCTGCCTATACTCAACGGCACGAAATGACACAGCATTTCGCTGCTGGGGGATTCCGTGATATGACACGGATTGCAGAAAGTGAGCCGGGCATGTGGACTTCGATTTTGTTGACAAATCCAGATGCCATTTTAGAGAGGATAGAGGATTTTAAGAAACGCTTGGATACCATTTCAGGTGCCATTCAGAATAAAAATGAAGATGTAATTTGGAATTTCTTTCAGCATGGTCGCCAAGTGCGAAAAGCTATGGAAATCCATAAGAGAGCAGGTGTGGATAGTTTTTATGACATTTTCATCAATGTTCCCGATGAAGAAGATGCTATTTTAGGAGTATTGGAACTTTTAAGGGGAACATCTATTGTTAATATTCACATCAATGAAGAAAATCGCGAAGATATTAACGGAATTTTGCAAATCACCTTTAAAAATCGTGAAGATTTGGAAAAATCTGCTAAAATAATAAGAGAAAAGACCCCATATCAAGTCTTTTTAGATTAAGGAGGAAATACAATGTCAAATATTTATGATTTAGCAAATGAATTAAGCCGTACTCTGCGTGACCTTCCTGAGTACAAAGCCGTTGTCGAAAGCAAAAAAGCAGTAGATGCTGATAGCGAAGCAAAGAGTCTTTTGAAAGATTATCTAGCTTTCCAGCAAGAACTGCAAGTCATGGCGCAATCAGGTCAAATGCCAACGCAAGAAGTGCAAGATAAGATGAAATCGTTTGGGGATAAGATTCAAGGCAATCCTGCTCTGACTGAATTTTTCAATAAACAACAACAGTTGTCTATTTACTTGGCTGATATTGAACGCATCATTTTTGATCCAGTTCAAGAATTGTTGAAATAAAGGTTACGATACAAGCTGGTGCAAATTTAGCCCAGCTTTTTATGTGCATGAAATCCATAGGAGAAGAAAGGATTCAACAAATGTGCGAATTTTCTGCATATTTTAGGAAAATACTTGTATTTTGATGATTTCTGAGTATAATGAAATGTATCAACTAGACAGATTTTCAGTTTAATGATGAAGCTGAACAGTGTATTTTATGGAGGTGCTTTATGTCACGTAAAATTGCGATTATTGGTATGGGAAATGTTGGTGCCGCAGTCGCGCATGGTCTGATTGCGCAAGGTGCTTTTGATGATTATGTCTTGATTGATAAAAATGAAGCGAAAGTCAAAGCAGATGCACTTGACTTTCAGGACGCCGCAGCCAATTTGAATCATCATGCGAATATTATTGTTAATGATTATCAGGCGTTGGCAGATGCGGATGTGGTGGTGTCAGCACTGGGCAATATCAAATTACAAGATAACCCCAACGCTGATCGATTTGCTGAATTACCTTTTACGTCTAAGGAAGTCCCTTTTGTTGCTGAACAATTGAAAAAAGTTGGATTTACAGGGATTATCATTGTTATTAGTAATCCAGTAGATGTCATTACCAGTCTTTATCAGCACTATACTGGTCTGCCTAAAGAGCGCGTTATTGGAACAGGAACGCTGCTAGACACAGCTCGTATGAAACGTGCAGTTGGTGTTCGCTTTGGTGTTGACCCTCGAAGCGTTTATGGCTACAATCTTGGAGAACATGGGAATTCTCAATTTACAGCTTGGAGCCAAGTACGGATAAAAGGGCAACCGATTTCTACATTTGCTTCAGTCGAGGAGTTGGATGAGATTGCTCTAGAAGCCCTTAAAGGAGGGCATACCGTCTTTTATGGCAAAAAATACACATCTTATGGTATTGCGAGCGCAGCTATCCGTTTAGCAGTAGCTCTTGTATCAGATTCACATGAAGAATTGCCGGTGTCAAATTATTATCAACCATTAGACACGTACTTGAGTTATCCAGCGATTGTAGGGCGTGAGGGAATTCTTGAGCAAGTCAAACTTAGTTTAACGGAAAAAGAGAAAGAAAAATTAGCTTACTCTGCACAATTCATCAAGCAAAAATTTGCAGAAAGTTTATAATTCTAAGAGGGTGAGGAAAAGTTGAATTCTACGAAATGAAGCTTTTTCCCCGCTCCCTTTTGTTTCCCTTCTCTTTTTATGGTACAATATGTAAAAAGAATCAGGTATGAGGTTTTCTATGCAGTTACGTACAAATGCGAAGGGGTTAGCTGGGTGCATTCGTGTGCCAGGTGATAAGTCTATTAGTCATCGATCGATTATGTTTGGTAGTTTGGCTAAGGGAGTGACAACGGTTCACGATATTTTGCGTGGTGAAGACGTCCTATCCACCATGCAAGTTTTTCGTGATTTAGGTGTTCAAATTGAAGATGACGGCAATGTAGTAACGATTCATGGTGTGGGCTTTGCTGGTCTTCAAGCGCCGACAAACAAACTGAATATGGGAAATTCTGGAACCTCCATTCGCTTGATTTCAGGTGTATTAGCTGGGCAAGATTTTGCAGCGGAAATGTTTGGTGATGATAGTTTATCTAAACGTCCCATGGACCGCATAACGATTCCTCTTCGTCAAATGGGGGTGCAAATCGCTGGGCGAACCAAGCGTGATTTGCCACCGCTCACCATTCATGGGAATAAGAACTTACAGCCTATTCATTACACCTTGCCTGTGGCATCCGCTCAGGTTAAATCTGCTTTGATATTTGCGGCTTTACAAGCTCAAGGCGAGTCTGTCATTGTTGAAAAAGAAATGACCCGCAATCATACAGAAGATATGATTAAACAATTTGGTGGTCAGATTTTTGTCAATGGAAAGGAAATCCGCGTTCAAGGTGGGCAAGAGTTTACTGGGCAGAACGTGTTGGTACCAGGAGATATTTCTAGTGCGGCTTTCTGGATAGTAGCAGGACTTATCGTTCCTAATTCTAAGATTATTTTGGAAAATGTCGGTATCAATGAAACACGAACTGGCATTTTGGATGTTGTTAAAGCTATGGGTGGAAATATAAACTTGTCCAATGTAGACAAAGTTGCTAAGTCCGCTACCATAACGATAGAGACATCTGAATTAGTCGGCACAGAAATTGGCGGAGAAATTATTCCACGTTTAATTGATGAATTGCCAATCATTGCACTTCTAGCCACTCAAGCTAAGGGGCAAACGGTGATTCGTGATGCGGAGGAATTAAAAGTAAAAGAAACAGACCGTATCCAAGTTGTGGCAGATACACTAAATAGCATGGGGGCTGATATTACTCCGACAGAAGACGGCATGATTATCAAAGGGAAAACATCTCTTCACGGTGCTAAAGTTCATACATTTGGCGACCACCGAATTGGCATGATGACGGCTATTGCAGCTCTTTTGGTAAAGGACGGTCAAGTCGAGTTGGAGCGCGCCGAAGCTATCAATACGAGCTATCCAAATTTCTTTGCTGATTTGGAGGACTTACTTCATGGCTAAGATTTTGATTGGTTTCATGGGGGCTGGAAAGTCAACGATTGCTAGCTTGCTAGATGAAAATTTTATCGATATGGATGAGCTTTTGTCAGAAAGACTGGAAATGCCGATTAAAGAATATTTTGAGCAGTATGGCGAAGCAGCTTTTCGGCAAAAAGAAAGTGAATTATTAAAAGAATTGCTACAGTCAGACCAAGTCATCTCAACCGGTGGCGGCATCATCAGCAATGCTCAAAATCGCGAGTTGTTAAAGAAGAACGCTGAAAATATTTATTTAAAAACAGATTTTGAGACGCTTTACCAGCGCCTTGAAGAGGATCAAGAACACCAGCGCCCACTTTATTTAAATAATAGCAAAGCTGATTTGAAAAATCTTTTTGATCAACGTCAGACTTGGTATGAAGAAGTGGCTACAAAAGTTATTGATGTGACTACTTTAACGCCAAAACAAATCGTGGAGGTGCTGCAATGAAAGTTGGATTTTTAGGTCCGAAAGGTTCTTTTTCTCATCATGTAGCGCAAGAAGCCTTTCCGACAGATATTTTGGTTGCTTTTGAGAATATTACAGAAGTGGTAAAAGCCTACGAAACAGGTGAAGTGGATTATTCTGTAGTGCCAGTTGAAAATTCAATTGAAGGAAGCGTTCATGAAACATTGGACTATCTTTTTCATCAGGCAGCCATTCATGCTGTGGCAGAAATCGTTCAGCCAATCAAACAACAATTATTGGCAACGACAGTAGATAAGCCAGTAGAAAAAATCTTTTCTCATCCGCAGGCGATTGCACAGGGGAAAAAATATGTTCGCCAGCATTATCCACAAGCTAAAATCGAAATAACAGCTAGCACAGCTTATGCGGCACGCTTTGTGGCTCAGCATCCAGAAGAAAATTATGCAGCCATTGCACCAAGGAGTGCAGCTAATGAATATGGTCTGCAGATTATTGCAGAAGATATTCAAGAAATGGACGAGAATTTCACCCGTTTTTGGTTGCTAGGACAGTCGATTCCAGATTTGCCATTATATCCTAAGGAAAAGAAAATAACGCTTGCGTTGACTTTGCCAGACAATTTACCCGGTGCTTTATACAAAGCTCTTGCAACTTTTGCTTGGCGGGGAATTGATTTGACAAAGATTGAAAGCCGCCCGTTGAAGACAGCATTGGGAGAATATTTTTTCATTGTGGACATCAATAATGAAAAAGAAAATTTGGTGTCGTTTGCGATGAAAGAGTTAGAAGCAATTGGCATTACTTATAAAATTTTAGGAAATTATACTGTTTATACTATTTCAGAAAAGTAGATTGGAGAAATTATGGGTAAAAAATCAGATAATCTCAGCCACCATGAGCAATTACGACTGGACTATCTTTACAAAAATATCCATTATTTAAATGAACGTGAGAAAAAAGAGTATCAATATCTTCTTAGAAAACAAGAAGGAAACCAAAGAATAGAGTCGATTCAGGAAATGAGAAATACCTTTTCTGACCAACAAGTGCCTGAGAATTTTGGTTATACTGAACAAGGATTGCCTCAATATCCAGAGAGAAGTCGCCGTAATAAACGAGTTAAAAAAGAGCGCGTATCAAATTATACAGCCGAAAATGTAGAAAATTCGCCCAAGCCTAAAAAGGAAAAGCGGCATAGAAAAATCCGTGTGAAACGAATTTTAGCTTGGCTTGCTGTCCTTTTGCTTCTCATTGTAGGAGGCATGCTTTTCATGTTTATAAAAGGCTTGACTGCCTCTAATGGCAATCCAAATGCCAAAGCCGCTCAAACAGAAGTCTTTAATGGGAAAGATACAAAAGACGGTGTGAATATACTTATTTTGGGCACAGATGGACGAATTGGTCAATCTTCTTCCGAGACGCGGACAGATTCGATTATGGTCTTAAATGTCGGTGGAAAAAATAAAAAAATGAAACTCGTCAGTTTTATGAGAGACACGCTCGTTCACATTGATGGAGTCAGTCAAGGATCAGGTTATGATCAAAAGTTAAATGTAGCGTATGCCATTGGGGAGCAAAATAACAATCAAGGTGCTGAATTAGTACGCCAAGTGCTGAAAGACAATTTTGATATTGACATTAAATATTATGCCTTGGTTGATTTTTCAACCTTTGCGACAGCTATTGATACCCTTTTTCCAAATGGTGTTGAAATGAATGCGAATTTTTCAACTATTGATGGTGAAAAAGTGAGTGAAGTACAGGTGCCAGACGACCTCAATATGAAAGACGGAGTGGTTCCAGAGCAGACGATTAAGGTTGGCAAACAACGAATGGACGGTCGCACGCTTTTGAATTATGCGCGTTTCCGTAAAGATGACGAAGGAGATTTTGGTCGAACACGTCGCCAACAAGAGGTGATGAGCGCGATTATTCAGCAAGTAAAAGACCCAACGAAACTCTTTACAGGTTCTGAAGCACTTGGAAAAGTATTTGCTTTAACCTCGACCAACGTTCCGTATAGTTTTTTACTAACGCACGGCTTGTCTTCTCTTACCAACGCTCGTAATGGTGTTGAAAAGGTGACCATTCCTGAAAATGGAGATTGGATAGATGCCTATGATATGTATGGTGGTCAAGGCTTACTAGTTGATTTTGAAGCCTATAAAGAAAAATTGGCACAACTTGGACTCAGATAAATGATAGAATAGAAAGTGATGATTCTGTCGCTTTCTTTTTTTGGGAAATGGCAAAGCTGATAGAAAGAGAAATATATGTTAAAAAAGAATGATGTGATAGAAGTTGAAATTGTGGATTTGAGCCATGACGGAGCAGGGGTAGCTAAGGCAGAGGGGCTGGTTTTCTTTGTGGAGAATGCCCTGCCGACAGAACGTATCCGTATGCGCATACTGAAAGTAAATAAGAAAATTGGCTTTGGCAAGGTAGAGGAATTTTTAGCAACATCTCCTTATCGTAATGAAAATGTAGATGCCGCTTACTTACGTTCAGGGATTGCTGACCTGGGGCATTTAAAATATAGTGAGCAACTGAAGTTTAAAGCCAAGCAAGTTAGAGATAGTCTTTACAAGATTGCTGGAATTACAGATATCGAAGTGGTGCCAACCCTTGGTATGGCGCAGCCACTGCGTTATCGAAATAAAGCACAGGTTCCTGTTCGCCGTGTCAATGGACAGCTGGAGACGGGATTTTTCCGAAAAAATTCGCACGATTTAATGCCAATTGAGAATTTTTATATTCAGGATCCAGTTATTGACCAAGTCGTTTTGGCAGTACGGGATTTGCTGCGTTGTTTTGACCTAAAACCTTATGATGAGAAAGAACAATCTGGTTTGATGCGCAATATTGTGGTTCGCCGTGGACATTACTCTGGTGAAATCATGGTTATTTTAGTGACAACTCGTCCCAAAATTTTCCGTATTGATCAGTTTATAGAGCGATTAGTTGCGCAATTTCCAGATATTAAATCTATCATGCAAAATATTAACAATCAGCCAGGTAATGCGATTTTTGGAAAGGAATTTCGTGTACTGTATGGACAAGATTATATTACTGACCGCATGCTAGAGAATCACTTTCAAATCGCCGCTCCAGCTTTTTACCAAGTCAATACAGAGATGGCAGAGAAATTGTATCAAACGGCGATTGATTTTGCTGAGTTGAATACAGAGGATATTGTAGTGGATGCCTATTCAGGGATTGGTACCATTGGATTGTCAGTTGCGAAACACGTCAAAGAAGTCTATGGCGTGGAGGTTATCCCTCAAGCAGTTGAAAATAGCAAAAAGAATGCTGAGCTCAATGGCATTAGCAATGCCCATTATGTTTGTGATTCAGCAGAAAATGCTATGGAAAGCTGGTACAAACAGGGAATCAGACCTGATGTGATTTTGGTTGACCCACCGCGCAAGGGCCTGACAGAAAGCTTTATCAAATCAAGCGTCAGCATGAATCCAAAGAAACTCATCTACATATCCTGTAATGTAGCCACCATGGCGCGTGATATTAAGCTCTATCAAGAACTGGGGTACAAACTCACAAAAGTGCAACCCGTGGATTTATTTCCGCAGACGCATCATGTTGAGACGGTAGCATTATTGTCCAAACTTGATGTCGATAAGCATATAGATGTTGAAATTAAGCTGGATGAGCTTGATTTGACAAGTGCTGAAAGTAAGGCTACTTATGCACAAATCAAAGAATATATATTAGAAAAATTCAATTTAAAGGTTTCGACACTCTATATTGCTCAGATTAAAAAGAAATGTGGTATTGAATTAAGGGAGCATTATAATAAATCAAAAAAAGAGAAACAAGTTATTCCACAATGCACACCGGAAAAAGAGGAAGCTATTATGGATGCGTTAAGGCATTTTAAAATGATTTAGTAGAAATGGAGGGTATTTATGAGATGGATAATAAAAATAATCTTGTTTCCAATTAGCTTGGTGTTAAGTATCCTCACAGCTTTTCTAACATTCCTGCTCGGCATAGGAACAACTATTCTTTACCTTTTGATGTTGATGTGTATAGTTGCTACGATAGGCTCATTTATACAAAAAGATGTATCACTTGGTATAGAAGCTTTGGTATTAAGTTTTTTATTAAGCCCATACGGAATACCGATGGTTGGAGCAGTAGTTATAGCTTTTTTAGAAAGTGATAAATTGCAAGAATAAGTGCAACATTTACTCTAACTCATCCACTAGAGCTTCATAAGCAGTTCTGTAAGCTAAACATTTTCGTGG
>NZ_CABHMZ010000013.1 GCF_902167705.1 Streptococcus constellatus | reverse complement strand
ATGGGAGTAGCTCATAGTTTTTCCTCGGGTTCTGTTTGTGTGGTTACTTACAGTTTACACCAATGAAACGCTATGAGTTTTTTTGTTGAACTATATTTTACAATTTATCCTGATAAAAAAGAATGCGACATTTTAAATTACCTACTTAAAACGAAAATATGTTATACTTAATAGTGAAAATTTTAGGAAATAAGACAAGGAAGTACAATTTGTGAAAAATATAACTAGGAAGATACTCAACTTTATGAGTACAAGACTAGGTTTTGTCTTGACCTTACTGACCCTTTACTGGCTGAAAACCATGTGGGCTTACTCTGTTGATTTTAATCTTGATATTCAAGGTGCCTATCAAGTCTTTCTCGCTATCATCAATCCTCTTCCATTAGGATTATTACTGATTGGACTAGCATTTTATATTAAAAAAACCAAGGTTTTCTATATTCTAGCAGTTGCGCTTTACATTTTATTATTTGTCTGGCTCATTTCAAACTCTATCTATTATCGCGAGTTTAGTGATTTTGTCACTGTCAATACTATGCTAGCTTCAAGTAGTGTTTCTGCTGGTCTGGGAGAGGCTGCTCTTGAATTATTTAGACCTGGAGATTTGATTTACATCATTGATTTTCCAATCTTAGGTTTCCTTTTTTATAAAAAATGGATTCGTTTGGACGATCGTTCTTTTAATAAACGAGCTAGTTTTGCAATTACTGCCTTATCTAGTATGCTCTTTTCAGCCAATCTCTTCTTAGCAGAAGTTGACCGTCCAGAGTTGTTGACACGCGGATTCTCCAATTATTATGTCGTCCGCGCCTTAGGATTACCTGCCTTTCTTGGATATAGCGCCAACCAAACATATAGCGCCAATAAAGAGCGTTCTAAAGCAAGTGCTGAAGATTTGAAACCTGTCGAAGAGTATGTCAAGTCACACTATGCGGAGCCAAATAAAGAATATTATGGGATTGCTAAAGGTAGAAATGTCATCTATCTTCACTTAGAAAGTTTCCAACAATTCCTAATTGATTATAAATTAAAGTCTGAGGGTAAAGAATACGAAGTAACTCCATTCCTCAATTCACTTTATCATTCAAACTCAACGTTTGCTTTTTCTAATATCTTTAACCAAGTAAAAGCTGGAAAAACATCTGATGCAGAAACGATGTTAGAGACTGGTTTATTTGGTCTCAATCAAGGCTCCTTTATGGTAAACTATGGTGGAACAAACACGCAACAAGCTGCTCCGTACATTCTCTCAAAAAATGGTTATAATTCTAGTGCCGTTTTCCACGGAAATGCTGGTAGTTTCTGGAATCGAAATACCACCTACAAACAATGGGGATATAACTATTTCTTCGATTCTTCTTACTTTTCTAAGCAAAACAAAACGAATTCATTCCAATATGGTCTGAATGATAAGATTATGTTCAAAGATTCTATTAAGTATCTTGAACATTTACAACAACCATTTTATGCAAAATACATCACCGTTTCTAATCACTATCCTTATACAACTAGCTTGATTGGAGACGAGATTGGTTTCCCACTTGCTTCAACTAAGGATGAAACAATCAATGGTTATTTTGCTACGGCAAACTACTTAGATTCTGCCGTTAAATCATTCTTTGACTACTTAAAAGCGTCTGGTCTTTATGAAAATTCTATCATCGTTCTTTATGGTGATCACTATGGTATTTCCAATTCACGGAATCCTTCGCTGGCGCCATTACTAGGCAAAAATTCTGAAACTTGGTCTAGCTATGACAACGCTATGCTACAAAGAGTTCCTTACATGGTCGTTATTCCTGGCATGACAAAAGGAAAAGTCGTTAATACCTATGGCGGTCAAGTTGATCTCTTGCCTACTTTAGAACATTTGCTCGGTATTGACTCTAAACAATACCTACAAGTCGGACAAGATTTACTTTCTCCAAAACATCAGCAAACCGTTGCTTTCCGTTCATCAAACTATTTCGTAACTCCTAAGTATACCAGTTACAGCGGACGTACTTACTATACAGAAACAGGAGAAGAAATTACCAATCCAGATGAAACAACTACGGCAGAATTGGAAAAAATCCGCAACACGACCAATGAGCAATTGAAGATGAGTGACCTGATTCAAACTGGAGACTTGCTTCGCTTCTATACTGGAAATGATTTAGGAAAAGTGAACCCCAAGGATTATTCTTACACTAATTCACTTAAATCATTATTATCTATTGAAAAGAAAAAAGGTGCTGAATCTACAAGCCTTTATACCCAACGCGGTGGCAATTCAACTGTCGAGCTATTTGATTCACCAAGTTATCGTGCTCTTCACCCGGAACAATTTGAATCAACAAGTAGCAGTGGTTCTTCCTCATCAACAGAAGAATCCAGCTCTTCATCTAAATAACAAAAAATCCCATACAAGTGAAATAAGCTGTATGGGATTTTATAATGAAATAAAGCACTCAATTTATCAATGTTTTGATGACTTGATTAACCCGATCAAAGTAAAACTGCTCTTCGTCATAAGTAATGCCTGTTGCTTGCGCCAGCAAAATCAATATTTCCATAAAAAATTGAGAAGAAAATCCAGTAGTGGAATGCAGTTCTTCTTCGTCAAAATGCTTAATCAAGTGCGCCAAGGGATTCCGAACAGATTTCTCCAACTTTCGTAGTTCTTTGAACATTATCTTAACTTGCTCTGGCAAATCCAGTAGCAAAATCAAACCGGCCAAACTCGAAGAATGAACTGGACTTTCAGCATGAAAAGTGCTCAAAATGGGATGCCCTGTTTTTTTCATCTTATCAAAATTCCAACGATCGTAACTCGCTTCTCTAGAATTATGAATATAGGATTCAATATCAGGAATTTCCAGCTTGATCAAACGCATAAAAATCCGATAAATAGCCGGACTAACGGCACGAATAAAATCAATCACCTGTTCGTTTTTGAGCTTTGCTTCTAAGTCATATAGGTAGTTTGCTAATTGTTCATCTTCCTCAGAGGCATGACAAAAAAGTTGAAAATCATTTCTAATTTCCAACTGACATTCCATAGCAGGGCGGATATTCAACTCTCTCCGCTCCGCCATGATATACAAAAGTTCAACTAGCTTTGATTCTGCATCATTCAGTCTTTGAGCCAATTTATAGGCATGAGCATAATCATAGCGAGAAATAGCATACACTATTTCTTCTTTTATATCTAAATTTCCAAGCATCACTCTGAAATAAGCGTTTCTAAGCCGACTTTCATCATATCTGTGAAAGTCGTTTGTCGTTCTTCCGCTGTTGTGTCTTCGTCTGGATTAACTAAACTATCTGAAATGGTCATAATGCCAAGTGCTTCGACATTATATTGAGCAGCTAGATAGTAAAGAGCTGCCGCTTCCATTTCCACAGCCAGAACTCCCATTTTACCAAGTTCGATATTTTTTTCACCGTAGTTTGAGTAAAAAACATCTGATGATAAGACACTTCCAACATGCGTTGTCATACCAAAATCCTTGGCAAGATGATAAGCCTTATCTAAAAGACGAAAACTTGCAATTTGCGGAAAATCATATTGAGGCCAATCATTACGAATGATGTTCGAGTTTGTCGCTGCTGCTTGTGCTAATACCAATTCACGTACGTGGACGTCTTTATTCAAGGAACCAGCAGTTCCTACACGAATTAAACATTTCACACCGTAGTTAACAATCAACTCATGAGCATAGATAGAAATAGACGGAATTCCCATTCCAGTTCCCATCACACTGACACGATGCCCCTTATAAGTCCCTGTATAACCAAACATGTTGCGAACTTCATTGAAGCATACAGCGTCCTCTAAGAAGTTTTCGGCAATGAATTTGGCACGAAGTGGGTCGCCAGGTAGTAAAATTTTATCGGCAATTTCGCCTTGTTTTGCTGCAATATGGATTGACATAAATAAGATACCAAGCCCGTCAAAAATCTCAACTGAGAAGTACAAGTGACAGAAAATTTTGATTTTCTAGGAACCTATTCTTTCAGAAAGAGTTTTGTGCGGGTCTCATTCCTTTCATTTTAATTGGTTATAGAAAAGCGAAAATTGAGCAAGCTCCATTCTCTTTTTCTTTTAAATTTTAGTTATATTTATAGTTCTGCAAGGATTGCTCTTACAAGTCCTTTAAAGTTTTCCTTGATGCGTTCTGTCACTTCTACTACTTCTTCGTGGTTTAGCTCGCTTTGAAAACCAGCCGCAAAGTTTGTAATAGCTGAAATTCCTAATACTTTCAAGCCTGAATGAGCTGCCACAATTACTTCTGGAACGGTTGACATACCAACAGCACTTGCACCTAAAGTTTGGAAAGCGCGGATTTCTGCTGGTGTTTCATAAGTTGGTCCTGTCACACCCAGATAAACTCCTTCTTTCAAGTCAATACCTAATTTTTCGGCTACAGCGTGTGCTTTTTCACGATAAACTTTTGTATAGGCATCAGACATATCTGGGAAGCGTGGTCCAAACTCGTCCAAATTCGCTCCAATTAGAGGATTTTGTCCAGTTAAATTGATATGGTCTGAAATAGCCATTAAAGTTCCCGGACCGTATCCAATCCCTCCAGCAGCATTGGTAACAATGACACCTTCACAACCTAGCGCTTTCATCACACGGACAGGGAAAGTCACTACTTCCATGGGATTGCCTTCGTAAAAATGGAAGCGTCCTTGCAAAGCCAGCACTTTCCGACCTGCTAAATCGCCGTAAACCAATTTGCCAGCATGCCCCACCACCGTTGAGCGGCCCCAATTGGGAATGTCTGCATAGTCAATGCTGACAGCATTTTCAATCTCACCGGCTAATTCTCCCAAACCAGATCCGAGAATCAAGCCAAATTCTGGTACAGTAATTCCTTTATCTTTTAAAAACTGTGCTGTTTCGTTAATTTTATCCATTAAATTCATATCTTTGATCCTTATTTTTATACTCTTTCCTTTCAAAATTTTATCCAAAAGGTAAATGAAATATTAAACTGTTTTGTAACTTTTACTAGAACAACTTATTTTATATACTCTAACATTTTGGCTTTCATAAAAATCAGCATTTAATGCAGTACCAATTCAGACTGAATCCATGACAATGACATGAATATAATTGTATGCGACATAAAATTCTACTCTCCTTTTGATTTGGTTGATTTTAAAATTTGCACGCCATTTTTTCCAGCAACAATGACCATATCCACCATTTGATTAAAGAGTCCATGTTCTACAACGCCGACTACATGATCTAATTCTCGCCCAAATTCGACTGGATTTTCAATCACGCCTAAGTCAAGATCGATAATAAAATTCTGCATATCGGTGACATATCGTTTACCATCTTTTTCACGAAATGACGGTTTGTAGCCTGCGCGTTCAAAACGACGAAAAAGCTGTTCTGCACCATATTGCACAACTTCTACGGGTAATTTGAAAGCACCCAGTTTATCAACCATTTTACTTTCATCCACTACCCAAATGTAGGTCTTTGTCGGAGTGGCAACAACCTTTTCCATAAGCAGAGCACCTCCGCCACCTTTGATGCCATTGAAGTCAACGTCCACCTCATCAGCTCCGTCAACGGTCACATCTACTTCTGCCACTTCATCAATCGATTTCAGTGGAATCCCCAAATTTCGAGCTTGTTCACTTGTCGCGCTTGAAGTGGTGACAGCAGTAATATTTAACTGTTCTTCCTTGATACGTCGACCAATTTCTTCTACAAAATAATAGGCAGTCGAACCAGTACCTAAACCAACTACCATTCCATCTTTCACATATTCTGCAGCTTTGATTCCTGCTATTTTTTTGAGGTTTTCCATTTTTGCTCCTTTAGTCAATCTGCTTCTAGTATACCATGATTTAGCAACTTTCGCACCTCAAAAATGAAACCACTTTCTTGTGAAATTTTTGTTTTTTACTAAAAATTCTAAAATCCGAATATTCCTTTTTTCTTGATTATAAAATGTTAAAAATTCCTAATTTTTTCTATTATAATTTGATATTTCAAACGAATAACCGAATTATCTTTTTTAGTTATTTTATCCTGCTGAAAATGATGAAGAGCCCTTTTGATGTGAAAATCTTGCGACGAACCTTGTTTTGCGTTACAATGAATATAGATTGCATTTGAATACATTATATAAGGAATAGATTGATGATAACGAAAGAATTTGATACGATTGCTGCCATTTCAACTCCTCTTGGTGAGGGGGCTATCGGCATTGTGAGACTGAGCGGGACGGACAGTTTTGCCATTGCTCAAAAAATCTTCAAAGGAAAAGATTTGAGCAAGGTTGCCAGCCACACGCTTAACTACGGTCACATTGTAGATCCTCATTCAAACGAGGTACTAGATGAGGTTATGATTGGAGCTATGCGCTCTCCTAAAACCTTCACACGCGAAGACGTGATTGAGATTAACACTCACGGAGGGATTGCTGTGACCAACGAAATCCTCCAATTAGCTATTCGAGAAGGAGCCAGAATGGCGGAACCTGGTGAATTTACCAAGCGAGCCTTTCTCAATGGACGTGTGGATTTGACGCAAGCAGAGGCTATCATGGACATTATTCGGGCAAAAACGGACAAAGCCATGAATATCGCCGTCAAGCAACTGGACGGCTCTCTGTCCGACCTCATCAATAATACACGCCAGGAAATTCTTAACACACTGGCTCAAGTCGAGGTCAATATTGACTATCCAGAATACGACGATGTTGAGGAAATGACCACCAAACTGTTGCGTGAAAAAACAGCTGAATTTGAAAAACTTTTAACCCAGCTTTTAAAAACAGCTCGCCGCGGTAAGATTCTACGCGAAGGAATTTCTACTGCTATTATTGGTCGCCCAAACGTTGGCAAATCTAGTCTCCTTAACAACTTGCTCCGTGAAGATAAGGCTATTGTGACGGATATTGCCGGAACCACTCGCGATGTCATTGAAGAATATGTCAACATCAATGGGGTACCACTCAAGTTGATTGACACTGCGGGTATTCGTGATACAGATGATATTGTTGAACAAATCGGAGTAGAACGTTCCAAAAAAGCGCTCCAAGACGCTGACCTTGTGCTTCTTGTGCTAAATGCTAGCGAGCCATTGACAGAACAAGACCGCAAACTGTTAGAAATCAGTCAAGACACTAATCGTATCTTGCTGCTCAATAAAACAGACTTGGATGAGAAGATCGAAGTTGACCAACTTCCCGATGAGTTTATTAAGATTTCTGTTCTTCAAAATCAAAACATTGATAAAATCGAAGAACGAATTAACCAACTTTTCTTTGAAAATGCAGGTATTGTAGAACAAGACGCTACTTATCTCTCTAACGCTCGCCATATTTCTCTGATTGAAAAAGCTGTCGAAAGTCTCCACGCTGTCAATGAGGGACTGGATTTAGGAATGCCTGTTGATTTAGTGCAAGTAGATCTAACTCGGACGTGGGAAATCCTTGGTGAAATAACAGGTGACGCCGCTCCTGATGAACTCATTAGCCAACTTTTCAGCCAATTTTGCTTGGGAAAATAATAGTAGACAAATTCAAATAAAAACAAGTAAGCTCTATGATTTCTAAGGTTATTCCTATAGAAATCATAGAGCTTTTTACTTTTCATCAAAAAGAGAATAAGACAGAACTAAACATTTAAAATTTTTAGTTCGTAGTTTCAGCCTTTCATTACTAAACCAATAAAATGGCAGAAACTTCGTTCTCACAGATCAGACACAATATTACGCTCTAATTGTCATGAACGGAGAACCTTCTGTATTATCAGTTGGATCTAAACTCCGTACTCTAAATAAATAATCTACTGAATAATAGCCATTATTATTAGCATTATACGGATCCATTACATAAGTCATTCCGTTGTTATAGCCCCTCATGACTAACTCATGCGTAACAGGATAATTTGCAAACACACTGGTTCCTACTGCGCCAAGCACATGGTGTCCCATAGCAAGAGCTTCTCGTACAGCTGCGGTTGAACCTAAAACATCCGTTTTCAAACCCCAATATTGAGCTGCTAATACAATACCATGACTCGTTGTACCATAGCTTCTCTTATTAAATTCGTTTGTAGAATGATAGAGATAATCTGCCACAGTCGTTGGCAAAACAGTCTGTCCTGTAATACCAGAAATTGCCATAGCAACTGTTGTTGGAACGCAGCCCGTTGCAGCAAATGTGTAGCCACCATAAGTTCGTCCTGCCCAACGACCATCACGTTGAGAAAAATATGGTGTCGGATAAGACGTTTTAGAAACTCGTACTGTTGTGCCAGCCACACCAACCAGTTTACCATTGTTTTGAATGTAATACAAATGAACATTGTATTCGCCGGTTGAGTTCTTATGGTCACTCGCTTTCACAGTTATCTTATAGGTACCGTCTGCTCGTTTTGCAGCAGTATACCAAATAACATCATCTTGACCATTCACACTGGACCACGTTGGCAGCTTCACTTCACGAACACCATGAGGACTGGAAACATTAGACACCACCACATCAAAGGTTCCTGTTTTAGGATTATTATTTTGAATCGTGATTTTTCCAGTTGGTTTAAGGTTTTCCGCAGAAATTGTCACATTGGTTGATGTACCACCTACTCCAATCAATGTTCCATTGTTTTGAACATAGTACAAATGAATATAGTACAAACCGGTTGAATTCTTATGATCACTTGCTTTAATGAACGCCTTATAAGTTCCATTGGCCTGTCTAGTAGCAGTATACCAGATAATATCGTCCTGACCATTGACATTAGACCAAGTCGGTAATTTCACTTCACGAACACCATCTGGATTAGAAACGTTGGAGACAATTACCTCAAAAGTTCCTTTATTCGCATCTTTATTTTGAATCGTTAATGTACCTTTTGGACGTGCAATTGAAACTTCTGTCGTTGTCCCACCTACTCCAACGAGTTTACCATTGTTTTGAATATAATACAGATGAATGTAGTATAAACCTGTACTTCTTTTATGGTCACTCGCTTTGACAGTTGTTTTGTAAGTTCCATTGGCCTGTCTAGTGGCAGTGTACCAGATAATATCGTCCTGACCATTGACATTAGACCAGGTCGGTAATTTCACTTCACGCACGCCGTAAGGACTAGAAATACCTGAAACAATCACATCAAAGGTTCCTGTGTCTGGATTATTATTTTGAATAGTAAGATTCCCTTTTGCTCTCGCTAAAGAAACATTTACTTGTGTTCCAGCTACTCCAACAATTTGTCCATTATCCTGAATATAATACAAATGAACATGATATAGACCTGTCGAATACTTGTGATCACTTACCTTGACGGTCGTCTTATACGTTCCATTAGCTTGCTTTGTCGCTGTGTACCAAATAATGTCATCTTGACCATCTATATTAGACCAGGTTGGTAATTTCACTTCACGAACACCATCTGGACTGGAAACGCCTGAGACAATCACATCAAAAGTTCCTGCGTCTGGATTGTTATTTGTGATAGTCAAAGTACCTTTAGGGCGAGCAATCGAAACAGTTGTCGTTGTTCCTGTTACTCCTATCAACTGATTATTTTCTTGGATATAATATACATGAATATTATACTCTCCAGTTGATTTTTTATGATCAGTAGCTTTCACTGTTACTTTATAGGTTCCATTGGCTTGTTTTGTCGCTGTGTACCAGATAATATCATCTTGACCACCGATGCTAGACCAAGTTGGAACTTTCACTTCGCGAATGCCATAAGGACTAGATGCATTGGAAATAATGACATCAAAAGTTCCTGTGTCTGGATTATTATTAGCAATGGTCACTTTTCCTTGAGGTCGTCCAAACGAGAGCTCGGTAGTTGTTCCACCTATGCCAACCAATTTCCCATTATTTTGAATGTAATAAAGGTGAATGTGATAGAGTCCTGTAGAAAATTTGTGATCTACTGCCCTTACTGTTACTTTATAGGTTCCATCAGCCTGTTTAGCAGCTGTATACCAAATAATGTCATCTTGACCATTGACATTAGACCAGGTTGGTACTTTCACTTCACGAACGCCGTAAGGAGCAGAAACATCTGACACAATCACATCAAAGGTTCCCGTGTTAGGATTATTGTTTTGAACCGTGATTTTTCCCTTTATTGGCTGATTTGCAGCACGATTGCTTGGAGTTGCCCTATTTGTAAAACGTCCAGTATAATCCACGCTTTGGTCAAATACATGACGGCCGGGTAGTAATTCAGCTTGCGAAGTAAACTGCCAAGCACCTGCTCCGCTATTATATTTTAGTATTTTTGCATCATCTGCACTTAATTTTGAAGTTGGATATTGCGCTACCCAGAAATTTTCCAAGCCAAATTGCTCTGTTTGAATCGGTCCTTTCGTTCTAAGATTGTTTCGATCAAGCCAACTTGCACTCGTATAATACATCAGATTTGAAAAGCCCATACGCCGCATTTCATCTGCCCAAGCTTGAGTAGTTGCATTGATATTCGGACGCATATCAGAATCTTCAATATCATTTACCATAACCGTTGAGAGCGGAAGATTTAATCTTCTTGCTTCCTCTGCAAAATAGCGCGCTTCTGCCCTAGCTTCTGCTTCATTAGTATAGTGAGAAAAAGCATAAGCCGATACTTGCATACCTGCTGCTTGTGCATTTTGCGCTTGGGAAGCCGCATAAGGATTTTTATAGCTCGTTCCTTCTGTTAATTTAACAACAACGCCATTTACCCCTTTTTCAGCTAAGCGTTGATAATCCTCTTTGCTGATATTCCCATTATGACTGCTGACATCCACAAAAGTTGATTTTTTCACTTGCGCATCAGGATTACTTCTAGCTGTTGCTTGGTTATTCTGCGCAGCAAAAAAAGTTGACTTGTTATCTTTTGAGCTTTCAGTTGCAGCTACCGAATTTTCTTTCACAACCGAATTTTCATCAGCAACTTTCGTCTCAGTTGAAGCAGCTGAGGAATCAGTTACTTGATCTCCAGACTCAGAAGCCGAAGTTGCTTGATTTGACGGAGACGTTTGCTCCGCTTTTTCTACTTGGAGTTCAGCTGAAGAATGAGCTTCTTGTTTATTGAGCTCTACTGTCGGTTCTGGAGTCGAAGCTTTTACAGTTTCGTCAGCAAAAATTTGCTGTGAACTAGCTGCAATTAAAATAGCTGTGCTTGCTAAATAAAATAAACTTTTCTTTTTCATTTTATTTCTCCATTTAAAACAAACCTGCTATAAAAATATAGCAAGCTAACTATTTCTTTTAAAAATTATTTTACAAAGTCCAACAATGCAAGGAAGCTGTCTGCTTCAAGTGAGGCACCACCAACAAGAGCACCGTCAACATCTGGACATGCCATGTATTCAGCTACATTGTTCGGTTTTACTGAGCCACCATATTGTACACGTACTTTGTCAGCTACTTCTTGACCAAAGTCAGCTGCTACAACGTCACGAACTGCCTTACACATTTTTTGAGCATCGTCTTGAGTAGCTGATTTACCAGTACCAATAGCCCAAATTGGTTCGTAGGCAATGACAAGAGAAGAAACTTGTTCTGCTGTCAATCCTTTAAGAGCTGCAGACACTTGAGCACCTACGAATTCTACTGCTTTACCAGCTTCGTAAGTTTCAAGAGATTCACCACAACAGATGATTGGAAGAAGACCGTTGCGGAAGATAGCATGAGCTTTCTTGTTGATATCTTCGTCTGTTTCATGGAAATAGTCACGACGTTCAGAGTGACCAATTACAACATAATCAAGACCCATTTCAGAAAGAACTTTGGGACTATTTTCACCAGTAAAGGCACCAGCGTCTTCAAAATAAGTATTTTGAGCAGCAACTTTAAGATTTGAACCTTTTGCTGCAGCAAGAACTGTCGTCAAATCAAGTGCAGGAGCTGCGATACCTGCTTCAACAAGATCAGATGAAGGAAGTTTACTTGCAACTGCTTCTACAAAAGCTTTAGCTTCTTCTGGATTTTTGTTCATTTTCCAGTTACCAGCAATAAATGGTTTACGTGACATTTCACATACCTCTTCTTTTTTTATTTACATTTATCATTTTACCATAATTTAATAGAGAAATAAAGGCTAAGTCTAATGAAATCAAAAAAAGAAAGCCCCGCAATAGCGGAGCTTAGTTGTCTGACTTTAATTGTTCATCTGGGAACTTAATTGAATTAAGCTTCGATTTCTGTAACCATACCTGAACCTACAGTACGTCCACCTTCACGGATAGAGAATGTAGTTCCTTGTTCTACGGCAATTGGGTGGATCAATTCAACATCGATTGTTACGTTATCACCAGGCATTACCATTTCAGTACCTGCAGGAAGTTCGATTGAACCTGTAACGTCTGTAGTACGGAAGTAGAATTGAGGACGGTAGTTGTTGAAGAATGGAGTATGACGTCCACCTTCTTCTTTAGTAAGGATGTAAACTTCACCTTTGAATTTAGTGTGTGGATGAATTGAACCTGGTTTAGCAAGAACTTGTCCACGTTCGATTTCGTCACGTTGGATACCACGAAGAAGAACCCCTACGTTATCTCCAGCAAGACCTTCGTCCAATTGTTTACGGAACATTTCAACACCAGTAACAACTGCTTTTTGGATTTCTTCTTTGATACCAACGATTTCAACTTCGTCGTTGACTTTAACAGTACCACGGTCGATACGTCCTGAAGCAACAGTACCACGTCCAGTGATTGAGAATACGTCTTCGACTGGAAGAAGAAGTGGTTTGTCAGTGTCACGTTCTGGTTCTGGAATGTATTCATCAACAGTATCCATCAATTCCATGATGATGTCTTCGTATTTTTCATCACCTTCAAGAGCTTTAAGAGCTGAACCTTGGATAACTGGGATTTCATCACCTGGGAAATCGTATTCTGAAAGAAGGTCACGGATTTCCATTTCAACCAATTCAAGCAATTCTTCATCGTCAACCAAGTCAACTTTGTTCATGAAGACGATAAGGTATTTAACACCTACTTGGCGTGAAAGAAGGATGTGCTCACGAGTTTGAGGCATTGGTCCGTCAGTTGAAGCTACTACAAGGATAGCTCCGTCCATTTGAGCAGCACCAGTGATCATGTTTTTAACGTAGTCCGCGTGTCCTGGAGCGTCGATGTGAGCATAGTGACGTTTAGCAGTTTCGTATTCAACGTGTGCAGTGTTGATAGTGATTCCGCGTTCGCGTTCTTCTGGAGCAGCATCAATAGATGAGTAATCTTTTGGTTGGTTAACTGAACTTGGAAGACGACGTGCAAGTACAGTCGTGATAGCTGCAGTTAGGGTAGTTTTACCATGGTCAACGTGTCCAATTGTACCGATGTTAACGTGTGGTTTACTACGATCGTATTTTTCTTTTGCCATTTGAGTAAAAGCCTCCAATAAAATATATTTTATAGATAGACAGTAGGCAATACAGTCTAACTTTCCTTACTATTTTATCAAATTTTCTTCAAATTGCAAGCATTTTACGCCTTTTTTATCAATTTATTCTTTGTCCAACTTGTAGTATGGTTGATTTGGTGTAGAAGCCCCAATACTTGATGCGTAAATCCACTCCTTACCTTCCAACTGAGCAAAATTTTCAGCTTTTCCTGTTAGAATGACGCCTGAGAATTTACAATCTTCTGCTTTTTTATAGGTTTTATCTAGGTATTCCAGCTCTTTTTTAGAATTATAACTCTCACCTGTTGATGTCTCTCTACTGATAAATCCATGTTTATCCGTCAAAGCTTCTTTGAGTTTGGATCTAAAGATATCAAAACTGTACTGTAAATCCCCTTTCATGACCTTGAAACCAAATAAATTACTCATATCCATGTCCGCAACATTATAACTAGAGTATGTTCCAAGCCAGTACCAATTTTGTTTTAGGTTATCCGGCAACATGGTTTGCAACTCTTCGTAACTATAAGCTTTGTCAAACGTCAGAGCTACCTCAACGAGCTGACCTTTCATCTCTGATACCAAAGGTAATTCCTGAGACGGTTGTGCCACCCAATCATCATTCTCCTTATTTTTCACATTAAAAAATTGAGGAACCTTCACATTACCACCATTTGAATAGGCTATCATGGTTTTTCCATCTTGTCTCCCATGGATATTCACCATATCTCCACTGTGATCAATCTGAACAAAATTTGGACCTGCTGAAGCTGTGATTTCGTTATAGGGAATCAGAACACCATCTAAATCCTTCATTCGTTCCGCTTGATACGAATAGGTAAAGTTTGCTGTCAATTGAATATGTCTAGCCGAGGAATAAATATTAGGATAAGCTATTTCCTGCCTCGTATCATAATAATTTGTTACTTCTTGCATATTTTTTGAAGCCATTTTTTGAAGCAAGATAGATGTTCCAAAAGCAACTCCTCCCAAAGCCAGCACCACTGCTGTTGACCACAAAATAATCCGCTTAATCATCCTTTTTTTGTTTTTCTTTGCAACGATTTCAAATGTTTCCATGATGATATCCTTTCTTTTCCAAAACCTGTCGAAGTTTTTTCCGACTGCGCATGAGCTGAACTTTGACTTTGCTCTTAGAATAATGGAGCACTTCTGCTATTTCACCCGTTGAAAATCCTTGAAAGTAATAAAGGTCCAACATGATTTTATCCTGTGTGGGCAACTTTTCTACCCCCTCCATGAGAAAGTCATAATCTGCTCCTTCAACAATCAATTGATTTTCCTTGGTAAAAAAATCTCGTCTCAAAAGTTCCATATAATGCTTATCACGCCGGTATTTGTCAATGTAGCGGCGAATGGACACACGATACATCCAAGCTCGCATTTTTTGAGCAGGGATGACAAAATCAGACTCTAGCATTTTGATAAAAACATCCTGAACAACATCTTCTGCTTGCTCTTTTGAAACGCCTGAGCTTTGCAAATAATAGACGATTTCTTTCGCAAAGGCAATCAAGACTTTTTCATAATCATCTAGTTTGATATCCTCATCCCCCTTCCTTCACTAGTATAACGAATTGGAAGCGTTTTTGGTTACAAAAATATAAAAAAATCGGAAATAATCCGATTTTTTATTCTTCATCAGCCTGAATTTCTCAGTCCAGTCGCAATTCCGTTGATGGTGATGTGAATCAATCTTTCTTCGTCAGGAGATAATTCTCCACGGCGTTGGCGTTTGATGAGTTCTAGCTGAATATAATTCAAGATATTAAAATAACGCATGCGATAGTCTAAACTGTCTCGTAAGTATGGATTTTCCTCCAACAGTTCATCAGATTCTTCAATAGCAAGAATGACATTCTTGGTCAACTGCCACTCATCTAAGATCGTGTAATAGATTTCTTGAACGTTTTCATCTTCGCATAATTTTGCATATTCAAAGGCAATATTCATATTCGACTTTGATAACACCATGTCCACATTGGACAAAAGCGATTGGAAGAAAGGCCAATTTTTATACATATTTCTCAAGAAAGCTAGATTTTCTTCTGGATTTTCATCAATAAATTCTTTAAAACTGGATCCAACACCGTACCAACCGGGGAACATCACCCGACTTTGTGACCATGAAAAGACCCACGGAATGGCACGCAAGCCACCAATTTCGGTAATGGTTTTACGCGCAGCCGGCCGCGAACCAATATTAAAGCTGGAAATAGCTTTGATTGGGCTTGATTCAAAGAAATAATCATAAAAATGTTTATTGCCAAAAACCAAATCACGATAAATTTGATAGCTTCGATCTACTACCTGATCCATAATATGCTCATAGCGTTTGGACGTGTTGGTATCACTTTTTTTCTTAGTAATCATACGGTTAATCGTTGCCGACACCAGCATTTCCAAATTGTAATAAGCAGCATCTTTATTTCCGTATTTATTGCCAATGACTTCTCCTTGTTCTGTCAGACGAATCCGATCGTTGATGCTGCGGAGAGGCTGAGAGGTAATGGCTTCATAAGTAGGTCCGCCACCACGACCGACCGTTCCACCACGACCATGGAAGAAGGTGATTTTCACACCAAATTCATCTCCAATAGCTGTCAGTTGCTGTTGAGCTTTATAGAGAGTCCAGCAGGATGATAAGTAACCACCATCTTTATTGCTGTCTGAATAACCCAGCATAATTTCTTGATAGTTGTTATTGGAGGCAATCCATTTCTGAGCGATTGGAAGAGATAAGTATTTCTTCATCGTGTCATAGGAATTATCCAAATCTTCAATGGTTTCAAAGAGCGGCACAATCTGTACACGCGCAAATTCTTTGTCAACGAGACCAACTTCCTTATGCATAACAGCCAACTCTAAAAGGTCAGACACACTTGTTGCATGAGAAATAATGGTTTGCTTAATAACCGCATCTCCTAGCTTGTCTTTCAACTCACGCGCCGTTTGAAAAATCTCTAATTCTTTTTGTAAAAGGGCTGATTTTTTAGTATGTGTTGCAGAGAGAATCCGTGGATCATAGAGAAGTTCATTCAGCAGGACGTGACATTTTTCATCCTCAGAAAGCTCACTATAATGCTCCACAATTCCCGCACTTGCTAGCAGCTCCGCAACGCAGGCCTCATGAACACTGGAATCTTGACGCATATCAATGGAAGCAAGGTAAAAGCCGAATACTTCCACCGCTTGCAACAATTCAGTAAATTCACCAGAAATCATTGCTTCGCCTTTATTTTCAAGAAGGGACTGCTTGATAGCTAACAAATCATGTTTAAATTCTTCAATTTTGTGGTAATGTGGCTCTGTTTTGATCTGGTCAATAAAGTAAGCCTTTGTATTTTCCAATTTTGTTTGAATATAGTAGAAAGCGCGGCGATACAACTCTTTTTCGCGGTAAATAGAATTATCTTCTGATAGATAAGCCATTTCCTGCACCGCTTCACTGACTTTTACGATACCCGTTGACAAAGAAAATTCACGATACAAATTGGCAATTTTCGTATCGTAATAGTTCATAATCACTTCGCATTGGGTCAAAGCGGATTTTTTCAACGTTTCAGATGTAACATACGGATTTCCATCTCGGTCGCCACCAATCCACATTCCCATTGTAATGGGGGTTGGATTTTTCAAGTCAATCCCATGCTTTTTGGCTAGACGCTTGTATTCTTCTGTTAGATTGGTCACCGCCTGTAAGAAAGAACTGTTGTAGTATTCCATCACATTGGTGATTTCATTGGTCACTTTTAATTTCTTCTCACGAATCATATCCGTGCGCATGATAATTTCGATATACCGCCGAAGATTGTTGTGCCATTTTTCTTCATTGAGCAAGCCCATTCGCACATCGCGGTATTTACGCAACAAGACATGAATGTGATTGGTTAAATCCAACATGGTCGTCCGTTGCACTTGAGTTGGGTGAGCTGTTAAAACAGGTACCACATTCAAATGATCTAAAATTTCAGCAGCATCTTCCTTTTCAGCAACTAAATCAATCGTTGTGGATAATTTTCCAAGATAATCTTGACCGACATTATTTTGATAGTTAATTTCAAAAGCCAAGTCAACATCTTCTGAAATATTGATTAAGAGCGGCAAAATCGAAAAATAACGTGAAATATAAGACATTTCCTTGTTCGATAGATTCTGAACAATTTCATTTAGTCCTTCGTAATTTCCAACTGTTGCCAATTCTTTTAAAGCAATGATTTTTTCAAAGGTTTCAGGACTTAGCATATTTTGTGTAACTTCTTCTAATAAGTCCGTCAAAATCGTAACTTCTTCTTTGATAACTTCTTTATTGCTGTAATTTTCTAATTTCTGAAGTGACATATTCTACACCTTTCAATAAGCTTTTGCTCAATCTAACGTTAGCGAATAACTCTGAAACCATAATTGGTTTCTTCTATTTCTCTGTATAAACTTTCTCGTTTTTCATTGGCATCAATGTTTAATACAAAAGCAATTGCTACGGATAATACCAACAAACTATTTCCACCTTGTGACAAGAACGGGAAAGTGACACCAGTTGAAGGGATCAAACCTGAAATTCCTCCAATATTGATAAACGTTTGTGTCAGCAGCATTCCACCAACGCCCAGAGCCATCATGGAATTGAACGGATCTTTCGCTCGAATCCCTACAAGGATAATCCGCAGAATAAGGAAAAACAAGAGAGCTAAAATCAAGCTGGCACCGATAAAGCCAAATTCCTCAATGACAATGGAAAAGACGAAGTCTGTCTGTGCTTCTGGTAAATAACCACGTTTTTCGATAGAGTTTCCTAATCCTAAACCAAACCAACCACCATTGCTCATGGCATAATAGGAATTGGCCAACTGGTGACCTGCGCCGGACAAATCCTTAAATGGATTAAAAAAGGCACTGAATCGTTTTGCCACATAGCCAAAAACAGGAACCTTAGCAACTTTTTCCACACCAATCAGCCAAATGCTTGTTAAAACAACTGTGGAAAGAGTAACCAATATCCCAAGAAGAGTTGAAAACCAACGATAACCAATCCCACTAACCGTTACCATGATTAAGGTCGTCAGCAAAAGAATGGTTGCATTTCCTAAATCGGGCAATACCGCTACGATTCCAATTAACACGATAACAAGAATACGCCAGTCGTTCAATGCACGCGGAATCAGTTGATTTCGTGTCAAAGCCTGATAGTCATAAGTTGCGATTTCATCTTGCTGATGAGAAAACCGCAGCGCTAAAAACCAGACCAGAATGATTTTTAAATATTCAGCTGGCTGGAGACTAACAGGACCAATATATAGCCAACCATGAGCTCCATTGATTCGCGTACCAATGACACGCGATAAAATTAAAAGCAAGATTTCCACAAAAATAACAATAACAATCAGTCGATTGTCTTTTAAGAAATCTAACTTTATTTTATAAATTAAAGCAATGGCAAGTAAACTGATTATCCAGAAACCTCCTTGACTTAAAACAGATCTGAGCGAATTTGCTCCTACCTGTACTAAAGTGGCACTTGATGTCGAATAAACAACTATCAATCCCAAAATAGATAAAATCAAATAAGGAATCAAAATGGAATAATTCAGTAGGTGGCGTTTATCAATTTTCATAGTTCACCTATTATTTTCAAATTTTCACCGAACATTATACCACTTTTCAGGGTAAAATAAAAGTATTTAACGAACGGCATTTTTGAAATCCTTTTGTTATCTAGGCTAAACTTTAACTAAAAAGAGGATAAGGCTATGAAGTTTGCTGCTACATTTTGAGCCTGAAAAAGTATTTATACACACATCGTTTGATTGTGTTCAATAAACCGCTTTCTTTAATATTTCAATTTGATGACAAATACTTATTTTCTACTAGTTTATTTTGCTTTTTATCTGACTTTACGTTAAAATAAATTTATATGAGAAAGAGGATTAAACCGCTTGTTGTCCTTGTCTTCTTTGTAAGCTTCATTGTGATTATTTTAGGAGCGAAGCATTATTCAGAAAGCAAGGAAACTAAACAGCAAAAGGCTGCCATTGAGCAATCATCAACGATCACTGCTAAACAGAGCGATGTTTCTGATTCTAACGAGGAAGATAAGGCCTACAAACCGATTATTGACTTATCAGGCTGGCAATTACCAAGTGATATCAATTATGATCAATTAGCAAAAAATATCTCTGGCGCCATTATACGCGTGCATAGCGGAGCACAAGCAAAAAAAGAAAATGCTGCTACACATCTAAATGGGATTGACAAGTCCTATCAACGACATATCGAAGAATTTCAAAAACGAAACATTCCTGTTGCTGTCTACGCTTATGTAGCTGGTAATAGCAAGAAGGAAATGCAAAAAGCGGCTGAAAGTTTTTATAAGGCTGCTTCAAAGTACAAACCAACTTACTACTGGCTGGACGTCGAAGAAAAGACTATGGAGGACATGAATGCTGGCGTTGAAGCTTTTCGTGCTAAGTTAGCATCATTAGGTGCTAAGAATATTGGAATTTATGTCGGCACCTATTTCCTTGAGGAACACAGTATTTCAACCAAGAAATTCACAGCTATTTGGATTCCAACTTATGGTCACAATGATGGTTATTACAATGCCGCTCCCAAGACCGACTTAAAATACGATTTACATCAATACACCTCACAAGGATCAATTAGCGGTTTTGCACATGATGTCGATCTCAATCAGCTGTCTCCTTTAAAAAATCAGACAAAAACGTTTGAAAAATTATTTGGTAAGGGAAAATAATGACTCTGTAATGGTTTTCAGCGAAAACTTTACAGAGTTTTTCTGTTCTTCTCGTCCAGTTAGCACTACTTTCTTGTTACTAAATATGTTATAATGACTAACAAAGAAAAGTTTAGGGAGTAATGAATGATTTCTTGGTTGATAAGAATTTTTAAAGGCGCTGTTATCGCGCTCGGATTTATTCTCCCCGGAGTATCTGGTGGAGTTCTAGCCGCTATTTTGGGGATTTATGAGCGGATGATTTATTTTCTAGCGCACATAAAGGAAAATTTTCGAGAAAATGTGCTTTATTTTTTACCCGTTGGCATTGGAATGGTTTTAGGAATTGCACTATTTTCCCTACCGGTTGAATATTTATTAGAGCATTATAAAATCATTGTTTTATGGGGATTTGCAGGAGCGATTATTGGTACGATCCCAAGTTTACTAAAGGAATCTACTAGAGAATCTGACCGCGACCAAACCGATGTCATTTGGTTCGTAGCCACTTTTTTCATCTCTGGGATTTGCTTGTATTTCCTCAATAGTTTCGTTGGAACGTTACCTGTAAATTTCTTGACTTTTATTTTGGCTGGTGCTTTAATTGCACTAGGAATTCTCGTTCCAGGTTTAAGTCCTTCAAATTTGCTCTTAATTTTGGGGCTGTATTCTCCGATGCTAACTGGTTTTAAATCTTTAGATATTTTAGGGACTTTTTTACCAATCGGAATTGGTGGTCTCCTCGCACTGGTGATTTTTTCAAAATCCATGAATTATGCTTTGGAAAATTATCATTCTCGAGTGTACCATTTTATCATTGGTATTGTCTTGTCTAGCACTGTTCTCATCTTGGTACCAAACCCTGGAAATAGCGAAAGTATTCATTATGCTAATACTTCTATCATCACTTTTGTTACTGCTGCGTTCTTCTTTGGTTTAGGAACTTGGCTGGGCGCTTGGATGAGTCAATTGGAGGAAAAGTATAAATAATGGCTAAAAAAGCAAAAATCAAGAAAACCTTAGTCGAACAGATCTTGACGAAAGCTAAGGTCAGCCACAGGGGACTTCAAATCAATGCTTTAGAAGGACAATTGCCCGAAGGAATAGAACGCTCACAGATTTATAAAACATTAGCCCTAACAGGCGATAAAACTGGAATGATTATTGGGATTTTGCCTATAACAGAACATCTTGCAGAAAAGAAATTGGCAAAAATATCTGGTAACAAAAAAGTCAGCATGATTCCGCAGAAGGATTTGGAAAAAACGACTGGTTATATTCATGGTGCAAATAATCCCGTCGGTATTCGTCAAAAGCACCACTTTCCTATTTATATTGACAATTCAGCTTTAACACGCAAGACTATTATCGTCTCAGCTGGAGAATTAGGACACAGTATTGAAATAAGCGCAAAGGATTTAGCTGATTTTGTCAAGGCGACCTTTGCAGATATAAAAGAGGATTCACAATAGAAAGGAACTTGTATGAAACTCTACTTCGTTCGACACGGAAAAACTCAATGGAATTTAGAAGGACGCTTTCAAGGAGCCAATGGTGATTCACCGCTGCTTGAGACTTCTATCGAAGAATTGCACTTACTTGGAAAACACATGTCTCATATCAAATTTGACAAAATTTTTTCAAGCGATTTACCACGCGCAATGGCGTCTGCACAGATTATCAATAGTGAAAATCATTTTTCACAAGTCGTTGAACCGCATGCCGAGTTACGTGAATGGCAACTCGGCTCCCTAGAAGGACAGAAAATTGCTACGATTACTGCTATCTACCCTCAGCAGATGCAAGCTTTCCGTCACAATCTGGCGAAATTTAACAATTCTATTTTTGGCGCGGAGTCGGTTTATCACACGACAAACCGAACGATTAACTTTATCAAATCACAAAAAGGACATTCTTATGAAAATCTTCTTTTTGTTGGTCATGGAGCGAATTTAACTGCTTCTTTACGTTTATTATTAGGTTATGACTTTGCTCAACTTCGTCAGCAGGGCGGTCTTACAAATGGAAGTGTCACCATTCTTGAAACACAAGATTTTGAGCATTTTACACTTCTTGATTGGAATAATGTTGACCACTTAGAAACAATTGAAACCGTGAGCGTATAAAATCACGGTTTTTCTTTATTTATAGGTGAATTTCTGCCTTATTTATGATAGAATGAGAAAGGTAAACTTTAGGAGGAAGAATATGACTACTGAACATATTGAAGAATTAAATGACCAGCAGCTGATTCGTCGTGAAAAAATGGCTGCTTTAGCAGAACAAGGTATTGACCCATTTGGTAAACGTTTTGAACGTACTGCAGATTCTGCCCAATTAAAAGAAAAATATAGTGATAAAACAAAAGAAGAGTTGCACGAATTAGCTGAAACGGCTACAATTGCTGGCCGCCTTATGACCAAGCGTGGCAAAGGAAAAGTCGGTTTTGCTCATATCCAAGACCGCGAAGGCCAAATTCAAATCTACGTCAGAAAAGATACTGTCGGCGAAGAGAATTATCAAATTTTCAAAAAAGCAGATATTGGCGACTTCCTTGGTATTGAAGGTGAGGTCATGCGTACAGATATGGGGGAACTTTCAATTAAAGCAACTCACATTACACACCTCTCTAAAGCACTTCGTCCATTGCCAGAAAAATTCCACGGACTGACAGACGTTGAAACGATTTATCGTAAACGGTATTTGGATTTGATTTCCAATCGTGAAAGTTTTGATCGCTTTGTGACTCGCAGCCGTATTGTTTCTGAAATCCGCCGCTATCTGGACAACCAAGGATTCCTTGAAGTTGAAACGCCTGTGCTACACAACGAAGCTGGTGGTGCTGCTGCTCGTCCGTTTATTACTCATCACAATGCACAAAATATTGACATGGTACTTCGTATCGCAACCGAATTGCACTTAAAACGCTTAATCGTCGGTGGTATGGAGCGTGTCTATGAAATGGGTCGCATTTTCCGAAATGAAGGAATGGACGCCACTCATAACCCTGAGTTCACTACAATTGAAGTTTATCAGGCTTATGCAGACTTTGAAGATATCATGGACTTGACAGAAGGAATTATCCAAAGTGCGGCGAAAGCTGTGACAGATGCTGAAAGTGTTCCTTATCAAGGTACTGAAATCTTTATCGGTCGCAAATTTGCACGCAAGCACATGCTAGAAGCCATTAAAGAACAAACTGGCATTGATTTCTGGAAAGATATGACTCTCGAAGAAGCGACTGCGCTGGCTAAGGAGCATCATGTAACGGTTGAAAAACACTTTACGGTTGGTCACATTATCAATGCTTTCTTTGAAGATTTCGTTGAAGATACCTTAATTCAGCCTACATTTATCTATGGTCATCCAGTAGAAGTGTCTCCGCTAGCTAAGAAAAATGCGGATGACCCACGCTTTACAGACCGCTTTGAACTCTTTATCGTTGGACGCGAATTTGCCAACGCCTTTACAGAGTTGAACGACCCAATCGACCAATTAGCGCGGTTTGAAGCGCAAGCCAAAGCTAAGGAACTCGGAGATGACGAAGCAACTGGCATTGACTACGATTACGTAGAAGCTCTTGAATACGGCATGCCACCAACTGGAGGTCTCGGAATTGGAATCGACCGCTTGATTATGCTGTTGACAGATGTCACCTCTATCCGTGATGTATTGCTTTTCCCTACGATGAAATAAATCGACAAAACGAGCGGCTCTTCTCAAACCGCTCGCTGTCAAATAGACATTAAAAAATAAAAGAAACACATCAATCTTGCCTCTCTTAAAATGATAGACAGGATTGCTGTGCTTTTTCTTTTACAGTTTAATTTCAAAATTATCTTGAAAAGGAGGAAGTTGAGTTAAATCATAAAATTCTCCCCTTGCATGCTTAAAACGAAATACTTCTAGAAAGGAACGCCCTTCTTCTGTTGGATAAATGTCATACATATAGGGATTCGCTGCAAGAAGTTCCTCCAGCTTTTCTTTGCCTATATGCTCTACCTGGCCTGTCAAAGTAATGGACTTGCGCTCCATGGTCCCATTCCCCTGTGTCATACCAGTCACCGACACACGTCCATCATCTTTCAAACGTTTAAACAATGACTTAAAGGAGGCTGTCAAGAAATAAACAGTCTGTCCATCTTCAAGCATCATATCCATAACAGAAGTATGAGGATTTCCTGCCTCATCAACTGTTGCCACTACAACCGAGTGAATCTCTTGAACCAAAGTTTTAAGGTAATCCATTATATTCCTCCTACTTAACCTTGCGCACCAAAAAAGCAATCCCATTTTGGTCGGTAACAAGGAGTTCTGACGAAGACAACCATTCACTTCTTCCGCCCTTTGCTTGAGCTTGTTCATGGATAGCAATCAATTGCTCCTTATCAGTTACTTCTGCGGTAAAATAGGCCAGACCCAGCTGGTCAGGTTGACGCTGTTCTAAATGAGGTCCTCCCCATTCATTAACGGCCAAATGGTGATGATAATCTCCAGAAGCAAGCCAACTAGCTGAAGGAAGGCTAAATTTTTCAGACAAGCCCAATACTGCTTGATAAAATTGGCTAGCAGATCTGCTATTGTTCACCGACAGGTGAATATGACCCATGCGAGTTCCTGTAGCGATCGTGAAAGGCTCTAGCTCCCGCCCCAGTTCATAAATGGCTTGAGCATCCAGCTCTTCGGTCACTCCGATAATCCGACCATCTTCACGAATATCCCACTCGGACACTGGCTTGTCCCAATAAAGCTCGATGCCATTTCCTTCTAAATCTTCCAGATAAATAGCTTCACTGTAACCATGATCTGCTCCTCCTACCAAAGGAATCTGATATTCGAGCAAATGTTTTAGAATATCAGCTAAGTCCTGACGAGAAGGCAAGAGAAACGCCATGTGATAAAGACCGTAAAGTTGACGAATCGGCGTTTTATCTTGAACTTCCCTCAAGTGTACTAAAGCTTTTTCGCCACGACCAAGAATGACTTCTTGTTCTGTCTGGAGCAAAATTTCCAGACCTAATATCTGATGATAAAAAGTTGTTTGTCGTTCAAGACTTTGAACATTGAGTACAACTTCAGCTAAATAAATATGACTTTTATATGGATAATCCATTACAGTTCTCCCAAATAAGTACAGAACGGTTACGCTCTCTATTTTCCTAAAACTGAAATCCGTTCTTGAATATGTTTTCCAGATTCGATTTCATCGACAAAGGCAATAGCGTAATCAGCATAAGAAATCTTACTTTCTCCTGCTTCATTAACTGTAAAGAAATCGCCCGCTAAGATATATTCACCCGTACGAGCACCATCTGGTATAAATTCTGCTGCTGGGCTGACAAAGGTCCAATTCAAATCTTTCTTTGTACGAAGCAAGTCCAATTCATCTGCTTGAGCACTAGCAAGTGGTTTATACTCTGCAGGAAATTCTGCTGTATCTACCAAGCGGACTTTCTTTTCCTTGTCAACATAAAGACTACCAGCACCACCCACAACTAGGAAACGCGTACTTGTTCCCGCCAACAAATCATTGAAATGCTCAATAGATTTGCTGTGAAGCGGCAACGTTTCTGGTGTCCAAGCACCAAAAGCTGTAACGACCACATCATAACCCGCCAAATCTTCTTTTGTCAAATCAAACAAGCCCTTTTTAAGTAGGTGCTGTGCTTGTGTTTTATTTTCAGAACGAACAATAGCTGTTACATCGTGTCCACGTTTTACAGCTTCCTCAACGATGAGTTGTCCTGCTTTTCCATTTGCTGCTACGACTGCGATTTTCATAGTGATTTCCTCCGAAATTGTTTGTTATTTTTAGTTGTAACTTTTTTTATTACAACTATAGTATACCACGTTTTATTGTAATGTCAATAGTTACAACTAAAAAGTTTTTGAAACTAAAAGAGACCTCAATTTTTATTAGAGATCTCTTTAATTTAATAGTAAAAATCATTTTATTCTAAATCACTTACATATTGGTCTACAGCCAAAATAGCCTGTGCAACATCTGAAGCAGAAATTTTAAAAGGCATTTGATGAATCGTTTCCCCTTCCATTGTTGCTTTCTTTCCAACTTTTAGTAAGTCGTCATAAATAGCATTTTCTAAATGCATTTCCGCCAAAGTCGTTGGCATGCCAATCTTCTGATAGAAACGAATGTATTTTTCCAACTCCTCTTTTGGACGATTTTCAAGAACAAGCTGCGTTAGAGTCCCATAAGCAACTTTCTCACCGTGAGTCAGATGATGAATCTCTCCAGTTAGTGCTGTAAATCCGTTGTGCACAGCATGAGCAGCAGCTAGACCACCGCTTTCAAAACAAACACCACTGAGAAGCGTATTAGCTTCAATAATATGTTCAAGAGCCGGTGTTACCACTTGTGCCTCACAAGCAGCCAGCGCCTGCAAACCATCCGCAAAAAGAGTTTCTTCGCATTTTTTGGCAATGGCAATAGCTGCTAGACTCTGCCTTTGTCCCAGCATTGTTAATCCATTTGACTGCATAACAGCTCGCGCTTCAACCCATGTTGCTAAGCCATCTGCGATTCCTGAAGCTAACAAGCGTCTCGGAGCCTGTGCAATAACTTTTGAATCTACTAAAACGAGCTCTGGATTCTTACTGTAGAAGATATATTTTTCAAATGCACCTTCCTCAGTATACATTACAGAAAGAGCTGAAGTCGGTACACCTGTTGAAGCAATGGTCGGTGCAATGACAACAGACACTTCTAATAAATCAGCAATCGCCTTGGCGCTGTCAATGGTTTTTCCTCCACCAAGCCCAATTACCAAATCTGCTCTTTCTTTTTCAGCTAAGGCAACTACTCGATTGATTTCATTGTCTGAAGCTTCGCCATTAAAGTTGACATGCAATACATGAAGCCCATAACGAGTAAGATAGGATTGGAACTTCTTTCCTACAATTTGATAAACAGTGTTATCACAAAGCAAAACTGGATGGTTTCCTAAGTTCAAAATCTGTTTTGCATTTTCAAATAAAGCATCTTCACCTTGAATATAGCGAGAAGGGCTTGCAAAAACTCTCATCAGCAACCTCTTTCTACCTAAAAATAGAGATTAGATATACTTTTGACCATGAATGAATGACCAATCTGCTGCAAAATCATCTACTGCCTTGGAGATAGATGGCATGGCAAAAGCTGATTCAAACACATCTGCGCCTGCTGTGATGGCTTGAGCACCATCTGCAAATGCTTGATTGACTTGACCTACATTCTTAAAGGAAGCCGCTAAGATTTTACTAGACGAACCTTCTAATGCAATCGCCGTTGATAATTGCTTAATGACTGCATCTGCATCAATGTTCAAGTTTTCCATTCGATTATAGTAAGGTGCTAAATAATCCGCACCAGCTTGAATGGCTAACAAACCTTGAAATGTTGTATAAATAGCCGTAGCTGTAATCTTATAACCATCTTCTTTTAAAGTCTTTATTGCAGCCAGACCGGCTTCTGTCACAGGGACTTTGATATAAATATTTTCACCGCAATTTATTCGAATTTTTTCGGCGTCTTTGATAATTCCTTCGTAATCTTTAGCAACGACTTGAACATGGATAGAGGGGACAGGACCAATCATTTCTCTGACCGTCTTTATCCTTTCAAAAAAATCAATCTCTCCTTCTTTCTTAGCAATCGTTGGATTAGAAGTGACACCAGCCAATGGTAAAATCTGCGACCATTTCCTGATTTCTTCTATATTTAAAGTATCAAGCATAAATTCCATATATAAATCCTCTTCTATAATGTATGTTCTGTACGTCCGATAATATCATCCTGAGTCGCCTTAGAAAGTACATTGAAGAATGCTGAATAACCTGCAACACGCACAATCAAATCACGGTGTTTTTCAGGATGTTTCTGAGCATCAATCAAAGTTTCTCGAGAAACAACATTGTATTGAATATGATAACCATGCAAACGATTAAAGAACGTACGAAGTAAAGCAATCAATTTCATTTTATCTTCTTCTTTAGACAAGGTCTGCGGATTGACTTTTTGATTCAATAGGACACCTCCGACAATCTCATCCGTTGGTAATTTTGAGACAGACTTCAAAACAGAAGTTGGACCGTTCTTATCCATATTATGTGATGGAGAGCATCCTTCTGCTAGCGGCGTACCTGCATTGCGACCGTCTGGTGTCGCCAATGTGCCACGTCCTTGCCCAACATTAGCAGAAATGGAAGATGTCCCTGAATAGCGAATACCACCAATCGGTCCACGTCCGTAACGCGTGTTCGGGTATTTGGCAATTTCGTCCACATAAATATCATAAGCATCTGTAACCAGCTTATCAGCATAGTCATCATCATTGCCGTACTTCGGTGCATCAGAAATCAACATTTTTTGAATTTCCTTGCCACGTTCACCCGCATAATCCGTTTCCAGCGCATGCCACAACTCAGCAGTGGTTAATCGTTTTTCTTCAAAGACTAATTTCTTAATAGCTGCTAAAGAATCTGAAAGATTAGCAATTCCAACCTGCAAGCCAGAAATATAGTCATAAACTGCTCCGCCTTCTTTCAAATGCTTGCCGCGACCAATACAATCATCCGTAAGTGCCGAGCAGAGAATATCTGGTACTTCTCTTTCCAGAGAAAGGTCAATCGCATTTTCAACAATAACACTCATTCGAGTTAGATAACGCAAGGTCTTATCCCAAGCCGTTTGTAATTCGGCAAAACTCTTCATATCTTTGAAATGTCCAAAACTTGGCGCAAAACGTTTGCCAGATGCCGGATCAATCCCGTCATTCATGGTGATTAAGAGCACTTTCGGAAAATTCATATAGCTCATACCCGTGCAACGATAACCCCATTTACCAGGTACAGCGGTCTCAACACAGCCAATCGCACTATAGTCATAAGCATCCTCTTCCAAAACACCTTTGGCGATAAAGGACGGAATGATAATCTCGTCATTATTGAAAGCAGGCATTCCAAATCCCAGCTTCATAACCTCAATACATTCGTTCATAAAACGAGCATCCAAGCCAGCATGATAACGAACCGTTAAGTTTGGCTGTGGCAAATGCGTCTGCGCAACAGATTTCAAAACCAGATAAGAAAGAGGATTTACAGCATCCTTCTTATCACGTGTTTGCCCACCAATTGTCACATTTTGATACAAAGGACTACCAGCAGACGAGAAGGTATGAGCCTGACTGCGTACTTTATTGATAGTAATAGTCTTAATCCAGAGATTGGTTAAACGTTCGACAATGCTCTCTTCTGTCTCACGACCAGCTTCCAAGTCCGCCTTGACATAAGGATACATGTATTGGTCAAAACGTCCATAAGAGAGGGAGTGACCATTAGACTCAATCTGTAAAATGCACTGGATAAACCAAACAGACTGGATAGCTTCAGCAAACGTTTCAGCCGGTTCGTAAGGCACTTTGGAACAAATGCGAGCAATTTCCAATAATTCCTGACGACGTTTTGGAGTCGCATGCTCTGCCAACTCAGTTGCTAACGCAACAAAACGATCTGCATAAGTTTTGACAGCCTCTATGACAATAAAAATTGAATCATAAAAATGATATTTATCAATACTGCTTGGATCTGTTAAGTCAAGAGCAGCTTTTGCCGCACGCACCCTCTCTTCAAAACCTTTCAAACCATACTGGAGCAATTTTTGATAGTTAACCGCTAAGTGAGCGTCACCCGAGTTCATCTTGCCCTCCATGCCAAAGAAGCCTGTTTCCATATACACTTGTACTTCATCTGGCAAAAGAGCACCTGCTCTAGCACGGAGATTGTTATTTTCCCAGAACGGAGCAATATTGCGCAGCTGTTCCTTAGTTTCTTCTGTGATATAAAAGACATCACCGTCTCGTTTTTCAAACAAATCGAGTTCATTCAGAACAAATTCCAAAGTGTACTCCGGAAAAATCGGCGCATCTTTATTGGATGAAGCTTGATTTCCGACAATCATCGTTTCATCTTCAATATAAAGTGTCATATTTTCCAAAATTTCCTTGAGCATATAAGCGCGCTTCAAAACATTCGGTTTTTCCTTGTGTTCTTGATAAGCTTTTGTTGCTAAGACAGCTCGCTCTGCATCAATATATGGTTTTTTGTCTAACACATCTTCCCGATATTTGTTCATTCGGTCGGTTAAACTACCAAAATAACCTGTCTTTATCGTTGTCTTTTCTACTTCCTTTACCTTAATCATCACAACACAACCTTTCTTATGAAATTATTTTATTTACTTTCGTAACTATCATACCATGTAAATTATAATAATGCAATGATTTATCAGCTGTTTCATTATTTATCTTTTTTTGCACATTTGTGCCCAAATAATATCAGAATGGCTTGCTATAAATGTAGATTATTCTTGTACATTTAATTCATTGCTATAGGCAAGATTGTCTTGGAATTTAAAGAATGGGAAGTAGATAAGAGTTGACATGGCTAAAATGATAACTTGGATGACTGCACCTTGCCATCCTGCTACCAAGAAACCAGAAATAATAGCTGGCGTGCTCCACGGTAGGGTCACTCCTGAAAATGGCTGCATAAAACCAATCGCTATAGAACCATAAACAATTACAGCTGCAAAAACCGGTACCAGAATAAATGGCAAGAACATGACAGGATTCATGACAATCGGAAAACCAAAGACAACCGGTTCATTGACATTGAAGATTGCTGGGAAAGCAGCAACTTTCCCCAGTGCTTTGTATTGCTTAGACTTAGCTGCAAAAAGCATCGCCACCACCAAGCCAAAAGTAATACCAGAACCAGACAAAATGAGGAAACTATCCAAGAATTGCTGAGTAACAATGTGAGCTCCTTTGTCGACAGATAACTTTCCAGCAGCAAGCAAGGCTTTATTAGCATCCAGATTTGAAAGCAAGAGAGCAGTTACTACACCATTGACAACGGATTGCCCGTGCACACCAAACCACCACAAGAAAGATATGAAAAAGGCGATACCGATTGCCCCGTAAAGAGAACCAGTCAACCCTTGCAGCGGTACTTGGATAACACCGTAAATCATTTCGATGAAAGTACCACCCTTTGTCAGCATTTTAGCAAGGATATAAACCACCATAGAAAGGAAGAAAATCACAAAAGCAGGAATCATAGCCTCAAATTGTTTGGCAATCGCTTGAGGGACTTGCTCTGGCATCTTAATAACAATATGCTTCTGAATGAACATTGTATAAATACTGCCAACAACCAAGCCAATGATAATAGCTCCGATAATCCCTTGACCACCAAACCAGATCTTTGTAATAGCATCTGCAATCGCTTCTCCTTTTTCCGGCACATAAGATGATTTTAAAAGAATGAAGAAAGAAGACACAGATAGAACACCTGCTGGTAGCGGCTCTACACCACTATTTTTAGCATAAGAATAGCCAATTGAGAAACAGGAAATCAACCCCATAATTGCAAATGTTCCTGAATAAACCTGCATAAATGGCTCCGTCCAGTCTTTCCCGAAGACACCTGCAATCGTTTGATTTAGCCCTTCAAACGGCAGCTGTCCAACAATCAGAAAGATACTTCCGACAACCGTCAAAGGCAAAATTGCCAACATACCGTCCTTCAAAGCAATAATGCCGCGCATATTCACAAATTTCATAATAGGGGTAATGATTTTTTGAGCATCTATTTTAGCCATCGTCAAACTCCTTGTTCTTGTTGCAATAAGCTCAATGCCAGATTCAAAACTTTTTTGCCATCTAACATTCCATAATCCGCCATTGGAATCACTGCAATTGGAATATGATGTTCATCACAAATAAGTTTAGACTTCTCTAAAGTATAGGCCACTTGTGGTCCCAACAAAGCAATATCTAAATTTGGAGCATATTCAGCCAACTTTCCTTGGGAATAAGCCTCAATTTCTGCATCTAAACCAAGCTCTGTAGCTGAAATTTTCATATTATTGACCAACATGCCAGTTGAAAAGCCAGCAGCACAAAACAATCCGATTTTTACCATGATTGGTTCCTCCTAAATAATGGTTTTTATTTTACTGTTTTAATTCTTTTCGTAAATCAATGATTTCTTTAATTAAATTGACCTCTGTGATACTTGTCATTAAGTGATCCTGAGAATGAACAAAGAGAGCAGAAATTTCTGTTTTAGTTCCACTAGCCTCTTGAGCCAAAAATTCCGTTTGCATATTATGGGCTTCCAACAAAGCGTTATCTGCAAGTTCTACCTCTTTATCGCTCTCTGCAAATTTTCCTTCTTTTGCATAAGACAAAGCCTGATAGATGTGCTGTTTGGCATCTCCTGCATTGAGGATAAGCCCCATAATAATTTGATCTGGTACGATGACTTCCATTCGTATCCTCCTTTAAAATTTCTTAGTTTACGTAAGCTTAAAACTTGCTTTTAAAAGCGCTTACATTTCTTTCGTAATTAAAATTTAACACCTTTCATGTAAATAGTCAATATTTATCTAGCAAATATTCTCGTTAATTTCAAAAACGCACATTTGTGCAGAAAGCTAAATAAAAAAAACAGATAGATTCTGGTTTTGGAAGTACACTTAAAATGTAGTAGACTGATCTAATTCTAACACTTTTAAAATCGTTTGCTCATCTGTGACTAAATAGTTAATATAGCCGGCACGAAGAGCCGATAGAAGAGCTTGTGCTTTGTAGTCACCGTAAGCAAACGCAAATGTATTGGGAATCGTCTTTAATTTATCTAATGAAATTGCAATGGTTCTATCTTGCAGTTCTTCATAAATAGCTTGTCCATTCTTATCAAAGAAGCGACAGCAAATCTCACCTGCTGCATCAAGCTGTTTCAGCTTCGAAAAATCTTCTGAAGTCAACATATCCAGCCATTGACGATTTTTTTCTTCAACCTGACCACCGATACCGATAACAGCTACATCAAGTTCCTGCCAGCTCTTTTTTAAATCTTCAAAATATTTAGAAGAAAGAATACCTTTGGCTAACTCTTTATTTTCTTGAATAATGGTCGCGTTTATAAATCGACAATCGCCATGATACTTACCAGCCATACTGTAAATCAAAGTATTAACATGATAGCGAGCATGTATATGACTAGGACCACCAGCCAAAGGATAAAAATGAATGTTCTTTAAGTGGCGAGCGCCTAAATGTTCCACCAAAAGGCTCAGGCTCTTTCCCCAGGAAAATCCTACTTTCATATTATCGGTTAGTAACCCTCTAAGCATGCCTGCTGCAGCCTGTGCCAATTTTTGCTCCAGTTCAGATGAAGAAAGGTCTAAATCATTACTGACAAGCTCTATTCCTTTGAGATTGTACCTTTTCTTAACATGATTTTCTACTTGGAATAAATGTGTATCAAAATTTTCAATCTCAATTTTCACAATTCCTTCTTTTTTAGCTTCTGCTAGCATACGACTGATAGTTGTTCGATAAATCCCTGTTTCTGCTGCTATCTGTGCTTGATTTTTTTCCTCTATATAGTAAAGGTAAGCTACTTTGGCAAGCAATTTCTTTCTATCATTTTTCATGATGAATCCTCTTCAAATCAGATTAGGGTCAACTTAATTTTGGCAGCTTCTAATTTACGGACAAGTGCATCAGAAATACCTGAATCCGTGATGACCTGAGCGACCTGTTTCAGTCCAAAGCGCTTAACTGTTCCACTCTTTGCAAATTTACTAGAATCTGTCAAAACAATTAATTCATCTGACGCTTCAGACATATATTGTACCACTTCACTACGCATCAAATCTTTTCCAGTAAAGCCAAGTTCTTCATCATAACCATCAGTTCCTACAAAAGCATGTTTTACATGAAAAAATTGAATCATCTCTTTTAGCAAAGGCCCTACAGTTACTCGAGAATCTTTTTGAAATTCTCCACCAAGCAAAAGAATTGTACAGGAATCATAATTTCTCACATAATCTGCGATAAAATAAGAATTCGTAACAATTTTAACATTTCGCTTTGTTTGGCAGATTTCTTCTGCCAATAAAGCACAAGTCGAACCGGACTCAATGATAATAGTCTCATTGTCTTTTACTAACTTAGCTGCTTCTTTTGCAATGCTGCGTTTTGTATTATAGTGAAAAGACAATCTGACATTTAGATCATCGTCACTATTCAAAACTGCATAGCCATGCTCACGGTGTAATAATCCTTTAGACTCTAGTTTATCTAAGTCTTTTCTAATTGTTACTTTCGAAACATGCAAAGTTTCAGATAATGTATTGACATCAATCTTTTCATACTGTGAAACTAGGTTAATAATTTCATCTAATCTTTCCATATTGTCACCTCTTTCTTATTTTAACAGAATTCATGAAATAAATAAAATAAAAATATCTTTCGTTCGTAATTGTATTTCTTTCGTTTGTATGATAAAATAAAATCATAAAAAGAAAAGGAGACTTTCCAATAATGGCTCAAGATAAGGGAATTATTTTTAATATCCAGCATTTCTCTATTCACGACGGTCCTGGAATTCGTACAACCGTTTTTCTCAAAGGTTGCCCGCTTCGCTGCCCTTGGTGCTCCAATCCCGAATCTCAAAGAAAACGTCCTGAACCTATGTTAGATGCAACTAGTAAAGAAAAAATTATCATGGGAGAGGAACGTTCTGTTGAAGAAATTATCAACGAAGTAATGAAAGACATTGATTTCTACGAGGAATCTGGTGGCGGCATGACCTTATCTGGTGGAGAAATATTTGCCCAATTTGAATTTGCCAAAGCAATCCTTAAAGCCGCCAAAAAAAGAGGAATTCATACTGCCATTGAAACAACTGCTTTTGCAGAGCACGAAAAATTTGTAGATCTAATCCAATATGTTGATTTTATTTATACTGATCTGAAACATTACAATACCCTTCGGCACCACAAGGTTACTGGGGTAAATAACCATTTAATCATCAAAAATATTCATTACGCCTTTTCCATTGGAAAAGAAATTGTTCTCAGAATTCCTGTTATTCCAAAATTTAATGATTCCCTTGAAGATGCAGAACATTTTGCAACCTTATTTAACGAATTAAAAATCAATCAAGTCCAGCTGCTTCCCTTTCATCAATTTGGAGAAAATAAATACAAATTATTAGGAAGAAAATACGAAATGGAGAATGTCAAAGCACTTCATCCGGAAGATTTATTGGATTATCAAGAAATTTTTCTCAATCATCAAATCCACTGTTATTTCTAAATTCTCTCCTTCTCTATACTACAAAAACAATCCATTCCTCACGAAACGGATTGTTTTTTTATCTCTTCTTGGGCAGATGCGACGACATCTGCAAGGCTGGTTTTACTCAATTCTTTTTCCATTGCTGCTTGAATTTCCGCTAATTTATCATCTAAAACGAAGTGAATATTTCTGCCAATGGGGCAAGATGGATTGGGATGTTCATGGAAGCTAAAGAGTTGCCCAGATTTGCCTAGACTTTCTACTGCTTGATAAACATCCAAAAGGGTAATGTCTTTTAAATCTTTTCTGATGACAGCTCCGCCCGTTCCACGCGCTACAGAAATCAAATCTGCACTTTTCAACTGTGATAAAGTCTTGCGAATAATGACAGGATTTACTCCAACGCTATCAGCTAAAAAATCACTAGTCACCTTATGTTCTTGACATTCTAGTGCTATAACAGTCAGCATGTGCGTGGCAATGGTAAAACGACTCGAAATTTGCATGTAAAACTCCTTTCATTTGCTGATTCTATTACTAGTATACTTTATTTATGTTGTAACTTCAAGTGTTACTTCTCAAAAACTCCTTGAGATGTGCAACATAATCTTCTCGCTCACTAATCGCCCGAAGTAAATCATGGTTATGCGTATGATGAATTCCATTGACTAAACTTTCGTAATACACTTCATAATAAGGCAATTTCAATATTCTCGCCATTTCCAATTCTTTATTTACATCATAAGCAACTCGCCTAAAGTCAACATCTGCTAAACCTTGTTCATCAATTTTTAAAATAGCATACTGAGCTCGCAGATCCTTTCGCAAACAAGCATCTAGAAAGAACGGATGACCGATAGAGCCTGGATTGATAATCATCTGCCCACCCGTCGCATAACGAAGAAATTGCTGATGAATATGACCATAAATGGCAATGGCACAATGATGACCTTCAAACAGGCGGTCAAAGTTCTCTTGTTGACCAATATGAATCAACTCTCGTCCCCAATTTTTATCTGGCAAATGATGAGTCACAGCGATTTCTAAATCGCCAACTTTTGTCAAAAGCTGCAAAGGCAATTCATGCAATCGGTTCAGTTCTTCAGGCGTGACTTCTTCCAAAAGATACTGGCACATACAAACCATATATAAATGACTAGGGCGACTGATATCTAATTTTCCATGAAGGGCATTCCAAATGCTATCTTCCCAATTTCCTCGTACTTGAAGACTAATCGGTAAAGCAACCATTAAGTCAAGAATCTTCCTTCGCCCCGTTCCCGGTGCCAATAAATCTCCTAAAAACCAGTAATCGGTCACCTGTTCCTTTTTAGCGTCCGCCAAAACAGCTTCTAATGCCGTTACATTTCCATGAATATCTGATAATAAAGCAATTTTTCGTTTCATTGTACCGTTTCATCTGTCCTTTATAAAATATTATAACAAACCAAGAAAAAACTTCCACTCCCAAGTTTGAGTGAAAGTTTTACTGCCTCATCAATCTACCGACTTCAACGCTTCCAACATGTCAATACGTCTCAGAATTGCATTGACCATAAAGCCTAAGACAATCAAAATCATGATGATAGAAAAGACTGGTACAAGATATACAAACACCGATACTGTCGGATTGAGAAGAAAGGCATCTGGAGCAATCGTCTCTAAAAGGGAGCGATGTAAGATATTCCCCAAAAACAAGCCTACAATAATACCAATAACAGACAAAAGAATGGTCTCTCGATAAATATAAAGCGTGACTTCTTTATTATGAAATCCCAATACTTTAATCGTTGATAATTCTCGAATCCGCTCTGCAACATTGATGTTCATCAAATTATAAAGAATCACAATGGCTAGTAAAATAGAGGCAAAGGTTAAAATCTGCATCACAAAGCCAAGAGATTTGACAATGACATCAATTTGTTCCAAAATACCCGTATTTTGTACGACTGCTCGCACGCCTGTTAATTTCATGAAGGCTGCTGCGGTATCTTGTATATTTTTACTAGAGGGATCTTTCAATTTTATCAGATAAGCATTTTCTTGGAATTTGCGAGCAAATACCGTTTGATAATAGCCCTGGTTCATAAAGATAAAATGCCCTGCATACATTTCAGCGATACCAGAAACTTTGATTTTATAGCGTTTCCCCTCGTCAGATGTCACCTCAAAAGTATCCCCGACAGAAATGCTCATAATAGTTGCTAATTTCTGAGAAATGACTGCTCCATGCGAAGACAGCTTCAACTTCGCTTTGCTTCGGCTGTCGTAGAGTTCCATAAAATGATGAAAATCCTTGCCTGTTGTCACAAATAACGCAAGAGATTGTTCATCTTTAGCACCCTTGATTTTTTTGGTAAATGTTTCCTGATAAATGCCGTGCTTTTTAGCTATTTTTTTATCTGCTAATAAATGATTGATTGCTGCTTGCTCGTCCGATTTGAGATGATATTTTTGCGAAATGACCGCATCGTATTTGATAATTTCTCCATACTGCCGACTTCCCATACCTTCCATGGAAGAAGACATCCCCAGACCAGCAAATAAGAGGGCGACGGAGCCTGCCACACCAAAAATAGTCATCAGCATTCTTTGCTTGTAACGAAAGATATTTCGAGCTGTTACTTTTTGCGTGAAACTAAGGCGACGCCAGATGAAGTCAATCCGCTCTAACAAGATTTTTGAGCCTTTAGTAGGTGCCTTGGGTAACAATAATTGAGACGGTTTTTCTTTCAACTCTTTGTGGGCAATATAAAGGGCTGGTGCAACGCCACACAAGACCGAGCACACAAGAGCAATGAGACTGATTTCCCAATAAAAGTCTAATCGCAATGCTGGATAAGTTGATGTCTTAAAAATCGTTTTCCCTAAGATGTACGGTAAGAAATAAGTACCTAACAAACTTCCCATTACTGTACCTAACAAACTTGAAACCAAGCCATAAATGACAAATTTCTTAACGACATCTTGATTCCGATAACCCAAAGCTTTTAAAACGCCAGCATTTGTGCGTTCTTCACTGACAAAACGCGTCATCGTCGTTACTGTTACAAGGGCCGCTACCAGATACAATACAATCGGAAAAGCATTCCCTACAGCTGAGATTCCATAAGCACGATTTGCCGTTGTTGTGTACTCATCAGCTCCTGGAAATGTCCGACGTGTATACACGCGGTAGGTTGGTACAAACAAGCCAGCTACTTCATCTTTTGCCTTTTGAATGTCTGCTTGCCCATTTTTTATTTTTGTTTCAGCATCTTTCTTTTGCTTTTCGTATTCAGTTTTTTTATCGTTCAATGTCGCCTGAGCTTGGTTTAATTGCGTCTGACCCTCTGCGATTTGTTGTTTTGCTTGCGCCAATTGGTCTTGACCTGCTTGGTACTCGGCTTGTTTATTTCTTAAGGTTGCTTGACCACTTTGATATGCAGCCAAGCCTGCATCATATTCAGCTTGTTTCGCATTCAATGTCTCAGCCGCAGATTGGTATTGGGCAAGTCCTGCTTGATAAAGCGCTTCTTGGCTTTTGTACTGTGCCAGTCCAGTTTGAAATTCAGCCTGCTTTTCCTCCAGTTCTGCGCGTGCAAGATTTAATTTTGCTTCTTCTTGTGCTAGTTGAGTTTGTGCTGCAACAATTTCAGGCACTGTTGTTGGATCAATTCCTTGTGCTTGTAGCACAGCTATTTTTGTCTGCAAATCAGTTTTTGCAGCTGCAAGCTGCGTTTGACCTTTTTCCAATTCTGCCTGCGCAGTAGCTAATGTAGCTTGACCGTTTGCTAGATTTTCTTTTGCAGCAGATAACTGACTAGCTGCCAGATCTAATTGGATTTTCGTTTGGTTCAATTGTGCCCAACCTGAAGACAGTTGAGCGGCGGCTGTATCTAATTTTTCTTTCGAGCTTGCTAAAGTTTGTTCAGCCTGTGCAATTTGAGTGGCTCCTTGCACAAGTAAACTTTCTTTTTCAGCTAATTGACCTTGAGCAAGCTCTAAATCTGCTCTTTTTTGATCAATTTGACCCTGCGCAGTCCTTAATTGCCGTTGGGCGTCTTCCAATGCTTGTTGAGAAGTTTGAATGTTTGCTTCGCCGTCCGCAATTTTTGCCTGTGCTTGGACTTTTATCTCTGATAAACGATTTTTTCCATTATCGGCCACTAGCTTTTCCAGCTCATTTTCATGCTGTTTTACCTTTTTTCGATAGGAGTCTCCAAAAGAATTGAATGATTTTAAATCATCATACCTCAAACGAGCAACTGTATAGACTGAACTTTGAAACGTTTTTGGCGTCACTACTGCATAAGCAGACAAGGTACCACTCCCCGAGTTAGAATTGCCAAGAGAAATCGTCGAAGCCAATTCACTTGAATTGACGAATCCCGTCACCGTAAAGGTATGCTGCTTCAAAGCATAATCATTGGTTCCTTCTTCATTTAAAGTAATGCTATCGCCAATCTTGTATTTTCCTTGATAAAAACTAGCCAAAGCTACCTGATTTTCCTTGCTTGGAAACTGCCCTGAGACAAGCTTGAACTTAGAAATTTTATTTGTCTGAGAAAAAACTCGAACAGAAGTTGAACTATCTCCAATCACCGTATCTGTAAAATAACCATATTCTATCTGTGCATTTGGAATTCCATTAAGTTCTTTTTGGTCAACTTTGCTGATACCATAGTCTGACATCACTGCCAAATCCATCATTTTCATCTGTGAAAGATAACGATTGGCTGAATTTTCAATGTCTGGACTAGCTGCTTTCAGTCCCACTAGTGCAAAAGAACCTAACATCATCAAAAACATAATAGATAGGAAGCGTCCTTTGGATTGACGAAAAGAGAGCCAGATGTCCTTATTTAGAATGGATTTTTTCATATCACCACTCCTCACTAATACTCTAGACTTGCAATATCTTGAGGATGTTCATTCAAAGTGACAGACTGAATCCGTGCATCGTGCATGTGAATCACGCGGTCTGCAATCGGAGCTAACGCACCATTATGAGTCACGATAATCACTGTCGCACCTTGCTTTCGCGACATATCTTGAAGGATTTGCAGCACTTGCTTACCTGTTTTATAGTCCAGTGCGCCTGTTGGTTCATCACAAAGCAAAATTTTGGGATTTTTTGCCACGGCACGCGCAATGGAAACCCGTTGCTGCTCGCCGCCAGATAGTTGAGCAGGAAAATTATGCAGCCGATTTCCCAAACCAACTGCTGCTAACGCCTCTGCTGCGTCCTGCGCATCTTGAACAATTTCTGAAGCTAGCTCAACATTTTCTAGCGCCGTTAGATTGGGAACTAAATTATAAAATTGAAAGACAAAGCCAACATCTTTTCTCCGATAGTCTGTCAGTTGATGAGCGTTGTAATGCGCTATATTTTGCCCATCAATCAGCACATCTCCCTCGTCGTTGTTATCCATCCCACCAAGAATGTTCAAAATCGTTGATTTTCCAGCACCAGAAGCTCCAAGAATGATGACCAATTCTCCTTTTTCGATGTCAAAAGAGATGTCATTATTGGCAATGATTTCTGTGTCTCCCATTTGATACCGTTTGTAACTATGCTTCATTTCAATATAAGCCATCGTCTTTTCCTCTTTCAGTTTCCATGTCCAATAAAATAAACAAGCTGTTGATTGAATCCTATCTTTATTATAAAATAGACTTACCATAAAGGCAATCATCAATCATCAACAGAGTGTTCATTTAAGGAGTATTATGGTACAAAATCGGCAAACACGCGCGACCTACTCATTGCCAATCTAAGTTATCTCCAACAAAACCATGACTTGATTTATGCCGTTTCTCAAAGTCATTACCTCAATTTCCGTGAAACAATCCGTGAATTCATGCTTAGCATTGTAACTAACGAGCAGCACAAACTTCAAACCGAACACTTTTTAAAAGAAAATTTCACCATTTCTGAAAAATATGCGCTTGAAGTTTTTCTATCTAGTGTAGAGGGCATTATCTCACTTTGGATTTCAAGTGGCACTAAAGAAACACCTGAAGAAATGACGAATACGATTTTACAAACATTTGATTATGACGCTTGGCAATGATAAAATGAAAAAAACTCTATTTCTAAAAGGGATTTTCCCAATTAGAGATAGAGTTTTTAATATACATCTTTTCTAGCTTAGTTTTCACTATCATCTAAGCGTGATTTTCTAGCAATATCTGCCAAAATATGATTTACAAATTCTGCAACTGTTTCTGTATGCGTTTGTTTTTGACCATAACGGCGGACATTCACTGTACCATCTGCTTGTTCCTTGTCTCCTACAATCAATTGATAAGGAACTTTGTGGGTTTGACTTTGACGAATCTTGTATTGCATTTTTTCATTACGCTCATCGACATCCACACGGACACCACGATTGCGCAGTTCTTTCGCCACTTTCCAAGCATAGTCAGCATGTGCTTCATTAGAAATCGGAATGACCGTCACTTGATGAGGAGCAAGCCAAGTCGGGAAAGCACCCTTGTAAGTTTCAATCAAGTAAGCAATAAAGCGCTCCATAGTAGACACAATACCACGGTGAATCATGACTGGACGATGCTCTTCACCGTCTGCTCCGACATAATGAAGGTCGAAACGTTCTGGCAACAAGAAGTCCAATTGAATAGTGGAAAGAGTTTCTTCATTTCCGAGAGCCGTTTTTACTTGAACATCCAACTTAGGACCGTAGAAAGCAGCTTCACCTTCTGCCTCAAAGTAGTCCAAACCTAAGTCATCCATTGCTCCTTTTAACATGCGTTGAGCATTTTCCCACATTTCATCATTATAAAAATATTTATGTTTGTCATTCGGGTCACGATAAGACAGACGGAAACGATAATCTGTGATATTGAAGTCTTTGTAAACATCAATCATCAAATCCAGCACATGTTTAAATTCTTCTTGAATTTGCTCTGGCATGACAAATAAGTGAGAATCATTCAGTGTCATTTCACGGACACGTTGAAGTCCTGAGAGCGCACCTGATTTTTCAAAACGGTGCATCATACCAAGTTCTGCAATACGAATTGGCAGCTCGCGATAAGAATGCACATGGTTTTTATAGACCTCAATATGGTGTGGGCAATTCATCGGACGAAGAACAAATTGTTCACCGTCTCCCATATCCATTGGCGGAAACATATCTTCTTGATAATGTTCCCAGTGCCCAGAAGTTTTGTATAATTCTACACTTGCAAGCGGTGGCGTATACACGTGTTGGTAGCCATCATTGACTTCGCGGTCTGTAATATAGCGCTCTACGATACGACGAATAGTCGCACCATCTGGAAGCCAGAATGGAAGACCTTGCCCAACTTCAGGAGAAATCATGAAAAGATCCAACTCTTTACCGAGCTTACGGTGATCACGTTCCTTCGCTTCTTCACGCATTTGAAGATAGTTTTTTAGGTCTTTCTTATCAAACCAAGCTGTTCCATAAATCCGTTGCATCATAGCATTGTCACTATTTCCACGCCAGTAAGCACCCGCTACATTTAACAAATGGAAAATTTGAATGCGCCCAGTTGATGGCACGTGAGGTCCACGGCAAAGGTCCACATATTCACCTTGACGGTAGATCGTAAGGCCTCCTTCATCTTCTGAATGCTCCTCAATCAATTCCAACTTGTAAGGATCATTCTTGAAAATTTCTCGTGCTTGGTCTTTTGTCACTTCTTCGCGAATTGACGGGAAATTCTCCTTGACAATCTTCTTCATTTCTTCTTCGATACGAGGCAGATCTTCGTTGGAAATCTGTCCTGCAGCATTGTCCGTATCATAGTAAAATCCGTCTTGAATAGCTGGACCGACACCCAAGTGAATGTCTGGAAAGAGACGACGAGCCGCTTGGGCAAAGAGATGAGCTGTTGAGTGACGCAAAATAGGCAGGGCATCTTCATGGTCAGGTGTGACGATTTCGATGCTACCATCTTCTGTGATAGGGCGAGTTGTGTCAATCAATTTGCCGTTAAATTTACCAGCCAAGGCTTTCTTCGCCAAAGAATTACTGATAGATTGGGCAATGTCAAAAGTTGTGCTGCCTGATTCGTATTCACGAACAACGCCATCTGGGAAAGTAATCTTAATCATATGTTTCTCCTTTAATATCTATTGTATTTGTATGGGGTAATTTTAAGAGCCTGGCAATCTCTTTTGCAGTCTCCTTTTCTGACCGACTGCCATCTGTTATGAGGCTGGGATAGCCTAATTTCTGGGCTTCCTTCCGTACCGGTTGGGCAAACAGAATGTCCCGCTGCATCCCGTTTTCAAAATCCTGCTCAGGATTGGATGAAGCTGAGGCAAAAAGTGTTTCTGCTTCTACTCTTATTTAGTAATAAACGAATAACGCAGTCGGCGATTGGGCTCTTCATTCGCTTTTAAAGCTCGGAAGAGCACCTAATCGCCCTTGCGGGGGCGGGACTACGAACTTAAAATTTTCAAGAGAAGTTCTGTCCCGCTCCCCATTCTCTCTGCCGATAATGCTTTTTCTGAAAATCCGCTACCGGAGTCAGGCATAGATAGGAAACTGCCGGTTCTTCAAGGCCCTTTACCAAGTGAGGCAACAGCCCTGCTCCTTCCAGCAAGAGTGGCTGCTCTTGATGTTCTATCAAGTAAGATGTCACATAAGGAAAAATCTCCTCATAAAAACGCCATTCCTCATCCGCTATCTCCTCTGGACTTCTCAGCCAGATTTGATTCGGACTTCTGTCCTGTCTCAGAAGGGAAATCGGCTTTGCGCTTGCTTTTGCTTGGTCCATCATCTCGTCTACCAGATCATCTAGCTTGATATGAAGCAACCTATACTGCTGAGCAAGAAGGGAAGCGATCGTTGACTTCCCGCTGCAAGGCGATCCACCAATCATATAGAGCATATCTCTGCCTCCTTCCGACAAAACAAAAAGCGACATCCTAAAAGGACGTCGCAACGTGGTTCCACCTTCATTTATGTACAACAAAACAGTTTGTTGACACCTCTGATTGGCTCTAACGTAGCCACCGTTTTATGTTTGCATAAAATCAAACGAGTAGTATCAAATTAGACTTTCTATGCGTTTTCAGCAACCACGCACTCTCTACTAGAAAGGAACTAACTGACTTGTCTCTAAAGAGTATTATAGCACGATTGAAAAATTTTGCAAGTCTTATGAAGTGTATTTTGTTTTGGAACCATTCGAAACAACACAGCAAGTTAAAATAAGGCTTTGTCCGTACTCAAGCTTGCAAAAGCGTGCACCGATTCGGTGCTTTTTTCTTTCTCTTCTTTCAATCAGAAACACAAAAAAACAGCCATGCGGCTGTTTTTACTTTTATCCTACAGAACCTTCCATACTCATATTGATGAGCTGATTAAGTTCGACTGCGTACTCCATTGGGAGTTCTTTGGTAATTGGCTCCATAAAGCCATTGATAATCATGGCAGTTGCTTCTTCTTCGCTAATACCACGGCTCATAAGGTAATAAAGCTGGTCTTCTGAAACCTTAGAAACCTTAGCTTCGTGTTCAAGTGCAACATTTGAATTGTGAATTTCGTTAAATGGAATGGTATCTGAGCTAGACTCACCATCCATAAGAATCGTGTCGCACTCAATGTGAGACTTTGAACCAGCACTGTTCTTGCCAAAACGGACTTGACCGCGGTAATCCGTCTTACCACCGTCTTTTGCAACAGACTTGGAAATCAATGTGCTAGAAGTCTTCGGCGCATTGTGATAGACTTTACAACCCGCATCCAAATGCTGACCATAATTAGCAAAGGACATGGAAAGAACAGAAGTTCTTGCATTGCGGCCATTCAAAATGCTACAAGGGTATTTCATATTGACCTTGCTACCCAGATTTCCGTCAATCCATTCCAAAGTACCGCCTTCTTCAACCGTTCCACGCTCTGTCACCAGATTATAAACATTGTCTGACCAGTTTTGAATAGTTGTATAGCGGAAAAAAGCATCTTTTTTGACAATAATTTCCACATTTGCAGCATGAAGACTATTGGTCGTATAAGTAGGCGCTGTGCAACCCTCAATGTATTGAATAGAGCCACCCTCTTCTACGATAATGAGCGAGCGTTCAAACTGACCGGCATTTTCTCCATTGATACGGAAATAGGTCTGAACTGGCACCTGACATTGAACATTTTTAGGAACATAGATAAATGTGCCACCTGACCAAACAGCACTGTTCAAAGCGGAAAACTTGTGCTCTGCATTAGAAATGACTGTTCCAAAGTATTTTTTTACCAAATCCGGATATTCTTGTACTGCTGTGTCGGTATCGGTAAAGATAATGCCTTGCTTGGCAAATTCTTCTTTCATGTTGTGATAGACTACTTCAGATTCATACTGAGCAACTGCTCCTGACAAAAATTGACGCTCTGCTTCAGGAATACCCAGACGCTCAAAGGTTTTCTTTATTTCATCTGGTACTTCATCCCAACTTCTAGCCCGATCCCCACTTAATTTTTGATAATAGATAATATCATCAAATCGTATGCCGGATAAATCTGGTCCAAAATCAGGCATGGGCAATTTATGGAACAACTCTAAAGAACGCAAGCGATAATCCAACATCCATTGCGGCTCATTTTTAATTTCAGAAATTTCACGAACAACCTCTTCTGTCAAACCTTTGCCTGTCGAGAACAAAGGTTTCACATCGTCATGAAATCCAAAGGCATAATCTCGTTCTTTCGTCATCTCATTCCTCCCATTGATACAAATTCTCTTCTCTTATTATACTATTCTATATTAGAAATGTCAGAATATATGCCTAAAATCGAATAAATTAAGCTAAAAAAGGCTAGGAAAATTTCCCAGCCTTCTTACATGATTACCGTACTTTTTCGGCTAATGCTTCAGCGAACTTCTCCAGATTTTCAATATCTTCATCTTCTGCTGATAGATCGACTTTTACATTTTCAGCACCTTTTTCAGCACCTGTCGCTGCAAAAGCGCGATCAAAGTCATCTACGGCCTTACAAAACTCATCATAGAATGTATCGCCCGACCCGACAACACCATAAATCTTTCCGGTCAAGTCAAGACTAGCTAAATCTTCATAAAAATCAACAATTTCATCAGGCAACTCGCCGTCACCGTATGTGTAAGAAGCAACGATTGCGATGTCTGCTTCTAGAAATTCCTCTGCATCAACCGTTGTGCATTCATCAATATCTACTTCTAAACCAAGTTCTTTTAATTTATCAGCTACAATATCTGCGATTTCTTCTGTGTTTCCTGTCATACTCGCAAATACAATTTTTGCTAAAGCCATAATTTCCTCCAAAAAATTCTATCAATTCATTATAACACATTGAACAAATAGTTGCACTTGAAACCTCTTAAAGGTTTGTTACTCCTCACTTTTGCTTTTTAAAATAGCTATCTTATGATACAATGAATAAAAGGTATAGCGGAGGTTATCATATGGAAATTTTCAAGCAAATTTTACATAAAATTAAAGAATATGATACGATTATCATTCATCGTCACATGCGACCCGATCCTGATGCATTAGGAAGTCAAGTCGGTTTGAAAAAATTACTTCAAGTCAATTTCCCTGAGAAAAAGATTAAAGTAGCAGGAAAAACTGAACCTACTCTTGCTTGGCTAGCTAAAATGGATGAGGTTTCAGACGATGATTACAAACATGCTTTAGTTATTGTTTGTGATACAGCAAATACTGCTCGGATTGATGACGAACGGTACAACAAAGGAGATTTTCTCATCAAAATCGATCATCATCCAAACGATGACATTTACGGGGACATTTCTTGGGTAGATACTAGCTCTAGTAGTGCTAGTGAGTTAATTGCTCTCTTTGCATTGGAAAATAAACTGAAACTAGATGATTATTCTGCTAAACTGCTTTATGCTGGAATTGTCGGTGATACAGGACGTTTCCTATATCCTGCCACAACCGCCCGCACAATGGCTGTCGCAAGTAAACTTCGCGAATATCCCTTTGATTTTGCTGCTTTAGCTCGAAAAATGGACTCTTTCAGTTATCAAATCGCTAAACTCCAAGGCTATGTTTACGACCATTTAGAAGTCGATGAAAATGGTGCAGCTCGTGTTATTCTGACGCAAGAACTTCTCAAAGCCAATCATTTAACAGATGCTGACACTTCTGCTATCGTTTCAGCTCCGGGGCGTATCGACAGCGTTGAATTATGGGGAATTTTTGTTGAGCAAGAAAATGGCAATTACCGCGTTCGACTAAGGAGTAAATTTATCCCAATCAATGAAATCGCTAAAAAACACGATGGAGGCGGTCATCCCCTTGCCAGTGGTGCCAATGCTTACTCCAAAGAAGAAATCGAAGAAGTTTATCAAGAATTGAAAGAATTGGCAAAAAGACCATAAAATTGAGAGAAAAGACTTGTCAAAATAGTTAGAATTTGGTAAACTGTCAAAGTAACGAATCTATGGCTCGCAGAGAGACCATGGCAGAAAGGAAATTTTTAAAAATGAGAAAAGATATTCATCCTGAATACCGTCCTGTTGTCTTTATGGATACTTCAACTGGCTACAAATTCCTTAGTGGTTCTACTAAGTATTCTAGCGAAACTGTTGAGTGGGAAGATGGAAACACTTATCCTTTGATCCGTGTGGAAATTTCATCAGACTCACATCCATTCTATACTGGACGTCAAAAATTCACTCAAGCAGATGGACGTGTGGATCGTTTCAACAAAAAATACGGTCTCAAATAAAAATCGTATTCACATTACAAAGAATGTTGATAATAAGCCTTTTCCAATTTTGGGAAAGGTTTTTTAGTACAATCAAAAAAACTTGGAATCTATGACATTATAACTTCCAAGTTTTTACTCTTTTTTTTGCATTCAGTATTTTAATTGCTGAATAACCAATACATGGCTATCTTTCACACCATATAAACTATGAGGCTCATTGGGTTCCATGGTTAAAAAACTTCCGGGAACGAGTTGGACTGTTTGACCAGATGCCGTAAAATCAACCTTTCCCTCTAGACAGACAACAGTCACCAAAGCATCAGCCTTGTGTTCAGGAATTCCTGCTCCTTCTCCTAAGTGAAGATGACGGATGATGCGACTAGTTTCTTCAACAGGTGTTTCCACGACATCAATAGTAGGGTTCATTGTATAAGTTTTCATGTGTATTGTCTCCTTGTATTCAATTTTAATCCTTATAATCTCCCCCAGCAAAACCGTAATATTCTTCTAAAGATAGTCCTGAATCTGCAATCGCTTTTGCTTCTTTCCCAACATAACGCAGATGCCATTGCTCTGGCATATATCCAGTTTTGTCTTCTTTACCATTTAGATAGCGCACGACAAAACCATATTCAGCTGCATGTTTTAAAAGCCATTGGCTCGCCTTTTCTTCTGTTACTAGATTTCCGTCTGTGCCAATCAAGTCAAATGCCAAACCTGTTTGGTGTTCACTATAGCCAGGTCGAGCAGAATAACGATCTGCTGCTTCTTTCCCGTCTTGATTGACATAATTTTGATAAAGAGTCACCTGTGTTTGGTAACTACGGAAACCGCTATATTGATTACTGATAGGATAGCCTTCACGCTGCATAGCAGCAATCAACTCCAGCAATTTTGCTTTAGCAGTAGGATTTTCACCGGGATTGTAATCTGAAGATAATGGATAATGTTTATTTGCGATGACAATTTCATCGTATTTTCCTTTTACACTATAGTAAGAACCATTATAATGAACTTTTGCTTTTTTCTTTGCTTGCTCAGAGGACGCAACTTTTGCAGATGTTGCTTTTCTTTCTTGTTTCGTTTCCACATTTGTTTTCTTTTCCCCACAAGCTGTCAAAAGAAACAAACTCGCTACTAATAAAATCCCAATCCTTTTTTTCATCTGTATCGCCTCATTTATAGAATTTTCTAATTTTCATTATAAGCGTAGATATACTGTATGTCAATTCAAAAAAGCATGCATTTGCACACTTTTAATTTTTCTAGTTAATCATTTAAGACGACCACTTTACCAAATCCCGCTTGACTTTCGATATAAGAATGGGCTGCTGGGATTTGCTCTAATGAAAAGATTCGTTGAGGAGATACATTTATCTGGTAAGCATCAATATAGCTAAAAAGTTCATCAATAAGCTGCTGGCTCACATTGCCTGAATAAAAACTAGTCAAAAAACTATTATTTTTTATTTCTACGATTGGGTCAAACTCCTCTACATACCATTTGCCACCTAATTGACCAGTGTTACAGATAATTCCTGCACTTTGAATATGGTCAAATGAATTTTTTAGAGTAGCTGGACCGACTAATTCAAGGATTTTATCAAACTTTTCCTCGGTTTGCAAAACTCCTTTTTCATCTAAAATAATCTCATCAAAGCCTTGATGTTGAAGCAAATCTTTTTTAGCAAGAGAACGAACTGCGCCAACTACACGATTCTGTGGGAATTGCGCCTTTACCAATTTTAAGAAAGCTAATCCAACACCACTTGTCGCAGCTCGGACTAAGATTGAATCTCCCTTTTTTATCTGCAGATTTTTGAAGGAGCCAAAAGCGGTATAATAGGTCTCTGGTACCGCTGCTAACTCAGACCAAGGTAATTGGCTATCTACGGGATAAATCTGCTCATTTGGAAGTAGGGCATATTCAGCATAAGAACCGTCAAAAGCACGTCCCATTTCACCCATGATAGAGACAATTTTTTGTCCAATTTGTAAATCTCCCCTTGTTGTTTCAACTACTTGTCCTACACACTCAATCCCTAAAATGCGTGGGAATTGAACAGTTGGAGATAAACCTTTTCGAGTGAAAATTTCTGAATGATTGATACCAAAACCTTTAATTTTTACTAGAGTCCAGCCTGCTTTTACATTCGGAATTTCTCGCTCTTCTAGAACAAATTTTTCTGGACCACCAGGCTCATAAATCACCATGGCTTTCATTTTTTGATTCATAGAGCTTCTCCTTAGCTCGCTAATTCTAGTAGTTTTCTGACAAAATCATTTGCAGGCTGCGTTTTTATTTCCTGTGGAGTGCCATATTGCTGGATTTCTCCCTTATCTAAAACAAGGATTTTCGTGCCTAACTTCAAAGCTTCTGCTATATCGTGCGTGATAAATACGACTGTAATGCCGGTTTCTTCATGCAGTAATTTTAATTCACGCTGTAGCTGATAGCGCGTAATAGCATCCACTGCTCCAAATGGCTCATCCATTAGTAAAATATTAGGTGTTGCAGCTAATGCTCGGGCAATTCCCACTCGTTGCGCCTGCCCGCCCGAAAGAGCTGCTGGGTAGCGATTTTTTAGCTGAGTATCCAAACCAAGCATAGCTAACTTTTCATCGATAATCTTCTCTATTTCTGCTTGATTTTTCTTTTGCAAATTCAAGACAAAAGCGATATTCTCGGCAACTGTTAAATGAGGAAAAAGCCCATTTCCTTGAATCGAATAACCGATGTTTCGCCGCAATTCAATCAAATCCGTGTCCTGCACATCTTGACCATTGATAAGGATTTGCCCTTGATTCGGCTTGACCAAACCATTTATCATCTTTAACAATGTCGTTTTGCCCGAACCAGAAGTCCCCACAACTGTCAGAAAAGTGCCATCTTCAATCTTTAGATTTAGATTTTTAATAATGTCTTGATTTCCATATGATTTGCTGACATTTTTATATTCAATCATTTCTTCAAAATCCCTTTCTCTACAAGATAGTCATGAGCAACTTTTTCTGGTTCCTGTTTTTCTGTGTCAACCTTGTAATTAAGGTCTGACATTGCTGCATCATCTAAGATATTATTTAACTTCGCCAGGGCTGTTTTCAAATCTGGATATTTGTCTAACGTTTCTTTGCGAACAATCATTCCAGCCTGATAGGAAGACCACATCCCCTTGTCGTCTTCCAGCGTAACTAAGCCAGAATTGTGTAATTTCCCATCCGTAGTGAAAATATCAATCACGTCTACTTGTCCTTCTTTTGCCGCCTGATATTTTAAACCACTATCCATGTCTACTGTGGATTTGAAGTTCAGCTTGTAGGTTCGTGCCAAGCGATCATAACCTGCATCTATCGCAAAGAAATCATACTCTGCACCGAAGGTCAACTCTGGGGAGACACTAGATAAATCACTATTATTTTTGAGCCGATATTTGTCGGTCCGCGCTGCATTTGAATAATCAGTCACATGAAGATAAATCACTATTATTTTTGAGCCGATATTTGTCTGCGGTTTCCTTGCTAACAGCAAGTCGATAAGTATTGTTAAAGCCAAAACTTCCAACCCATGTTAGTTGATATTTCTTTGCATAATCTTTTATCAGACTGTCAAATTGATTTTCACTATAAGTACCCTTCTTTTTCATGACCACTTCCCAAAGCGTACCAGTATAATCTGCATAAATATCAAATTCACCTTTAACCATTGCTGGATGGATATTTGAGGTACCACCACCAACACCTTTGGTCATTTTGACCTTAAGATTGGTGTATTCTTCAATAACTTGTTTTTGCATTTCTCCTAAGATATAGTTTTCTGTCTGTGGCTTGGTCGCAATCTTGACAGTTCCACCCATTGGATTCATCTGGAAAAATGCGATTGTTCCTGCCGCCAATAGAGCTATGGAGCCTACAATAGACAGCCATTTTTTGGATACTTTTTTATGGTTTAAGATTGATTTTTCAACCAAAGAAAGGAGAAAATCAAAGACCAGTGCCAACAGAGCTACTAAAACACTTCCGACTAAGGTCAAGGTTTGATTATTAGTGGTAATTCCACGATAGATTGCAACCCCCAGACCACCAGCACCAACGAAAGAAGCAATCCCAGCTAGAGCTATGGTCATTGTCACCATATTGCGAAAACCTGCCATCATGACTGGAAAAGCAAGTGGCAACTGCGCTTTTGTTAAAATCTGCTTGCGAGTAGAACCCATTCCTTCTGCTGCTTCAACGAGAAGTGGATCAACACCTATAATCCCTGTATAAGTGCTCCGTACCATAGGCAAAAGTGCATACAAGGTTAGAGCCACAATTGCTGTCTTGTTACCAATCCCCGTAACCGAAATCAAAATTCCTAAAAGGGCAATGGAGGGAATTGTATAAAGAATATTCACTAAACCAATGATGACACCCGCCCAGCTTTTTTTGAAACTAATGAAAATGCTAAGTCCGACTCCCAAAATTAAGGCAAGAAAGATAGACAAGCCTGATATCCAGATATGATCCCAGACAAGACTTAAAAGAAAATCCCATTGATTAGTTACTAATTTAATGAACTCGTTCATGCTTCATCCTTTCTTGATTGACTTAAATTTACTAAAATGCGCTCCAAATAAGTCTCAAATTCATTGATTTCCAGCTCAGAAAATCCGCTGTAAAAGATTTCAATGATTTTATCCGAAATTGCATCATATTCCTTTTTCAATCCTTTGGCATAATCTGTCAAGCAAATCATCTTTTTTCGCTTGTCTTTTTCATGAGAACACCGCTCCACAAGGTTCATGCTAATCATTCGGTCAATCATTTTAGTAAGTGTGTTCAGCGTCAAACCGGTCTGCTCTGACAGTTCCGTTTGACTTTGATAATCTTTTTGCCAAAGCGCATGTAAAATGCGTCCCTGCTCTCCATTAAAGGCTTGAATTCCTCGTTCTAACAAAATATGATTCATCAGTCGATTGGACAAACGATGAATTTTCCCGATATAAAACCCACTATTGATTACTTTTTTACTCATTTTTCTTCTTTCTAAAATATACGATATAGAAGTTTATGCTCATTCTACTATATAGAACCTTTTTTGTCAAAGATTTTGTTTAAAAAAAGAAGCTGGGAAAAGTGCCTAGCTTCTATTATTTATGCGTTATGCTTGCAAAGCGAAGCGGTTTGGAGAAATTCATTAGGCGCTTCAGTACTAATAAACCACTCTGGTGCAATGAAATCAAAAACTTTTAAATGATCAACTTTTGTTCCACTCTATGAAATAATCTTTTGTACCCGTTCCCTTAAATCAGGGATTACGGTTTCTGCAAACCAAGGATTCTTAGCCATCCAGATTTGATTTCGGGGTGAGGGGTGGACAAGTGGGAAAAATTCTGGCAGGTAGTCTTGATAATGTTTTACTGTATCAGTTAACTTTACAGTTCCCTTTTGATGAAGATAATATTTCTGAGCATATTGACCAATGAGAATCGTCAATTCAAGATCTGGTAACAACTCTAAAATCGACTGATGCCATTTCTCTGCAAAACCCTTGCGAGGTGGCAAATCACCTGACTTTCCATGTCCTGGAAAGTAAAAGTCCATTGGAATCGCAGCAAAATAGCCTGAATGATAAAAGGTATCATAGTCAACACCCATCCATTCGCGTAAGCGATCACCACTCTTATCATTCCAGTACAAGCGCGTTTCCTGCGCTTTAATACCTGGCGCTTGCCCGACAATATTGATACGTGCCGTTTTAGGCGCTGCGAAAAGTGGCTCAATTCCCCGCTCGGTATATGCTTGATTTTGTGAATCAGCCATAATGGCTTTCTTAATACCTTCTAGCGTTTCCATTTCTTCCCTCTATTTTTGATAATTTTCCATCAGATAACTTTTCAAATCAGTTGCCTGCCGTCCTGTGATTGTCCGAAAATCGTCTGTCACAACATCCAAGCAGCCTTGACTTCCAGCTTGATAAAGAGAAGCCAGCACAACACCGAAACCTTTGGGCTGATCATAAAGAGCAGCAAATTCCTCAACTGTCACCGGCTGGTAGCCAATTTCACGGCCTGACACTTCAGACAAAAGGTCAGCTAATTCTAACATTGTATAATTACGATCTTGGGTCAAGATATATGTTTTTCCCTGTAGGGCAGGTGACATAGCCAGTTTGACAATGGCTTCTGCACTGTCTTCCCGCGAAATAAAGCTCATTTTTGCATTTTCCATTGGATAAATAACAGCTTTGCGCTCTATTAACTCAAGTAAATAAGGCACCAATGGATCAGCATACATAGCATTTTTGATAATGCTGTAAGAAAATCCAGCTGATGCTAAACGAGTATTGGCATAAGCAAAGAAAGCCGCCATGTGAAATGGACTATTAACTTGATCGGCGAAAAATCCAACAAAGATAAAATGCTTAATTCCAGCTCTTTCTGCCGCAATTACTGAATTTTCAAACTCGGGTACACGCACAATGCTTGGATGAGAAATACTTGGAATATAAATCAAGACATCCGTTCCGCGCCAAGCTTCAACCATAGAATCCACATCTAAATAATCAGCTGCTCTGACATCAATCCCTGCTGTTGCATATTGGCTCGCTTTTTTGGGACTTCTAACAGATAGCCGAATATCATTAGAATTTAAATGTTTTTGTGCTTCAGCAACAACCTTTTGCCCCAATTGACCTGTCGCACTCGTAATTGTATAAATCATAATTGTCCTCTTTCTTTGAAAGAAACTCAACTATTTCTAGCTGAGTTCACGTCCTTTATTTAATCAATTCATAGATTGCCTCAGCATAAATAGCTGCTGCACGGAAAAGATCTTCCACATCTATAAATTCATTTGCTTGATGCATGGTATCTGTATAGCCTGGGAACATAGCGCCATAAGCAACACCGCGTTTTAAGAGACGACCAAAGGTTCCTCCACCAATGATTTGTTCATGACCTTTCAGCCCTGTTTGCTTTTCATACACGTTCAAAAGCGTTGTCACAAGTGGATCTTCCATTGGAACATAATGAGGAACATGCTCGTGCTCTGACAATGTCACTTTCTCTACAGGCAAGTTTTCCAACTCAGCTTTGATAATTTCTGGATTGGTTCCTTGTGGATAGCGGAAATTAAGGGCAATGGTGTTGTCATCACTTGCCTCATCAAAGCGGAAGACTCCTGCATTCATAGAAAGAGCACCCATTTTTTCATCTATATAGTCCACTTTTAAAGCTTTTCCTTCGTGGTCTTCTAAAAGAATGTTTCCTGCCACTTCAAGATAATCCTTAGCAGAATCTGCAAAATCAAACTGGGTCAAGAATTTCGCCAGATAAGTCGCACCATTGACACCGGATTGTGGAGAAGCTCCGTGAGCAGATTTTCCAACAATCGTAACTGTTATTTGACCACTCGGTAGTTCTTGGTATTCAAATCGAAGTTCGTGTTCCTTTGCAAATTCGTCCAATTTATCTACAAGATTTGGCACATCTCCTGATACTACTGCTGTTGCAGATTCAGGAACCATATTTTCACGAAGTCCGCCAGTAAAGCTATGCAAGCGCGCAGCTCCGCCATTTTCTCCTGCAAAATGAAGATATTCGGTGATATTTCCTTTTTCGCCATTGATAATCGGAAATTCTGCATCTGGTGAAAAACCAAAATCTGGCTCTGACAGACCAACGTGTTTGAAATAATAGTCCATATCAGCCCAGCCAGATTCTTCATCTGTACCAACTACAAAACGAACTTTCTTAGATGTCGGCAAATCTAATTCTTTGATAATTTTCAGTCCATAATAGCAAGCCATCGTCGGCCCTTTATCATCGCTCGCACCACGTGCAAATAATTTACCGTCCTTGATAGTTGGCGTATAAGGATCTGTATCCCAGCCACTTCCAGCCGGCACAACATCCATATGCGCAAAAATTCCAAGCACTTCTTTTCCTTCGCCATATTCAAAATGCCCTGCATAATTGTCAACATTTTTCGTTGGATAGCCATCACGCGCAGCTAGTTCTAAGAATTTTTCCAAAGCCTTAACAGGTCCAGGCCCAAAAGGATGTTCTTTATCTGCTTTCGTGTCATCTCGCTCGGAGTTAATTTCCAAAAGGCTAAACAAGTCAGCCAACAGAGCGTCGCGACGTTTCTCAACTTCTGCTTTAAAATCAATCGTCATAAAATCAGATTCCTTTCTATCAACGTTTTTCAATAATCTCGTCCACTGGCAAACGATAGCTTGGCTCCAGTTTGTCGTCTGTGTAACCAACGGTAATTAAAAGTTCTGGACGGAAGCGTTCGTCAATATCTAGCACTTGATTGGCTTTTGACTTATCAAATCCAAGGATAATATTGGAACCAATTCCTTGATCGGTCAAAGCCAAAACAAGATTCATTGCCACCAAACCAGCATTTAATGCCAAATAATCGCTTTTTTGTTGCTCAGAATAATGCCCATATTCAACCGGTAAATTTTGCATATAATATTGCAACAATTCGTCGGACATATTATTGACCCCAGCTACGCGAGCAATTTTCCGAGCACGTTTAACCAAATCTGTATCTGTAAAAAGAGCAATCGTCACAGGTGCTTCTGTGATTTGGTCTTTGTTTGCACCGAAAGCAATCTCAGCTAACTCTGCATTTTTCTCACGCACAACTACAACTTTCCAAGGCTGGCTATTGTGAGCACTTGGCGCTAAAGTTGCAATTTCAATCGCCGTCCGCACATCTTTCGGATCAACTGCCTTATCATTGAAATGCTTCGTTGCATGACACTTTTTATTTAATTCAAGAAATTTCATAGGGACTTTCCTTTTCTTATTATACTAATTTTATTTTACCATAAATTGGAAGAGCTTGCAGAGGTTTTGATAAGAAATAGACTAATGAACTTGTTTCCCTAAAGTCTAGGAGTTGGTTATCTTTTTATCTGTAGATTTGCTCAATTTCTCCTGCACGGCTTCCGCTACTTTTCGCGGGACACCCACTTCGACAATTTCATCCACGCTGGCTTTTTTGATGTTGGTCAAGGATTTAAAGTGTCGCATCAGATTTTGCTTGCGCTTGGGTCCTAGACCCTCAATACCATCCAATTGCGAAGAAAAGGAGTTTTTTGAGCGAAGCTGGCGGTGGAAGGTAATGGCAAAGCGGTGCACCTCATCTTGAATGCGTTGCAGGAGGAAAAATTCCTGCGAATTATGGGACAGCTCGACTACTTCCAGCGGATCGCCAAAGAGCAATTCATGCGTCTGGTGCTTGTCGTTCTTTTGCAAACCAGCGATAGGAATATCTAACCCTAATTGATTTTGAATGACATCTTTAGCAATATTGACTTGACCCTGACCACCGTCAATGACAATAAGATCAGGCGGTATTAAACCATCGCGCATGACTCGGCTATAGCGACGCTTAATCACTTCTCGCATACTAGCATAGTCGTCAGGACCAACAACTGTCTTAATTTTATACTTGCGATAATCCTTTTTGCTGGGCTTTCCATTGACAAAGACCACCATAGCTGAAACAGCACTGGTTCCCATAATATTGGAATTATCAAAGGACTCAATCCGAACTGGAGTGGGAATATTGAGCAACTGCCCTAGATTTTCAATAGCTCCCTGTGTTTTTTCAACAGATTTCTCCAACAAATCAAACTTCTGCTGCAAACTAACTTGCGCATTTTTAATAGCCAAATTAACCAGCTGTTTCTTCTCTCCTCGCTGAGGCTTAAGCACCTTCGTATCTACCAGTGCCCGCACTGCCTCCTCGTCAATATCAGACGGAATCAAAATTTCATTCGGCACCAAATGAGATTTTTCCTGATAAAATTGACCAATATAGGTCAGAAAATCCTCATCGGGATCATTGTAATAAGGAAACATATTCACGTCTCGCTCGATGAGTTTTCCTTGACGGACAAAGAAAACCTGCACACACATCCAGCCTTTGTCCACATAATAACCAAAAACATCCCGATTCTGCAAATCCTTCGCCATGACTCGTTGCTTAGTGCGAAGCGTCGCAATACTTTGAAGCAAGTCGCGGTACTCAGCTGCTTTTTCAAACTCCATTTTCTCAGCAGCACTGGTCATTTTCCTTTTTAGTTCATCAATAATCTTATCATCATGGCCTTTAAGGAAATCTGCTACTTCCTGAGCCATATCTTGAAAAAAATGTGGTTCATTATGGCAAATAGTATGAGCTCGGCACTGTCCGATGTGGTAGTAGAAACAAACCTTCTCAGGCGGATTGGTGCATTTGCGAAAAGGAAAAATTCGATCCAGCAAGCGCTTAATTTCATTGGCAGCACCTACATCAGGATAAGGACCGAAGTAGAGTCCCCCATCCTTTTTAACCTGACGTGTAATGATTAGACGTGGATAGTTCTCATTGGTAATTTTGATAAAAGGATAGGATTTATCATCCTTGAGCATGATGTTGTATTTAGGCTGATTTTCCTTAATGAGATTGATTTCAAGCAGCAAGGCTTCAATATTAGACTCCGTGACAATAAACTCAAAATCCTCAATCTCAGACACCAGCGCTTCCGTTTTAGTATCATGGCTCCCACGAAAATAAGAGCGCACCCGATTACGCAAATTCTTAGCTTTTCCGACATAAATGATCGTGCCATTTTTATCTTTATGAATATAGCAACCTGGACTGGTCGGTAGCAGTTCTAGTTTTGATTTAATCAAGTTGTTCATAATTATCATTATAGCAAAAATGAGCAAAAGGAAGTAAAAAGGAACACAGAAAGTCTAAATGATTTGCAATATAAAGAAAGACAGGAACACAATTATCCCTGCCTTCTTATCATCAAAACTGCAATTGTCCTAATTGACAATGACCTCTGTTTCGATATTATTCAAAATCAAGATATTCTTTTTCAAGTTCAAGAACTTCTTCCATCGTTGCACATTCTGTAAGAGCACGTTGAGCTAGTTCTTGCATCTTCTTCGTATCCAATTTCTTCATCAAGCTACGTGTACGAAGAACAGATGTTGCACTCATTGAGAACTCATCCAGACCGATACCAACTAGAAGTGGAACAGCAGTTTGGTCACCTGCCATTTCACCACACATACCAGCCCATTTGCCTTCAGCGTGAGCAGCTTTCACCACTCGATCCACTAAGCGAAGGATAGATGGGTTATATGGTTGATAAAGATAGGAAACTTGTTCGTTCATACGGTCAGCAGCCATTGTGTATTGAATCAAGTCATTAGTACCAATTGAGAAGAAGTCAACTTCTTTTGCAAATTGGTCAGCAAGCATTGCTGCTGCTGGAATTTCAATCATGATACCAACTTGAATATTGTCCGCAACTGCAACACCTTCTGCAAGCAATTTAGCCTTTTCTTCTTCCAAAATGCCTTTTGCTGCACGGAATTCAGTCAACAAAGCAACCATTGGGAACATGATACGCAATTGTCCATGTACAGATGCACGCAATAGTGCACGTAATTGTGTGCGGAACATTGCATTTCCTGTTTCCGAAATTGAAATACGAAGAGCACGGAATCCAAGGAACGGATTCATTTCTTTTGGTAAATCAAAGTAAGGAAGTTCTTTGTCGCCACCGATGTCCATTGTACGGACAACAACTGGCTTACCATTCATTCCTTCCAAAACAGCCTTATAAGCTTCATATTGCTCATCTTCTGTTGGGAAATCTTGTGAATCCATATAAAGGAATTCAGTACGGTAAAGTCCGACAGCTTCTGCACCATTTGCATTCACACCTTCGACATCCTTAGGTGTACCGATGTTTGCAGCCAATTCAAAATGTTTTCCATCAGCTGTTACTGTTTCAGCATCTTTCAGCAAATCCCATTCAGCTTTTTGTTTTGCATAAGCTTCACCAGCGGCTTTAAAATCTGCAATTTGTTCTTCAGTTGGATTGATAATCACTTCACCAGTGATACCATTTGCGGCAATAATATCACCGTCTTTCACTAATTCAGTAATGTTATTTGTTCCAAGAACCGCAGCAATTTCAAGAGTACGAGCCATAATAGCTGAGTGACTTGTACGTCCACCAATGTTGGTTACAAAAGCTTTAACAAAGTTTCTATCTAACTGAGCGGTATCAGAAGGAGTTAAGTCGTGAGCAATCACAACCACTTCTTCATTGATCATAGCAGGGTTTGGCAAGCGTACACCAAGCAAGTGAGCCAACACACGTTTGGTCACATCGCGAATGTCTGCTGCACGTTCTTGCATGTATGGGTTATCTTCCATATTTTCAAAGAGAGTGATGAACATGTCTGTTACTTCTTTCAGACCTGCTTCAGCATTCACTTTTTTCGCACGAATTGTTTCTTTAATCTGACCAATCATTTCTGGGTCAGAAAGTACCATTAAGTGAGCATCAAATACTTGAGCTGCTTCTTCTCCAAGGCTATCTACTGCTTTCTCACGGATAACAGAAAGCTCGTTTTGTGAAGCTTCAAGAGCTACATCCAAACGAGCCTCTTCTGCGTTTGTATCTTCGACTGAAGCAGTCTCAAATGATAAATCCGGTTGAACGAGTAGATATGCCTTAGCAACAGCAACACCGTCAGATGCTGCAATTCCTTTTAGCATTTCTGTCATGTTAAGCCAATCCTTCTTTTGTCATTGTTTCTGCGATCGCTACAATTGCATCATCAGCGTCTGCACCTTCTGCAGTAATTGTTACATCAGCCCCTTGACCAACACCAAGGCTCATAACACCCATGATTGATTTAAGGTTTACTGATTTACCTTTGTATTCAAGAGTAATATCTGAAGCAAATTTGCTAGCAGTTTGAACTAACAAAGTTGCTGGACGTGCGTGAATACCTGTTTCTGCCACAATGTGGAAATCTTTAGAAGCCATAGTTTGACTCTCCTTTAATGTAATCTTTTTGGGGTCTCATGTGATAACCCTTACAATTCTAGATTATAACATCTTTGTAAAATTTTTTCAAGAATTTTATGTACATTCAGCAAGCCTTTTTTATGAGAATTACTGAAATTTCATTAAAACAATATTTTCACTATTCAACTTACAGATAAATGTTTAGTCTATAATCCGATAAGAAAAACGTGATGCAACAAGGCTAAAAGCGGGTTGCTTCTCTGAGTTTCCATTTTTCAAAAACACCATATCTAGTATTTTATATTTAAAATAATAAAATATAACACAATATTTAGAGCATAATGGTTGACAAAATTTCCTGCTTTGGATATACTAATTCCATACTGAATTTAAAGAAATTGGGAGTTTATTATGGTAACTATTTACTCAAAAAATAATTGCGTGCAGTGCAAAATGACAAAACGCTTCTTAGACACTAATCATGTAGAATATCGTGAAATCAACTTGGACGAACAGCCTGAATACATCGATCATGTGAAAAGCTTAGGTTTTAATGCTGCACCGGTTGTCCAAACTCCAACAGAAGCATTTTCCGGTTTTCAACCAGGCAAATTGAAAAAACTGTCATAATTTTGTTGCATTTGCATCATAGAACGAACCAGTCAAGTCTGAGATAAAAGTTTTTTCCAGATTCTTACAATTGCTTAGAAGAAAATCTTTTGACTTTAATCCATTAGATTTAACCTGCACAATTGGGAGTGAGAGAGCTAAAATTTGAAAATTTTTAGTTCGTAGTCTCAGCCTCAATTACTGACTGACCGTTCTAATTCCTTGTTCCACAAGGAATGGCGACCAACCTAGTTAACTATGCGGGGGTGGGACGACAAAATCGATTTCTTACGAAATATTGATTTTTTTGTCTCATTCCCACTTTCTTTTGCAAAAATATCATTTAGAAAAAGGAACACTATGGGACTCAAACAATTGGAAGATGTGACGTATTTCCGTCTCAATAATGAAATCAACCGTCCAATCAACGGACAAATTATGCTTCACAAAGATAAGGAATCCTTGGAAGCATTCTTTAAAGAAAATGTTGAACCAAATACGAAAAAATTCTCTTCTATTACGGAAAAAATTCACTATTTAATTCAAGAAAATTATCTAGAAAAAGAATTCATCCAGCTTTATTCACCTGAATACATTGAAGAACTGGCTGCTTTCATTCATGAGCAAGATTTCCATTTCAAGTCTTTCATGGCAGCATATAAATTCTATAATCAATATGCTCTTAAAACAAATGACGGCGAGTATTACCTTGAAAGTATGGAAGACCGCGTTCTTTTCAACGCGCTCTATTTTGCCAACGGTGATGAAGCAATTGCCAAAGATATTGCCAATGAAATCATTCACCAACGTTATCAACCTGCAACTCCAAGTTTCCTTAATGCTGGACGTGCCCGTCGTGGTGAATTGGTTTCTTGCTTCTTGATTCAAGTGACAGATGATATGAACTCTATCGGACGCTCCATTAACTCAGCTCTGCAGCTATCACGGATTGGCGGTGGCGTTGGGATTTCCCTCAGCAATCTGCGGGAAGCTGGCGCTCCTATCAAGGGCTATGAAGGTGCTGCTTCTGGTGTAGTACCAGTTATGAAGCTCTTTGAAGACAGCTTTTCATACTCTAATCAATTAGGTCAACGTCAAGGAGCTGGTGTTGTCTATCTCAACGTCTTTCACCCAGATATTATCGCTTTTCTTTCAACCAAGAAAGAGAATGCCGATGAAAAAGTGCGGGTAAAAACCCTTTCTTTAGGTGTTGTTATTCCAGATAAATTTTATGAATTGGCTCGCAAGAATGAAGAAATGTATCTTTTCAGTCCTTACTCTATCGAACGGGAATATGGCGTTCCATTTGCCTATATTGATATTACTGAAAAATACGACGAATTGGTGGCCAATCCTAAGATTAACAAAACGAAGATTAAAGCTCGTGATTTAGAAACTGAGATTTCCAAGTTGCAGCAGGAATCTGGCTATCCTTACGTAGTCAATATTGACACAGCTAATCGTGCGAATCCAGTGGATGGCAAGATTATCATGAGTAATCTCTGCTCCGAAATCCTGCAAGTACAAGAACCCAGTCTTCTGAATGATGCACAGGAATTTCTACGCTTGGGAACGGATGTTTCTTGCAATCTTGGCTCTACCAATGTGGTTAATATGATGACTTCACCAGATTTCGGTAAGTCTATCCGAACCATGACACGGGCGCTGACATTTGTTACAGACAGCTCTCATATCAAAGCCGTTCCGACTATTGATCATGGCAACAGCTTAGCTCACACTTTCGGACTGGGCGCCATGGGCTTGCACAGTTATCTGGCTCAACAATTGATTGAATACGGAACAGCTGAATCTGTTGAGTTTACCAGCATTTACTTTATGCTCATGAATTATTGGACACTTGTTGAGTCCAACAATATTGCCCGCGAGCGCGGTGTGACCTTCCACAACTTTGAAAAATCTGACTATGCAAATGGTTCATACTTTGACAAATATGTGACTGGCGAATTTGTACCAAAATATGACCGAGTGAAAAAACTCTTTGAAAATATCTTTATCCCTTCTGCCAAAGATTGGACTGAACTGCGCGAGAAAGTCATGACAGACGGTCTTTACCACCAAAATCGCTTAGCTGTTGCCCCAAATGGCTCTATCAGCTATATCAATGATGTCTCTGCTTCAATCCACCCAATTACACAACGCATCGAAGAACGCCAAGAAAAGAAAATCGGAAAAATCTACTACCCAGCAGCAGGACTGTCAACTGAGACGATTCCTTACTACACCAGTGCTTATGATATGGATATGCGCAAGGTCATTGATGTCTATGCAGCAGCTACTGAACACGTAGATCAAGGATTATCTCTGACCCTCTTTATGCGTAGCGACATTCCACAAGGACTCTACGAATGGAAAACCGAGAGCAAACAAACCACGCGTGACCTGTCTATCCTGCGCAACTATGCCTTTAACAAGGGCATCAAATCAATCTATTATGTCCGTACCTTTACAGATGACGGTGGCGAAGTTGGAGCTAATCAGTGTGAGAGCTGCGTGATTTAAGGAGGACTAAAGTTTCTCTTGTTTATGCTAGTACAACAACCGTTATATAAGCCTTTCAGACAAATTTAAACAATCTATAAACGATAAAAATCAACTGGAATAAAAGAAAGTAATCAACATGAAAACCTATTACAAAGCCATAAATTGGAATGCCATTGAAGATGTCATTGACAAATCTACTTGGGAAAAACTGACCGAGCAATTCTGGCTCGATACGCGAATCCCCCTCTCCAACGATTTGGATGACTGGAGAAAATTATCACCTGAAAAAAAAGACCTTGTTGGTAAGGTATTTGGCGGATTAACATTATTGGATACGATGCAATCCCAATCAGGTGTTGAAGCTATCCGAGGAGATATTCGCACGCCTCATGAAGAGGCTGTGTTGAATAACATCCAATTCATGGAGTCTGTTCATGCTAAGTCGTATTCATCTATTTTCTCAACCCTCAACACAAAATCAGAAATTGACGAAATCTTTGAATGGACCAATACAAATCCTTATTTGCAAAAGAAAGCGGAAATTATCAACGAGATTTACCTCAATGGAAATGCTCTTGAAAAGAAGGTTGCCAGTGTCTTTCTGGAAACCTTCCTCTTCTATTCTGGTTTCTTTACACCGCTTTACTATCTTGGAAATAACAAGTTAGCCAATGTAGCTGAAATCATCAAATTGATTATCCGTGACGAATCTGTCCACGGAACGTATATCGGCTATAAATTCCAATTAGGCTTCAACGAATTGCCAGAGGAAGAACAAGAAACGTTCCGGGAGTGGATGTACGACCTGCTCTACACCCTCTATGAAAATGAGGAAGGCTATACAGAAACCTTGTATGACGGTGTCGGTTGGACAGAAGAAGTCAAAACTTTCCTTCGGTATAATGCTAATAAAGCTCTCATGAATCTTGGTCAAGACCCACTTTTCCCTGACACGGCTGATGACGTCAATCCCATTGTCATGAATGGTATTTCAACTGGAACCTCTAACCACGACTTCTTCTCTCAAGTCGGAAACGGTTATCTTCTTGGTGAAGTTGAAGCCATGCAAGATGATGATTACAATTACGGGTTATAAAATAAACATCTGATAACACAAAAACACGAATGAAGCAACGCCAGCAAGTAGCTGGAACTAAAACTCCGTTCGTGTTTTTATTGTGTTATTGTACTATTTTTACATCGCTATTGAAACATCGCAAACAGCATAACGAGAGCTGCTGGTGTGTTGTTTAAAATATGCACAGCTATTGAATCTTTCAGATTTCCTCGACGTGCAAAGGCAACATAAAGCACTAATCCCATAGCAAAATAAAGTGGAAACTCTGTCCATTTTGAGATGTGAGGAAGTGCAAAAATGATAGATGTTATAATCGCTGCCACTATTTTTTGATCTTTCTCAAAGAAAAAGATTGTTGCAAAACCGCGGAATACCAATTCTTCAATTATCGGAGCTATCACTGCAACAGTTACTACATATAACAAAGCAAAAAAGATATGGTCAACAGACATAATTTTTCCTAGACTTTGTAAAGCATTATCGTTACTGGTCGTACTTTGTCCTGTTAAAAGAATATTTAGATAAGTTCCAACTACTGCTACCACTCTTGCCACTAAAAAGAATAGCAGGGCTTTCCCAAAATCTCCCCAAGAAAATGACAGAACTTTGACATCCTCTGAGACATGTGTCTGGTATTTCCTCCATAAAGTGCGGATAGCAAAAAACATGAGTACAAGGTAGGCTAACACCAGTAAAATCTCTATATACACGGGCAAATCTTGCCCTCTAGCTAGAAACAACATAGGAATGCCATTGATGGCCATGACTAAAACAATTAGTCCCAATAATTTTAAAATTCCAAGTCCAATATGGGCTATTTTTTTCATTAAGGATTCTCCCTTTATACCTATTTTATGGAGTTTGTTTTTTATTTAAAATAATTTTTCACCATAGAGATGTTCATGACATTGATGTAAAGATGGATAAATACCACAATTGCAATGGGAAGATATTGAATCTCGCGTAAGCTAAGCGAAATGACAAAGATAAAAATGTAAAGTGCTGGCAAAATGAACTGATTTAACTGAAAAAGAATCTTAAAGCTCTGTTCGTAATGCGCTTCTCTTTCTGCTTCATCATAAGTTTTCATGAATGCTAAAATATCTTCAGGAAATGCAAATACTGGTAATTTAAAATGCCGAACCTGCTCAATTGTTTTTTGGAGATAATACTGCCCATATATGACAAAAAGCAAGGTTAAATAAGGAAACAAACTCATTGTGAGCAAAAGACTATTTCTAGTAATGGCTACACTAAGTGAAGTTAGTATATCAAAAATTACCAAAATTGTCATCACATCTAAGGAAATCGTGCCGTATTCCAGAGTTTTAAACATCTTCTGGTAAAGCTGCTCATTTAACTCATTTTCTTTTCTTGATTCCGATTGTTTCTGAATTTTCCGGCTAGAAGATAGTAAATAAATCGTCATACAGAATAAAATCAGATTGAACACACGAATCATCCACCCGAAAAGTGTGCTATTTAAAAAAGTTGGAAAATGGAAATTTCCGAGCCAGCTACTGGCTACAAAAATTCCTAGCAAAATACTCACTACTATTAAACCGCTAATTTTCATCCATTTTTTCATCGCTATTCTCCTCTAAGTAAAATACATTTTCTATATTTTCTCCAAAAATATGAGCAATCTTCAAGGCAATGATAACAGACGGAGCATACTCTCCCCGTTCGATTAAGCTGACGGTTTGTCGAGAAACTCCTGCTTTTCTGGCTAGTTCTGTTTGATTGAGTCTATCTCTCGCTCGAAGTTCCTTGAGACGATTTCTCAACTTCATACCACATCCTCCTCTCACAATTTTATTATAACATATCCTTGTCATTTTGACAAATATTATTGTCAAAAATAGTATTATCGTTGTCAATTTATCGTATATAGTTATTCAACCCATATAAAAATCCCCCAAAGTTAGTCTGTACCTAACTTTGAGGGAATTCTTAAACATGATATTGATTGTCTTGCTTCAACTATTCATGATTCTTTTTTGAACGTTTTGCTAAGATAAAGATGACAACTCCTAAGATGACGATTCCTGCTAAACCAAGGAAAGTCACTTTTTCACCAGTTGATGGAAGGAAGCCACGTTTTTTTGGTTTCGGCGCTTTTTTAACAACTTTATAATTCACTTTGTAAGTAGAGAAGTGTGTTGTTTTAAAGCTAATCGTTTGGTCTTTGTTGAGAACAAAATCAAATTTTTCTGCTTGTTTTCCGTCTTTCATAGCATAAACAGATTCCACCGTAGCACCTTGCTTCACTGGTACTGTCACTAATGTTGAGCTGACTTGTGACACTGCTTCACCTTTTGGATTGGTCAAGGTAATGTCATAGCTGTCTGCATTTTCTTCAATCGTCTTTTTAACTGCTAATTTGAGATTAGCTTTTACTAAATCCGCATTTTGCAAGCGAACACCTGTGGCTGTATCCACTAAGGTATCAGAAGTTTCGCTTGGTTTTGGTTTTTCAACATCTGATGAACTAGATGTGGAAGTTTCGTTTGTACTTGACGAAGATTGAGATTGAGATGTAGACGAAGTTGAAGATGTGGTTGAAGATGACTCGCTTGTACTTGAAGATGGTTCTGAGCTAGAGCTTGGTGGCGTTTGCTCATTTTTAATCTTTTCTTCCATTTCAGCTTCTAGAGCTTTCATTTCTTTAAAGACTTCCTCTGCACGCTCCATACTAGATGCAGTTACTTCCTCTGACGAAGCTCCACCTGTAGCTGCGTATTGTTCATCCAATTTAGCTTGTTCATCAATCAATCGTGCTTCCAAAGCTTTCCATTTTTCTTGAATGCTATTGCCAAATAATTTTTGATGTTTGGCAGCCATGTCGTAAATGTGAGAGGCAACCCAATACCAAGAATCCTTGTTGTATTGCGTCGTATCAACTTGGTAAGCAGCATAAGTATTGTTAATATTTCCATAATATGGCAAGTATGGAGCAAAGCGAGGACTACCAACAGAAAGCCACATTGTACCGCCACCCATGCTGGCAGGGATATTATCTTTCAATTGGAAAATATGTGCTTCCATTACATTTGGATTTCCAAGTGGATATTTATAAACTGGATCGTTTTTTCCACGTTGAGGAATGCCTTTACCGTCTAATTCCATTTGGTCTAGTGGTTTGAATTGCGTACCTTCAAAACGGTTCCGCTGCATCCGCATCACATCTGCAACGCTGATTTTCTTATTGCTAGATTGCAACAAATCAAAATATTTATCATCATAATTGACTGGTGCGTCTGGGTTCAAAGCCTTAATACCAGCCCAAGCACGCGAACGATCAGCTTCTGCCATCGGCGGATTGTAAGATTGGGAAATATGGAACTTGCCATCAATTTCCTTATAAGAATTAGCATCACGTGCTACTTTTTCCACATTTTCTGAAGCAATGACATTTTCCTTGTCATTAAAATCAACACTTCCTAAGAAGAAGGTGTTAGGGAAAATACTATATTTGTCGTCTGGATATTTAATGGCAACATATTGATGACCAGATAAGATTTCCATGTACCAGACACCTGTCTTATCTGCAATTGTCACAATGTTTCCTTCAGCAGCACCTTGTTTTTTGACAATCTCTGCAATGAGCTCCACACCTTCACGAGCTGTTTTTACATGTGGCAAGACAACCGTTGTCATAATGGATTCTGCTAAACCTTTTTCCACATAAGGATCAACTTTTTGGATAGCTTTATTCGCCTTAGCTGACACTGTAGCAGAAATGGAAACTCCATGCTCATTGAAGCCTACTTCATCAAAAATACCATCTTTCGGTGTCACATCTGAAACAGAAGTATATTTATAGCTGTGCGCAGGTAATTGCCATTCAAAACCATTGGCTTCATCAATCAGCTTTTCTCCTGCTTGATTGTCCTTGGCTGGATGAACTTTAAAGACTTTGTTATGATTAGGCTCCAAATCCTCTGTACGACCATACAAAGTCGAACCGTCTGCTGTCAAATTCTTCCCAACAATAAAGCCTGTGCAGGCTTCAACTGCTTGAAAAGGAAAGAGAATAAGAGCAGATAACATAATTGTTAATCGAAAAATCAATTTTTTCATATATTTCTCCTTTTATGATTGTATGTTGAATACATCAACTTTTAAGAGTGAGCATCACTCTTATCACCTTTTTAAAACCGTATACCTTAAATTTAGTATACTATTTTAAGCCTATTTTAGCAAGCGCTTTCATATATGTTTTATGTGTATTTTAGTTCCTTCTATCTTGAAATTCATAGTAAAAAAACCAGAAAATCATTCCTGGAATTTTTGTTCATATCATAAAATTTCTTGCAGTATTTCTTGGTAATCGGTTATCTCTAAATGATACGTTAACTCTTCTGAAGTGTAGGAATTTTTTCTCAAAAAGAAATCGCTCGGCACTTCTAATCCTAAAGCATTCAAAACGGTCTGAGAAAATTCTACATAGGCAAATCCAATGGCTGTAATAATATTCTTGTCTTTTACAACAGGCTGATGGAGGAAAGTTTCTTTTTCCAAAAAAGAAAAATACTCTACTAATTCCATATACAGACCACCTGTGTAATACCGGCTTCTCAACAAATCAGCTTTTCCTAAAAACATAGGAGATGAAGAAATAGCCGCTACTATCGTCCGCCTTGTATCTATCCTTTCTAAAAAAGAGATTAGTCTGGAATCATAAAGGCTAACCAATGGCTCTAGCGTGCCTGGCAATATGATGCAATCATACTTTACATTTTGCACTTCTTTAAAAGTAAAATCTGGAATAACTTGCAATCCTTCTTCACTCGTATAAACTTTCTTTTCTGAAGCAAGATAATCCAAAGATTGTCCAAAAGAAAGACAAAGTGCTGATGTCAAAGTTGTGGTTTCCTGCAATGAACATGCTGGATACAGCAAAACTGCTATTTTCATAGATGCTCCTTCTAGAAAGATGAGACATACTTCTTCTACAAGATTTTTATTTTCTATGTTTATCAGGATCCCAAACGAAACTTGCGATGAAACTGAAAGCAAATGTCAATAAGCCAACAACAATTGATAATAGCAAAGCAATCAACCGAGGGAGTAGCAATAATATATTTGGACTTTTTTTCGCTTCAAGAGCTGCTACTTCTGCATCTAAACGATCAAATTCTGTCTGAATACGACGGGCGACTTCTTCCACACCTTCATCATTCATCTTTTTGATGTCTGAAATATCAATAGGTTGTCCAAAATCCATATCTACACGTTCGCCTTTTGCTAAACCTTTCAGACTCATCGGTCCTACATAAACAGCCGGAAGAATCCTCACCTTTGCCATTTTAGCAATCAGTGCAACGCCCCCTTTTACATCTGTCGAATGCCGACTTCCACTTGGAAACATAATCAAAGAACGATTGCTTGATTTCAACATTTTAACGGGGTATTTAATAGCAGATGCTCCTGGATTTTCACGGTCAATCGGAAACGCACCACACATGCGAATCCACCAACCGAAGACGCGATTCGTAAACAATTCTTTTTTTGCCATAAAGATAAATTGCTTGGGTCTTGTTGCAAAAGCCATGTAAACAGGATCCCACCAAGTACGGTGTGGAGCCACTAAAATATAATTTTCCTCTTGGTCTGGAATATTCTCCAAATGGTGGTAGTGTGCATTGCCATTTAAGGCCCATAAAATCAACATTACCAATCTTCTCAAATATCTATAAAACATAGGCTCTCCCTTCTTATTTCTTCCATTATACCTTATCCAATGCCTGCTCGCAAACTTTTTCGCCATAAAACTGTCGCAGCTGAATAGATTCTATTAGAAATTTTATTAAAAAAATGGTATGATTATCCTCATGAACATGAAAGAATTTACGGGATTAACCCACCAGCAAGTCCAAGAAAAAATTGCACAAGGACTTACCAATAATTTTACAGCCAATACGAGTACAAGCACCTGGCAAATCGTCAAGCGTAATGTTTTTACGTTGTTTAATGCGTTAAATTTTGCCATTGCTGTGGCACTCGTTACTGTACAAGCATGGAGCAATCTGGTCTTCTTCGCCGTTATCTGCTTCAATGCCCTCTCTGGAATTGTCACCGAATTGCGCGCCAAGCACATGGTTGACAAGCTCAATCTCTTAAATAAAGAAAAGATTAGTGTTATCCGTGACAGGCAAACCACATCTATTGACCCAGAAGAATTGGTTCTAGGCGATGTGATTCGTTTGACCGCAGGTGAGCAAATTCCAAGTGACGCAACTGTTTTAGACGGTTTTGCAGAAGTGAACGAAGCCATGTTGACAGGTGAAAGTGACCTTGTTCAAAAGGAGATTGGGGAGCAATTGCTCTCAGGAAGTTTTCTTGCCAGCGGGCGTGTTATTGCTAAAATCACTCATGTAGGCTCTGATAATTATGCTTCTAAACTGATGCTAGAGGCTAAGACTGTCAAACCAATCAATTCTCGTATCATGAAATCCATGGACAGGATTGCAGGTTTTACAGGAAAAATCATTATCCCTTTCGGAATTGCGCTCTTTCTAGAAGCACTTTTGGTAAAACACTTGCCTGTCAAAGATTCGGTTGTCAATACTTCGACAGCTCTTCTGGGAATGTTGCCAAAAGGAATTGCTCTTTTAACGATTACTTCTCTTTTAACAGCTGTCATCAAGCTGGGCTTACGAAAAGTCCTCGTACAAGAAATGTACTCCGTTGAAACATTGGCCCGTGTTGATATGCTCTGTCTTGATAAGACAGGTACCATTACACAAGGAAAAATGCATGTTGAAACAGTCAGCCCACTCACAGAAGATTTTTCAGAACAAGCCATCTCTGATATTCTTAGTGCTTATATCACTGCAAGCGATGACAATAATCCAACTGCCCAAGCCATTCGCAAGCAATTTACTACTCCGACTGACTATCAAACAAGTAATATGATTCCATTTTCGAGTGACCGTAAATGGGGAGCTATGGAAATGTCGAACTTAGGTACTGTCTTTCTCGGTGCGCCTGAAATGCTCTTTCATGAAGAAATTGAGCTAGCACAGGAAGCTCAAAAGCGTGGTTCGCGTGTGCTCGCTTTAGCTATTAGTCCTGAACGCATTGACCATAAACACATTCACTTACCAAGTAGCATTCAACCCATTGCCATTTTAGAAATCACAGATCCGATTCGTGACGGAGCAGCTGATACTTTGGAATACTTACGCTCACAAGAAGTGGGCTTAAAAATCATCTCAGGTGACAATCCAATTACTGTATCAAACATTGCTGCAAAAGCTGGTTTTTCAAATTACCAAAGTTATGTTGACTGTTCAAAAGTAACGGATCAAGAATTGATTGAGTTGACAGAAAAGACAGCTATCTTTGGCCGCGTTTCTCCTCATCAAAAGAAACTTATCATTCAAACCCTGAAAAAAGCAGGGCATACCACAGCAATGACTGGTGACGGAGTCAATGATATTCTAGCCTTACGGGAAGCAGACTGCTCCATTGCCATGGCTGAAGGGGATCCTGCAACACGACAAGTTGCCAATCTGGTGTTGCTTAATTCTGATTTTAACGATGTCCCTGAAATTCTCTTTGAAGGACGCCGTGTTGTTAATAATATCGCCCGCATTGCACCAATTTTCCTTATTAAAACAACTTATTCGTTCATTTTGACAATCATTTGTATTTCCAGTATCTTACTGGGTCGAGCAGAATGGCTCTTAGTCTTTCCATTTATCCCCATTCAAATCACCTTGATTGACCAATTTGTTGAAGGTTTACCGCCCTTTGTCCTCACCTTTGAGCGGAATATCAAACCTGTTGAACAAGATTTCCTTAAAAAAGCAATTTTCAAGGCGCTACCTAGCGGTTTAATGGTCGTCTTTAGCGTTTTATTTGTCAATATTTTCGGTGAGCTGCATGGCTGGTCACAGGTGGAAATCTCAACTCTACTTTATTATTTATTAGGCTCTATCGGCTTTCTATCTGTTGTTCGTGCCTGCCTGCCACTCAATCTCTGGCGGATTCTGCTGATCCTCTGGTCACTCATTGGCTTCTTTGGAACAGCCGTTCTCCTGCAAAAGTACATCGAAATCGCTACTCTAACCAGCAATAGCTTCCCAATCTATATCATTTTGATGATTTTATTTACAATTATTTTTATTGTCGTGACACACATACAGAACAAACGGGAGCAAAGTTTATAAATCTTAAGAATAATACCTATAAGCAGTAAGAAAAACCGTACATTTTTGTCTTACCACTTATTTTTGTTGCTTCTTTTCCTCTACATCATGGTATAATAAGGATATATGGCAGAAATTCTTTTAAAAGACGGTGAGCGAGTCAATCAGCTCTTTTCTACTGACGTCAAAATTATTCAAAATCGAGAGGTCTTTAGCTACTCAGTAGATAGCGTGCTCCTCTCTCGCTTTCCAAATTTACCTAAACGTGGTCTTATCGTGGAGCTTTGTGCTGGAAATGGTGCCGTTGGGCTTTTTGCAAGCACCCGAACCAAGGCTCAAATCATAGCAGTTGAAATTCAAGAGAGACTGGCAGATATGGCAGAGCGCTCTATTGAGCTAAATGGTTTAACCCACCAAATGCAGGTCATTCAAGATGATTTGAAATATCTCACCCACTATATCGACGGTAGCAAAGTGGACATGATCCTCTGCAATCCGCCTTATTTCAAAGTAGATGAGCATTCTAATCTCAACGCAAGTCAACACTATCTGCTTGCACGGCATGAAATTGCGACAAATCTGGAAGAAATCTGTCAAATTTCCCAACGGGTCTTGAAATCCAACGGACGCTTAGCAATAGTTCATCGTCCCGAACGATTCCTTGATATTGTTGACACTATGACTGCTCACAATTTAGCACCAAAACGCATTCAATTTGTTTACCCAAAAGCAAATCGCGAAGCCAATATGCTCCTCATTGAAGCTATTAAAGATGGTTCTCGTGATGGTCTAAAAATCCTGCCACCGCTTTTCATTCATAATGAAGATGGCAGCTACACTCCAGAAATTCATGAGATTTACTATGGAAATTAAAGCCTATATGTACGTTCTGGAATGTTCCGATGGCTCTCTCTACACAGGGTATACGACCGATGTCAAAAAACGAGTAGACACACATAATGCTGGAAAAGGCGCCAAATATACCCGTGCACGATTACCTGTTACTCTTTTGTATCAAGAAGAATTTCCCGACAAACCTTCTGCCATGTCAGCCGAGGCCCTCTTTAAAAGAAAAACACGACAACAAAAATTAGAATATATTGCAGATAAGAAAAAGTAGAAAGCGGGAGGTCTTTCTACTTTTTTACAATGATTTATTGGTTATTTTTCTTAGAAATGACAGCAACAAATACACTCAGAAAAACAACACCGATACCAGCTAAATATGACATGCTAGTTCCTGTACTTGGTAATAATTCTTTGGTTTTAGCTAATTTTTTGTCACTTGTAGTAGGCAAAGTTCCCTTGTTCCTATTCGTTTGAGAAGACTTCCCATTTTTATTAGACGAATCAGAATCTGTCAACCCAGCATGGGAGTTTTCTCCTTTTTGTTCTTTATTATTAGAATTTTCCTTTGTTTTTTTACCATCTTCATGCTGAACATTAGATGAAGATTGATTTTCTAGTGGTACAAGGGCTTGAATAGCAGTCTGTAATGCTTCACATTCTGCATCAATCTCTGCTTGTGTCGCATCATCTTTTTGTAAAATAGCTTGCGCCTCTTCTACTTGTTCTTTTAAGTTCGCAAGTGAATCCTTTGTATAATGCATAGTTTCCGCTAATTTTTCTTTTGCCGAAGAAAGAGCGGTTTCCAACTTTGTCTTATCTACTCCTTCTCTGGTTAAAAGCAAATCGTCAATTGTTCCCCATGAACCTTTATTTGCTTTCACAAATACTCCCAGTGTCACCTCTGTCTCTTTTGTTAGTGTAAAGTTCAATTTCGCTGTCTGCCAATTTGACCAACCAGCTAGTTTGACTTTTTCACTTTGAACATTTACTGCCTCAGCACGAGCAAAAGCATAAATATCTTCTGAAGCATTTGTATCACCACCTTGAATTTGAGCAGAAAATTGATAAGTTCCTGCTGGAAGTGTTACCTTTCTTTCAACGCCAGTTGTATAATCGCTTGTGCCATTGTAGAAATTCATGGCATACTTGCCTGTTTTAGGCGTGTCTTGTCTACGCTTGATAAAATCGTTAAAAGTATAATCTGAAAGATCTTCTTCCTCAAAGCTAGAATTTGATAACAAACTCTCTTGCAGCTCTGTTTCTTCATTCTTATCATATTCTAGATTTGTATTCAACCCAGTATAAACATATTTAAATGTCGCAAGTGACGGCAAAGCTTTTCCTGTAAAATCAAACAATGCTTGATTATCCCATTCAGAGCCACCGTAATTTTCCTGATTGACATTTGGATCATACCCAATGGCGGCACTAGAAGCCCAGCCCGAACCGTATTTCTCCCAAATAGATGTATTTACTTCTTTTCCTTTGGAACTAACCGGTGTCCAAGCTGGTTCCCAATAAAAGATGCCTAATGTACTTGCTTTATTCGCTGCATCAATGACATCTCGTAAGGCATGCGATTGTCCCTGAACAGAGGCAGGATAACCACCTACCAGCATTTGATTTTGTGTTCGGATAACATTTTGTTGACCATCTCCATCTTCTAATGTATAGGCATAAGAAGTCTCTGCTACAAGTGTCTTTTTCCCATACTTTTCGGTCACTGTCTTTAAAACTGAAGTCAGATTATCTAAATTACCATGCCAAAAACTATAATAACTAGTAGCAAATACATCATAATCAATATGGTGATCTGATAAACCTTTTGCGTAATTCAGTATCGTTTCCGTTTTATCTGGGTTGGTAAAATGAAAAGCTATCAGTATAGTTGCATCCACTTCTCGCACTGCTTTGGCGCCTGCTGCAAACAACTGATAGCGTTCCTCTCCTGCTTCACCTGCTATCCCGCTACTCGTTGTTTCATTACCAACTTGAACCATTCCAACATCGACACCAGCTGCTTTTATTTTTTCAAGACTAGCTTTGGTGTATTGATATAAAGCCTCTGATTTTTCAGACACATTCATATTTGTCCAATCTTTTGGTGGAACTTGACGTCCTGGATCAGCCCAAAAATCTGAATAATGAAAGTCCACTAGTAGCCGCATACCATGTGCTGTAGCTCGTTTGCCAATCTCAATCGCCTTTTCTATATCGCTATTTCCAGCGCCATAACCATGTCCGTTATGATCATAAGGATTATTCCATACTCTGACACGAATATAATTCACACCATTTTCTTTCAAAATATCAAAGATATCTTTGACATTCCCATTTTCATCTTTGTACTCTACACCACTTTGTTCTTGAGCAATTACTGTTGAAATATCCGTCCCCATGATAAAATCAGATGATAAATTTTCTACTTTATCAACACGTATTTTAGTATTTTCATTAGCTTTAATAGGAATGACTCCTCCAAGCAAACAAAGACTAGCAGCAAAAACAAGCGATAATCTTAATCCTATTTTCATACAGTTTTCCCATTTCTATTTAGTTTAATATTTTAGTGTTCGTTTTAAAAAACTGATAAAACAAGAAATAGGTTTTATCAGTTTTTAAACGAACATTTTATAAGAAGGCTAGTTATTCAAAATGCGAAAGAACGAATTGCACAGCACCTTTAGGATCACGCGTCAATTTGATATATTCAGCACCTTTTGTCGCAACAAGTTTGATGCCCAATTTATCCGTATCTTTCTTAATATCTTCATAGTAAGAATTGACTTGTGGAGCTAGCACAATCATGTCAAAATCTTTCATAATATCGTAGTGCGAACCATAAGCACCAGCTGTTGAACTGAGGTCTATGCCTAGTTCTGCTGCACCTTCTGTTAGTGCATTTGCTAGCATGGCGCTTGTCCCTGCACCGGCACATAGAACCAAAATATTATGATGCTTTCCATCTGCAACCGCTTGAATTTGATCGTCTATTTCAGCTTCTGCTGCTTCTTCAAGCTCAATCACTTCTGCCTTTTTCGCTTCTTCTTCTACTAATGAATCATCGTACGCTTTGATAAATGGAAGGTAGATGAGAGAATCAACTACGATCAACAACAGCATCAACACAATAGATAAGATTCCTGCACCCGTACCTAAAATCAAGCCAATCGGTGCTGGTGTTGCCCAAGGAAGGACATACATAAAACTGTTCATACCTAACACATCAACAAAGAACTTGAAAGCACAAACATTGATCATTGGAGTGATTAAAAATGGAAAAAAGAAATAAGGATTTAAAATAATCGGTGTTGCAAACAACAATGGTTCATTGACTGCAAAACAAACCGGAACAAAGGAAGCTTTTCCGACAGCTTTTAATTGCTTAGATTTTGCAAAGAGCATGAAGAGGAATGGAACAACCAATGTTGCACCTGTACCACCCATTGTGCCAACGAAGTTTCCAAGTCCAACTGTCAACACGTTTGAAGCATGATGACCTGCTTTTACCAACTGTAAATTTGTTTCCACATTTGCATAAATAATCGCGACAATAGCTGGTTCTACAATTGAAGGACCATGCACACCAACAAACCAGAAGAGCGCCATTGCTCCCCAAATAATTGAAATTCCTAAATAGCCATCAGCTGCGGTAAACAAAGGTTGGAGAAGCGTGATAACAGCTTCTGCAAATGAATGCCCAAAGAAATAACGTACGATTGTATCAATCAGGACAGCAGCAAATACTGCAAATGAAAATGGAAAGACGTCACGGAAAGTTTGAGAAATCGTTCCAGGAACTTCTTTTGGCATCTTAATAGTAATGTCTTTCAATACACAGAATTTATAAACATTCACCGTGATAAAAGCTGCTACAAAAGCTGCTAAAATCCCTTTTGTTCCCATGTAGCCATTGGCTAAACCGTTTTCAATTTGATCCACACTTAAAAGGAGGAAGCTCACAATGGAAGCCAACATAACAGAAACCGAATTGATAGTCTTGTTGGTCGGCATATTGCGGTTCATTGATTCTGACAAACAACGAGCGGTCGTTGCGGACACGAGAATAGCTACTACACCCATAGAATAGCCATATACTTTCCAAAGCCAGGTGGAAACGTCATTTGGCAACTTAAATCCAAAAATTTCTGGAATTGCTGCTAGCAAGATAAAAATACTTGAAAATAAAATTGCAGGCATGGCGGCTAAAAAGCCGTCACGAATAGCACCCAGATAAATATTGCGTGATATTTTTTCAAAGAAAGGTTTTCCTTTCTCGATTTGTTTGATAATTCCGTTCATGGAATTAGTCCTCCTTGTATTGATTTTTATATAATTCAATAAAATCTATGATTAATTCTTTTAACAATAATGTCGTCATCAAATGATCTTGACCGTGAATAAAGATAAATCCTAAATCTAAATCTTCCCCAGCTGCTTCTTGTGCTAAAATCTGCGTTTGTGAATTGTGGGCTAAATTCAAATTTTCATCTGCTTCTTTTAAAGCAGCATCTACATTTGTAAAATTCCCTTGACGAACCTCTTTCAGCAAATTCAGCAAACAACTACGTGCATCCCCCGAATAAGCTACGATTTCAAATCCCAACATTTGTAATTCGTTTTTATTCATCTTATCTCCCTTCTTAAATCACAATCTTTGTTTCACTAACATGCTTGTACCAATAAGCTGATTCCTTAGGGTAACGCTTTTGAGTTTCAAAATCAACGTAAAACAAGCCATAGCGCTTATTGTAGCCATTTGACCATGAGAAAACATCCATTAAAGACCAAAGAAAATACCCTTTTACCACAACACCAGCATCAATAGCTTTGCTTAGAGATTGCAAATACACTTTCAAATAATCAATCCGTGGCTTATCCATGACGATACCATTGTCAAACTCGTCTTTATAGCCCATTCCATTTTCAGTAATATAAATCTTTTGATAATGTGGATAGTCTTTCTTAATTCTCAATAAAAGGTCATACAAGCCTTCTGGGTAAATAATCCAATCCCAGTCTGTTCGTTCAATCCCTTCCTTGTAAATCCGTTCTCCAATGCCTTTCACTTTATAAACCGAAGTGCCTTTATCACCCGTTCCATTATGATGAATGGTTGATTCGCCCTGATAAGCCTTAACAAAATGACATTGATAATGATTGATTCCAAGATAATCATTTCGGTGACTAGCTTTTTTCATTTCTTCAAAGTCACTTTCAAGGAATTCATAACTAGCATTGTTAGCAGCGCAAATTTCATTAAGAGCTTCCATTGTTTCGTTTGAATAATAACCTAGATAAGTAGCATCTAGCAAGAAACGAATAGAAAGCGCATCATCCAGAAAAGCTGCATACTTATCTTCTTCGCTGTCTGTTGCTGGATATTTTGTTTCCAAAGAATGCACCACTCCAATTTCACCGAGGTAACCCTTTTCCTTAAAAAGATTTACTACACGCGCATGCGCGTACATCATATTGTGCAGGCATTGAATCACCTTACTCAAATCGTACTGAATCCCCGGAGGAAAGACACCGAGCAAGTATTGATTGGTCGCCACAGGATAAATTTCGTTAAAAGTGCTCCAATGATGAACCTCTGGAAATTCTTGAAAACAAAATTCAGCATATTCCACAAACGCTTCAATCGTATCACGATTGAGAAAATCACCTTGATCAAACAAAACTTTCGGAGTATCAAAGTGATGCAATGTAACAAACGGCAGGACGTGGTGTTTCGCACATTCAGCAAACACACGGTGATAAAAATCTATTCCTTCTTGATTCACTTCACCACGTCCATTCGGAAAAATCCGACTCCAAGCAATAGACAAGCGCAAACCATTGACGCCAAACTTCTCACACAACTCAATATCTTTTGAATATTGGTGATAAAAATCGCTGGCTGGATCTGCCAAAAATCGTCCTTGCTTTTCTAAAAATTCATCCCAAGCGACCGGACCTTTTCCACCTTCTTTTGTAGCTCCTTCTACTTGATAGGCAGCAGTCGCACCGCCAAAAATAAAATCTTCTGGTAATTGAAACATGTCTTCTCCTTTACAATAATCTTTGAATATGAATCACCAAATATACCTTTTCATTTGGATGAAGTCCTCCACCCAAATGCTGACGAATGACTTCATAAATATCTTCGCCAATTTGATAGGCTTCTGGATAATCCTTTTTGATATGTTCTTCTAAATTCTTCATGGAAACTTTTGAATCACTGTCATCTTGATCCAAACGCTCAATAAAGTACGTCAAATGAATCATTAAACGATCATAAAAATTACTATTCTTTTTCATCCGCTTAATACCATGTTTTAAGAGCTCCTCTTGCACCAAAGCAATCATTTGTCGGGTCAGTGTTTGTTCATCTTTACTAATCACGACATCTTCGCCTTTCGCATTGATAAACTGTAAGGCTAACCGCCCAATCTCATCTTTTGGAAAATCCACATCCAATTTTTCTTTTAAAATCACCAAAGCATGCTCAGCAATTTTGTACTCCGTCGGATATTGCTCCGACATATCCGGCAAGTGATTACTTTTATAAGTATTTCTTTGCAGCGCTTGATAACTACAATAAATATGATCTGTCAAAGTTACATAGATGTACTCTTGAACTGGAAATTGGAACTGTTGAATACCATAATCAATAATTTCATAACTAGTCGTGATAAAGTCCAAGGGAACATCTTTTAACAAAGCAGAAAAGTTTTCGCACGATTCTTCACTTTTTAGTTGAAAGACTTTTTCTACTCGTTCTTCTGCCAGCAAATCCCCTTTTTTCTTTTTAAAAATGATACCGAGCCCCATGACAACAGCCTGTTCACCACTTTCATTTTTGACCACCGCAACATTATTATTTAGTGGCTGGACAATTCGAAACATTCGTGTCCTCCTTCCTAACAATCTTTCTGTAAAACATAAAAAAGCCATAAACAAACCAAGATTTTTTACTTGGGTCATTTATGGTCTCGCCTAATTTCTTAGTTACAATCCATGTTTTATTTAACTTTATGAATAGAGTTTAACACATTTTCAAACTTTTGTAAACCCTTTCCTACTTTATTTTTTAAAAATTTATACAAAATGGATAATTTGTATAAATTTAAAATCTTTCATTCTACACTTAAAAAAATAACTTACTTCTGCGCAATACCATTTGGGATAATGACTTCTTTGAGCAGTTTCTCTTCTTCCTTGATGCGATTATACAAAACTACCGCATACAGAGGAAATAGAATACAAAATGAAATTAGTGCATGACAAAGTAATGCTAAACCAATCAACTCTGGAACGATATTCAAGAAATAATTTGGGTGTTTGACATAGCGGAAAAGCCAATGATCAACAAATTTATGATCGTTTACAAGCATCAATTTCACTGTCCAAATGTCCCCTAATAATTGCGTCACAACATAGAGCATAAACATTGAAAATAGCAATAGCCCCAAACCTATAGCACTAAGTGCGTCAAACCGAACCTGACGTATCGTAGCTTCAGCAAAGCAAGAAAGGTAAAATAAAATGTGAAGAATAGTGATATACTTGGTATTTTGCACGCCATATTCGCGCCCACCATTTGCCAATATCGCTTTCTCATTCTTCATTGATATTTTTAGAAATACCAACCGAAATATAAACACCGCTAAAACAATAAGTCCTGATAAAGTCATACGACCTCCTTATAATAAAATAATCTATTTTATTATATAAAGAGGGGATTTCCTAAGTCAATACATTCAAAAAATATCATATAAACTGTAGAAAGAATTTACAATGTTGTTAGTTCGATTTCTTCTACAATTCGTTTTACATCGGCTGGGTCTACTTTTGGAGTCCATTGCAGGCAGTTAGCTGTTGCATAAGCACAGGCACAAATGACAGCTTCTCTATCAACTCTCCCCCTACTTTCTAAAGCATGGCAGAGACTTCCAAGGAAAAAGTCCCCTGACGCAATAGGATTTTTAACATGAATTGTTGGAAACGTCAGTTGGAAAACATCATCTTTCAGACGTGCTACGACTCCTTTTCCTCCCATTGTCACAATGAAATAGGGAATTTTAGTATATTCTTTGAGAAGTTTTGCTGCTTCTTCTGCAGTTTCAACTGGACATCCTGTTAATTCTGCCAATTCTTCATCGTTAATTTTTACAATGTCAGGTTGTGCTGAAAAAGCTGCTTTTAGTGCGACACCGCTTGTGTCTACTACTAAATTCACATCTTCTGGCAAAAGACGACCAATTTGTGCAATATAATCATCTGGCATCCCTTTCATCAAAGAGCCAGAAAACACAACGCTATCTCCAGATTGAATGCGCTTTATAAGATTTGAAGTGAATTGTTCTAATAAATCCTTATTCAGCTCAAATCCAGCTTCATACACAAGATAGGTCTTTCCTAATTCTGTATCAATCATAATTGTACAAGTACGCGTATTTTTATCAACTTCTGTCACAACGAGCGGAATACCGTCTTCTTCATTTAATTGTTGAATATATTCGCCCATTTTGCCACCTAACATTGTATGAATGCAAAAATTTCCTTGTTCTTCGCCTTTTTCGCAATTCAGGACATAAGCAACATTAAAACTTTTCCCACCAGCATTCTCGTGAACTTGACTTGGTCGATTGACCACATCTTCTTTAAACTGACTAAGTAAAACTGTCCGATCCAAAGCTGGATTTGGACAAACTAAATGAATCATGTTTCTTCCTTCCTTTTTTTCAATCAAAAGCCAGACTATTTCAAAAGGAATAGTCCAGCTTATTGTTATCTTATTATTCTATTTTGCATTTGTAGCGTATTCTTCATTTCGCTTAATCATTTGTTTTCTATACCAAGCAAAGATACCAATATAGAACACTAGAAAGACAATAACACCAAAGATAGCTTTGATATCGCCTGTTGTAGCATTTCCGATTGTCCAACCAAGTAATTTTTCAATTGGGCCTTCAAGAGTAGAGTGGGTAATCAATTGTGTGCTAGCTACCCCTTTAGGAAATGCATCTACGCCTTTCGCTAAGTCCGTAACAAATGGCGCAATAAGGGTTCCAGAAAGAAGGAAGAGCGGAAGCAATAGAGTTCCAAATACAATCATTCGGATAAGCTTACCGCGTGTAACAACCAGAAGTGCTGGAGTAACACCCATTGCAATAATCCCAGCAAGTGGCAAAATACCATTTCCGACTTTAGAAAGAAGGACTGCTTCTACTAGCATAATTGGTGCTAAAACATTGGCACATGCCCAGATTTCTGCACGACCTGCGATAAATGGCCAGTCAAGTCCAATATTGAATTTACGTCCTTGAAGACGTTTTGTTGCAACATTTGTAATTCCTTGTGAAAGAGGTTCTACTGCCGCGATGAACCAAGAACCAATAAGTGAGAACAATTCCAAGCAGACACCAGCTGTCAAACCAAGAGATAACCAACCTTTGATAACAAGTGACCATTTTGCTGCTTCGGCAACGCCAGATACTGGATGCGGCGTTCCCATAATTCCAATTACAATCCCAAGAATAAATCCAATGAAGAATTTAGAACCCCAGAAACCAATTTTCTTATTCAATTTTGCAGCGTCAAAGTCATATTTATCCAACCAAGGGAAGAATTTATCAAAAATCTTATCCAAAACCATGATAACTGGATTCATCATGTAGTTCATGTGAGTAGATGTCATTGGAGACGAACTTGGTGCATTGAGCAAGTCATCAAATGTTGGCTTCATTAAGTCAGAGTTAATAATTTTCATTACTCCGACAAGTACGACTGCAAGCGTTGCTACAAAGAGCGACACTCCTTGGCTAACACCATTATTATCCGCATACCATTTAATCAATAGACCTGTAATTGATAAATGCCAAATATCAAAAATATCAACATCTAAGGTATCCGTTTTTTTCGTAATTAACATCACAACATTGACGATGAGCATAATGAGTAAGAAGTAAAGCGTCCAAGCAGAACCCCATGTAATCGTCGCCAATGGTGCCCAACCAACGTCTGTAATATTGAGTTGAATTCCTGTATTTTCAACGAATTTCGCAAGTGAAGCCGAGAAAGCACCATTTAACATACCGATAATGGCACCAATACCCGTAAGAGCTATGGCAAGTTTAATACCACCTTCCAAGGCTTTGGAAAACTTCACTCCAAAGCATAAAGCAAGCACCGTCAAGACTATCAACATGATAATTGGTGCACCCATATCCAAAATGGGTTTAAAGAAGCGATTCGCTAAGTCAATAATGACATTCATAAAAAATCCTCCCGATTTTATTTTTTGGATGATAGTGAATGAAAAGTGAAATAACTATTTCAGTAGATAAAAATTGTTTTTATCTAGCGTTTCAATTTTTCATTTTTTTGTTTTTTTCTAATGAATTGCTTTAACTAAGTCCATGTTCCTTAATAGCTGCTTCAATATTGTCATATACTGGTGCACTCATGGCTGGAATACGGAATAAAATTGGTCCTGCTTCAATAACAGGAATCCCCGGTTCAAATCCCAAATCCGTTGCTGCTATTGGGGTGAAAATATCATAACCTTTTATCAAGTCTTCATTCACATCTTTGACCATTACCGCATCGCATTGGACATCATAGCCACGATTTGAAAGTTCTTCTTCAAGAGCATTTTTGATTTGGTGGCTTGAGTTTACTCCTGCTCCACAAGCTGCTAAAATTTTAATCATTGTAAAATCCTCCATTTTTAATGATTTATTGTTTCTGATATATAGTGAAATAGTTTATCTGCCTCATCCAGCTCGGATAAGGACTCTAGGTTGCCGTCAGCAGTAAAGAAATCCATCAATTGAGCCAAGATATTCGTTTGACTGGCATTAGAATTATTGATAATGAAGAACAAAAGCGATACTTGTACTTCATTTGACGGAACAATCATATTATGAAAAGTCACCGGCTGATCTAAGCGGACTACAACCACCTTTTCTGCTAAATTATGGACAATATCCGTATGCGGAATTGCTACATTCGGCAAATTTTTCCCTAAAAATTCCATGTCCAGCCCCGTAGGAAAGGACTTCTCTCGCTCAATCAAGGCGTCTTTATAAGAAGACGTTACAATGTGCCTCTCCTCAAGGAGATTTGCAACCTGATTGAAAAGCTCTTCTTGACTGTCAGCATGCAGACAAAAGACTAAATCTTTATCGAACAACTGATAAAGTTCCATCATAGCCTCCTTCTATTTTGTTCTATTTTGTTTATAAGTAAAGTATATCATTATATGTAAACGGTGTCAATAGTTTGTTATGTTTTTTTATGTTATTTTTTGTTTGACAATATTTGCGTGAGATGTTATGATGTTGTTGTGAAATAAAAAAAGGAGGTATAACAATGAAAGTTATACTAGGTACAGACCGTGATGGTTTTGAGTTAAAAAATAAAGTAAAAACTCATTTACTCCAACTTGGTTATGACATTAAAGATCTCAACGAACAAGAAGGTGCTGCTGATTTTGTCGACTCGACAGATGCTCTTGTTGAAGAATTACGAAAAGATGATACTGCCCGTGGTATTTTGTTTGATCGCTTTGCAGTTGGTTCTTATATGGTTGCAAATAAACACCGTGGCATCATTTGTGCTGCTGTTTCAGATGAGCATTCTGCTATGATGACCATTCGCCACAATTCTACACGCATTATCACTCTCGGTGCAGCTATTCTCGGTGAAGAATTGGCAAATGCCTGTGCAGAAGCTTATTTAAAAGCTGACTATGATGCTGGACGCCACCAAGTTCGCATTGATATGCTTAATAAATTATGTTAAAGGGTAGGAGGAAAAATTATGAAAATCGCTCTTGGCTGTGACCATATCGTAACAGATACAAAAATGAAAATTTCTGAACATTTAAAAGACCTCGGTCATGAAGTCATTGATGTCGGAACCTATGACTTTCACCGGACTCATTACCCAATCTTTGGTCGTCTGATTGCAGAAAATGTTGTTTCAGGAAAAGCCGATCTTGGAATTGCCCTTTGTGGTACAGGAGTCGGTATCTCTGTTTCTGCTGACAAAGTTCCCGGTACTCGTGTAGCTCTTGTTGGTGACGTTCTAACCGCACGCTATGCAAAGAAAGAACTCAATGCAAATATCATCGCTTTTGGTGGACGTATTCTTGGTCAAAATCTTATTCATAATATCGTTGATGTCTTTCTTGAAACAGAGTACGAGCCAACAGAAGCCAATAAACAACTGATCGAAAAAATCGATAACAGCATCAAAGTCAGTCCTGAAGTCGCTAAAAATGACCATATTTTTGATGAAGAAAATGCTAAATGGGCTCGCGGAGACTACCATGATTAAATAAAAACTGATACTCATAAAAACAAGAGGTTGGGAACTTTTGTCTCAACCTCTTATTTTTTATTTAACTATAACACATTTGTATAAGATTTATACTTTTCCTTGACCTTAGGTGAAATATCGTCATCTGTAATCACTGCATCTAAATCATCCAATTGATAGAAACAATAGAAAGAATAGCTGTCAAATTTACTATTATCTGCCACAATATATTTTTCGATTGCATTGTTCAAAATAATGGCATTGCCATTTCCTTCTTCTTCATTAGCAGTCGTAACATTATGACCGTCAATTCCATTGACACCAATAAACGCTTTGGAAACTTTGATTTCCTTCAACAAGTTATTCGCAAATTGCCCTACAAACGTTTGTGTCTTCACCCGATACCGACCACCTATTAAAATAATATCGCAATTAGGATTGTCTTTTAATTTTTCAAAAATAGGGAGCGAATTTGTCACAATACTCACACTTTTATCAGCCAAATAATCTCCGATAAAATCCGTCGTTGTTCCCGAACCGATAAAAACCGTGTCACCAGAAGAAATCAAATTAGCACATTTTTGAGCGATTGTTTGTTTTTCTTTGATATTCAACATCGTTTTTTCAGTATGCGAAGCTTCGTTCAAGCCATTTTTTACCCTCTTATGAGCTCCTCCATGAACGCGAGTCAGTAAGCCCTGCTTTTCTAGGTCAATCAAATCCCGCCGTATTGTCATGTCCGTCACATCCAGCAGTTCTTTTAATTTCTTAACAGAAACAACACCTTGCTGATCCAGTTCTTGAAGAATAACTCTATGTCGTCCTTCTTTCATTTTGTCTCCTTTCTAATTATATTATTAGATTCCTCAAATATATTATACAACAATTTATTCATTTTGAAAAATTAAAAACAATATTTTTTTGATTTTTGTAAATTATTGTTTGACTTTGTTTTGTTTGTGTTTTATAATTGAACTGTACAAAACAAAAGGAGTCTAAACATGACAATAAAGCAAGACAAATTAAAATGTTTATGTGATGAAAGCGGAATCATTGGTGCTTTAGCCATTGACCAACGTGGAGCTTTACGCCGTATGCTGGGCGAAAATACCCCAATTGAGCAATTGGAAGAATTTAAAGTGTTAGTATCGAAACATTTAACCAAGTATGCTTCTTCTATTTTACTTGACCCAGAATTGGGCTGGAAAGCTGCAGCAGCTCGGGATGAAAATGCTGGATTGCTCGTTGCTTACGAAAAAACAGGCTATGACAAAACTATACCCGGTCGCTTCCCCGACCTTGTCGAAAATGTATCGGTCCAACGCCTTAAGGCCCAAGGTGCTGATGCTGTGAAAGTCTTACTCTATGTGGATGTTGACGAAGGGAAAGAGGTTAATGACATTAAAGAAGCCTTTATCGAACGAATTGCTTCTGAATGCAAAGCCGAAGATATGCCATTTTTCCTTGAGTTGGTTTCTTATGACGCCAAGGTGACAGATGAAAAAGAATATGCCAAACTCAAACCTTATAAAGTCATTGAAGCTATGCAACTTTACTCACAAGAACGATTTGGCGTAGATGTTCTCAAAGTCGAAGTTCCAGTCAATATGAAATACGTTGAAGGTTTCGCTAAGGATAAAATTCTTTACAGTAAAAAAGAAGCTGCTACTTTCTACAAAGAACAAAGTGATGCAACTTCTCTTCCATTTATTTTCTTATCTGCTGGCGTTTCAGCTCAACTTTTCCAAGATACACTCCGCTTTGCTAAAGAATCCGGTTCAACTTTCAACGGTGTTCTTTGCGGACGTGCTACTTGGGCTGGTGCTACCCAAGCCTATCAAGAAGGTGGAAAAGCAGCTACGATTCAATGGCTTGAAACAGTAGGCAAACAAAACATTGTCGATTTAGATGCAGTTCTCCAAGAGACTGCTACGCCTGTTGTATTTAAATAACTTTGTATCTCCTTATAAAAATATAAAAAGACGAATTTCTGTTCGCCTTTTTATTATTGCATAGTTATTTATCACCTTTATTGCGGATGACAAAACCTGTTTTCTTTTCACTTGAAGTATTGCGAGGTTTTTTGTGCTCTTTGCGATAGCGTTTTTCCTTGTCAAAATGCTCATTGCGAGCGCCCTTTTTGTAATTGTCACGTCTGCTACCCCGTTCACGGCGATTGCCGCCTTTATTATTCCGATTTCCCTTGTTGGCACCAGGAATATATTTAAATGGTAGTGGTTTTTCACGCGCAATTTCCACTTCTGGAAGAGTATCTGGATCTTGCACCGTCAAGCTCAAAATATATAAGGCTAACTCTTCTGGCGTAAATTCAGCCGCTAGTTTACGAGCATCTTTGCCAAATTTCTCAAAATTGCTACGGATAGTCTCATCTGCAAAATCTCGCTCAATCTTTTTGAGTGCAACTTTTTTCTTAGCTTGAAAGGCTTCTTCTGCAGTTGCTGGCTTCATGCCTTTCATACGTTTTTTGGTTAAGCTTTCAATAATTTGAAGATAACCCATTTCATTTGGTGCAACAAATGTAATGGATTGACCAGATTTACCAGCACGACCTGTCCGTCCGATACGATGCACATAACTTTCTGGGTCTTGTGGAATATCGTAATTGTAAACATGAGTAACACCAGAAATGTCCAATCCACGTGCAGCAACATCTGTCGCAACAAGAACATCCAAATTGCCATTTTTGAAGTCACGAAGAACACGGAGACGTTTTCCTTGGTCTAAATCGCCATGAATCCCCTCTGCGCGGAAACCACGGATTTTAAGCCCACGAGTCAATTCATCAACTCGGCGTTTGGTACGCCCAAAAACGATAGAAAGTTCTGGTTGCTCCACATCCATGAGGCGTGTCATGGTATCAAATTTTTCATTTTCTTTTACACGGATATAATATTGATCCACCAACTCTGTTGTCAATTCTTTTGCTGCAATTTTGACATGCGTTGGCTCTTTCATAAACTTCACGCCAATCCGCTTGATAGCATCTGGCATAGTAGCTGAAAAGAGCAGGGTTTGACGCTCTTCTGGCACGCGTGAGATGATTGCTTCAATGTCTTCTAAGAAACCCATATTGAGCATTTCATCTGCTTCATCTAAAATAAGAGTTTCTACATGATTGAGTTTCAACGCCTTGCGCTTAATGAGGTCTAATAAACGTCCTGGGGTTCCTACAACAATGTGAGCACCTGATTTCAAAGCTTTAATTTGCTTTTCAATGCTAGACCCACCATAAACGGATCGGACTTTCACTCCTTTACTACGACCGAAACGGAAGAGTTCTTCCTGACTTTGAACAGCTAATTCACGGGTTGGTGCAATAACTAGAGCTTGAACAACAGGATTTTCTGTGTTAATTTTTTCAAGAGTTGGAAAACCAAAAGCGGCTGTCTTTCCTGTACCAGTCTGAGCTTGTCCAATCACATCTTTTCCTGCCATAGCAAGCGGGATTGTTTGTTCTTGGATTGGACTGGCTTCAACAAAGCCTGCTTTTTCAATTTCTGCTAACAATTCAGCAGACAAATGTAATTCATTAAATTTCAATTTTTTCTTCTTTCTAAAAAGGTAGTGCGAAGCTACCTTATCAAACATGTTTCGCTTTTCATTCAGCAAATCTGACACAAGTATTCCAATCAAAAAGACTGTATCTTGGTTGCTTGTCAAAAGTGAATGAGAAAGCTGACTATTTTGCAACCTACCTAGTATAACATAAAGAAAGGCAAAAAGATAGGATTTCTACTATTTTACTTTTTATTGGCCAACCATTTCAAAGCTTTGGTCAATATAATCCACAGAACTAGACTGATAACAACAATATAAATCCAAGCATTTTTATCATTAGACAACGGAAGTGGCACATTCATGCCAAAGAATCCCGTAATAACTGCAAGGACTGCTAAGAGGACTGAAATGATTGTTAAAACGGTCAAATTATCATTCAGATTGTTGTTCAAAATATTGTTGTAAGAACCAGATAGTTGGCTGAGAACTTGAGAAATCAAGTCTGTCATTGCTACTAATTGTCGAGCTTCAATCATGACATCGTCAAACTGCTCTTTTTCAATTTCATCTAAATGGCGATAAATTGCATGTCCTTTAATGTGTTCTAACAGCATACGATTTTGTTTTGCAGCTGCTACCAAGTAGACTATGGAAGTTTCCAAGTCTGCTAAAGCAAAGAGATTTCTCTTAGTGGTTGTTTTGTGCAATAGTTGGTTGATATGATCTTTTGTTTCATCCATTTTTTCAATCACAGGATAATAAGAATTACATACCAATTCTAAACTAGCAAATAGAAATTTGTAAACTGTCACAGGCTCATGGTGTTCAACATAATTTTTCATCATGTCTACAACATAAGTATTTGCTTTATTGCTAACTGTTAAGAGTTTATCTTTCTGTACAATAAAAGTCATAGGAACGGTTTCATAGTAATTTTTGTTTCTTGTTAAATTGAGTACATTGAAAATAAAAACAACTGTTCCTGTTTCACGATTGTAGTCCATGTGAGCTCGTTCATTTTTATCCAGCGCATACTCAATCGTTTCTTCATCAATATTGTATTCTTTATAAGAAGCTGGATGTTGACTCAAAATATCTGCATCCAAATTTATCCAAGCCATTCCACTCTTTAATTCTTTTTCGATAAACACTGTTTTCTCCTTTCATTATCAATGGAAAAGGACTGAGAGACACTCAATCCTTGGTAAAATTTAATACATACAATTGAGCAAATCATTGCCATTATTCTATCATATGCCAGCTAGCCTAACGAGCAGATTTTAACAACTATTTGTCACAATATGTGGACAGCTTTGGAATCTCTTGACATACCATCAGACAAATCTCGATAGAATTTATTGGACAGAGTATTAGGCAATCCATTCTAGCAACTGGTATTAAAAGATGGGCGATGATAATCAACATATTTTTAACGAGTTACTAACTGCGTCAAAGCATTTGACTATAATTTTAAGTAATCCGCCTATAGCGGTTACCGTCCAATAAGAAGAACTTTCGTTCCATTGTCAGCACAGCGTTACGACACGAAGTTCGATGAATCGATAACATTCATCGGACGAAGTTAGTAAGGTACTTAGCCATGGTCCCATAGGACATGGCGTAGATTGCTTAGGTTACTCGTAACCAAGCAATTCTGGTAGGTTACGACACGAAGAGGCGAAAACGATATTTTTTCGCCGATGAGTTAGTGAGGCACCTAGCCAAGTTCCATATAGAACTTGGCGTTAGTTACTTAGATTGCTTTGCAATCAAGTAACTTTGGTGCGTTACATCTTCTCTTCCAATTTGACATCTGGGTATTTATCCGCAAACCAACGGAGGGCAAAATCATTTTCAAAAAGGAAGACGGGCTGGTCAAAGCGGTCCTTAGCCAAAATATTGCGGCTGGAGGACATGCGCTCATCCAGATCTTCTGGTCGAATCCAGCGAACCGTTTTCTTGCCCATCGGTGTCATAACCACCTCAGCATTGTATTCATTTTCCATACGGTGCTTGAAAACTTCAAACTGCAGCTGACCGACAGCCCCTAACATGTACTCGCCGGTCTGATAATTGGTGTAAAGCTGGATGGCTCCTTCTTGCACCAACTGCTCGATTCCCTTATGGAAGGATTTTTGTTTCATAACATTCTTAGCAGAAACCTTCATAAAGATTTCTGGAGTAAAGGTTGGTAGCGGCTCAAATTCAAACTTATTTTTTCCGACAGTCAGCGTATCGCCAACTTGATAGGTTCCTGTATCATAAACTCCGATAATATCCCCAGCTACTGCACTGGTAACATTTTCACGGCTTTCTGCCATAAACTGAGTGACATTAGAAAGTTTTACTTTTTTACCAGTTCGTGTCAAATTGACATCCATTCCCTTATCAAATTCACCAGATACAATACGTACAAAGGCAATACGGTCGCGGTGTCTTGGATCCATATTAGCTTGAATTTTAAAGACAAATCCAGAAAAATCCTTGTCATAAGGATTAACTAATTCCCCATCGGTTTTTTTATGTCCGTGCGGTTCTGGTGCGAATTTGAGGAAGGTTTCCAGAAAAGTCTGCACACCAAAATTAGTCAAGGCTGAACCAAAGAAGACTGGCGTCAATTCACCTTTCAAAATTGCTTCTTCTGAAAATTCATTTCCCGCTTCCTGCAAAAGCTCAATATCCTCTTTTACCTGCTCATAGAAAGGATTCGCAGCAAAAAGCTTATCTCCATCTTCTAAAGAGGCAAAACGCTCATCGCCCTTATAGAGCTCCAAACGCTCATTATAAAGGTCATATAGACCTTCAAAGGATTTCCCCATTCCAATCGGCCAATTCATCGGATAACTGGCAATGCCTAGGATTTCTTCCAGCTCTTCCAGCAGATCTAGTGGCTCTCGACCATCCCGATCCAGTTTGTTCATGAAAGTGAATACTGGAATATTACGGTGCTTAACCACTTCAAAAAGCTTTTTAGTCTGCGCCTCAATCCCTTTGGCAGAGTCAACTACCATGACTGCAGCATCTACTGCCATCAAGGTACGGTAAGTATCCTCTGAAAAATCTTCGTGCCCTGGTGTGTCTAGAATGTTCACTCGCTTGCCATCGTAGTCAAATTGCATAACAGAGGAAGTTACTGAAATCCCCCGTTGCTTTTCAATGTCCATCCAGTCAGATTTAGCAAAATTCCCCGTTTTCTTTCCTTTGACAGTTCCGGCCTCACGAATCTCGCCTCCGAAGTAGAGCAATTGTTCTGTAATAGTTGTCTTACCAGCATCCGGGTGACTGATAATGGCAAAGGTTCGCCGTTTTTTTATTTCGTCTTGAATCGTCATCATATCCTCTTTTTCTTTTTTTGCTTATGCTTTTAATTTCTATTTGAAAACTCTTATTACATTAGACTGCTCCTAATACTCAATGAAAATCAAAGAGCAAATTAGAAAGCAAACCACAGGCAGTACTGGAGTACAGCAAGGTGAAGCTGACGAAGTTTGAACTTGATTTTCGAAGAGTATAACTTGTTTCAACCTATCCATTATAGCTGATTTAGGGATTTTTTTCAATCGCTTGAAACATATAAAAATCGCTCTGATGAGCGATGCCTGTCTCCTGAAATCTCACAATAACACTAGCTAAGAGAAAAATTGCTAAGATTAAAATCAAAGTAAAGACATACCAAGTCATGATAGAGCCTCCTATATTTTACGAGTAAACTGCACCAATATATAATCACTTGTCACAGTCAGCAGATAACTCTTAAAGATTGGAATAATACAAATTGGGAAAAACAAAAAAATCCTGCCAAATAAACTTGACATAGGACATGATGATTGGGATTTTAAACCAATTTTGATTGCTTTTTCCATCGCCTTTTAAAATATTCATCAAACAGCATCAAAGCTACAGAAAGTATTGTCGAGACAATCAAATAATTAAAAAAGATACTCTCCCCTTTAATCAAAGGCGGACGTGCCATGAGACCATAATTTCCACCCGTTAATTGATTGATTCCTACTAAAAATAAATCCAGTCCAAAAGTGAAAAGAACAATTATATACTTTTTTAGCAACTTTTTATCATAGTGATTCATCAGATACACTAGCGAATTGACCAGCAAAGCATAGTGACCAAGCAGGAAAGAAAAGCTTGTAATATGCGGAAAATCATAAGGGTCAAAGACTGGATAGCCTAGAGCAAAAACTGCCCCGCTTACACCCATTAGAGCAAAATACTGCTTGCTCCGCCATTTGTCTGGTAAAAAAACAACAGCAAGCATGGCTAAACGACAATGATAAAAAGGCAAACTATTAGCAAATGGCAACCGAAAGCCAACATACCACATATAAAGAACAACCAACTGTGCAATCTGAAGCCATTTAAAAGTTTTCATAAAGCGTGGATTGTCATGATATTTCACCGCCGCATAAATAGACAGTAAGATAAGGGTAATCATCAACCCATACCAAAATAGCGGTATTGGAGGTGGCTCTGTTGTCTGAGTTGTAAAAAAATTATTCATCATAACTTAGTTTTCCTGCCTTACTGTTTCTTCTTGTTCTTGCCTAATTTGTTTAAAGACAAGAGAAATCGACCAAATGGCCAAAATCAAGGTCAATGAAACAAAAATATAATTGCCCATCATTCCATGGTCTCCCACCAGAGGTGGCACTTTCAAAAATCCATAATTTCCACCACTAACAAGGTTCACAAATAGTAATAAAAGATTCATTCCAAAACTAATCTCTACAATTCGCCGTAAACTCAACTGCTCACTATCATAATGATTCATCAAATACGTGAGAGAATTCCCCAAAAGAGCATAGTGACCAATCAGATAGGATACGAAGGTGATATGAGGGAAAGCAAATGGATCAAATATCGGATAAACCAACGCACAGATTGGACCAAATACCCCTAAAAGAGCAAAATATTGCTTATAAACTGAAGAATCAGGCAAAAGCAAAACAGCAAACATCGCTAATCTACAATGATAAAAAGGAAGTGCCTCAGAGATTGGTGATAAGGTTGTGACATACCAGCTATAAAGAACTAGAATCTGTAACCCCTGTACACATTTCAAAAAGATTTGATAACGTTTGTCTTGATGATATTTTACAGCACTATACATGACGTAAATCATTCCCAAAAACATCATTCCATACCAAAACGGGCTTAATTGTGGTGGCTCTGTTTTATGACTTGTAAATAATTCTTGTAGATTCATCTCCTACTAATCCATCCTATTGGTTAATTCTTTTATGACACTTAATTTTCTTGTTGTGGCGACAATGCCTAACTTCTTTTCAAGAAAATTATTATTCAACTTCTTTTTTCTGGCATCTTTTGGCAAATACATATAAAGACAAGTTTCTCCAGTTACAAATATTTCATCTGTAAAGCTCACTTCTGCCACTTCTTTGAGTCTCTCTGTAGATAAAACATTATTTGTAAACAACAAATGAATCCTCGACTGGTCCAATTCCCTAGGAAAAGGATTTTGCAGGACAGCCTTTTCTAAATCTGACTTTTCCTTTATGATAATGGATAAATTCGCACCGATTTTCTCCAAAATCAACTGATGAATGTGCTGAGCCAGTTCTTCAGCGGACATACTCGTTTTGCAAATGACATTGCCTGATTGAATATAGCTTGAAACATTGTCTAAACCAGATTGTTCCAACATTTGAACCAAATCACTCATCTTAGGAATCCGATTTGGTCCTGTTGGCATGACGCCGCGAAGAAGAGCAAGATACTGTACTTGACGATTACTCTTCATTCTCCAATTTCTCCACTAGAGTGGCTAAATTCATAGAATTGCTCCCCTTTATCAACACTTGATCTGCTGGTTTCAGAGTTGCTTTAACAGCTTTTAGCAAGTCAGCAAACTGATCTTTTTCAGCATTTTTTACTAAATAATGGACTTTCTCCGGCGGAAAGATTTCCTGAGCATAAGCAAAGAGAGCCGCCATATCCTCACCATAGAGGAAAACTTCTGACAGAACATCAGGATTGAGACTGGTAATCATAGCTCCGTGCATTTGTTTAGAATCAGCTCCCAGCTCTTTCATATCAGCCAAAACAACCATTTTTCGACCATTTTCATTACAAGGAATCGTTGAAAAAGTCTCCAAAATCAGACGCATAGCTGTTGGATTGGCATTGTAAACATCTGAGAGGATGTCTGCTCCATTTTTAGCCTTTTTCCATTCAGTACGGTTCCGTGTTAATTCAAGTGTCAAAAAGGCTTTTTGAATGTCCTCTTCTGTTACCCCTTCTTTTAAGGCTACATAAGCTGCAATCATGGCATTGGTCGCATTGTATTTTCCAGTTACCGGAAGGTCAATAGCGTTATCTAAGAAATTGGTCTCAAAAGTCAAACTATCTTTTCGTTCTTCTAATTTTGTTAGGAAAATATCTTCGTCTGGACCAAAACGGACTACATTTTGCTGACTTGGTAGAAAATCATTGATAATCTTGTCCGCTGGAACAACCAAAAGAGCCCCGTCTTTCATGCCGTCAGCAATTTGCATTTTTCCTTTTGCAATTTCATGACGACTTTTAAAGAATTCTAGATGTGCTTCACCAATCAGCGTCACAATACCTACTTTTGGCTGAGCAATGGTGGATAGGAGATGAATATCTCCCATGTGATCTTGTCCCATTTCCAGAACCAACTTTTCGGTGTCATCTGGCATGTGTAAAACTGTATAAGGAAGACCAATTTCATTATTGTAATTCCCCTGTGTTTTATAGGTTTTATAAGTCGTTGATAACAGATGAGCCAGCATATCTTTGGTCGTCGTCTTACCGTTAGAACCCGTAACTGCAAAGACATCTACCTTCATTTTTTCCAGATAATACTGTGCCAAACGCTGCAACGCTGCCAATACATCATCAACTAAAATATAAGGATAGTCACCCAATTCTTTTTCTGACAAGGTTGCCGCAGCACCTTTTTCAAATGCTGTCGCAATAAAGTCATGCCCGTCACGCGCACCTTTAAGAGGCAAAAATAAATCTCCCTCTTCAATCAATCGGCTGTCAAATTCTGCCTTTCCAAATGCACAATCTGGAAATTGATGAACATCATTTTTGGCTTTTAAAACAGAAGCTACTTCATAGAACGTTAATTGCATTTTTGTCCCCTATATTAAATATCTCTAACTCTCTCATTATACCACAGAAAAACCGACTTTTACATATACTCGTCAAAGACATACTAAAACAATAGAAAAAAAACCTTTCGGCTCTTTTAATCTTGTCTTACAACAAATGTTTTTCATGTTTTGTAAACGTTTCTTGAGCTAAAAGTACTAATTTCTCAATCAAATCTGTATAAGAAATGCCCATGTTTTCCCAAAGTAGTGGATACATAGACCATTGAGTGAAACCTGGCATCGTGTTCAGTTCGTTGAGGAAAATCTCACCCTTGTCGGTATAAAAGAAATCACAGCGAGCTAAACCGACACCACCAATAGCATGGAAAGCTTTTTCTGCATGTTGACGCATAGCGGCAATAACATCTTCAGAGAGTTTTGCAGGAATATCCATCGTAATTTTGTTGTCAATGTACTTGGCTTCGTAGTCATAAAAAGCAACATCCTTCACTACCTCACCTGGCAAACTGCTTTTGGCTCCTTCATTTCCAAGTAAACCAACTTCAATTTCACGCGCATTGACACCTTGCTCAATCAAGACACGGCTATCATATTTGAAAGCCAGCTCAAGAGCAGAGCGCAGTTCATCTTGATTCTCAGACTTAGAAATGCCAACGCTAGAGCCCATATTTGACGGTTTTGTAAAGACTGGATAAGTCAGATTTGCTTCTACTTCTGCAATTTTTTCTTCTATGTCTTCCCCTTCCACCACTGCTACATACGGTACTTGCGGAATGCCAGCAGAAGCTAACACTCGTTTTGTCGTGATTTTATCCATAGCAACACTAGAAGAAAGGATATTGCAACCTACATAAGGCATTTTCAACACCTCAAGAAATCCTTGGATAGACCCATCTTCTCCCATTGGACCATGAAGAACAGGAAACACAACTGCCCCTTCTTCGTAAATATCACTTGGTTTAATCTTTTGACTTTCAATGACGGTATCATTTGTCATCAATTTTTCATCGTCGGTAGGTTTGCTTGAAAATTCTTGCGTCTTGATGAAGTCACCTGCTTGTGTGATAAAATAAGTCTTCACAAAGAATTTGTCATAATTAATCGCACGCATGACACTCTCAGCTGATAAGACAGAGACCTTTCTTTCCGCACTGCGACCACCGTAAAGAAGAATGATTTGTTGCTTTAGCATTTTTATACCTAACTTTCTCTATTATCTTTAGAAAAAATCTACAAATTTAACTGCTTTTTAGTATATCATATTTTAGAATGTTTTTGAATCGATAAATTGTAAAATATAGTTCAACAAAAAAACTCATAGCGTTTCATTGGTGTAAACTGTAAGTAACCACACAAACAGAACCCGAGGAAAAACTATGAGCTACTCCCAT
>NZ_CABHMZ010000012.1 GCF_902167705.1 Streptococcus constellatus | reverse complement strand
CCACGAAAATGTTTAGCTTACAGAACTGCTTATGAAGCTCTAGTGGATGAGTTAGAGTAAATGTTGCACTTATTCTTGCAATTTATCATCCGTAAAAAATTTACTTTTTTACGAGACAAATATGAATTTGATAACTTAGGTCTGCGCGTAGAAGGCAATATCTGGGATTTGGAATTTCGCTTGCTGGATGCGCAGGGACAAGTGATTGCAGAGATTTCAAAAGAGCTCTTGCACCTGATGTCCACTTATCAAGTTGTAGTTTATGAAGATGCTTACGCTGATTTAGTCATCTCTTTGTGTGTAGCCATTGACTATGTAGAGGCTCTTGAAAGTAGTTCTTCGAGTTAGAGAGCGGCAATAGGAAAATCAGTTAGAGAAATTTTTAAGGAGAAAAAATATGAAACAATTATCAAGTGCTCAAGTACGCCAAATGTGGTTGGATTTTTGGGCTTCAAAAGGTCATGCTGTAGAACCGTCTGTTAGTCTAGTACCGGTCAATGACCCGACCCTATTATGGATTAACTCTGGCGTAGCAACATTAAAAAAATATTTTGATGGTACTATTATTCCAGAAAATCCACGGATTACCAATGCACAGAAAGCGATTCGGACGAACGATATTGAAAATGTCGGAAAAACAGCGCGTCACCATACTATGTTTGAAATGTTAGGAAATTTTTCTATTGGTGATTATTTCCGTGATGAAGCGATTGAATGGGCTTTTGAGCTCTTGACTAGTCCTGAGTGGTTTGATTTTCCAAAAGATAAGCTCTACATGACTTATTATCCAGACGATCATGATTCTTATAATCGTTGGGTTTCAATCGGTGTCGATCCAAGTCATTTGATTCCAATTGAAGATAATTTCTGGGAAATTGGTGCAGGGCCTTCTGGACCGGATACAGAAATCTTCTTTGACCGTGGGGAAGCATTTGACCCTGAACATCAAGGACTTCGTTTGCTTGCAGAAGATATTGAAAATGATCGTTATATTGAAATTTGGAATATCGTTTTGTCTCAATTCAATGCTGATCCAGCGGTTCCACGAAGTGAATATAAGGAGTTGCCTCACAAAAATATTGATACGGGTGCAGGTCTAGAGCGCTTAGTAGCTGTTATTCAAGGGGCAAAAACTAACTTTGAAACAGACCTCTTTATGCCGATTATTCGTGAAGTAGAGAAGTTATCTGGTAAGAATTACAATCCAGATGGTGACAATATGAGCTTCAAGGTCATTGCAGACCATATCCGCTCTCTGTCATTTGCTATTGGCGATGGTGCGCTTCCAGGAAATGAGGGACGTGGCTATGTTCTGCGTCGCTTGCTCCGTCGTGCTTCTATGCATGGTCAAAAATTAGGAATCAATGAGCCTTTCCTTTACAAACTCGTTCCAACTGTCGGAAAAATTATGGAAAGCTATTATCCAGAAGTGCTTGAAAAGCAAGATTTTATCGAAAAAATCATCAAAAGTGAAGAAGAATCTTTTGCTCGCACGCTTCATTCAGGTCAACACTTTGCACAAAGCATTGTGGAAGAGTTAAAGGCAAAAGGACAGTCTGTTATTTCAGGAACGGATGTCTTTAAACTGTACGACACCTATGGCTTCCCAGTAGAATTGACCGAAGAAATTGCTGAAGAAACTGGTATGACAGTAGACCGCGAAGGCTTTGAAGTTGCTATGAAAGAGCAGCAAGACCGCGCACGGGCTAGTGTTGTTAAAGGTGGATCTATGGGCATGCAAAATGAAACCTTGCAAAACATTACAGCTAAAAGCCACTTTAACTATGAAAAAGAAGATTTATCTGCGAAGTTGGTTGCGATTGTGGCAGATGATAAAGAAGTAGAAGAAGTGACTTCTGGTAAGGCTTACCTCGTTTTTGCAGAAACGCCATTTTATGCTGAAATGGGTGGACAAGTAGCGGACCACGGACAAATCTTTGACCTTGCAGGTAATCTCATTGCACAAGTCATAGATGTTCAAAAGGCGCCAAATGGACAACCGCTCCATACGGTAGAAGTGGTAGCACCACTCACACTAAACCAAGAATATAAGCTGGAAATTGACCACAACCGTCGTCACCGTGTTATGAAAAATCACACAGCGACACACTTGCTCCATGCAGCTCTTCACAATGTTTTAGGTAAACACGCAACGCAAGCAGGCTCTCTCAATGAAGTAGAATTTCTTCGCTTTGACTTCACTCATTTCCAAGCAGTTACAGCAGAAGAACTCCGTCGCATTGAGCAAGAAGTCAATGAAAAAATCTGGGAAGCCATTGACATCAAAACGATTGAAACAGACATTGATACGGCTAAAGAAATGGGAGCAATGGCTCTCTTCGGTGAAAAATACGGCAAAGAAGTTCGTGTGGTGACAATTGGAGATTATTCTATTGAGCTGTGTGGTGGTACTCACATGAAGAATACTTCTGAAATTGGTCTTTTCAAGATTGTCAAGGAAGAAGGAATTGGCTCAGGAACTCGTCGTATCCTCGCTGTGACGAGCAAAGAAGCATTTGAAGCGTATCGTGAGGAAGAAGATGCTTTGAAAGCTATTGCAACGACATTGAAAGTCCCACAAATGAAAGAAGTTTCGCGTAAGGTTGAAGCCTTGCAAGAACAACTTCGCCAATTGCAAAAAGAAAATGCTGAACTGAAAGAAAAAGCAGCAGCCGCTGCTTCAGGTGAAGTCTTCAAGAATGTTCAAGAAGTTAATGGTCATAGTTTTATTGCCAGCCAAGTTTCTGTGTCCGATGCAGGTGCTCTACGCACTTTTGCAGACACTTGGAAACAAAAAGACTACTCAGACGTTCTTGTTCTTGTGGCAGCCATTGGTGAGAAAGTTAATGTCCTTGTGGCTAGCAAAACAAAAGATATTCATGCTGGCAATTTAATCAAGGAACTTGCTCCAATCGTAGCTGGTCGTGGTGGTGGTAAACCAGATATGGCTATGGCTGGAGGAAGCAATCAAGCAGCTATTCAAGAATTACTTGCAGCTGTTCCTGAAAAATTGTAATGTCATATTACTTTAAGTGAGATAGCAGTTCAGTGTCTGCTCTACAATGATTTCAAGAAATGAAATCTAAGAGGAGTTGCATAAAAATCATACAAAAAACGAACAGTTTCGATTTTCTGTCAGTCAGAACATCGGAATTATTCGTTTTTTTATTTGTACGATTAGGTCATGGTGTTTTATAAATCAAAAAATAGTTTTCATATTTTTGATAGTTACAATTTTATAAAAATATGGTAAAATAGTTTTGAAGATAAAGCGCTTTCATACAGCTAATTATATTGCGATAAAAAGACAAATATTGCTAGTTAGCGTATGATTTTTTGTAAAAACTCACAAATTTATGACAAAGGAGATGATGTCGTTCAGTAGTACAGTTTAAGGTAACGGAAACATGCTTTTTAAAGAGAGAAAGGAGATTCTTATGGGACTCATTAAAGCAGGAATTGGTGCCGTAGGCGGTGTATTGGCTGACCAATGGAAAGAATTCTTTTACTGTGATACCATGGACAAGTCCGTCATGGTGGTCAAAGGACAAAAGCAAGTATCTGGACGTTCATCCAATACGAAGGGCAGTGACAACATTATTTCGAATGGTTCTGGAATTGCTGTTGCAGACGGTCAGTGTATGATGATTGTCGAGCAGGGAAAAATTGTTGAAGTCTGTGCTGAACCTGGTCAGTTCACTTATGACACCTCTAGCGAGCCGAGCATTTTTACAGGCAATTTAGGCGATTCCATTAAGGAAACTTTTAAACAAATTGGAAAACGTTTCACTTATGGTAGTGATACAGGCAAAGATCAGCGTGTTTACTATTTCAATACCAAAGAACTGATTGATAATAAATTTGGCACTCCAAATCCGATCCATTTCGTGTGGTGGATTCAAAAATCGGCTTAGATGTGGATGTTTCTGTGCGTTGCTCTGGTGTTTATTCTTATGATAAATTGCAAGAATAAGTGCAACATTTACTCTAACTCATCCACTAGAGCTTCATAAGCAGTTCTGTAAGCTAAACATTTTCGTGG